>CAJUDJ010000052.1 GCA_910584985.1 uncultured Eubacterium sp. | reverse complement strand
CTTGCATGTGTTAAGCACGCCGCCAGCGTTCATCCTGAGCCAGGATCAAACTCTCGAATTTAAGTTTTAAAGATTGCGGCACATTTTTGGAAAATGCCGTCCGTCATGCTCGCATGTAAGGACGGGGTTTTCTGAAAATGTATCAGCCATTGGAAGTTAGCGAGTGAACTTCGTTCACGAGCTGGATTCCAATCCCGCAATCGGCCGTCTTTCAACAGCCTTTCTTCGTCTGTCCCGGTCATAAAAAACACTTGGCTTTCTTTAACCGTTATTTACTGTTCTTGGTTTGTGTTCTCAAAAACACTTCTTCTCTGAAAAATTTTTCTCTTGGAATTTTTCAGGGTTGCATTGCTGTTTATTTGTCAAGGTCCTGCGCTTGTCCTTTGACCGCGCAACAGTGATATCTTATCACAGGCGTTTCTTTTAGTCAAGCACTTTTTTTATTTTTTTCACTCTTTTTCAAGAGGGAATTTTATAATAACATCATTTCCGCTCAAAGTCAATGCCATATTACAGCGAAAAAAAAGAATCTTAAACAGCAAGATTACTTTTTTCTGGCAGAAATGAAACGGAGAAAGAGGGATTTGAACCCTCGCGCCGCGTGAACGACCTACACCCTTAGCAGGGGCGCCTCTTCAGCCTCTTGAGTATTTCTCCATAGCCTGAATTAACTATTTCTGTTAATTATTTAATCTGTTGCGTATTTGCACTATCTAACACGTTGTGCCACGACGCAAAAGTTATTATACAACAGGAAATATTTATTTGTCAATTCTTTTTTTATTCTTCTATTATAGAAGTTTTCTGGTCAGAAAATTTCTGATGGAACGTGATCGCTTTCTCAATCCTGTTCTTTACTTCCGCTGCTATTTCCACTGTTTTCATATTTCTATACTCTTCATAATATATAGGCGGAAGATATATAATCTTTACCGCAACCGGCTTAACCGATTTTTCATCAAAAGGCTTAAAAGCATCTATTAAAGCGCATGGAACAATGGGACACTGTGCTTTCACGGCACTCTTAAAACTCCCGCCCTTAAAATCCAGCAATTTATTTCCGGCCTTGCTTCTTGTTCCTTCCGCAAAAATAAGAAAATTCTTGCCTCCCTTAACTTCCTCCGTCATTTTCGCGATCACTTTCATAGATTGACGAATATCTTCACGGTCTATAGAAAGGGATCCCAAAGCATCCGTTACTTGCTTCAATAAAATAATTTTGCTTGCCTCTTTCTTTATTACGAATGCAAACGGCACAGGACAGGATTCCAAAAAAGCCAATACATCGTAAAGCCCCTGATGATTAGGAAAAAATACAAAGCCGTTTTTTTCAGGTATATTCTCAAGGCCATAGGACTCTATTTTTACTCTCCCTGCTTTATTAGCAGCTATAGTCACTTTTTTAATATAGGCATACGCTTCTTCAAAGCTTATTTTATCATTTCTCCCGCACATCCATATACGAAAAAGATAGTATGGAGCTTTTAAAAATAACCGTAAAACCATCATTGCGATTCTATACATAATTTTTTATTTCCTAACTATATTATCATACAAATTATTTCCCTTAGAGTCAATCACTACGATAACCGGGAAGTTGGTCACTTCTAATTCACGAATTGCTTCCGTACCCAAATCTTCATAGGCTATTATTGTTGAACTTATAATAGAACGCGAAAGCAGCGCTCCGGCTCCTCCTACCGCAGCAAAATAAACCGCCTTATTTTTTATGATGCTGTCTATTACCTCTGTCGAACGTCTGCCTTTGCCAATCATACCTTTCAATCCCGCATCCAGAAATCCAGGCGTATACTTATCCATCCGGCTCGATGTAGTCGGTCCCGCCGAACCAATCACCCTACCGTTCCTTGCCGGTGACGGCCCCATATAATATATAATATTCCCCTTCAGACTAAAAGGCAGTCCTTCTCCCCTATCCAGCGTTTCTGCCATTCTTTTATGAGCCGCATCCCTTGCCGTATAAATCGTACCTGAAATATATACGAAATCTCCTGCCCGCAACCTTTCCGCCTCATCATCGCTAAACGGCACCTGAATATATTTGTTCATATATCATTTACTCCTTCCTGATATTCACAGTACAACTTTGCAATAAGTTTAGTAACAATTCAGATAAACCCGCACTGACATGCAACCATGTTCTCACAATTATCAAGCCAACCTCCATGTCACAGCTTTGCTGTGACTCAA
>CAJUDJ010000051.1 GCA_910584985.1 uncultured Eubacterium sp. | reverse complement strand
CTTAAAGCGCTCGGACACAGCACAACCGCCCTATGCCCCGCCCTTGTTCAGCTGACATCATCCAGCAAATACCCACGGGCAATAAAAGGAACACGCACACGCTGCAATTTAAAAATTGAGATCAGCGGCATAACACAGGCAGAGGAATACGGTGAAATTCTGTTTACCGATTACGGGCTTTCGGGCATTGCCGCAATGAATCTTTCGCATATCGTCGCTGAAAATTTTGCAAAGGCCTCGCCTGAAAAATGTGTTGCCGTGCTGGATCTTGTTCCCGAAATGAACAAAGATGAACTTAAAGCACACATAGAAGCATTCGGCAGCCTGTGCGGTATATTGGGCAGAAAGCTTTCGGATATTCTGGATAAGCAGGCAGACGGCGATGCGGAAAAAACGGCAAAATTTGCAAAAAACTGGCGTTTGATTATCGCAGGCACAAAAGGCTTTGATTTTGCCCAGATCACAAGCGGCGGAATACCGATACACGAAATTGAGGAATTTGAATCGAAATGCATGGATAATCTTTATATCTGCGGCGAGTTGCTGGACAGGCAGTTTCCATGCGGCGGATATAATCTTGACTTTGCATGGCACAGCGGCATAAAAACAGCAGACAGGATTGTGAAAAAACGAAATGATAAGAATACATGAAATCCGGCTTTCCCTTGATGAGGAAGAAAGCCTGCTTAAAGAAAAGGCAGCAAAGCTGCTCAGAATAAACAAAAAATATATTACGGATTTATCCATTTATAAAAAAAGTGTGGATGCCAGAAAAAAGGACGATGTTCACTTCACATATTCGGTTGATGTAAGCATAAGCCTTGATGAAAACCAGATTATGCAGAAAAGCAAATCTGCAAAAATATCTGCCGTTAAACCGTATTTTTATGAAATCCCCGAAAACAGACGGGTTTCAAAATACAGGCCGGTTATCGTGGGTTTCGGCCCTGCAGGAATGCTTGCTGGGCTTATTCTTGCCGAAGCCGGCTTAAGACCCGTTATTCTTGAAAGAGGCAAAGATATTGATGCACGCCAGCGAGATGTGAATGCATTCTGGACGAAAAGGAAGCTGGATGAAGAATCCAATGTTCAGTTCGGGGAGGGCGGCGCAGGCACCTTTTCAGACGGCAAACTGACAACAGGAATCAAGAGCCCTTTTATCAGAAAAGTGCTTGATGAGCTTTACGAAGCAGGCGCACCCGAGGAAATTCTTTATTCTGCAAAGCCGCATATCGGCACGGACAGACTGGCCGTTGTGGTAAAAAATATCCGCCGGAAAATAGAAAAGCTCGGCGGCGAGGTTCTGCTGGAAACAAAACTTGAAAAGCTGATTATTTATAACGGATTTGTTCAGGGCATTACTTACACACACAAGGGCAAAACCGCAGATATGGAGGCAGACAGTGTCATCATGGCAATCGGCCACAGTGCAAGGGACACAGTTGAAATGCTTTATCATATGGGTGCAGAAATCATACAGAAGCCGTTTTCGGTCGGTGCAAGAATAGAGCATCCGCAAAGCTTGATCAACAAGGCACAGTACGGAGCATTTGCAGGGCATCCGAAGCTCGGTGCTGCCGATTACAAGCTTTCCTGCCACGGACTGCACAAAAGAGGTGCCTATACCTTCTGTATGTGCCCCGGGGGCACAGTTGTTGCCGCAGCAAGTGAAAAGGAGGGCGTAATTGTAAACGGCATGAGCAGCCTTGCAAGAGACGGTGAAAATGCAAACAGCGCGCTGCTTGTGGGTATTGAGCCATGTGATTTTCCAAGCACACATCCGCTTGCGGGAATCTATTATCAGCGTGAAATTGAAAACACCGCGTTTAAACTTGCAGGAAGCAATTACAAAGCGCCTGCTCAGCTTGTGGGTGATTTTCTGGCAGGAAAGGAAAGCAGAACACTTGGCAGTGTAAATCCAACCTGCCCCACAGGCGTTACGCTTACCGATTTGGAAGAATGCCTGCCGGAAAAGGTTTCGGCAACGATGAAATCGGCAATCGTAGAAATGGACAAAAAACTGAAGGGCTTTAATATGTATGATGCGGTTCTGACCGCTCCCGAAACACGAAGCTCCAGTTCCGTAAGAATTCTGCGTGATGAAATCTGCCAATGCAATATCAGAGGCGTTTATCCCTGCGGAGAGGGCGCAGGTTATGCAGGCGGCATCGTTTCTGCCGCCGTTGACGGAATAAAATGTGCTCACGCTGTTTTAAGCGATGAACACTGAAAACAAGAAACAGCAAAACAGCCGAAAGGTGAAATACATATTTATAATTTCGGCAGAGTAAAACTGTATGCTTACAAAACAAATGATTTTATTGACGATGAGGTGTTTATTCTTAAAAAGAACGGCAGGGCTGTTATTATCGAATCCCCATGCTTCTATGACAACAATAAAGAGCTTGCCGAATATCTGAAAGATATTGAGGTTAAAGGAATACTGGTCGCTTACCATGGCGCAGGCACTTCCTTTATGACCGATGCTCCGAAATATGCAACGCAGAATGCTTTGGATTATTCAGAAAGCGGCAGCGGAAAAGCATTGATTGATAATTTCAGCGGTGCTTTCAGCGAAACCTTTGACAATAAAGATATAATCAGGGAAATGTATGCACAGCAGAAAAATATGAAAATACATAGCACAAGTAATTTAATTCCGAGATGCCCGTACTGCGGCAAGCCCTTAACCACCAATCTGCGTGCAGATAATAAATTTGTGCAGAATAAGGGCTGGTACAAAGCAAGGGAAAGATACAGGGATTTTATCCGCAGGCACAAAGGAGTAAAACTGCTTTTTCCTGAGTTTGGTGTGAGCTGTAATACCCCTATTATTATCAAATATCCGTTTTGGCAGATGACAGCTGAAAATCCGAATGCAGTTTATGCCTGCATCAACAAAGGTGAATCTTTCTGACCGATTGATGTAGGACGGATTTTGCGGACATTCAAAATAAAAAAGAATGTGGAGGTAACAGACAATGGCAAAGACGATTTTTGAGGAACTGGGCGGCAAATATGAGCGGCAAGGAGATTATTTAATACCGTGCTTAACTGTACCCGCCGAAGAAGAACAGCCGATAGGCATCTGGGGACAGCGGCATTTGGATTATCTGAAGCATCACTGTAAAGTTACATACACCAATCTTCTTACAAGCGGCAGACTTAACGCTTACCTTGCCGACATTGACAGACAGGCACAGGAACGCTTTGAAAGGCTCATAGAGGGTATGAAACAGGCACAGGGCATAACGGAACAGCTAAAGGCAGAAAACGCCTTAGAATGGACAGGATGCCTCAATAACATAAGGGCTTG
>CAJUDJ010000050.1 GCA_910584985.1 uncultured Eubacterium sp. | reverse complement strand
GCACGGTTGTGGGTGTTCCCGGTAAAGTGGTAAGAATTGACGGTGAGAGAATAGATGATCTGGACCAGATTAATCTGCCTGATCCCGTTATGGCTGCTGTCAGAGCAAATGCAGCAGAAATAGAAGCGCTGAAAGCTGAAATAAAAAAGTTGGAGGAAAATAAAGAATGAAAATATTCAATACAATGTCAAAAACAAAGGAAGAATTTGTTCCTGTTGATGAAAAAGAGGTTAAAATTTATGCCTGTGGTCCTACCGTTTACAATTTCATTCATATCGGCAACGCAAGGCCGCTGTGTGTATTTGATGTTTTACGACGCTATATGGAATATAAAGGCTATAATGTTAAGTTTGTTCAGAATTTTACGGATATTGATGATAAAATTATCAACCGTGCCAATGAAGAGGGTTTAACCTTTGAGGAAGTCTCAAAAAAGTATATTGAAGAATTCTGGACGGATGCGCATGGGCTGAATTTTAAGGACGCAACCATTCATCCGAAGGCAACTGAAAATATTGATGAAATTATTGATATTATCAAATCTCTTGAGAAAAAGGGCTATGCCTATGCCGTAAACGGAGATGTTTATTTCAGAACACTTAAATTCAAGGAATATGGCAAGCTTTCGCACCAGCCGATTGACGATCTTGTAAGCGGCGCAAGAATTGCCGTTGGCGACATTAAGGAAAATCCGCTTGATTTTGCACTCTGGAAGGGTGCAAAAGAGGGAGAGCCTTACTGGGATTCTCCGTGGGGAAAGGGCAGGCCGGGCTGGCATATAGAATGCTCTGCAATGAACAGAAAATATCTTGGAGAAACGATTGACATTCACTGCGGCGGTCAGGATCTGATTTTCCCGCACCATGAAAATGAAATTGCCCAAAGTGAATGTGCAAACGGTTGCACCTTTTCAAAATACTGGATGCACAACGGTTATATTAATGTGGATAATGTTAAAATGAGCAAATCGCTCGGCAACTTTAAAACCGTTCGTGAAATAGCCGAGGTTTACGGCTATGAGGTAATCCGCTATTTCCTGATTTCTGCACACTACCGCACACCGATTAATTATAACCTTGACATTGTTGAGCAGTGCAAAGCATCGCTTGAACGGCTTTATACCTGTCGTGAAAGCCTTGATTTTGCTATTAAAAATGCAGCAGCAGAAACATCGGCGGATGATGATAAGCTGATTGCTGCGCTTGCAGAAAGAAGAACACAGTTTGTGGATGCCATGGATGATGATCTGAACACGGCAGACGGTATTTCCGCCCTGTTTGATTTAACTAAGGATATTAACACAAAAATTCTTGATAAGCCGGTTTCAAAGGCTGTCTGCGAATATGCTGCAAAGCTGTTTGATGAGATTTCCGATGTTCTGGGTCTTCTTTATAACAGAAAGGAAAACAGCCTTGATTCCGAAATTGAAGCACTGATTGAGGAACGCCAAGAGGCAAGAAAGAATAAGGATTGGGCAACGGCGGACAGAATCCGTGATGAACTGAAAGCAAAGGGAATTATTCTTAAGGATACACCGCAGGGTGTTACATGGACAAAGGAGTAAAAGCAATGATTGATAAAGTGCCTTTCAAGGATACGAAGCTTTCAAGGCTCGGTCTTGGAACGATGCGTCTTCCCGTTAAAACAAAGATAAAGCGTGAAGCAAATCCGCTTATTGATTATAAGCAATCACAGAAGCTGGTTGATTATGCCATTGAGCACGGCATAAACTATTTTGACACAGCCTATATGTATCATGTGGGCAAAAGTGAAAAATTTATCGGAACAGCACTTTCAAAGTATCCAAGAGAAAGCTATTATCTTGCCGATAAACTTCCGATTTGGATGTGTCGTAAGCCGCAGGATATGGAAAAGGTGTTTAAAAATCAGCTTGAGAGAACAGGCGCAGATTATTTTGACAATTATCTTCTGCATTCTCTTGACGGAAAAAACTTCAAAAAATGCGAGGAATTCGGCGCTTATGAATTTGTGAAGAAAAAACAGGAAGAAGGCAAAATCAAAAATATCGGCTTTTCTTTTCACGGAACCATTGAAGATTTAAAGGATATTGTTGCTGCGCATCACTGGGATTTTGCCCAGATTCAGCTGAATTATCTTGACTGGAAAAATCAGCAGGCAAAAGAGCAGTATGAAATTTTGACCGATGCAGGCATTCCTGTTATCATTATGGAACCTGTAAGAGGCGGTAAGCTTGCCGATGTTAGTGAAGATATTGAAGCGATGTTCAAAAAAGCAAAGCCTGAAAAATCCGCCGCAAGCTGGGCAATCGGCTTTTGTGCAAGTCTGCCGAATGTTGTAACCATTCTGAGTGGAATGAATTCCGTTGAACAGCTCAGCGATAATATCGAAACCTTAACGGATTTTAATCCGTTTACGGAAAGCGAAAACAATATCTGTTTCAATGCTGCAGCGATTATGAATGAAAAGGAAATTATTCCCTGCACAGGCTGTGATTACTGCGCAGACTGCCCGAAGGGAATTAAAATATCCACTATATTTTCCTGCTATAATCAATTTAAAAACGGCGAAATATCAGAAAAGGAAAGTGTTGAAAGCTATCATAAAATTCCTGCCGAAAACAATGCCTCGGCTTGCATCGGTTGCGGAAAATGTGCTACCCACTGTCCGCAGGGCATTAAGATACCAACGCTTCTAAAAGGCGTCATCGGAGAATTTTTTAACAAATAAACCGCTACATATAAAGCAGCTTTTGCTGCTTTATTTTTTTGCTTGACAAATACCATATAGGGGTATATAATGAAAATTGTGAATATACCCCTATATGGTATTTGGAGGATAAGCTGTGAAGAATTGCGAATGCTGTAATAAAACAAAAAAAAGAACAGAGGATGAATATAAATCCCTTGTGAACCGTCTGAACAGAATTGAAGGGCAGATCAGAGGAATTAAAGGCATGCTGGAAAAGGATGCTTACTGCACGGATATTCTTATTCAGGTTTCTGCTGTCAACGCAGCACTGAATGCATTTAACAGGCAGCTTCTTTCCTCGCACATCAGAACCTGTGTTGCAGAAGATATTAAAGCAGGTAAGGATGAAACACTTGAAGATTTGCTTTTTACGCTTCAGAAGCTGATGAAATAATTATTTTACTGAAAATAAAGAAGGATTGTGAATTGCTTTGAAAGAATTTAATGTTACGGGAATGACATGTGCTGCCTGCAGTGCAAGGGTGGAAAAAGCTGTAAATTCCGTTGAAGGTGTTGATATGTGCGCAGTGAATCTGCTTACAAATTCCATGGTGGTGGACGGTGATGCACAGATTTCAGCTATTGTTAAAGCTGTTTCGGATGCAGGCTACGGTGCACAGGAAAAATCCGATGAAGGAAATAAAAGCGCTGAAAAAGAAGTGCTGAAGGACGAACAGACGCCGCTTATGATAAAAAGGCTTGTTGCATCTGTTGTTCTGCTTCTGCCGCTTATGTATGTTTCTATGGGGCATATGATGTGGGGCTGGCCCGTGCCTGCTTTTCTGAATCACAATCCTATTGGTATTGCGCTGTTTCAGCTTATTTTTACGATTGCAATTATAATTATCAATCAAAGATTTTTTATCAGCGGCTTTAAAGGCCTGCTTCATAAAGCACCCAATATGGATACGCTTGTTGCGCTCGGCTCGGGTGCAGCCTTCGGCTACAGCACGGTGATTCTGTTTTTGATGGCATCTGCTGTTTCTGCCGGAGATACGGCAGTGCTTCACACTTATATGCATGATTTGTATTTTGAATCTGCCGCTATGATTTTAACGTTGATAACCGTTGGCAAAACGCTGGAGGCTTATTCAAAAGGCAGAACCACAGATGCGCTGAAAAGCCTTATGAAGCTTGCGCCCGATACAGCTGTTGTCATTCAGGACGGCAAAGAGATAACCGTGCCTGCCGAAAGTGTGCAGCCGGGTGATATATTTGTTGTGCGTGCGGGCGAAAGTATT
>CAJUDJ010000049.1 GCA_910584985.1 uncultured Eubacterium sp. | reverse complement strand
CCGCAAGCCTGCCATTCTGGGCAGAGTATTCGCAGGTGGAGAGGGTAATGAGCCTGTCGCCGTACTCGGCGGTCACGCCCGTATCATAAAGGGCAAGCTCTTTGCATTTCTCCACATAGGCGTTGGAACTTTCTAAACTGTTCTAAGTTATGTGAACAGCATATCTAAATAGAATTAAGTAAAAAGCTGACATCTTTTAAAGAGTGTCAGTTTTTTTATGCTGAAAAAATATTCCTTGACAAATATAAAATATTATAGTATCATTGTATTAGTTAAGTGATACAGTGATACAAAGGAGGAAGATTGTGGACTATCAGTTTGACAATGAAAAGCCCATTTATATTCAGCTTGTGGAGCATATTAAAAAGGAAATTGTTTCGGGCAGGCTGAAAAGCGGTGAAAAAATACCGCCTGTGCGTGAGCTTGCCGTGCAGGCCAAGGTAAATCCGAACACCGTGCAGAAAGCGCTTGCTGAACTTGAACGGTGCGGGCTGATTTATACGGAACGAACAAACGGTAAATATGTTACACAAAATACCGATACCATTAAAAATTTCAGAAACGAGCTGATCGGAGAAAGGGTAAACAGCTTTTTAGCCGATATGATTCATATGGGTGTGGGCAGAGAGGAAATTGCCGAATATTTGAAACAGATTAAAGGAGGGAAGAACAGTGAAACTGCTTGAATGTAAAAATGTATTCAAAAGCTTTGACGGAAACGATGTGCTGAAAAATATTAACCTTACGGTTGAGGACGGCAAAATCATCGGTTTGCTCGGGCGAAACGGGCAGGGCAAAACAACGCTGATTAAGCTGATAAACGATTTGCTTGTGCCGTCTTCCGGTGAAGTGCTTATCAACGGCAAAGCACCCGGCATTGAAAGCAAAAAAAGAATTGCGTATCTTCCGGAACGGACTTATCTTGATAAATCCATGACGGTGAAGCAGGCTGTTGTTTATTTCAGCGAATTTTATGATAATTTTAATACCGAACGGGCATACAGCCTTTTTGAAAAGCTGGATTTAAATGTGAATCAGAAGCTTTCAAAAATGTCCAAGGGTATGCAGGAAAAGGTGCAGCTGATTCTTGTTATGTCAAGAGATGCACAGCTTTATATTCTGGATGAGCCGCTCGGCGGGGTAGACCCTGCTTCCAGAGATTATATTCTGGATACCATTCTTTCCAACTTCTGTGAGGGTGCAAGCGTGATTATATCCACGCATCTGATTGCCGATATAGAAAGAATTCTGGATGAGGTGATTTTTATAGATAAGGGGCAGATTATACTTTGCGAGCCGGCCGATGAGCTTAGAAGCAGGGAAAACGGGAGTGTTGATGAGATTTTCAGGAGGATGTTCAGATGCTGATGAAATTATTGAAATATGATTTAAGGTGGATTTATAAGGTTGTGGCAGTCTTTTACTGTCTGGCGCTTTTCTTTTCAATTACCTCCTTTTGCCTGTCCAATGTTGAAAATTCCGTGCTATTTTCCATTCTTTATAATGTTTCAAACGGCTTTGCCCTGGCGATGGTTGCAAACTGTATTATTAACTGTTTGATCAGAGCGTGGGTGAGATTCAGAAATAATATATACAAGGATGAGGCTTATCTTACACATACGATTCCCGTATCACGCAGTAAAATATATCTTTCCAAGGTGCTGGCGGCAATTATCTGTATGTTTACCTCTGTTGCGGTATCGGCTTTCTGTCTTTTTGTATGCTATTATAACAATGAAAGCATTGCTGATATTCTTAAAACGCTGTTTGATTCGGCATCTGATACACTTAGTTTGTCGGCATTTTGGCTGTTTGCCGTTTTTCTTGCTGAAATATTTTTCCAGCTTGTTTTTATTCTGTTGCTTGGATACAACGGAATTATATTGGGGCATAAATCCAATAAAAACAAAATGCTCAACAGTATAATCATCGGCTTTGCAATGTATATGATTTTCAATATGGTTTCGGTGACAGCTGTTTTTGCGGCAGGACTGTTCAGCAATCAGATTATGAATCTGATTAAAACATCAGATGCAATTGATACTTCCGTTCTTAAAGATCTGTTGCTTTGTGCGATTGCGCTTTATGCCGTATATAATGTGGTTTTGTATATTATGGGAAGCAAACTGCTGAAAAAAGGCGTTGATATTGAATAAAAATTAAAACGGTGAAGCTTCAAAGAAGCTCCACCGTAATTTTTTATAAAATCCGCACATCCGCCGAAAACTGAAGATAACCTGCGGTTAAAGCAGGTGGGTTTTATCCGCATTATTTTGTGCTCCCAGCGTCCGCCGAAAAGGCGGGAGGTCTGCATACCCGTAATGCGAGCATAAATCCCTTAAAAAAGATTGTTCGGGTTATTAAAGCTTTCGGTTGTCGAGATGCACAGACTGTAAACAAAATGAATATTTATTCTGATTTACTGCTCCGGTTCAAAATATTCAACATCAAATTTTTCTTCAACCTTTGCCATCAGAATATCCGAAATCTGTTCGTATTCCATTTCGTCCTCTATTTCGGCAAGGTATTCTTCACCGTTCTCTTCAAGCACCTTGAGAATAACCACTTCGTAATCCGCCTCAACAATTTCTTCGGCATCATCACGGTATTCCGTTATGGCTACATAAACATCCTCTTCTGTTTCATATCTTTCAAGAAACTCAAACAGTATTTCATTTCCGTTATCATCTGTAACAGAGATAATATCGGGCTCATAGAAATCCTTTTCGTTATCCATTATTAATTATCCTTTCTTTTTATCTTATAACATTATAGTATTTTAATTCAATTTCGTCAATAGAAATATATGGTTGTAAATAATTAACAATTAAATTTAAAAATGTTTAAAAAAACTATTGACAACCAACAAAACATATGCTATTATTAAGTTGAACTTAGGAGAGGGAAGAATTGAAGTAGAATTCTTGATAAGTTCAGATTATGAAAGGAGGCTTTGTCCGATGGTAGATTTAGAACCTGGTCAGACAAACGCCTGCTCAGTATTCAGGTAATATAACGGATTTGGCTGCCGACAGAATTGAAATTCAAACGCATCAATAACGGGCAGTGCGCTTTAAAAGTAATTAAAAGTTATAGCAGGAACCGATAAATGAATACACAGGCGTCTAAAAAATTGAATTTTATGTTATATAAATGATGTGGCTTTACCTGCAAAAGTCTGAAGAGGAGTTTCTTCAAATATAATAAATTTTAGGAGTAGTCCAATGTACTAACAATATAAATTCTGGAAAAACAATGATTTTTAAAGTAGGTGGTTTCTTTGTTGGGGAAATTCATTGTATCAAAAAAATAATTGTGAGAGGTTAGTCCAATGTACTAAGTAAACTGAATAAATAAAATATGGCTCCCGTTTTCAGAATGGGAGCTTTTTTTAGATAAAAGGAAAAAATATATGAAAAATAAAAGTATTAAAACAGCCGCAGAATTTCTTTTGCCTGTGGTTGTTCAAAGTGCGGCAGGTATTATACCGTCTGTTCTTTATACTGCGCAAATGAACGATATTGCTGTTTTTGTTTTAACAGCTGTAATCTGTGTGGCAGGCAGTTTTTTCTGTGGTTTTTCTGTTTTAGGAAAAGCAGGAAAAAAGGGAATGTTTCTTGCACTGGTTTTGGCAGAGCTGTCCATTCCGTTATGGATTTTAGCAATGTTTCTTGAAAGCGGTGTATTGTCAGTGATTATGAGCTATTCTTCCTATTTCTTTATTTTTCTGGTTACTTCCGGTGAAATAATAGCATCGAATGTATTTTCAAGTATACTAACGTTTACGCTGTCTATTCTTCTTCCTGCATTGTTTATCTTTTTAGGGTACAGGCTTAGAATGAAGCACGGCAAGACGGCTTGACAAATAAAATAATATTTGTTAATATTATCTCAATAGTTTAACGGCTTTGAAAAAGAGGAGTATTTTTCTGAATGCTTTTCAGAGAACGGTTGCTTGGTGAAAAACCGCAGGCAGAGAAAAAGAAGGTAGCTTTGGAGCCGGCAGAGTGAAAAAAGCAGTAGCTTTGCCCGTATATCTGCGTTAAGGATTCGGCTGAAATAAGAGAGGAATATTTCATAGTGATGTTTTATCTGATTTCAGCTTTGAGCGGCACTTTTTATAAGTGCAATTTGAGTGGTACCGCGGAAACATATGCTTTCGCCTCAAGAATGAGGTGAAAGCATTTTTTATTTTATTTTCAGTCTGCCTGATAACAGTTACGCACAGTCAGGCTCACATTTTAGGAGATGTTGAAATGGAAAAAGATTTGGCAAAACAGTATAATCCGAATGAGGTTGAGGACCGCACCTATAAATTCTGGTGTGATCATAAGTATTTTCATGCAGAGGTCAGCCCCGATAAAAAGCCTTACACAATCGTTATTCCTCCGCCCAATATTACAGGGCAGCTTCATATGGGCCATGCGCTTGATGAAACCTTGCAGGATATTTTGATCAGATGGAGAAGGATGCAGGGTTATGAGGCACTCTGGCTTCCGGGAACAGACCATGC
>CAJUDJ010000048.1 GCA_910584985.1 uncultured Eubacterium sp. | reverse complement strand
CCTTGCCAAGGTGGAGGTGGCGAGTTCGAGTCTCGTAATCCGCTCCAAAAGGCACTAATCCACTTAGTGCCTCTTATATTAGGCGCCATAGCCAAGTGGTAAGGCAGAGCTCTGCAAAAGCTTTATCCCCAGTTCAAATCTGGGTGGTGCCTCCAATTAAGAAGAACTCATTTTTGTGAGTTCTTTTTTTTGCCTGCAAATAGCTTTTTTGCCGCATTTCTGCAGATTATTTAAACACTTTTACTTTTTTTGTTACTTTGTGTCAAAAACATTTTATCCTAAAATATGGAAAATTGTTGATTAGGAGTGTGAATAAAGCTATAATTATTTTATATCCAAAAATTAATTTTTTTTATGAGGAAAGGAAGTAAATGGGAAAAGGAACAGAAAGAACAAGCAGTCGATACGTAACGGCAATGAAAGTGCTGAGCATTTTGCTGGCGGCAGTCATGCTGTTAAGCCCGATAACCGTATTTGCACAGAACGGCGAAGAACTGACCGTTGCCGAAAGTGAAGTGTTGCATAACGAAACGGATGAAACAGCAGAAGCCACTGATGAAGCGTTTATACTGGAAGAGGACACTGCGCGAAGAGAAGAAAATATAAAGCATTTTCGGATGAGTGACGGAAGTTTCAAAGCGGTTCAGTATCCTTCGGCAGTGCATTTTAAGGAAAACGGAGAATGGAAAGAGTATGATAATACACTTGAAGAAGCGGATGCTGCCGATGAGAATGAAACAGCAAAGTCAGAAAAGGATAAAGACCTTGTAAACCGCACAGCAGATTACTCGGTAAGGCTTTCCAAAAAAACAAACGGAAAAAAGTTCGTCAGAATAGAAAAGGACGGATATAAGCTTTCCTGGTATTATGACGGTGCAAGAATAAGCACGGCACAGATTGTGGAAACGCAAGAGGATGAAGATCCGTTTACGCTTAAAAATGCTGTTTCAAAAGCGGTATATGAAAATGTGTTTAAAAGCACGGACTTTGAATACATAATCAGCTCAGACGGTGTTAAGGAAAATATCATATTAAACAGCAGAAGAGCGCCCGATGCGTTTGAAGCCGTGTATAAGGCAGACGGCCTTGTGCCTGTGCAGATTAATGATAAGGTAATCGAGCTTCAGACTGAGGACGGAAAGGCGATATATACCGTTTCAGCCCCGTTTATGACGGATGCAAATGGCGAATATTCAGACGGAATTGTGCTTTCTGTTTCTGAAAATAAAAATAATACCTTTACGATAAAAACAACGCTTGATGCCGAATGGCTTGAGGACAGCAGCAGAGAATATCCTGTAACGGTTGACCCGATTCTGAAAACCAGACAGAGTCCGAAAGATGTGCAGTCTGCCTTTGTATCAAAACAGAATCCCAATAAATGCTACAGAGCATCGACAACGGATGATATGGGCAGCCTGTATGTCGGCAATATTTACGGCTACGGGCAAACAGAAAGCTATGTTAAATTCAATGTGCTTCCGGCATTGAGCATTGCCGATAAGGTGGTTGATGCAAGATTTAATATAGACCTTATGAAATGCGAGCTTGGCTTAACGGTAAATCTGAAGCGGCTGGTAAATGATTGGCAGGAAAAAACAGTAACTTGGAATAACGGGCCTTACGGTGAAAACCGCATTTCAGATTATAAGGTGCTTACGGAAAAAACCAGCACAAGCGAATTTTGTGAGTTTGAAATCACGGAAATGGTGCGCGGCTGGTATTCGGGCGAATACCCAAATTACGGACTTTCGCTTTCAACGGATAAAACAGCATCTGCAAAAGCATGGTTTTATTCCATAGATTACACAACCTTTCCGCAGAATCGCCCTGTGCTTCTTGTGTCCTACAGAAATATGTCCGGCTATGAGGATTACTGGACTTATACAAATCTGCAGGCAGGCAGAGGCGGCACGGCAAGCGTGAATAATTATAACGGAAACCTTATTTATTCCCAGCCCGTAACGCAGGATGCAGGCGGAAATCTGATGCCTGTGAATTTATCGTTTGTGTATAATTCCAACCGAAGCAAAGAGGTTCAGTATTCCAAAATCGGAAGCCATATGCAAACGAATTATCACATTTTTATGCAGAAGGAAAGCGGCGAGCTGTGGAATAACGGATATAAATATTATCTGAATGATGCAGACGGAACAAAGCATTGGTTTTATTTCAATAATTCGGATACGGACGGCAAGGATGAGGATGGGCTCGGCTATTCCCTTAAGGTAATAACAGTCGGCTCTGATTCGGTTGAGCCTGCGGCAAACTATATTATTACCGATAAAGATAATAATAAAATGTATTTTGACAGGTCTTACTGCCTTGCCAGAATAACAAATGCGGCCGGCATTTCTGCAACCGTGCAGTATGAAACCGTATCGGGCGTAAGAAGAATAAAAGCGGTTGTTGACGGAGCGGGAAGAGCCTATAATTTTAAATATATGGCAAATTACCCTGATTGGGTGGAATCCGTTGCCGATCCGTCAGGAAGAAAAACAACTTTAACATACAGCGGCAATAATTTAAGCAAAATTACATTTGCAGACGGCGAAGCAGTTACCTTTTCTTATCACAGCGAAGGAATCATACATAAAGTGTATGAAATAGATAATAAGCGGATAAGAGTAGGGTATGATTCATCGGCACAAAAGCGTATTCAATGGATTGACTGGGGTTCTTCAGACAGTAATACGCTTGAAAAATATACCTTTGCCTATAAACAGAATGAAACAATAGTAACCGATAAGCAAAACAGAAGCTACACCTATCAGTTCAATGATTTCGGGCAGACAACAGGCGTTGTTTCCAATATGGACGGCAGCGCGCAGTCGTTTAAATTCAATGCGGGAAACAGCACAAGCAATAAAGCAAATAAGCTCCTTTCGGAATCCCGCGTGCTGAAAAGCACAACCAACTATATGAAAAATCCCGGCTTTGTAAGAGGTCTGGAGGGCTATTGGAATTATGTGAACGATTCAAACGGCGCAGTGATTGCAGTGGACAGCAGCAAAATGAATATGACGAAAAACAGCCTTAAGGTGTCCAAGCCCGCTTCAAATGCAGGGCGTGTAAATGCAGTGCAGTCGCTGGATAATATGCCGGGCGGCACTTATACGCTTTCTGCCTATGTAAACACAAACGGCGCTGAAATTGCAGGCGAGGGCGTTCAGATATTTGCCGAGCTTCACCAGCCGGGCAACGGCGCTTATATTTCAAGCGAGAAAATTGAGAAAACCACAAAAACAAACGGCTGGGAAAGAAAAAGCGTAACCTTTACCGTGCCGGATAACGGAACGCTGCGTATAACGATGGGGCTCGGCGCTACTTCGGCAGGCACCGTATGGATTGATGATGTGCAGCTTGAAAGAAGCGCTTCGCCAAGCAGCTTCAACCTTGTGGAAAATTCCGATTTCTCATACGGCATGAATACATGGCGCACCTTCAGCACAGAGGAAAGCACAGTTGCAAAGGCAGTGGGTGTTCCGGGCTTTGATAAATGCGGAAAACTCACAGGCTCTGTGGATAACAGTCAGAAAATCCTGAAACAGTACATTCCGGCAAGCGGCAAAAAGGGCGATGTGTTCACCTTCGGTATGTGGGCAGGCGCTTTTTCAGCACCGATTAACAGCACTAAGGATCAGGATGCATATAAGCCAAAGTTCCGACTTGAATTTAACTATTATGATAAAGACGGAAAATATCTCGGCGCAATCACCAAGGATTTTAATCCCGATGTTAAGGACAAATGGCAGTTCCTGTCGGACACCTTTGTTGTGCCTGCGGATTACGGCAATCTGGGCATTTCCCTTGTGTATGACCATAATGTAAATAATGCCCACTTAACAGGTGCATTCTGTTATAAAGAGCAGTACGGCCAGACCTATGATTACGACAGTAAGGGCAATGTTACCTCGGTTGTGGACCTTGCCAAAACCAATTCGTCCTTTTCGTATTACGGCGGGCAGATGGCAAAAATGCTCAATCCTTCGGGCAGTAAATATCTGTATACCTATAACGATAAAAAGCAGCTTACCTTTGCCATGTCAACAGACGGGCAGGAATACGGCTTCACCTATGACGATAAGGGAAATGTAACAAAAGCCACGCTGAATGCCCGAACGCGTGCCTCAAAAATTGAGGACGGCAAAAGCTACTTTATCATCAATGCCTATTCGGGCCTCGGCATACACAGCGGTTCTGAAGATAAAAACAGCGTAGACCTGCGTGTGCGGCGCTATTCGGGAAGCAATTTGTTCCAGTGGACAGCCAATCTTGTGCCCGGCACAACAGATCAGTTTTTCTTCACCTCGGTAAAATTCCCGAGCAAGCGCATAGATGTGCGTGCCAATGCAAATACGGCAGGGGCATATCTTCAGATATACGCTGCCAATACGGAAACGAAAGCCCAGCAGTTTAAGCCTGTTAAGCAGACGGACGGCACTTTCGGCATCTTCACAGGCACATCCAATTATGATAAATGCTTAGACGGGCACTACGATTCGCAGACGATTTCCGCTTCCTCGCTGATAAAGCAGAACACCTGCACAAAAACGGCGCTCAAGGAATGGCAGAAGTGGTATTTCATCCCTGTGGATAAGGCAGACCCGAACAGCATTATCACGCAAACGGAATATACGGAAAGCAAAAACTTTGTGTCTGTATCCAAAAATCAGCGCGGCATACCCACAAGCTACAGCTATGACGAAAACAAGGGCACGCTGCAAAGCGTAACAGACGAGCTGAACAATACAACAAGCTATACCTACAATGCCAATAATGATGCTTTAACCTCCGTAACGGCAGGGGGAATGACAAACAGCTATGCCTATGCAAAGGACAGGCTGACCTCAATTCATGTAAACGGCGGCACACGCTACAGCTTTTTGTATGATAATTTCGGCAGAACCACGGAAAACAAAGTGGGCAACGGAACAGACTGGAAAACGCTTTCGTCCATTCAGTACAACGCTGCGGGGCTGATGTCCAAGCAAACCTACGGAAACGGAAATTATTATGATTTCACCTATGATAAGATGGACCGCATCACGCAGAAACGCTATAACGGCGATAACAATAAGCGTGTAACCTATGCCTACGGAAGCGATGGAAACACGGCGCAGATAACGGACTATTACACGGGCACAAACACCAAATTTGTGTATGACCTTGCAAACCGAGTGGTATCACAGCGTGAATATGCAGGCACAGGCACAAGGTCCGATACGCTGAAATCATCAACGGATTTCACCTATGCAAGCAAAACGAATTATTTAACAGGCATAAAGCATT
>CAJUDJ010000047.1 GCA_910584985.1 uncultured Eubacterium sp. | reverse complement strand
AGTCCCATAAGAAGCCAGCCGCTCATATCTGAAGCCTCTGCGCTCATGGCAGTAACAAACGGGCCCAACTTTCGCCCTCCGAGATAGAAATCATCAACACTTTCATTTTTCTTAGAACAGATAATGCCCACAATAATCACAACCGCAAGATAGGCAACTATCGCAATAAGAATGCAAATATTTGAAGTTGACATAATTTTCCTCCTTAGAATTTGTTAAATAATTACAAAGTTTACCACACTATCCGCCGATTGTCAAAAAAAAGATGAAAGGCCCAGCACAAAACCGGACCTTTAAAACGAAAAGTATTAAAACTAATGTGCCTTTTCCTCTGCAATATCTTCTTTGGCCTCTTCTTTTTCTTTTGATTTATTATCAAGCTTGAAAACATAATCGTTTCCAGGAAGAATCACATTCAGAATAATGCCTACTACAGAAGCAGTTGCAAGAGCTGAAATGCTGATATTTGCAGAACCCGCTGCAAAGGATATGCCGTCTGAGCCAAGAGCAAGCACAAGAATAATCGCTGCAATAATTGTGTTTCGTGATTTGGAGAAATCCACCTTTGCCTCAACAACATTTCTTACACCGACAGCGGAAATCATTCCGTAAAGCACAAAGGAAATACCGCCTACAACAGCAACGGGAATAGATTCTATAACTGCGGCAAATTTCGGGCAGATTGAAAATGCAACAGCAAAATATGCGGCAATTCGGATTACTCTGGGATCATAAACCTTTGAAAGCGCAAGCACACCCGTGTTTTCACCGTAAGTTGTGTTTGCAGGTGCACCGAAAAGAGATGCCATAATGGTTGCAAAGCCATCACCGAGCAAGGTTCTGTGCAGACCCGGATTGCTGATATAATTTTTATTGCAGGTTGCAGATATAGCGGAAACATCACCAATGTGCTCCATCATGGTTGCAAGTGCAATCGGAACAATGGCTATAATGGCAGAAATTGCCTTTCCGGAATCCCTTACACCGCCAAACACGGTTGAATTCCAATCAACAGGCAGACCGATCCACGCTGCTTCTTTCACACCTGAAAAATCAATAGCAAAGTTCTCCACGCCGAAACCGTTGCCGACAATCGCAGCCACGGCATATGCACCTAAAATTCCAAGAAGAATCGGAATAATTTTAACCATTCCTTTTCCGAATATATTGAACACCACAATAAGCACAAGAGCTACAAGCGCAAGCGTCCAGTTCTGCTTGCAGTTGCTGATTGCCGATGGAGCAAGACCGAGGCCGATAGCCATAATAATAGGTCCTGTTACAACAGGCGGAAACAGCTTCATAACACGGCTGATGCCGACAATTTTAATTACTGCTGCAAGCACAAGGTAAAGAAGCCCTGCACAAGCTACGCCAAGGCAGGCATACGGAAGCAGTTCTTTATTGCCTTTGCCGTCCTGAAGAGGGGCAACGGCAAGATAACCGCCGATAAATGCAAAGGAGGAACCGAGAAAAGCAGGCACCTTGAACTTGGTTAAGCAGTGGAACAGCAGCGTTCCGAGACCTGCAAAAAGAAGTGTTGTTGAAATATCAAGGCCTGTGAGAAGCGGAACGGTTACCGTTGCACCGAACATGGCAAACATATGCTGGAATCCAAGTATCACCATTTTCGGTGTTCCGAGCTTTCTTGCATCATATATGCCATCATTTCCTATGGAAATTTTTTCTTTTTTAACTTTAGCCATAACAAATCCTTTCTTTTAAACCGAATTATTTTGTGCCGAATATTCTGTCGCCGGCATCGCCGAGACCGGGAACAATATATCCGTTTTCATTCAGGCGTTCATCCATTCCAGCAGCAAAAATATCCACATCGGGATGCGCTTTTTCCAGCGCCTCAAGTCCTTCGGGAGCTGCAATTATACATAAAAATTTAATGGATCTGGGATTCCTTTTCTTAATCTGAGAAATCGCATCAATTGCAGAGCCACCTGTTGCAAGCATCGGGTCAACAACAAAAACATCACGCTCTTCAATATCCTTGGGCAGCTTGCAGTAATACTCAACGGGCTGAAGCGTTGTTTCATCCCTGTAAAGACCGATATGCCCGATTCTGGCAGACGGAACAAGCATAAGTGCCCCCTCTACCATGCCAAGCCCGGCACGAAGAATCGGAACGAAGGCAAGCTTTCTGCCTGCAATTTCCCTGCAATGTGCCACACCGCACGGCGTCTGAACATCAATTTCCTTAAGCGGCAGATCTCTCGTTGCCTCATAAATCATCAGCATTGCAATTTCATTCACAAGATCCCTGAATTCCTTGGTGCTGGTTTTGACATCACGAAGAATGCTGAGCTTGTGCTGAATAAGCGGATGATCCATAATTATAACTTTTCTTTCCATAATCCGTATTTCCTTTCATATCTATTCTATAATAACATATCACAGTAAACCTGCCATTTCAACAAAATGCGACTTACAAAACAGTTACAAAACGGTAAACAAAAAAAGCAGCATAGGAAACAAGCTTCAAAAGGGCAAGGTTTCCTGCTGCTTTATGGTTTTCCTTTCAGGATTCTGCTGCACTGCTTCCAATTCGGATAAACACGGGAAAGCAGATTATAAAATTCCTTTGAATGATTCTGATGAACAAAATGGCAGTACTCATGATAAATGACCGAGCGTATCACATGCATGTCATAAACCGCAAGCCGCAGATTAAGCGTTATCAGATTCCTTTTATGATAACAGTTTCCCCACTGTGATTTCAAATCCTTTATTTTAAGCACAGGCAGTTCGCTGCACACGGATTCAAATGCAGGATAACATTCTTTAAGCAGTTTCGGAAAAACCACCTCCGCCGTATTTCTGAGAAGACAAAGATAAACGCTTTTTATCTGCTCCGTATCCTTTAAATCGGAAACACGGAAAACGATGTCCTTTTCATTAATATAATACGATTGCCTGTTGCTTTCTTTTATAATTAAATCAAATTCTTCACCGAGAAGCATAATTTTACTGCCGTTTGCAAGCGCCGATTCTGTATTCCGGGCAGCATTTTTGTCCTGCGCACCGATAATTTTCTCCGCATTTTGCAAAACAAATTCTTCAATAACCGATTCCGGCACATAATGATTTGCCGAAACCGCAACCGAGGCATCCCGCCTGACACGCAGATTGATATTTTTCACATTCTTCCTGATGATTTCATATTCAATTTCCCTTCCGTTAAACATAACAAAATTCATATAATCACCTAAATGAAAAGAAAATAAAAAGCTGTGCAAATGCACAGCCTTCTTTGGTCGGAGTGATAAAACTTGAATAAGTGTCTATACTTTAAAATTCCGCTTAAATACTATGCCTTTTAAATATTATTAAACTAATGGGGAGCTATTCGGGGAGCAATGAAGCAAACAAATTGAAACTGTTTTAAAACATATAAACACAATTTGTTCATTTATGTTATATATTGTTTAATTTTGGTAAAATTTCTTATTATCCGTCTTATTCTGTTTAAACTTTCCTTGCTTATTTTAAGGAGGTTTTAATATGAAAAACACAATAATTGATGACAGAATGCAGGCTCTTGGCGTTACCAAGAATTACAAAGGCTATAATCAGCTGAAACTGGCTGTTGCGCTTGCACTTGAAAATGAGGACAGGCTCTGCAATGCTTCAAAACGGCTTTACAATCTTGTTGCAGAAGCATCCGGCTGTTCCTGCTGCTCCGTTTACAGAAACATTCAGACCATATCGGAAAATATATGGAAATATAATTACAATACGCTCTGCATGATTGCAGGATATAAATTAGTGAATAAAATCACTGCAACAAATCTGGTTTCCATTCTTGTTGCCAATGTCCAGCGTTCACAATATAACAGTGTTTCATAAAACAATAAAACACCCCTCATTCTCCATAGAGATTGAGGGAATATTTTTCATTCTTAAAATTTAACATCGTTTGGCTCTAATTCCGGTTCAGGAAGTATAAAATCAGGAATCCCTATCATAGCCATTAAAAAGCTAGTTTTTGATTGTAAATATGGAAAAACTTTTTTTGCAATCTCAACATGAATTTCCTTTCTATCCTCATTCTTATCATACGAAAAAAGACCTGATAAGACAATTTCAACATTAAATAAAATATTCTCATTTTCAGAAAACATTTTTAATGTATATGTACATATACCTGTACCCTCTTTTTCATTACAATTTACATTAGTTTCTAAACTAGTATTCAGCTTTAATTCTTCATTTTCAATTTGCTGTTCATTTAGAACATCATTTTCATAATTCAATTTGAAAATTTTATAATTTAATAATTCTGTTTTAGCCATTTTTTTCTCCTATAATCAATTTATATTTCTTTTTTCTGCAGGAAATCTAATTGTTTTACTTGAAGTATATAAAGCATTAGATTCAGAATCGCCAAAGTCATAATCACTAAATTCAGAGATTTTAATGCCCACACTGTTATATGGAATAGTACTTTCAACATTTGCATAAGAAGATGATATTAATTCTAAACGTTGCATGAGAGCTGTTTGTAATAATCTTGAAAAATTTATATTTTCTTTTTCTGCCATGGTATTAAGCCATTGAGGAATAGTTAATGTTTTTTTTACAGATTTACTACTATATTTTTTTGCATATTCATCAATATTTAAAAAAACATAATTAACAAATGAATTTTCTTCTTCACTGAAACGCCGTCTTGTCGGTTTAGGAATATCTTCGCCATTTTCCATTGCTGTAAGGATCCAACCAGAAGCAACATCTTCAGCCATTTCAAACGCTTCTTCAAAATTATCGCCTTGTGAAATACACCCTGGCAAATCAGGAAAAACAATTGTATATGTTTTTGTGTCTACATCTTCATAAAATATTGCCTGATAAACCAATCTCATAAAATGTCCCTCCTTAAAATCAAATTATTCTATCTCTGCTTGCTGTCGTATCATTCTTTCTGTAATTGCATTTAATTCCTTTCCTTTGTGAAAAGGAATTGTTACTTTATTCTTCTTTATTGGATGCTTATAATGCCTATGACTACCTTTTTGAGAGTGAAAATACCATCCATCATTTAACAATATTCTTTCCATTTCAGAAGGTTTTAATGGCAATTTTGCACTCCCCTTTCATAAATCTATACGTGCTATACGTATAATTATATAAAAGAGGATATTTATTGTCAATAATAGTTACAACTTTGTAACTGAATAAATAATCTTTCATTTATTATATATGTTTTTTTAACTAATTATTCCTTCCTTTTTAGAAAAATATAATTAATTTAAATTAAGTAATAGAAAACAGCCCCTCAATCTCCAAGAGAAAGAGGGGCTGTCATTATGCCTTATTCTATTTATTTCACA
>CAJUDJ010000046.1 GCA_910584985.1 uncultured Eubacterium sp. | reverse complement strand
CCTGATTAACAGGGAAAAACTGACCCGGCCGTGTTTCCTCTACAAGATGGTATTTCCAGCGGCACGGCTGTGCACAATCGCCCCTGTTGGCATCCCTGCCAACCATATAATCGGAAAGAATGCAGCGGCCGCTGAAGCTCATACACATTGCGCCGTGCACAAAGGTCTCTATTTCAAGCTTTGGATTTGTTTTATCGCGTATTGTGCGGATTTCATCCAGCGAAAGCTCGCGTGCCGTTACAATGCGTTTTGCACCCATTTCATAAAAGGCATTTGCTGCCTGATAATTTACAATACCTGCCTGTGTTGAAATATGAATTTCCGTATCGGGCGCATATTTTTTTGCAAGTGAAAGCACGCCCATATCGGCAATAATAAGGGCATCCACGCCGATTTGTGAAACATATTTCAGATAATCGGGCAGCATTTCCATTTCCGGATTTCGCGGAAGTGTATTACAGGTTAAATATATTTTTTTGTTGTTTTTATGAACGAAGCTGACGGCTTCCTGAAGCTGATCGGCATCAAAATTTGACGGATTTGTTCGCATTCCGAACATAGTGCCGCCTGCATAAACGGCATCTGCCCCGAATTTAACCGCAAGCTTTAATCGTTCAAAATCACCTGACGGTGAAAGCAATTCAATTTTTCTCATAATCTCAGTAACTTAAATAAGGTGCGTAGGTTTTAATTAATGATCTGAATTCAGAATAGGTTTTCGCAGTATAAAGATTTCCTTTAATATCGTGGAAGAAGAAATAAGCATCCGAATCTGCGGGATTAAGCGCTGCTTCAATCGCATCAAGACCGGGATTGCATATAGGACCTTCCGGCAGGCCGATAACCGTTGAATCTGAATTCGTATTATAATATTTAAGATAGTATTCCGATGTGTGTGCAGAGGTGGAAGAAAGCGCCGGCGCCACCTTGTTTTTAATATAATCTGAAGTAGACTGGCAGCCGAGGGACGGATAATTTGTTTTATCCTTTAATCTGTTTTCAATAACGGCTGCAATTTCCTTCATCTGATTCACGCTGCCTGCTTCGGATTGAATGATGGAAGCAATGGTGATGATTTCATCCATTGTAAAGCCAAGCTGCTCTGCTTTTTTTCTGTGTTCCTCCGTAATCCTTTCTTCCGTGGTTTTAAGGAAGGTTTCAATAGCGCCCGAGGCACTCTGCCCAACATAAAAATAGTAGGTTTCGGGGAAAAGATATCCCTCAAGCCTATAAGGCACAGATTCCTTGGATTTTCTTCCCGAAACAAGTGAATACGAAAATTCCGTAGTTTCAATTACAGATAAAAGTGCCGATTTTTCGCAGATTTCATTATCAACAAGCTTATTGATAATTTCTGCCGTTGTTAAGCCCTCGGGAAATGTGATTCTTACAGTTTCGGAGGTATCGGCAGTGCCCTTCATAACCACAAGCATATTTTCAAGCCCCATTTTGCCGTTCAGATAATAAACACCAGCATCGTACGGAGCTCTTACGGAAGAGTCCTTAATCAGCTTTGTTTCAACAGCAAGAAACAGCTTGCAGAAATTCTTGCATTTAATAAGCCCGTTATCGGCAAGAACATCCACCGCCTCAGAAACGGTTTCGATTTTCTGACTGCAGTTTACGGTAACGGTAGACTGTGTTTTTGTTATGCCGAATAAATCGTTAAGGCAAAATATGGCATAAACCGATATAAGCATGGATATTGCAATAACAATAATAAAAAACATATAGGTGGATGCAACCGAATTTACCTTTTTAATTTTTTTTCCGTTCTCTTCGGCATCAGGCATAGTAGCTGTCTTTTCATCTTTTATTATCTTCGCAAAATTTTCCTGTGAAAAATAGATATCCTTACTGCCTGTTACGGCATCCACAGGATTAAGCCCCGATTCATTCTGATTATATAAATCTGACATAACAGTTCTCCTTACAAAGAAATCAATTTATCTTCCGTTGCAATAAAATTCACAGCCGCATCATAATCATCGGCAGGAAGTTCATTGCTCAGAAAATTATTATAACACAAACCGATGGAAATAATTGTAAATTTTTTTAAAAATCTGTCATAGTAACCTTTTCCGTAGCCGAGCCTGTATCCCAGCATGTCAAAGGAGTATCCGGGAACAAGGCAAACGGAATTTCTGAAATCCGAAACCTTTTCGCATATTTCAATATCAGGCTCCATAATGCCGAACAAGCCTGTTTTCAGCTGATTGATGGAATTTATGTAATAAAAATCCATACTGCCGTTTTCATCCGTGCAATACGGCAGTGCAAGCCTTTTCCTGTCTTTAAGAGCGCAACGGATTACAGCTCTTGTGTCAATTTCCGCTTCAAGCGGATAATAGCAGAGCACCTGGCGGGAATGTTTATATAAATCCGACTGAAGAATGTTTTCGCAAATCATCCTGTCCTTTTCGGATTTATCTGTAATATGCCTGCGTTTTTCTCTGAAAATCCGCCTAAAATCTTTTTTCAACGGCATTGAATGGTGCTCCTTACGGTTTCAGCGGCTTCATCACCTACAAGTTCTCTGACAATTTCAAGCCCGAATTCAATAGATACACCTGCACCCTTTGCCGTTATAAAATCGCCGTCTGCAACAACATAATCTTTTGCAATATAAGCACCCTCAAGCGCATCCTCAAAGCCGGGATAGCAAATAGCGTGCTTTCCTTTTAACAGACCCTTATGCCCAAGCAAAGACGGACCTGCACAAATTGCACAAACAAGTATACCTTTCTGCACCGCTTCATCCACAACAGACTGAACAAGCGATGAATTTTCAAGATTGATAACACCCTGTGAACCGCCGGGAATAACAACTGCTTCAACATCCTCGAATTCAAATTCATTGGAAACAATATCAGCTGTTACAGGTATGCCGCAGGAAGATGTAATAACTTTTTTATCAATTCCAACGGTTGTTACACCCACATTCGCACGGCGCAGCATATCCACAGGCGCCATAGCTTCAACAATTTCAAAACCGTCTGCAAGAAAAACATAAACCATAATTTTATCCCCTTTTCCTTTCTAAGCCTGTGCTTCCCACAGGAAAATCTTTTTCACAGTAAACCATTCCCTTCGGAAATGCATAAGCACTGCCCGAATACAGATATTCGATTATATTATCCGTTTCATCAAAGCAGATTTTATTTTCAAAAACCCCATTTGAAAAAAGCTTTGTTTCAAAGCCTGCCTTTTTATAAAAATCAAACAGAGAATCATTTGCAGGTATCAGCCACAAAAAATCCTGCATAAACTTTTTAGCTTCCTTTAAAAGTGCCGATGAATAGCCCCTTCCTCTGTGCGCTTTATAGGTGCAGACGGCATAAACATATTTGCCTTTTAAAGCGCCGTAAACACAATCCGCAAGGAACAGCATGGAAACCAGCCTGTTGTTTTCAAAATATCCAAGGCAGGAAATATTTTTTTTATTATCTAAAAAGAATGCGGCATCTTCCCGGCTGTCTTCAGCAAACACAGTGCACCAGAGTGAAATAATCTGCTCTCTGTTTTCAGTAAATTCTATCATGCTTCACCTATATATTCAGCACTTTCTTTTTTCAGCCACAGCACAGGGCGGTAAGACTGCTTTGCCTTTCTCAGCCCTTCTATTCCCAAATCTTCTTCACGGTTGATAAATTCAAAACCGGCAGCAAGAAGCCGTTTTGCAAATTCCTGATTTATAATTGCATATGCACCCTGCATTTCGGCGGGTGCTTTTTCAAAATGGGAAACAAAGCAGCCGTTTGCGCCTTTTTCGCCGTAGGTATATGCAATCGCTTTGGAATTCACACGGATAATACCGCCCTGAAAACCAAGCTTTTTATAATTTTCAAAGCCTGTTAAAACCGATTCAAATTCGAGCGAATAATCAGAATCATTATCGTCTTTATCATAAATCCAGTTTGTGTGCATCTCTATGCAGTCCGAAATATTGCTTTCATTGATTTCCTCATAGCACCAATCGGGATGATTTCGTTTGAAATTCGCAATATGATTTCGTTTTCCGTGATATTTTTTTCCTTTCAGCTCTGCAAGATCTTCAGCGCTGTAAATATAATCGTTATTCCCGTCATCATAAGCATATCTGAACTGACCGGGAAATTCCTTATCAAGCATTTTCTTATAACTTTCGGTAATTCCATAGATTACAGGCGCTGTTCCAAGTGCCTTTGCATCATCTATAATCTGAAGAACGGCATCCTTAAAATCTCCTTTTCCGATGGGAAGAGAATAAGAATACTTTTCTCTGCCCCATCTGCATATAAAGAAATCCTTATAATGTGCAATTTTTGTGCTGTATGCCGTGTGCCAAATATAAATACTGCCAAAGGAATATTCACAGTTCATACTGTGGGCACAGGATAAGCATTCATCCACCCATTGTTTATCATCCATATCGGGTATTTTAAAATCTAACATAATTCCTCTTCAACTATTTCAACAATTCTTTTATGAATCTGCTCAATCGGAAGCGGATTTACCCCGTCTGAGCATGCAACTACCTTCCAGCCCTGCTTTTCAGCTGTGTAAAGTGCTGATTTGCGGCATTTTTCAAGAAAGGCAACATTTACCTCGTGCACATCCTTTTTGCCCTCATCACCGTTATATCTTTCCGTCATAAGCTTCTGTGAAATTTCAACAGGCATATCCAGATAGATTACGGCATCCGGCTTGGGTATGCCGATTTTTCCGTATTCAAAATCAGCGCTCCAATCCAGATAGACATCCCACTCCGATTCCGGAATTTTTTCCATCTGATAAATGGAATTTGAAGTTGCATATCTATCTGCCAGAATCAAAGTGCCGTTTTCATAATCCTTTCCCCAGTTTAATCTGTAAGAAGCGAATCTGTCCACAGCATAAAAAGCACTTGCAGCATATGCATTTACATCTGCTGCCGCTTTTCCGAATTCACCGCCAAGATACATTTTTACAAGCGTGCTGGACGGGCTGTCATAATCAGGCAGTTTTATTTTTCTGTAATTTATTTCGTTTTTATTAAAATAATTCTCAAGCAGCTGCACCTGCGTGGATTTCCCGCTGCCGTCCAGCCCTTCAATAATAATTAATTTTCGCATTTTCCTTTTCTTGTAACTTTCCTTTTGTTACCTTTTTCATCAACAATGTATGTGTTTTCAAGTTGCCCCACAAGGCTTTCTTTAAAGCTGTCTATATAAAGGCGTCGAAGCTTTGCCTGTTCTTGCTTTTCCGGCTCGGTAAGCCCCTCGGCCTTTGATTTTCGGGCAAGCTCGTTTATTCTGTTTATCTGTTCCTTTGTAACCATTAATCCAAAAAGTCCTTTAATTTTTTACTTCTGCTCGGGTGGCGGAGCTTCCTTAATGCCTTTGCTTCAATCTGGCGGATACGCTCACGTGTAACATTAAAGAC
>CAJUDJ010000045.1 GCA_910584985.1 uncultured Eubacterium sp. | reverse complement strand
GGCGGTGATGCGTGCACCCCTCGGAAATCAGAACGGTATCTCCGTTTTTCAGCTTATCTATACCTGCCGCTCCCTGAACAGCCATTTTAAGAATGCCCTTAAAATTCGCAAAAAGAATGGAAAAAGAGGTTAGCAAAATATCCTGCGGAACAAGCTGCTTCACCTTGCCGAACACCTGGCTGTCTGTTATAACCATAACAGGCGGAGATTTTAAATTCTCAAGCGCAAATTTCAGCTGTTCTGGCTGAACGGTTATACACACTGCACGGGAATCCAGCACTTCCCTGATAACCTGAACCTGCGGCAGAATCATTCTTCCCTTTGGCGCCGAAGCATCAATGGGTGTTACAAGCAGCACTGTATCCTGCGTGCTCAGTTTATCGCAAATAATACGTTTAGTAATATTTTCCTGCTTGGCAAGCACAGTGATTTTTTCTTTAAGCGCATAAATGTTTTCACCTGTTTTTGCACTTACGCACAGTTCATTCTCATTTCTGCATTCTTTTTTGCTTAAATCGCTTTTATTATAAACAATCACATACGGTATCTTTTTTTCTTTAAAAAGGGCAATCAGATTTTCTTCTGCTTCGGACATTTTCAAAGCACTGTCCGAAACAAGAACAGCAATATCCGTTTTATTAAGAATTTGCTTTGTTTTCTGCACTCTGAGCATACCGAGCGCACCCTCATCATCTATTCCCGGTGTATCAATAATAACAACCGGGCCTATCGGCAAAAGCTCCATTGCCTTTAAAACAGGATCTGTTGTTGTGCCCTTAACATCCGAAATGATAGACAGATTCTGCCCTGTAACGGCATTTACAACGCTTGATTTTCCTGCATTGCGCCTGCCGAAAAAACCTATATGCAGTCGATTTGCATTTGGTGTTTGATTCAGATTCTCCGCCATTTAATTTCCATAGCCTTTCCGGCTACAAAAAGTTTATTAAAAATCATACAATACGCTTTGCTGTAGCCGGACAAGGCGTATAGTGGGAATTTAGTCATCTCGAAATTTTGCCATAGGCAAATTTTGAGGACAATATAATTTTTCAGTGTGATTTTTCACACGATTCTCCTTTATAATCTCCTCTGTGAACTGAAATTTTATACCCTAAGTTATCAAGTTTGCTTTTCAAAACGGCAATACTTTCTGCCGCTTCCTCGCCCATACAGATTTTATTATCGTATAAAGTGTATTTTTTTCTTACCTGAACAGGCGATAAATTCGGCATAACAACATTAGCACCTGCCAGAATTCCCATTTCCCTGCCGTTTGGATGAATTGTGCCGAGCGCAGTTGTTGCAGGAAGAAGTACGCCCGGAAGCATTAATCTGATTATGCTTAACAGCTTCAGTGTCAGTTCAAAACTGCCCTGCTGAAAATTTGCAAACGGCGTTGCCTTATGCGGAATAAACGGCCCGATGCCTACCATATGCGGATTAAATTCTTTAATAAACTTCAAATCCGAAATGATATTTTCAACCGTCTGATACGGTGAGCCGACCATAAAGCCGCATCCCACCTGAAAACCGATGTTTTTTAAATCATAAAGACATTTTTTCCTGTTTTCAAGGGAAAGCCAAGCCGGATGAAGCCTGCTGTAATGTTCTGTATCCGCCGTTTCATGACGAAGCAGATATCGGTCTGCTCCTGCATCAAAAAACGCTTTATAACTGCTGTAATCCCTTTCTCCTATGGACAGTGTAACAGCACAGTCCGGATAACTGCGTTTAATGCATCGGATTATATCGATAAGCCTTTCATCCGTAAAATAAGCGTCTTCACCGCCCTGTAGAACAAAAGTTCTGAAGCCAAGTTCATAGCCTGCTGCGCAGCATTCCATAATCTGTTCTTCCGAAAGCCGGTAACGCTCAGCCGCCGTATTGCTTCTTCTGATTCCGCAGTAATAGCAGTCATTTTTACAGTAATTGGTAAATTCAATCAGCCCTCTGATATATACATCCGTTGCGTAAACTTTTTTTCGGATGCAGTCTGCTCTTTCATTCAGAAAGTGCAGGGTTTCTTCTCTGCCGTCCGTCAGAAGCGCTTTAAACGCATCATCATCCAGAAAGCGATTCTTTTCAAGCTTTAATATTAAATCTTTCATACTTTATTCTTTATCCAAAAGCGGTTTTAAATATTTTGCCGTATAGGATTTCTTTGATTTTGCAACCTCTTCGGGCGTGCCGCAGGCAATAATTCTGCCGCCGCCCTTTCCGCCTTCAGGGCCCAAATCAATAATATAATCCGCTGTTTTTATAACATCCAGATTATGCTCAATCACAAGCACGGTATTTCCCGAATCCACAAGCACATTTAGCACATTAACCAATCTGTGCACATCTGCTGTGTGAAGCCCCGTTGTGGGCTCATCCAGAATATAAATGGTTTTGCCCGTAGAACGCTTCATAAGCTCTGAAGCAAGCTTTACACGCTGTGCTTCGCCGCCTGAAAGCGTTGTGGCGGGCTGCCCTATTTTTATATAGCCGAGCCCGACATCAGAAAGCGTTTTCAGCTTACGGTAAATTTTAGGCTGCTGTTTAAAGAATTCAAGGCCCTCATCCACTGTCATTTCCAACACTTCATAAATGCTTTTGCCCTTAAACTTAACCTCAAGTGTTTCACGGTTATAACGCTGGCCGCCGCAAATATCGCACGGCACATAAATATCTGCAAGAAAATGCATTTCTATTTTAACAATACCGTCTCCCTGGCAGGCTTCGCACCTGCCCCCTTTCACATTAAAGGAAAAACGGTTCGGCTTATAGCCCCTTATTTTGGCATCCGGCGTTTCAGCGAATAAATCCCTTATATCATTGAATACACCTGTATAGGTTGCCGGATTGGAACGCGGTGTTCTGCCGATTGGCGACTGATCAATATCAATTACCTTATCCAGAAATTCCGTGCCCTTGATTTTTTTGAATTCACCCGGTCGTTTTTTGGCATTGTTCAGCTCATTTGCCAGATGTTTGTAAATAATTTCATTTACAAGGCTGGACTTTCCCGAACCGGAAACACCTGTAACAGCCACAAACTGTCCAAGCGGAATTTCCACATCAATTTTCTTAAGATTATTCTCTGCAGCGCCGAATACCGTTAATTTATGGCCATTTCCCTTTCTTCTCTGCTGCGGAACGGAAATTTTCTTTTCACCGCTTAAATACTGGCCTGTAACCGAGCTTTTACATGCAATAATATCATCCACCGTGCCTGCTGCAATCAGTTCACCGCCGTGTATGCCTGCTCCCGGCCCTACATCCACCACATAATCGGCGGCACGCATGGTATCCTCGTCATGCTCAACCACAATCAGCGTATTACCCAAATCACGAAGATGCCGTAAAGTGCCCAGAAGCTTTTCATTATCACGCTGATGCAGCCCTATGGACGGCTCATCGAGAATATATAAAACACCTGTAAGCGAAGAGCCTATCTGTGTTGCAAGGCGTATTCTCTGCGCCTCACCGCCCGAAAGCGTTGCCGCCTCCCTTGCAAGCGAAAGATAATCAAGCCCTACCGCATTGAGGAAATTAAGGCGTTCCCTGATTTCACGGATAATCAGCCTGCCGATCATCTGTTCCTTTTCGCTAAGCTGAAGATTTTCTATAAATTCAAGCTCCTCCGATATGGACATTGTGCAGAACTGATAAATATTTTTTCCGCCCACGGTTACCGAAAGGCTGATAGGCGACAGCCTTGCGCCCCTACAGTCCGGGCAGGTTGCAGACACCATAACTGTTTCAATATCCGCTCTTGACCATTCGGATGTAGTTTCCTCATATCTGCGTTTCAGATTGGTTATAACGCCCTCAAAATCATTCACATAAGTTCCGCTGCCATAGGCTGTAACACGCTTCATTTTGATTTTTTTGCCCTTTGTGCCGTGCAGAATAACATCTATTGCTTCTTTCGGCAGCATTTCAACCGGCATATCAAGTGAAAAATTATATTCATTTGCAAGTGCTTCAAAATACATTCTGGCAATGGAAGAGCCGTCAGCAACATTCCAGCCGCTTGCCTTTACGGCACCCTGATTGATGGATAGCTTTCTATTTGGAATCACAAGGTTCTCATCTATTTCCATAAAAGTACCGAGCCCCGAACAGCGTTTGCAGGCGCCGAAGGGGTTATTGAAGGAAAACATACGGGGGCTCATTTCTTCAATGGAAACACCATGCTCAGGGCAGGCATATTCAAGGGAAAAAAGCTCTTCTTCCCCATCAATCACATCGCAGAGCACAAGACCTTTTGAAAGATGGGTAGCGGTTTCAATACTGTCCGTAAGTCTGCTTTTAATACTTTCCTGCACAACAAGGCGGTCCACCACCACCTCAATATTATGCTTTTTATTCTTATCTATTTTGATTTCTTCGGATAAATCATAAATGCTTCCGTCAACACGCACACGCACAAAGCCGCTTTTTCTGGCATCATCCAGTTCTTTGATATATTCACCTTTTCTGCCTCTGACAATCGGTGCCATAATCTGAATTTTAGTTTTTTCGGGATACAACATGATTTTATCCACAATCTGATCTATCGTCTGCTGAGATATTTCCCTGCCGCACAAAGGACAGTGCGGAATGCCGATTCTGGCATAAAGAAGCCTTAAATAATCGTATATTTCCGTAACCGTGCCCACTGTTGAACGAGGGTTTTTAGAGGTTGTTTTCTGGTCTATGGAAATAGCGGGGCTTAAGCCTTCGATATAATCCACATCCGGCTTCTCCATCTGCCCCAGAAACTGCCTTGCATACGAGGAAAGGCTTTCAACATATCTGCGCTGTCCCTCAGCATATATAGTATCAAAGGCAAGGCTGGATTTTCCCGAGCCGGAAAGGCCTGTAAACACAACAAGACTGTCCCTCGGTATTTCAACATCAATATCTTTTAAATTATGCTCTCTGGCACCTTTAACCACTATGTTTTTTATCATTTTGCTTCACCTTCGTTTTTTCCAGCCTTGGAAAAGCTGTATTTTTCAAGAGCCTGTCTGCCCTCTTCCGTTACCGGCTTCAGCCATTTCTTGGAACGGTAATGGCGCAGACATAGAAAGGATTTAAGATAATCCTCAAAAATATACATAATCGCAAAGGCAACCACAAATGGCACTTTGATTACATAAACTGCGATAAGCGTTGCCGGAAGTGAAACAATCCACAGGGATGACAAATCATATTTAACACCTGTAACCGTATCACCGCCAGATCGGAAAATGCCGACAATCTGAATATAAGGAATCATTCTTATCGGAAGCTCACAGGCATAAATTGTCATAATTATAACAGCAGACTGAAGCGTAACCTCGCTGATATTATTGCCCATATTGAAAATACCCACAAGCTGATTTCTGAAAATAATAATAACGATTGCAACTGCCACGGCAATAGACGGAACAAGGAAAGCAAAACGCTTTGAATCCTTGACACCATCATCAATTCTGCCCATTCCTATGGATTTTCCAATCATAACACTGCAAGCACTGCACAAACCGATAAAGAAGATAAATGCAATATTTTCAAAGCTTCTTAAAATCGTTACCGCAGCAAAGTATTCATAGCCCATATTGGCATAAATTACATTAAAGGTAAAGGTGCCCGCACCCCACATACCCTCGTTGAATACAACGGGTGCCGTTTTTTTATAAAACGCCTTAACTTCTTCCTTTCGAAAGTCGAACATCTCCCTGAGCGGCGCTATAAGAATATTTTTTCTGATTAAAGAAACAATCACGATAACCGCAACACCGGCCCATGCAGATATGGAGGTTGCAAGCGCCGCACCCTTGATGCCCATTTCGGGAAAACCGCATTTTCCGAAAATCATGCAGTAGTCCAGAAAGATATTCAGCACCGTTGTGAATGCGGAAACATACATCGGCAGCTTCACCTCTTCCGTTGAACGAAGAACAGTTGAAAGCACATTTGTGATTGCAACGGCAAAATAGGACCATGCAACCACAAGGAGATATTTGCTTCCCTCTGCGATAATGGCAGGGTCAGAATTGAAAATTCTGAGCACATACTGCGGTATAACAAGGCTTATAATCGTGAATATACCTGAAACTGCCAGCGATGAAACAAGTGCAATTCCGCAGGTGGAACGAATCCGCCTTGTGTCCTTGATTCCCCAGAACTGTGAAACAAACACGGTTG
>CAJUDJ010000044.1 GCA_910584985.1 uncultured Eubacterium sp. | reverse complement strand
CTAGATTTGGTGGGCCATCAGGGACTCGAACCCCGGACCGACCGGTTATGAGCCGGGAGCTCTGACCAACTGAGCTAATGGCCCAAATCTATCTTTTCGACTTTAGTATAATACCATCTTATTATATTTTAGTCAATACCCAAATGCACAAAACACGGAAAAATTTTAAAATTAAACAGCATTCCATTGCTCGTGGATTTATTCCATAAACAGTTCATTGAATTAACACGCCTTTTAAATTATAGTTAGGGCAGAGGAGATGAAGATATGAAAAAGAAAATAATCCGTATATTCGCTTTATTATTTATTTTATTTGCCGCTGCAACTTCTGTTTTTTTAATTTTAACTGAAACGGTTTATATATTTGATTTTTCCGAAAACAAAAATATCTGCTTCTATGAAACAGCAGTTGCTTATATTCGGGAAAACACAAAGGATGCTTACTATGAAAATGAAAAAGATTATCAGCTTTTTACAAGCTATAACGGCTTCGGAAGTTACAGCGATGCAAATTATACGTATGTTTTTCTTTGGCTATCGACAGGCAGTTATTACACAAAAAACGGAAAGCTCTATTCTGCATCAGGCAGCAATATGCCGTATAAATTCACATTTAAAGACAACGAGGTTATAAGCTATGAAATCCCGATGGACGGTGAAGCATATGTTCTTTCCATAAAAAGATGGTTTCCAAAATCTATGCGGCATTTATATCAGAAATTGCTTGACCGCGATAATCATACGAATGATGAAATAGAAAAGCAGGTTAAAGCGTATTATTCCTATCTTGAATCAACAGAGATACAGTATGGCACAGATTGATTTTTGTGTCATTTCTTTTATTGTGTCATAAGGACTCTTGCCAATATGCATAAAGAATTGCGGCTCTTTTGTTAATAGTAACCAAAAATGTAATGATGTATATATTTATATTGCGGAATATATGAATAAAGTGTTAAAATTAATATAGCAATTTATATATTTATGTTGGAGTAATTTTATGGATGAAGTAAAAATCATAGAAATTAAGCAGAGCGTATTTAAAAACAACGATGAACAGGCAGCAGAACTGAGAAAGGAATTGAAGGATAAAGGTGTATTTCTTCTTAATCTTATGTCTTCGCCGGGTGCCGGAAAAACAACGGCTTTGAAGGCTACAATAAACCTTCTAAAAGATAAGCTGAAAATCGGCGTTATGGAAGCGGATATAGACAGTGATGTGGATGCAAAAAAAATAGCTGAAACAGGCGTTAAATCCATTCAGCTTCACACAGGCGGTATGTGCCATCTGGATGCCGAAATGACAAGACAGGGGCTTTCAGGGCTGAATACGGACGATGTTGAGCTTGCCGTTCTTGAAAATGTTGGAAATCTTGTTTGCCCTGCCGAGTTTGACACGGGAGCATCTAAAAATGTTATGATACTTTCCGTGCCCGAGGGGGATGATAAACCGCTTAAATATCCGCTTATGTTTTCAATTTGTGATGCCGTGCTTATCAATAAAACGGATGTGCTGCCTTATTTTGATTTTGATGTTGAAAAATGCAAACAGTATATTTACAGCAGAAATCCGAAAGCGGAAATATTTTTAATCAGTGCAAAAAACGGAGATGGAATTAAAGAGTGGTCAGAATGGCTGTATAATGAGGTTCAGAAGTGGATCGGATAACACATTGAGGGGTGTAAAGTTATGTATGAATACAAATTTGACGAAATGAAGCCGGAAGGAAAGGAATATGCTGCTGCCGAACGCATTATGCATTATTATGAAAATCACAGCAGCGAGCCGCCCAGAGAATTAATCCTGAAGCTTGGCAAGAAGATAACGGACAGAATTCTGTATAAGCTGCCGTGGCTGCCGAAGGTTGGCGAAACCATGACGGTTAAGGACCCTGAATACTGGGGGCTTGCTGCAATGGTTTCTGATGAAATGGCAGAGGTTGCCCTGAAAATGAAAGTTCACAAGGGCATGAAACTGCCTGAAATTGTGAAGGCAACAGGCAGGGATGAGGCATACCTTGAAGCCATTCTGGATGAAATGGCACAGATTGGTTTAATTGAATACAACTGGGAAAATCCCGAGCATGAAAAGCAGTATGTGCTGCCGATGTTCGTTCCCGGAAGTGCTGAATTCTTTAATATGAAATGGGAAAATATCTGTAAACATCCTGAGGTTGCCAGCTTCTTTGAAAGAATGACACAGCTGCCGCTTGAAGTCATTACACCGATGGTTCCGCCGGGAGGGGCAGGAATCGGAATGCATGTTATCCCTGTTGAAAAAGCCATTGAAATGGAAAATAAATCCGTTCCTATTGAACATATTTCGCACTGGCTTGATAAATATGACGGAAAGTATGCAGCAGGCCCGTGCTCCTGCCGTTATTCCCGTGCTGTTCTTGGCGAAGGCTGTGCCGATGATCCGGAGGACTGGTGCATCGGTGTGGGCGATATGGCCGATTATCTTGTGGAAACAAACAAGGGTCATTACATAACAAGAGAAAAAGTTATGGAAATTCTTAAGCGGGCCGAGGATAACGGTTTCGTTCATCAGATTACCAACATAGACGGTGAAAATAAAATATTTGCAATCTGCAACTGTCAGGTTAAGGTATGCAATGCGTTGCGCACCTCTCAGCTGTTCAATACGCCGAATATGAGCCGTTCTGCATATGTTGCAAGAGTGGAAGCCAAGGACTGTGTTGCCTGCGGCAGATGTGTTGAATATTGCCCTGCAGGTGCTGTTAAGCTTGGGCAGAAGCTTTGCCGAAAGGACGGAAGTGAGATTACATATCCGAAGCAGGAGCTTCCAGATGCTGTAAAATGGGGAAAAGATAAATGGAGCCCCGATTACAGAGATAAAAACAGAATAAACTGCTATGATACAGGTACTGCGCCTTGTAAAACAGCATGTCCTGCTCATATCGCCGTGCAGGGTTATCTGAAAATGGCAGCACAGGGCAGATATACAGATGCGCTTGCACTGATTAAAAAGGAAAATCCTTTCCCGGCCGTGTGCGGCAGAGTGTGCAACAGACGCTGTGAGGATGCCTGCACAAGAGGAACGATTGACGAAGCAGTTGCCATTGACGAGGTTAAGCGTTTTATTGCACAGCGCGATCTGGATGCAGAAACAAGATATATACCCGAAAAGGTAATTCCTTCAAACCGCGGTGAATTTAAGAATAAAATTGCCATCATCGGCGGCGGTCCTGCCGGGCTTTCCTGTGCTTACTATCTTGCCGTAACGGGTTACAGGCCAACGGTTTTTGAAAAGAATGAAAAAGCAGGCGGTATGCTTACATACGGTATTCCTTCATATAAGCTTGAAAAAGATGTAGTTGAAGCCGAAATTGAAATTATCCGTCAGCTTGGTGTTGAAATCAAATGCGGCATAGAGGTTGGAAAGGATATAACGCTTGATGCATTAAGAAAAGAAGGCTATGAGGCATTTTATATTGCCGTTGGCTGCCAGGGCAGTCGCAAAGCCGGTATTCCGGGCGAAGATGCAGAGGGTGTTCTGAACGCAGTGGATATTCTGCATAACATTGCCGAAAACAATCAGCTTGATTTAAACGGCAGAAAAGCAGTTGTTATCGGCGGCGGAAATGTGGCTGTTGATGTGGCACGGTCTGCTAAACGCTGCGGTGCGGAGATTCTTGGAATGTACTGCCTTGAGAGCAAAGGGGAAATGCCTGCTTCCGAGGAAGAAATCTTTGAAACTGAAGATGAGGGAATTGAAATCATTAACGGCTGGGGTCCGAAAGAAATTCTTACGGAAAACGGAAAGGTTAAAGGCATTGTTCTGAAAAAATGTGTTTCGGTTAAGGATGCAGACGGAAAATTTAATCCTGTATATGATGAGGCAGAAACTGTAACCGTTGCATGCGATGCTGTTTATCTTTCCATCGGGCAGAGCATTGACTGGGGAACACTGATTGACGATGAAAACATGGAACTCGGCAGGGGAAATGCGCCTGTTGCCGATCCGCTTACCTATCAGACTTCCGTGGAAGATATATTTGTGGGCGGGGATGTTTATACCGGACCCAAATTTGCGATTGATGCGATTGCAGCAGGCAAGGAGGGTGCAGAATCCATTCACAGATTTGTTCATTACAATGCTAGCCTTACAATCGGAAGAAACAGAAGAGATTTCATTGAACTTGATAAAGCGGATATCCGTATTGAAAGCTATGATAATTCTTCACGCCAGATGCCGGAAACGGATAAAGGTATAGATCGCAGAACATCCTTCAGAGATGCGCATAAGGCATTAACGGAGGAACAGGTGAAAATTGAAACTGCACGCTGCCTTGGCTGCGGTGCATCAGTGGTTGATGAAAATAAATGTATAGGCTGCGGCTTGTGCACAACAAAGTGTGAATTTGATGCCATCAAGCTTCATCGTGAGCATCCCGAATGCAGTACAATGGTTAATTCAGATGATAAAATGAAAGCTATTCTGCCGTATATGATTAAACGGCAGATAAAAATCAAGCGTGCAAATAAAGGTAAATAATTATGCATGAGCTTGGAATTGTTTTTCATATTATAAAAAGTGTGGAGGGTGTTGCAGTTGAAAATCAGCTGAAAAAGGTGCATTCCGTAACGATTGAGCTTGGTGAGGTTTCAGGTGTGCTGCATAATTATCTTGATGACTGCTGGAGTTGGGCATGCTCTAAAAATGAGCTGATGAACGGTGCAAAACTAATTATTGAGGTTATTCCGGCAGTAACCTTTTGCGAAAACTGCGGGAAAAGCTATGAAACCGTGCAGCACGGCAAAACCTGCCCGAACTGTAATTCGCCAAACACTTACCTTGTTTCCGGAAATGAAATAAATATTAAGGAAATAGAGGCTGTTTAGGAAGCTAAGGCTCACTTTTTGAACCTATATTATATTTTAATTCTGAGCAAGGTTTTTGCTCAAAGGGAGGATTTTTATGTTATTCCAGATTTATGGCGAAAATGCGCTGTATCAGCTTCTGGGCTGGGTGCTTGTTTTCGTTGCGCTCGTTATTCTTAACGAAGTGGCTCGCCGCTCCAAAGCAGGCGGCATCGCTTTGTTTCTTGCATTGCCGGCAGCATTAACGGTTTATTTTATTGCTGTGGCAATCGGTGCAAAAAACGGAGCTGAGTGGGCAGTAAACAATCAGACGCACATTTATATGAACGGCTGGTTCCATTATGCAAAGCTTTATGCAGCAACTGCCGGATGTATTGGCTTTATGATGCTGAAATACAAATGGAGCATCGGCAAAACCGAATGGTTTAAGGTTTATCCGTTCTTAATTGTTGCCATCAATATTTTAATCGCCGTTGCATCTGATTTTGAATCTGCAATCAAAGGCGGTTTCTCAGGCGGCTGGTGGTTTTCGTCAGAAAATGTGTGGATTTACGGCGGCTGGTGGAACTGGCTGAACGGTTTCGCAGGTATTATCAATATTTTATGTATGACAGGCTGGTGGGGAATTTATTCTTCCAAAAACAGGCAGGATATGCTTTGGCCGGATATGACTTGGTGCTATATTCTGGCTTATGATATCTGGAATTTTGAATATACATATCTCAATCTTCCTTCTCATTCCTGGTACTGCGGTCTCGCGCTTCTTCTTGCACCAACCTTTGCAAATGCTTTCTGGAACAAGGGCGGCTGGATTCAGAACCGTGCAAACACACTTGCACTGTGGTGTATGTTTGCCCAGGTATTCCCGATATTTCTTGATAAGAGCAAATTCTCTGTTATTTCTTCTGTTTATCCGGAGGGATATGTTATGGGCGGTGCGGATGCAATGCCGGCATCTGCAAACCCGAAGGCACAGGCTATTCTTGCCATTCTTGCTCTTGCCGTTAATGTTTGTGTTTTCACAGCAATTATCATGCGTGCCAAAAAGCAAAAGAAAAATCCGTATAAATATGAGATTTTCACGGATCAGAAAGACTTTAAGCTTGCAATGGAAAGAGCAGCAAAGGATTTTGCATAAACCTTGTTTTTCTGAAAAACAGAACAGTACAAATAAGATTAAGCCCTCTGCTTTAAACAGAGGGCTTATTTTAAACTTTTTTTATTTTATTCCATTACAGGTTCTTCAGGCTCCGGATTGGGATCAGGTTCTTCCGGTTCGGGATCCGGCTCAACAGGCGGATCAGTCGGCGGTTCTGTTGCTGGCGGAGCAGTGGAGGGCGCTG
>CAJUDJ010000043.1 GCA_910584985.1 uncultured Eubacterium sp. | reverse complement strand
GATATTTTGATCAGATGGAGAAGGATGCAGGGTTATGAGGCACTCTGGCTTCCGCGAACAGACCATGCATCCATTGCTACAGAGGCTAAAATTGTGGAAGCCATGCGCAAGGAGGGTGTAACCAAGGAGCAGCTTGGCAGAGATGGTTTCCTTGAAAGAGCATGGGCGTGGAAGGATAAATACGGTTCGAGAATTGTTGAGCAGCTGAAAAAGCTTGGTTCTTCCTGTGATTGGGACAGGGAACGCTTTACACTTGATGAGGGCTGTTCAAAAGCGGTTAATGAGGTTTTTGAAAAACTTTATCATAAAGGGCTGATTTATCAGGGCAAAAGAATGGTAAACTGGTGTCCGCACTGCAAAACAACCATTTCGGATGCTGAGGTTGAATATGAGGATCAGGCAGGCCATTTCTGGCATCTTAAGTATCCGTTTGCAGACGGCAGCGGCTATTTGGAGCTGGCAACTACAAGGCCGGAAACACTGCTGGGTGATACGGCTGTTGCCGTAAATCCGAAGGATGACCGTTATAAGAATTTAATCGGAAAAATGCTTGTGCTTCCGATTGTTCACCGTGAAATTCCCGTTATTGCCGATGATTATGTTGATGTTGAGTTCGGAACAGGCGTTGTTAAAATCACGCCGGCACATGACCCGAACGACTATGAGGTTGGCCTTCGCCATAATCTTGAAATCATAGATGTTATGACAGATGACGGCCATATCGCAGACGGTTGGGGCAAATACAGCGGAATGGATCGCTATGAATGCCGCACGGAAATTGTTAAGGACTTGGAAGCCGAGGGTGCACTTTTGGAGGTTGAGGATTACAGCCATAATGTAGGCACCTGCTACAGATGCCATACTTCCATAGAACCAAGGCTTTCCAAGCAGTGGTTTGTGAAAATGGAGCCGCTTGCAGAGCCTGCAATTCAGTCTGTTAAAAACGGTGAAGTAAAATTTGTTCCTGAAAGATTTGACAAAATATATTTCCACTGGATGGAAAATATCAAAGATTGGTGCATTTCCCGTCAGCTTTGGTGGGGGCACAGAATACCGGCTTATTACTGTGATGACTGCGGCGAGGTTATGGTGTCCAAGGATGAGGTTCATACCTGCACAAAGTGCGGCAGTATGCATATTCATCAGGATCCCGATACGCTGGATACATGGTTTTCTTCTGCGCTTTGGCCGTTTTCAACGCTTGGTTATCCTGATAAAACACCCGAACTGGATTATTTTTATCCAACCAGCACGCTTGTAACCGGCTATGATATTATCTTTTTCTGGGTTGCCAGAATGATTTTTTCTGCGCTGGAGCATACGGGAGAAGTTCCTTTCAATACAGTTCTGATTCACGGTCTTGTTCGTGATGCACAGGGCAGAAAAATGAGCAAATCGCTCGGAAACGGTATTGATCCGCTTGAAATTATTGATCAGTACGGTGCCGATGCACTCCGCTTTACGCTTGCAACGGGTAATTCTCCCGGAAATGATATGCGCTTTTCGGATGATAAGGTTATTGCGTCCAGAAACTTTGCAAATAAGCTATGGAATGCAGCCCGCTTTGTTCTTATGTATCTTGGCGATGATTATGATTATCAGGGTTTGCCCGAAGCGCTTGCTATTGAAGATAAATGGATTATCAGCAAAATCAATTCGCTTGCAAAAGAGGTTACGGATAATCTTGAAAAGTTTGAGCTGGGCATTGCCATTCAGAAGCTTTATGATTTTATCTGGGATGTTTTCTGCGACTGGTATATTGAAATTTCCAAAATAAGATTACAGAGCGGTGAAGGTGCTGAAACAGCGAAAGCAGTTCTGGTTTATGTGCTTACGGATATTCTGAAGCTGCTTCATCCGTTTATGCCGTTTATCACGGAAGAAATCTATCAGGCTGTTCCGCATGATGCAGAATCTATTATGATTTCAAAATGGGTTAAATATGATGAAGCACTCAATTTTGAAGTTGAAGAAGCCGAAATGGAAAAAATTATGACGGCGATCCGTGCAATTAGAAACCGCAGGTCAGAAATGAATATTCCGCCAAGCAAGAAGGCATCGGTTTATGTGGAAACACCGCTTGCCGACACCTTTAATATGGGCGCTGAATTTATAAAAAGGCTTGCTTCTGCCAATGATGTTCAGGTATCCACAGATTTCAGCGGATTGAAAAACACGGTAACCATTGTTACAGAGGATGCAAAAATTTATATTCCGCTTGGCGAGCTTGTTGATTTTGAGGCGGAAAGAAAACGCCTTGAAAAAGAAATGGCAGCTGCACAGGATAAGCTTGATTTTATCAGCAAAAAGCTGAACAATCCCGGTTTTGTAAGCAAAGCACCCGAAAAGGTGGTTTCACAGAACAGAGAGGATGCCGCAAAGCTGGAAGAAAAAATTGCAAATCTTAAAAACTCTATCAACAATTTAGGTTAATTTATGAATTATAATGAAGCATTGAATTTTATAATTGCAAAGCAGAGCCTCGGCATAAAGCCGGGGCTTGAACGCATTTCTGCTTTGCTTGAAGCAATGGGCAATCCGCAGAATAAGCTGAAGGTGATTCATATTGCGGGCACAAACGGAAAAGGAACGGTTGCCGCTACGATTTCTGATGCGCTTGCAAAGGCAGGCTTTAAAGTTGGTTTATTTACTTCTCCTTGGGTAACAGATTACCGAGAACAGCTTCAGATAAACGGTCATTTTATCTCTGAAAATGATTTTGCAGCTTATGTAAGTGTATATAAGAATGCGGATGCAACGGAATTTGAATTGCTTACAGCAATAATGTATAAATACTTTTATGATAAAAAAGTGGATTATGCCGTTGTTGAATGCGGAATGGGCGGAATGGGCGATGCAACAAACACGGAAAGTGAAAACATTTCCGTAATCACTGCTGTTTCGCTCGATCATACAGCGTTTCTTGGAAGTACAATCGAAAAAATTGCTTATGAAAAGGCTGGCATAATCAAAGAAAACGGCATTTGTGTTTTATATCCCAATCCGGAATGCGAAGCCGTTGTTGAAAGGGTATGCAAAGAAAAAAATGCACAGCTGATAAAGGTAAAGGAAAGTGGCGGCAGATTTGAAAATACCGTTTCAACAGTAAGCGAGGTGCTTAAACTGATTGCAGACGGGATAAGTTTCAAATTGGCTGCACTTCCGGCAAGGAAAGAACGAATCGGAAAAATACTGCTGGATGGCGGACATAATCCGGATGCCGCAAAGTATCTTGCAAGCAGCCTTTCCGATGCAGAAGCGGCAGTTATCGGAATGATGGAGGATAAGGATGTGGACGGTTATCTTTCCGTTATCGCACCGAAATGTCGGAAAATTATTACGGTAACACCTGATAATCCGCGTGCCATGCCGGCAGAACAGCTGAAAAAGCTTGCGGAGAAATACTGCAGTGATGTTACGGCAGCTGATAATTCCGCTGAGGCAGTAAAGCAGAGTGAAATAACACTTATTTGCGGTTCATTTTTTCTTGCAAGAGAGGTAAGAAAATATTTTATTTAAAATAAGAGCCTGTCCTAAAATTCGATAAAAAATTTATAACCGCTGTGTTACAATTTAGCACAGCGGTTAATCTTATTTTAGGAGTGAAAAAATGAATGTAACGATTGAAGCAAGCGGCAATCTGATGGTGGCTTATCTGATCGGAGAGCTTGATCATCACACTGCCGGTGCAGTGCGTGAAAAAATAGACAATGCAATCAGCTTTAAAAAGCCGAATCATCTGATATTGGATTTTAAAAACATAACCTTTATGGATTCAAGCGGAATCGGCCTTGTAATGGGCAGATATCGCTTAATGCAGGGCCACAGGGGTAGTGTTGAAATCAGAAATGTAAATCGACAGACAAAAAAAATAATGGAGCTTGCAGGGCTTGGCAGGATTGCCGTTATCAATGAATTAAAGGAGCAATAGTGCCAGAATTTTCCTGCGTCATAATTTTGAAATGTCTGAAATTCCAATATATGCCTTGTCCGGCTACAGCAAGGTGTATTCATCTTTTTTGTGAACTGTTTGTAGTCGGAAAGGTAATGGAAATTAAAATGAAAAATGAATTTAAGCTGACAGTTGAAAGCAAAAGTATAAACGAAAGCTTTGCAAGAGTTGTGGTTTCGGCATTTGTAACACCGCTTGATCCAACGCTTGAAGAACTTGCGGATTTGAAAACGGCCGTTTCGGAGGCTGTAACAAACTGCATTGTGCATGGCTATAAAGATACAGTGGGAAAGATTTACATAACAGGAAAAATTGCAGATAACACAGTAAAAATTATCATCCGCGATAAAGGCTGCGGCATTGATAATATAACACAGGCTATGACACCGCTCTTTACAACAGGTGAGGGCGACAGGGCCGGCCTCGGCTTCACGGTTATGGAAAGCTTCTGCGACAGGATTCTTGTACGCTCAAAGGTGAACGGCGGCACAAGCGTAACCTTAATCAAAAAAATTGAAGGAAAATCAAAATGGTAATTGATAAAAGATCTCAGATGATTGAAGAAAACATCGGTCTTGTTCATTCCGTTGCAAAGCGTTTCAAAGGCAGGGGAGTGGATTATGAGGATTTGTTTCAGTCAGGCTGTATCGGTCTTATCAAGGCAGTGGATCATTTTGACGAGGAAAAAGGTTTTCAGTTTTCAACCTATGCCGTTCCGGTGATAATGGGCGAGATCAAGCGTGTGTTCCGTGACGGCGGCGCAATCAAGGTGGGAAGAAGCCTTAAGGAAAAATCGCTCAGGGCACAGGTTTTACGCGATAGATTTCTAAAAAAAGAGCTTCGCGAGCCAACTGTATCTGAACTTGCAGATATGCTTGGCTGTGATGTGAATGAAACAGCGGAAATTCTGAATGTAATTCATCCGATGCTTTCCATCAATCAGTTCGGCGAGGACGGCAGTGCGGATTTTGATATTCCCGTTGATGATTCTGAAAATCTGTTTGACCGTCTGTCGCTCTCTCAGATTATAGATACGCTGGATTCAGATGAAAAAAAACTGATTGATTACAGATTTTATAAGGGACAGACACAGTCCGTAACAGCAAATTCTCTTGGAATTTCGCAGGTGCAGGTTTCACGAAAAGAAAAAGCAGTTCTGCGAAAGCTTCGTGAACGGCTGAACAACTGATAAAAAAGCAGGATATGAAATCCTGCTTTTATTCCGTATTATAATGTATTTAAATCATAAGGTGTTTTCTGATATACAAAATAGTTCAGCCAGTTTGTAAATATCAGATTGCCTGCGCTTTTCCAAATCATATTCGGCACAAGATTAATATCGTCATTCGGGAAATAATTCACAGGCTTTTCAATCGGAAGGCCTTTATTTAAATCTCTGAAATATTCCTTTGCAAGCGTATCTCTGTCATATTCGCTGTGGCCTGTAATAAAAATATTTCTGCATTCCATATCGGATATAATATGAATGCCTGCCTGATCGCTGTATGAAATAATCTGCAAATCCTTAATTTTTGCAATATCATTTGTGTTCAGATCCCATTCTCTTGAATGGGGAACATAAAAAATATCATCCAGTCCTCTCATAAGAGGATGCATAATATCCAGACTTCTGTGCTGAAAAACGCCGAAACACTTTTTTTTAAGCGAAACTGGCTGTATACCATAGTGATAATATAACCCTGCGAATGCGCCCCAGCAAAGATGCATCGTTGAATATACATTTGTTTTTGTCCATTCAAATATATCTGTAAGCTCTTTCCAGAAATCAACATCCTCAAAACGGAAATCGGCAAGCGGTGCGCCTGTGATAATCATTCCGTCATATTTGTTATGCTTAATCTCATTAAAGGTTTTGTAAAACTTAAGCATATGCTCCTGCGATGTGTTTTTGGTTTTATGGCTTGCAACCTGAAGAAGCTCCACATTAACCTGAAGCGGTGTGTTTGAAAGCAGGCGAAGCAGCTGTGTTTCCGTTTCAATTTTAGTGGGCATTAAATTGAGTATTATGATATCAAGAGGGCGGATGTCCTGCATATCTGCTCTTTTGTTGCTCATGACAAACACATTTTCAAGCTCAAGACTTTGTTTTGCAGGTAATTCATTGTCAATTCTGATTGGCATAATATCGTCCTCCTGAATATAATGTATTAATATATATTATATTAATAACGGAATATATAATGAAATGATTATAACAAATAAAAATATCAAATGCAACCGAAAAATTTTGGTGAAAAAGACGAAATGAAAAATTTTTCAATTTTTTCTGAAAAAAGATGTTGACAATCGTAACTTCCCGTGGTATTATTAACAAGCACTTTGCGAGGGGGGCCGGGAAGGCAAGCCGAGCAGAGAGAGAAAAGGACCTTGAAAATTAAACAACGATGAAAGTAAGGAACCCGATAAGATTCAAAAGAGTTTTATCTGTACTCGTATCTGGAAAGATACAAAAGCAGTAATTGCGAACGAAAGTGTTCGAGAGAGCGAAGAGTTCTTAGGATTAGATTAATACAGCGAGAGCTGATATTGATAGAATAGTTTTAAGAGTTTGATCCTGGCTCAGGACGAACGCTGGCGGCGTGCCTAACACATGCAAGTCGAACGAAGCTTGATTCTTGATTTCTTCGGAAAGATAGATGATATGACTGAGTGGCGGACGGGTGAGTAACGCGTGAGCAACCTGCCCTTCGGAGGGGGATAGTGTCTGGAAACGGACAGTAATACCGCATAAAATATATTTGCCGCATGACAGATATATCAAAACTGAGGTGCCGAGGGATGGGCTCGCGTTGGATTAGATAGTTGGTGGGGTAACGGCCTACCAAGTCAACGATCCATAGCCGGACTGAGAGGTTGAACGGCCACATTGGGACTGAGACACGGCCCAGACTC
>CAJUDJ010000042.1 GCA_910584985.1 uncultured Eubacterium sp. | reverse complement strand
GTCGGAGCAGTAGCAGGAATGGTTGTTGAAGCCGTAGCTGGCGGCGTTGTATTCGGTGCTGCGGGCGATGTGTTATTCGGCGCAGCAGTCGGACGCTGGTTATAGTTCTGCTGTGCGGTAGGTGTATTATTGCCCTGCGGTGTATTCTGCACAGCTGTTGATGCTGTGGAAGATTCAGAGGTTGATTCCGTTGAGGATTCACTCGTGCTTTCTTCTGATGTGCTTTCCTCGGAAGTATCGGATGAAAGTGAATCCGATATGCTGTTTGAATTATTTGCGGGTGCAGACGGTTTCCTGCCGGCATTTACAAAAGCAAAAACAACTGCACAAATAATGAAAACCGCTATAATGGCTATGACGATAATTATTTTTTTATTTGGATTGGTGCTTTTTTCTTCTTCTGAATTTTCGGCATCCACTGTTTGTTCGGCTTCATTATAATTTCTTTCTGCAACAATGGCTGCAGCACCTTCAATAATCTTATTGATTGCTTCGTCCGCTATATTATAGTCAAATTCGTCAAACTCGGAATTCAGCAGATAGGTAAGAAAAGAAACAGGATTTGAAATGGCGGAAAGTTTACTGTTCTGCTTTTGCAGTTCTTCGGTTTTTGCTTTCAGTGCCGCTGTGCCGTTATTTAAAAAAGATACCGCCGCTTTTTCCGTGCACTGCAGCGCTTTTGCGATTTCGCCTGCCGATAAATCCTCAAAGCAGTACAGAAGAAGGCTTATTTTCTGTGCCGGTGAGAGTGCAGAAAGCATCTGAACGGATATGTTTTTTATATCATCATTGGATAAGGCAAGCGTGTTTTCATTGAAGCTGCCGTCTTTTTTCGGAAAGGATTTATAAAAATCCGGGGTGAAGATTTGCTTTTCTTCTGAAAAATGCTGGTTTGTGCTGTTTTTAATATGATTTGCTGCTGTGTTGGCAATCACGATGCCGAGCCATTTTGAAAAATCTTTCGGGCTGTAAAGATATTTTATATTGGATAAGGCTTTTACATATGCATCGTTGAGAATGCTTTTTATATCTGCATCCTGATTGATATATTTTGATGTTATAAAATATTTTTCTTTATACACAGCAATTATAATTGTGCTCCATTCGGCACTTTTTCCGGCTTTTGCAAGATTAATTGCTTCTGTAAGCGTCATAATTATCTCCTTGAAAATCTTTTACAATAAAATTCACATATTGTTTTGATTGGTTTTGCCACTGATGATATTTTACTTAAATTTTCCGTCATAGTCAATATTATTGCAGCTTTTTTGAAATACTTTTATAAATAGATGAATAATTTTAGTTTCTGATATATAAATTCTTGGAATTTTTATACAATTATTAACAAATTGTAATATTTTTTGCGAGATATTGTAGTTTTTCTTAAGCTGTGCTATAGTATTCAGAAATAAGTTTTTAACAGGAGTGATTTTAAAATGCCTTTATGGGCACAGCTGCTTTTGCAGGTAATTCTTATTATGATAAATGCTGTTTTTGCAAGTGCTGAAATCGCTATTGTTTCCATGAGCGATGTTAAACTTGAAAAGCTTGCAAAAGGCGGAAATAAAAAAGCGAAAAGACTTGTCCGTTTAACCTCAAAGCCTGCATCCTTTCTTGCAACCATTCAAGTTGCCATAACCCTTTCCGGATTTCTCGGTTCTGCCTTTGCTGCAGATAATTTTTCGGAAATACTTGTTGATCTTGTGCTGGAAACGGGTGTCAATATTTCGCGTTCAACGCTGGATACAATTGCCGTTATTGTAATTACAATGATTCTTTCCTATCTTACCCTGGTATTCGGCGAGCTTGTGCCGAAGCGGATTGCAATGCGCAAAACCGAAAGCCTTGCTTTAGGTGTTTCGGGGCTTATTTCCGTGATTTCAAAAATATTTGCTCCGCTTGTTTGGCTTCTTACCGTTTCAACCAATATTGTGCTTCGCTGTATCGGAATTGATCCGAATGCGCAGGATGAAGAGGTGAGTGAAGAGGAAATCAGAATGCTTGTTGATGTGGGATCTGAAAAAGGCATTATTGACAAGGATGAAAAAATGATGATTTCAAACATCTTTGATTTTGACGATAAGGAGTGCGGTGAAATTTCAACTCACAGAACAGATATTATCGGCCTGGATACAGATGACGGCATTGAAAGCTGGAATGAAATCATTACGGCCTCCAATCACAGCCTTTATCCCGTATTCTGCGAAAGTATTGATAAAATCATCGGTGTGCTGGATTCAAAAAAGTATTTCAGATTAAAGGATAAATCCAAGGCTTCCGTTATGGAAAACGCAGTTTCTCAGCCTGTTTTTGTGCCTGAAAATATGAAAACCGATGTTCTTTTTGAAGCAATGCAGAAAAGCAGAAATCATTTTTCGGTTGTGCTTGATGAATACGGTGGCACTGTGGGTATTATCACAATGAATGATTTGCTGGAAGAAATCGTAGGCGATCTTGAGGATGAAGAAAGCCGTGTAAATGAAGAGCCGGATATTCAGCCCTGTGCGGATAATAAGTGGCAGATAAAAGGCTCTGCCAGCCTTGATGATGTGGAAAAAGCACTTGATATAAAGCTTCCCATTGATGAATATGAAACCTTCAGCGGCTATGTGTTCGGAATTAACTGCACTATTCCCCATGATAACAGTTCGTTTACGGTTGAGACAGATAAACTGCTGATTGAGGTTTTAAATACAATAAACCATACAGTTGAGAAAGCAGTTGTAACAATAAAAGATAATAATTGATAAATTCGCCCCGGCAGATGATTTAGATGCGTTACCGTACCTCAGCTTTTTGCCGGGTTTCTTTTTATAATATTATTGAAATCTTAAAATCAATATTGTAAAATAAAAACAGAAAATTTGCAGGGGGATTAAAATTGAAGAATTATGTGATAAACGGCAGGGAAGTGCTTGGCATTGAGCTTGGTTCAACCCGCATCAAAGCGGTTTTGATTGATGAAAACTGCAACCCTGTTGCCACCGGCAGCCATACATGGGAAAACCGATTTGAAAACGGCTTCTGGACATATCATATGGATGATGTGTGGAGCGGTATACAGGATGCATATTTAAAACTGAATGAGCAGGTTTATAAAAAATACGGCACGAAAATTAAAAAACTTTCCGCCATCGGATTTTCAGCGATGATGCACGGCTATCTGCCGTTTGATGAAAACGGAAATCAGCTTGCCGCTTTCAGAACATGGCGAAATACTACAACAGAAAAAGCATCGGCAGAGCTTACACAGCTTTTTGAGTTTAACATTCCGCAGCGGTGGAGCATATCCCATCTGTATCAGGCAATTCTGAACAGGGAATCGCATGTGGAGTACCTTGCGTATTTGACTACGCTTGCAGGCTATGTTCACTGGAAGCTGACAGGTGAAAAAGTAATTGGAATCGGCGAAGCATCGGGGATGTTTCCGATAGACAGCGAAACAAATGATTTTAACAGTGAAATGCTGGATAAGTTTTCGCAGACAGATGCTGCTAAGCAATATAGATGGAATATAAAAGATGTGCTGCCGAAAGTTCTTTCTGCAGGTAAGTCTGCCGGCAGGCTGACTGCTGAGGGTGCATTGCTGATTGATCCAAGCGGGCTTCTTGAACCGGGTGTGCTTATGTGTCCGCCCGAGGGAGATGCAGGAACGGGAATGGCGGCAACCAACAGCATATCTGTGAAAACAGGCAATGTTTCGGCAGGAACTTCTATTTTTGCCATGGTTGTTCTTCAGAAGCAGCTTTCAAGGGTATATGAAGAAATAGATATGGTAACAACACCCACAGGAAAGCCGGTTGCGATGGTGCACTGCAATAATTGCTGCACGGATCTGGATTATTGGGTAAATGTTTTCTGCGAGTTTGCAGCTGCGGCCGGCAGTAACCTTTCAAAGCCGCAGATTTATGATTTGCTTTATAACGAAGCACTTAAGGGCGATGCAGACTGCGGTGGAATTGTAAATTATAATTATTTTTCTGGTGAACCGGTTGCACATGTTCAGGAGGGCAGACCGCTGTTTGTAAGAACTCAAAATTCCAGTTTCAATCTTGCCAATTTTATAAGAGCCCAGATTTATTCTGCCATGGCAACGCTTAAAATCGGAATGGATATTTTGGAAAAAGAAAATGTGAAAATTGACTGTCTTATGGGGCACGGCGGCTTATTTAAAACGGAATATGTCAGTCAGCGCCTTATGGCAGGTGCAATGAATACGCCTGTTTCTGTTATGGAGACAGCAGGCGAGGGCGGCGCATGGGGAATAGCCGTGCTTGCTGCCTATGCCGCAGACAGCTGCAAAAAAACACTGGAAGATTATCTGAATGATAAAGTATTCAGCAATTATAAAAGCAAAACGGTGCAGCCGGATGAAAAGGATGTAAGCGGTTTTAATCAGTATATGGAATTGTTCAGAGCAGGGCTTTCTGTGCAGAAATCTGCTGCTGAAAATATATAAAGGAGTAAAAATTATGTCAATTAAGGATTATGAATTCTGGTTTGTTGTGGGAACACAGTTTCTTTACGGCGAGGATATTTTTGAAACTATTAATGCACATGCTGAGGAAATGTGCAGGGAATGGAGCAGTAAGCTTCCGTGCAGAATTACGGCAAAGCCGTGCGTAAAAACCTCTAAGGAAATTCTGGATGTGATGCAGGCTGCAAACTGTGATGAAGCATGTGCAGGCGTTATAACATGGATGCATACCTTTTCACCCTCCAAGGCTTGGATAGCCGGGTTAAAGGCACTGCAGAAGCCTTATCTTCATGTGAATACACAGTTTAATCGGGATATTCCGTGGCAGGATATTGATATGGATTTTATGAATCTGAATCAGTCTGCACACGGCGACAGGGAACACGGTTTTATTTCTGCCCGTATGCGCCTGAAAAGAAAGGTGATTGCAGGCTATTGGAAGGATGAAACCTTTCAGAAAAAAATGGAAATATGGATGCGTGCTGCAGTCGGTGCATGTGAATCCAAAAAGACGCATGTGCTTCGCATTTCAGATAATATGCGCAATGTTGCCGTTACGGACGGTGATAAGATAGAAGCCCAGATAAAGCTTGGCTGGCAGGTTGACCATTTCGGCGTGGGCGATATTATCCGTGAGGTTGAAGCTGTAACAGAGGATGAAATTGATGCCCAGATGGCAGAATATGAAAAAAATTATATAATGGACACAGACAATATAGAATCAGTCCGCTATCAGGCAAGAGAAGAAATTGCAATTAAAAAATTCCTTGAAAGATATGGCTTTAATGCGTTTCATACCAATTTTGAGGATTTGCAGCAGCTGAAACAGCTTCCCGGCCTTGCCGCACAGGATTTAATGCGTCAGGGTTATGGCTTCGGTGCAGAAGGCGATTGGAAAGTGGCTGCAATGCTCCGTGTTATGAAATCAATGTCTGAAGGTCTTAACGGCGGCACAGTGTTTATGGAAGATTATACATATCATTTTGAACCTGAAAATGAAATGCTGCTCGGTTCTCATATGCTTGAAGTTGACCCAAGCTGTTCTGCCGAAAAACCGAAAATTCAGGTGCATCCGCTTGGCATAGGCGGCAGGGAAGACCCTGCAAGGCTTGTGTTCAAAGCACAGACGGGGTGCGGTATCGTAGTTACCCTTGTTGATATGGGCGACAGACTGCGTATGATTTGCAACGATGTGGAATGCAGGGAACAGACAAACGATATGCCGAAGCTTCCTGTTGCAGGTGTTTTATGGAAGCCGCTGCCTTGCCTTCAGACCTCTGCTGAAGCGTGGATTTATGCAGGCGGGGCACATCACAGCGTTCTTTCTTACAGCCTTACGGCTGAAAATATGCGTGATTTTGCTGAAATCATGGGCATTGAATTTGTGCATATCAATGAAAGCACGGAAATCAATGCATTCAGAAAAGAACTTTTCTATAATGATATTGCATATAAGCTTGGTATGTGAGGAATCGGATTATGCTGGAAGAACTTAAAGAAAAAGTATACAGGGCAAATTTAAAGCTTGTTGAATACGGGCTTGTTGTGCTTACATGGGGAAATGTTTCTGCAATAGACAGGGAAAATAGGCTGTTTGTTATAAAGCCCTCCGGTGTTCCCTATGAGAATATGACTGCCGATGATATGGTGGTTATGGATTTAAACGGAAATAAGATAGAAGGACGGCTTAATCCGTCCTCTGATACGCCTACACATCTTGCGCTTTATAAAAGCTTTTCCGATATAGGTGCCATTGTTCATACCCATTCAAGCTGGGCATGTTCCTGGGCGCAGGCAGGCAGAGATATTCCGGCCTATGGCACAACGCATGCAGACTTCGCAAACGGCGCAGTGCCCTGCGCAAGAGGGCTTACCGCCGAGGAGGTTATCGGGGAATATGAATTTAATACAGGAAAAGTGATTGTTGAGGAATTTGAAAAAAGAGGAATCAGCCCGAATGAATGCCCGGCTGTGCTTGTGCACAGGCATGGCCCGTTTGCATGGGGAAAAGACCCGTTTGGTGCAACGCAAAATGCCCTTATTCTTGAAGAGGTGGCAAAAATGGCTTCAAGAACGGAACGGATTGCCGCTGTGAGTAAAAATGCAGATATAGGTATTGAACAGTATCTTCTGGATAAGCATTATCAGAGAAAGCACGGCAAAAATGCATATTACGGTCAAAACAAATAATTTTTTATTTATATTATAAAACAAAAATGATGGCAGATTTTAATTTCTGCCATCATTTTTTGTCTGATTATTTCAATTTTTTCTTTTTGTTCAGTGCTGTGGCTGAAATCAAGGCACATGCCGCCGCCGACGCCAAGCAAACGATTGATTTTGCGGAGCTTGCTCCTGTTTCAGGGGATTTCTCCGAAGTCTGCGGTATGTTGTTTGTTGTTGGTGCGGATTCGGTTTTATCAGCTGGTTCTGTGCTGCTTTCAGTATCTTTTATCTCTGAATTGTTTGTTCCTGTATTGGGTTTATCTGTGTCTGTTTCATTGCCTGTTGCAGCGATTATTTCTGTTTTTGTATTGCCGCAGGCTGAACAGGTGTATGTTTTTATGCCTGTTTCACTGTCTGTTGCCGGCTTTGTTATAATTCCGTCATCATAGCTATGACCGATTGCCTCAATTGTTTGCTGTGCAGTAAGCACAGTGTTGCAGACA
>CAJUDJ010000041.1 GCA_910584985.1 uncultured Eubacterium sp. | reverse complement strand
TTTCATATACATCTTCAAGTGCAGCCTGCACCTCAAGATCAACAGCTGTATAAATATTCAGGCCGCCGCCGTAAACAAGGGCTCTTGCCTTGCGCTGTGTATATCCTTTTTTCTGAAGATCATCAATAACGGTTCTGATAACATAATCAATATACCAGGAATCAATCACATTTGACTTGGATGAGCCGCCGCCGGATGAAACCTGACTGCCCTTATAATTTTCACTGTTTGTGAAAACAAGTTCATAGGCTTTTGCTTCCTCATACTGCTCTTCCGTGATAAAACCTTCCGTTTTCATAGCAAAAAGCACAGACAGCTGACGCTCTTTATTCGCTTCGGGATGAAGCAGAGGGTCAAATCTGGTTGGAAACTGGGTGATGCCTGCTATACATGCTGCTTCGGCTATATTCAAATCGGAAACATTTTTTCCGAAATAAACCTCTGCTGCGGTTTTAACACCGTAACAGCCCTCGGAAAGATAAATGGTGTTCAGATACGCTTCAAGAATTTCATCTTTTTCAAAATATCTTTCAAGATTAAGCGCAGAAAGGATTTCGTTGAACTTTCTTGCAATCGTAACCTGCTTTTCATCCGTAAGGTTTTTAATAAGCTGCTGTGTAATGGTTGAACCGCCCTGACCAAGGTTTTTCGGCTTAACAATTACACCGCCTGTTCTGATCCAGTCCACACCGTGATGCTTTTCAAAACGCTTGTCTTCAATTGCTACAAAAGCCTTTGGCAGATATTCCCCCATATCCTCAATATTAATCCAGATACGGTTTTCATCGCCATGCAGTCTTGTCAGCTCTTTTTCGTTATTATCCTTATCATAAGCATAAATAAAAGAGGTTTGGCTTTGTGCATATTTCTGCTCGTTAAGATTAAACACCGGGTCGCCGTGAATCACACTGTACGCATAAATACCCATAACTGAAATGCATACAACTGCCACAACTCCGATTACAAGGCATATACCCATAAGGGCACGGAACAGCCTGAAACGCACGAACTTTTTCTCCTTCGTTTCTTTAGCTGCTTTTTTTGTTTTTCTTTTTTCTATAATTCTGCCTCGTTCAAAAGACTTGGACTCTTTCGCTCCAGCGTCATCAATATTATAGGCAGAGGGGACTTTGTTTTCTTCAGATTGCAATGTTTCTTTATCTTCATTATAAACCTTTGCTGAATTGTTCATGAAGGATTCAAGCAAATCATCATAATCCTTTGATGGCATTCATATACCCCCTTAAAGCAATTATCTTAATTAATATTTTTAATTATACAATAAATATTATCCGTAATAAAGAAATTTTTTGTAAATTTTTACATAAGCTTATTTTTACGGCTGAAGGCAGCAGCCCTTCTCTTATTCATAACATTAATTTTTTTTGTTACAACAACACCGTCATAAGTTTTCTTTGCCCTGATAAATGCCCAGAATTTCTTTTTGCACTGCGTACATTCACAAACTGTTCTGAAGCATTTATTAACCGATTCATAATTCTTGAGAACACGCATACCGGATTTACAGTATGGGCAGATAAGCTCCTGTGTATTCACATTGAAATCTTCAGAAACCGTTTTTGTCAGATAGTACGGTTTATAAACCAGTCTTTCAAAAAATGCTTTATCACATTCCGTTACATATCCACTGAATTTTTTTCTGTCATAAACCTTTCTGAAGCATTCTGCTGAAATGCAGCAGTCCTCCAGCGCTCTGTGCAGCGTATCGGTGTCAACATTTATTTCAAAAATTTCAGCGCACTTTGAAAGACTTATCTGATTTGCACCGTCAGAAGCAATAAACGACTGGCAGTATTTCTGCAAATCGGCATATTTTTTGATAAAATCCACCGAGGAAGAGCCCATAAATTTTTTAAAATTATCTATAAGCACATAAAGATCACTGTTGGACCAGCTTAAGAATACACTGTCTTCACCGCCGCTCCATCTGGCAAAATCAGAAACAGCATTTTCAAACGGTATGCCCGAGCTGTTAATTTCCTCCAAAGAAATATGCGTTAAATTTTTGAATCTTGACGAAAGCTTTCTGGAAAGCTTTGGCTTCACAAGCTGCTTGAAAGTGTCTGCAATATTCAATTTTTCATCCAGCTTAACAGCGCCTATTTCTATGATTTCATTCATACCTTTTCCAAATCTGTAATCATAGGCGTTATTCCATTCTAAATCAAAAATAACATAAAACATGTTTTCTCCGAAATCTGCAAAAAAAATAACCCTGCATAACGCAAGGTTATCATTCTTATCAGCCAACAAAAATAAAAATAAGGAATGCGGCAAGAACAACAATAAAGAAACCAACAATAAGCCACTTTGTCATCTTTTCAAGCTTAGCCTCAATCGTGCGTGCCTTTGCTTTTCCGAGAAAGGTTTCAGCACCGCCTGCAATGGCACCTGAAAGATTCTGTGATCTTCCCTCTTGCATAAGAACAATAATTGTAATAATAATTGACGCAATTATAAGAACTGCACCGAAAACATAATGATACCAGAGCATCGTAAACATCCTCCATAGATAATTGATACTAATGGATTATATCACAACAGGTTACAGAATGCAAGTGTTTTTTTTGGTATTAATTGGCGTGAATTTTTTTTGCGTTAAATTACATACTATTTTTGACGGTAAGTTATTAAGCGTTTGCCATACCGTCTGCCATCTTTTTAAAAGATGGTATTACATATTCTATTAAAAAGTAAGCTGCTCCCCTATATCCGCAGCACTTGGAAGCGCCCCGGCAGCAGGCAGATTTTTAGGTCTGTATCTGTAAGGCTTTTCAAACTCGCCTTCCCGATACAGATGAACGGATTCTACTTTATCTGATTTTTTCTTCAGCGTTATTGCCTGCACACCCTGCGTGCTTTTTGTTGTTTTGGGAAGAACGGAAGCCGTATTCACAAGAAGCTTCCTTCCGTTTGATGCACAGATAACAATATCCGTATCCTCAGGCAGATACATTGCCGCTGCAAGCGGAGATTTATCGCTGTAAGCGTTAATCAGCTTTTTGCGGTTTGTTTTTGTTTCATAGGCAGCCATATCCACTTTGGCAATTTTTCCGTTTTCAAAAACAAAAACCATATAGCCCTTATATTCGCTGAATACTGCAATATAGGAGGTTTCCTCTTCCTCCTCCATATTCAGCTTTGAAGCAACATATTCGCCTAACACGGATGCTTTCGTGTCCTGAAAATCATCCACCTTTGCTTTATACACCTGTGCTTTATTGGAGAAAGCAAGAATTTCATCTTTGTTTGAGCATTCAACCGTTTCGATAATTGTGTCGCCTTCTTTAAGCTTCTGCTCTCCGCTCATGCGCAGATTTGCGGTTCTGATTTTTTTTGCATATCCGCCTGCCGTTATGAAAATGGTTACGGGATAATCAGGAATATCCGATTCCGTATCTGCTTCGTCCTCCGGAACATCATAAAGAATTTCCGACCGCCTGCCGTTATCATATTTATTCATAACATTTTCAAGCTCTGCAATAATGATTTTTTTCATCCTTGTTTTGCTTGAAAGCGTTTTTTCAAGATCGGCAATTTCATCCTCAAGAACTTCTATATCCTTAATTCTTTTTAAGATATATTCTCTGTTCAGATGGCGAAGCTTGATTTCTGCAACATATTCGGCCTGAATTTCATCAATTCCGAAGCCAATCATAAGATTCGGAACAACCTCTGTTTCGCTTTCTGTTTCTCTTACGATTTTTATGGCCTTGTCAATATCAAGCAGAATTTTGGAAAGCCCCTTGAGAAGATGAAGCTGTTTTCTTTTTTTTGTAAGGCTGAAATTGATTCTTCTTGTAACACATGCAAGACGGAATTTAATCCATTCATCCAGAAGTTCAGCAACGCCCCTTACCTTGGGCACACCATTAATAAGCACATTGAAATTGCACGCAAAGGAATCCTCCAGCGGCGTCATTTTATAAAGTCTTGCCATAAGCCTGTCCGGCTCTGTCCCGCGCTTCAGATCGATTGTAATTTTAAGACCCTTTAAATCTGTTTCATCCCTTATATCGGAAATTTCTTTTATTTTATTCGCTTTTACAAGCTCAATAATTTTATCAATAATTGCTTCCGAGGTGGTTGTGGGCGGAATTTCCGTAATATCAATACAATTATAAGACTTGTCATAAGTATATTTAGAGCGAATTTTAACCGAGCCTCTGCCTGTGGCATAAATTTTTTCAAATTCCTGTTTATCATAGATTACATAACCGCCGCCCACAAAATCCGGTGCAATCAGAGTATCGGAAATCACATGTTCGGGGTTTTTCATAAGTGCAATAACGGTTTCGCACACCTCTTTAAGATTAAAGGAAGCAATCGAAGAAGCCATACCTGCGGCAATACCCGTTGTAACATTGCAGAGAATAGACGGAAAGGTTACAGGCAAAAGCCTTGGCTCTTTCATTGTGTTATCATAATTATCAACAAAATCAACCGTGTCCTTGTCTATATCATCAAAAAGTTCTTTGCAAATCGGTGCAAGCTTTGCTTCCGTATAGCGGGAAGCAGCATACATCATATTTTTGGAATATGCCTTGCCGAAATTGCCTTTTGATTCAACATATGGATATAATAGACTTTCATTTCCTCTTGAAAGCCTTACCATGGTTTCATAAATAGATGCATCACCGTGCGGATTCAGCTGCATGGTTCTGCCCACAATATTTGCACTTTTTATTGTGGAGCCTTTCAGAAGCCCCATATTATACATGGTATAAAGCAGTTTTCTGTGTGAAGGCTTCAAGCCGTCAATTTCGGGAATGGCACGCGAAAGGATAACGCTCATTGCATAAGGCATAAAGTTTTTGGTAAGCGTATCCGTGATGATTTCCCTTGTTACGGTGCCGGCGTTTTCAATATGCACATTTTCATTAAGCGTGCCTGTATTTTCAGGCATATTCTTTTTTCTTTTTGCCATAAAAAACAGACCTCCTTAACTTACATCTGCGGCATCAATATAAAGATGGCCGAAATCGGTTATATACTGCTTTCTGCCGTCCAGATTATCACCGAGAAGCATATCAAAAATCTGTGAGGTTTTTTCCGCCTCGTCCGGCGTAACAAGAATCAGCCTTCTTGTTGCAGGATTCATTGTGGTAAGCGCCATCATATCAGCTTCGTTTTCACCAAGCCCTTTGGAACGCTGCACGGTATATTTCTGATTGCCGATTTCCTCTTTTATTCTATCCATTTCCAATTCATTATAAGCAAAATAGGTTTGATCCTTACAGGTAACCTCATAAAGCGGGGATTCGTCAATAAACACCTTTCCCTGCTCTATCAGCTGCGGCATAAGGCGGTAAATCATTGTTAAAACAAGGGTTCTGATATGGAATCCGTCCACATCGGCATCGGTGCAGATCAAAACTTTGCTCCAGCGGAAATTATTCATATCAAATTCAGAAAGCCCTTTTGCAGCTTTTGAACGAACCTCAACACCGCAGCCGAGCACTTTAATTAAATCCGTAATTATTTCGCTTTTGAAAATTTTATCGTATTCACTTTTCAGACAGTTTAAAATCTTTCCTCTTATCGGCATAATTGCCTGGAAATTGGCATCTCTTGCCTGCTTGCAGGCGCCGAGCGCAGAATCACCCTCAACAATGAAAATTTCACGCTCGTTTACATCCTTGGAGCGGCAGTCAACAAATTTCTGGATACGGTTTGTCATATCCATTTTACTCTGAAGCGTATTCTTCAGCGTTTTTCTTGTATTCTCCGCTTTAACACGGCTTCGCATATTAATTATAACCTGATCGGCTATTTTTTCAGCCTCCAGTTTATTTTCGATAAAATAAACCTCAAGCTGCTTGCGGAAGAAATCCGTCATCGCTTCCTGAATAAATTTATTTGTAATTGCCTTTTTCGTCTGATTTTCATAGGAAGTCTGCGTGGAAAAGGAGGATACAACAAAAATCAGTATATCCTCAATATCCTGCACATTAATCTGGCTGTCCGTTTTGCTGTATTTATTGTTTGCTTTTAGATAAGCATTAATCTGGTTTACAAATGCGCTTCTGAATGCCTTTTCCGGCGATCCGCCATGCTCCAAAAAGCTGGAATTATGATAATATTCCTTAAGCTGTATTTTTTGAGAAAAGCATAATGATGCTTTAATTTTCAGTTTATATTCGGGAAGGTCTTCCCTATCCTTTCCCATTCTTTCACATTCCCAGTACTGCGGAGAAGTGAAAGCGGTTTCGGCAGCAAGCTCCTTAACATAGTCCTTTATTCCGTTATGATAACAATATTCCGTTGTTTCAAATTTTGAACCGACCTGATTTTTAAAAATGAAAGCAACGCCGTCATTAACGATGGCTTGTCTTTTTATGGTTTCATGGAAAAATTCAGCAGGAACATTAATATCGGTAAATACTTCCAAATCTGGCTTCCATCTGATTCTGGAACCGGTGTCCTTCTTATTATACGGCTCTTTTTTCAGGCCGCCGATATTTTCGCCCTTTTCAAAATGAAGCGTATAGCAATAGCCGTCCGAATGAATTTCGGCATCCATATATTCCGAAGCATACTGTGTGGCACACAAACCAAGACCGTTTAAACCAAGCGAAAATTCATAGTTTTCCGCGCCGTTATCATATTTTCCGCCTGCATACATTTCACAGAAAAGCAGCTTCCAGTTATATTCATTTTCAGCCTTGTTGAAATCAACGGGAATACCTGCGCCGAAATCCTGCACCTCAACAGAGCCGTCTTCAAACTTTGTTACAACAATTTTATTTCCTCTGCCTTCGCGGGCTTCATCTATTGAATTGGACATAATTTCAAAAATAGAATGCTGGCAGCCCTCTATGCCGTCCGAACCGAAAATAACGGCAGGTCTTTTTCTTACACGGTCAGCACCTTTAAGAGATTTTATACTGTCGTTGCCGTATTCATTTTTCTTAGCCATTTTTACCTCCGAAAAAAAGAATTCAACCTTTTCAATACACAAATCTATATTATACAAGATATTGTATTTTTGTCAAGATTTTGTAATAACAATTACAATATAAAGAAAAAGAGACTTCCGAAATAAAAGCCTCTTTCCCGTTAATTATTTATTTTTGTTTATTGATTGCGTTCTGCATTATTTTCAGAATCATTTTCTTCTGTAATTCTGTCGGCAACCTCTGCGCCGGAAATAATTTCTTCGCTGTTTTCATCAGGCATCTGTGCTTCTTCAGCTGTTTCGGCAGTTTCGTTTTCAGCAGCAGACTCTGCAGCATCTTCAGAAAGATTTTCAGACGGATTATTATTCTTCTCATCCTCATCTTCTGCAGGCAAATCCTTTTCTTCGGCTACAGGAAGTGCGCCTGTTTTCATAAGAGAAATAAATTCTTCACCGGTAATTTTTTCTCTTTCCAAAAGCGTTTCGGCAACCAAAACAAGCTTGTCGTTATGCGCAGTAAGAATATTTTTTGTTAAATCATAAGCATTGCGCATCATCCGTTCAATTTCGGCATCTATTCTTGCAGAAGTTGCTTCACTGTAATTATTTGCATGGCTGAAATCCCTGCCAAGGAATACTTCGCCGTTTTCATCGCCGTAAACAACCGGTCCGATATCATCACTCATACCGTATTTTGAAACCATATCACGGCATATCTGTGTTGCACGCTGCAAGTCATTTGAAGCGCCGGTAGAAATATCGTCAAGAGAAATGGCTTCGGCAACACGGCCGCCCATCATGGAAACAAGATAGCTGAGCATTTCATTTTTAGAACTGTAATTTTCCTCCTGCGGCTGATACATTGTATAACCGCCTGCACCAAGTCCTCTCGGAATAATCGAAATTTCCTGAACAGGATCATGATGCTCCAGATAATATGCGGCAACCGCATGGCCTGCTTCATGATAAGCTGTAAGCTTTTTCGCCTTTTCACTGTATTTATGGGATTTCTTTTCTGCCCCCATCATTACCTTGGTGCTTGCATCCTGTATATCGGCATAGCTTAACGCATGCTTGCCGCGCCTTGCAGTAAGAAGCGCTGCTTCATTCAGCAGATTTTCAAGATCGGCGCCTGTGAATCCGGTTGTATTTTTTGCAACATCCTTCAAATCCACATCGGGAGCAAGCGGCTTGTTTC
>CAJUDJ010000040.1 GCA_910584985.1 uncultured Eubacterium sp. | reverse complement strand
AATCAGCAGGCAGAACTTAAATGAAATTGAAAACGGAAAAACAAAAGCCAGTAAAAGTGGATTGAGTTAATCAAGGAGTATTCCGTACCAAAGGAACTGACAGCACCGTTATTAAATGCAATGATAGAAAAAATCCTTATTCACGAAGCAACAACGAATGAGGATAACGAAAGAATACAGGAAATAGAGATATATTACCGATTTATTGGAAAAGTAGACTGATAAAGAGGGTTCATATCTTTAACTAAGGGAAAGCGGAACAAATATGCCTGATTTTGATGTAGTTATCGAAATTGTAAAACACTTTGATATTACCGTTGATGAATTTTTAAACGGCGAGCGGAAAAAACACAGCACGGAGCATAAAGAAACGGAAACCATACAAAAAATTTCCGATTATAACCGTATTGAAAAGCAAAAAATACAAAAACGTATTCACTTCCTTTTTGTTATGGCAATTCTTGCATTTATTTTTTATGGTATTATTGATTTTTCAGAACTTCAGGAAGCTGAAATTTACAGGGATTTAGCTACCTATGCAATGGGTATTATATTTGGCGTTCTGCTTGTGGGCGCATTATACACAAGCAGACATTTCCATAAAATCAAAGCATTCAAGCAGCATATGATAAAAAAGGAAGCCATAATGAAAGAGGAATATCCGAAAGCCTATAAAAGAAAAAGAACTGCACTGACAGTTCTAAGCATAATGCTGTTTATTTCCAGCATTGCTTTTCTTGCCGCTGCGCTGTTCTTTAATCACAGCACCGGCTTTTCCGCCGGCACCTGCGTGCTGTGTGCTTCAGCGATTATTATCATACGGCTCAGGCAAATCTGAATATATATTTATGCATAACAAAAGAACGAGCATTCAGCTGACAGTAACACAGCTGAATGCCCGTTCTTATTTATTTTTTCTTTACAAACAGATTTGTAACTGCAAGCACGGCAGGAAAAAGCACACCTGCTGCCGCAAAAACCACCCATGTAATATTCCACTTATTTGTTAAAAAGCTCCATACAAGAAATATAGCTGTTGCCGTAAGCCAATAGGTAACGGTAACCGCTGAAACAAGCGGATTTCTTTTTTTCTTATCCTTGGAATAATCGCCCTCCTGCAAAAGCATATTATAGGCGTTGTTTATAATATTAACCCGTGTTAAAAGCATTACCCCAATTGCAACAATAAAAATGGTAAGGCAAAGGGAAGCCGTTGCAACAACATCGTCATCCTCATTTATTATAATGCCTGCAAAAAGCGGAATCAGACTCAGCACACAAAGAATCGTTCCGGCTGTGCAGAAGCGGGTAAAGATTCGGGAAAATTTATCTTTTTCATATTTTACCTTTTTTATAACATTAGCATCCGCTATTAGAATCTCTTTTTCCATATATTCAAATTCTGATGTTTTTGTGCCGCTTATAATGAAAATTGTTACAGCCGCTGCAATAAAACCAATCAGAATAATCAGACCCAGTCCGCCTGCCATATTTTCCGAAATACGGCTTTTTGTATTTTCGCTTAATGCCCCCAGCATTAAAAGACAGATTGGAGAAAGAATACACAGAAAAACACCGATGGAAACAGGAACAGCTACAGCCTTTTTTGCCGTTAAAAAATCATCTGCTTCCTGCACGGTTACATAACGGCCGCTTTGCTCCTGTTCCTCTGCCTGTTCATCCTCAATTTCATCCTTAAGCAGATAATCCGTGCTTACACCGAACAGCTTGGAAAGCTGAAGTATTCTGTCCAGATCCGGAAGGGACTGCATGCTTTCCCATTTAGAAACAGACTGTCTTGTAACACTCATTTGCTCCGCAAGTTCTTCCTGCGACCAGCCTTTCTGCCGCCTGAGCTTAATTAATTTATCAGCAAAAATCATATTAAATCCTCATTTCATATTGTAAAGTATTATCGGCGTGCCAAACGGCAAGCCCTGCTTGCAAGTCTGAGAAAAGTATAGCTGTCTGCTGTGATTTTTACAACCAACTGCCGCCATTCAATTTGTCAACCGGCAGTTGCATTGCTAATTTTTACGGCAAAATCCAATAATTCTGAATAAAAAAGCAATACTAATCCTGTAATCGGATTTTTGTAAAGGCAGATGGATTTAAATGTGCACAGCAGCAACCTATAAAACCAAGGATTTTTATTTCGGAAGAACACTGGATATTGAGCGTTCCTATAATGAACTGCTCGTCATAACGCCAAGAAAATTCCCTTTTGCTTTCAGAACCGAAGCAAAATCCGAAAAGCATTATGCAATAATCGGAATGGCCGCCGTTTTTGATAATCAGCCGCTTTATTATGATGCTGTAAATGAAAAGGGGCTTTGCATGGCAGGGCTGAATTTTCCGTATAACGCATATTACAGCCAGAATTCTTCAAATGAAAAGCACAATATTGCACCGTTTGAATTTATACCATGGATATTATTAAGGTGTGCAGATGTCGATGAAGCGGAAAAGATTCTCGAAAAAACAGAGCTTGTCGATATTCCCTTCAGCAAAAATTTGCAAAATGCACCGCTTCATTGGCTGATTGCCGATAAAAACAGGGCTTTAACGGTTGAACCGATGAAAGGCGGTCTTAAAATTCATAAAAACCCCGTAGGTATTTTAACAAACAATCCGCCGTTTGAAATGCAGCTGCACAATCTGAATAATTATATGCATCTTTCAAGCAAAAAGCCCGAAAACAATTTTTCAAAAGAAATAAACTTTAATGTATACAGCCTTGGAATGGGTGCCTTAGGGCTGCCCGGTGATTTGTCCTCGCAATCCCGCTTTGTGAAAGCGGCTTTTACAAAAATGAATTCCGTTTCATCAAAAAAGGAAGCGGACAGCGTAAGCCAGTTTTTTCATATCTTAGGCTCTGTTGAACAGCAGAACGGCTGTGTGCGCCTTGAAAACGGTTTATATGAAAAAACACTTTACACCTCCTGCTGCAATGCCGATAAAGGAATCTATTATTATACCACCTATGAAAACCGGCAGCTTACCGCCATTGATATGAACAGTGAGGATTTAAACAGCGAAACGCTGATTTTGTATCCGCTTATAAAAGACCAGCAGATAAAATGGCAGAATAAAAGTGTATAAAAATAGTTTTTTACAAAATTTCAGTAAGAATTGTATTTGAAACTAGAAAGCCTTTTGGAGTAAAAGAAATATTTTCCCCGCTTTCCTCCATATAACCTGCTTTTATATAAGGCGATAAATCCCTTTTTATAAGGGATTTTTTAATGCCTCTTTTTAATCTGAGCCCAAGCATAATTTGTTCTTCAACGCTGCCGCCGACACCGTCCTCTGCAAAGTTGAAATCACGGTCATAATAAAACCGTTTGCCGTTCCAGAAGCTATGCGCCGATTTTCCGATTCCAAGATAAGGAATAAGCTGCCAGTATTTCATGTTGTGCCGGCTTTCAAAGCCCGGTTTTGCAAAATTGCTGATTTCATACTGCTGAAAGCCCATTTGTTCAAGTTTTTCCACCGCCATAAGATACATATCGGAAGCTGCATTTTCATCCGGCAGTTCCAGCTTGTTCTGCATTTTATAAAAGGGTGTGTTTTCCTCAATGTTCAACATATAGGCTGAAATATGGGAAACCTGCATTTGTTCAATAAACACAAAGGTTTCTTCAAGCCCGACAAAGGTCTGCTTCGGCGTGCCGAGCATTAAATCAAGGCTTATATTTGTAATGCCTGCGTTTTTTGCATCTGTTACTGCCTTTGCTATTTCTTCTCTGCCTGCTCTTCTGCCCAGCGCCATCCGTTCACTTTTCACTGCACTCTGCATACCAAGAGATATTCTGTTTATGCCGTAACCGGCATATTTTTTAAAATCATTTTCAAGATTTTTGCTTGGGTTGCACTCGATGGTAATTTCAGAATTCCTGTCTACATCAAAACAACTCCGTGCCGAATGAAGAATATTTCCAATCCACTCAGGCTCTAAAATACTTGGTGTGCCGCCGCCGAAATACACAGTGTCAAATGCAGCACCCCTGTATTTTTCAAATTCCGCCGTAACCTGCTGAACATACGCTTCAGCAGCTTTTTTTTCATAAGTAACGGAATAAAAATCACAATACGGGCATTTATTTGTGCAAAAAGGGATGTGAATATATAAACCTGCTTTATCGTTCATATCATCACATCCCTTAGATTATATTATTTCTTTCTGCTTTCAGCCTTTAAGCGAAGCTGCTTATCCAGAATGGTTTTGCGAAGCCTGATGGATTTCGGCGTAACCTCCAGCAGCTCATCATCCGCAAGAAACTCCATGCTCTGTTCAAGTGAAAGCGTGGTTGGCGGCACAAGCTTCAATGCTTCGTCAGAACCGCTTGCACGTGTATTGGTAACGTGCTTTTTCTTGCACACATTGCAGATGATATCTTCATTCTTGGCACATTCGCCAACAATCATACCCTCGTAAACATCCACACCCGGTCCAACGAAAAGTCTGCCTCTGTCCTGTGTATTCCAAAGGCCGTAACCCGTTGTTGTGCCTGTTTCGTGAACAATAATAGAGCCTCTTGTTCTTGTGGCAATATCACCGGCATACGGTTCAAACCCATTGAAGAGCTGGTTCATAATGCCATTGCCGTTTGTATCGGTTAAAAACTCGCTTCTGTAGCCGATAAGCCCTCTGGAAGGAATTTTGATTTCCAGATGCGTCATGCCTGTTGTGCGTGTGTCCATAACGGCAATTTCACCCTTGCGAGAACAAAGCTTTTCCACAACAGAGCCAACATATTCTTCCGGCACCTCAATAATCGCAAGCTCAACAGGTTCAAGCGTCTGCCCTGTTTTTTCATCCTTTTTCATAATAACCTGCGGGCGCGAAACCTGAAATTCATAGTTTTCACGGCGCATGGTTTCTATCAGTATGGAAAGGTGGAGCTCGCCCCTGCCGCTGACCTTGAAGGTGTCCATGGAATCCGTTTCCTCAACACGCATGGAAACATTGGTTTCCACCTCTTTGAAAAGGCGTTCACGAATGTTACGGCTTGTAACAAATTTACCCTCTCTGCCTGCAAACGGCGAATCGTTTACGATGAAATTCATACTGATGGTAGGCTCGTCTATTTTTACAAACGGAAGCGGTTCAACACAATCGGGATCACATGCTGTTTCACCTATGTTCAGATCTGGAATGCCTGCCACACAAATTAAATCCCCCACAGTAGCTTCCGTGCAGGGCACTCTTTTAAGCCCCTCAAACTGATACAGCTTGGTTATTCGGATATTTTCCCGGCTGTCATCCTGCTTGCAGAGCACATAAGGTGCATTTGCCTTAACTGTGCCTCTTTCTACTCTGCCAACACCGATTCTGCCGATATAATCATCATATTCAAGGGAGGAAAAAAGAATTTGTGCAGGGCCTTCAGCATCGCCCTCAGGTGATGGAATATATTCAAGAATTGCATCCAGCAGCGGACGCATATCCCCCTCACGAACGGAGGAATCCGTGCTTGAATAGCCGTTTCTTGCAGATGCATAGATAACGGGAAATTCAATCTGATCATCATCAGCACCAAGCTCAATGAAGAGGTCAAGCACTTCGTCAATCACTTCATCGGGTCTTGCGCCATCTCTGTCTATCTTATTCACCACAACAAGCGGTGTTTTATGTAAGCCGAGTGCCTTTTTCAGCACAAATCTGGTCTGCGGCATACAGCCCTCAAAGGCATCCACAAGAAGCAACACGCCGTCAACCATGGTTAAAATACGCTCAACCTCGCCGCCGAAATCGGCATGGCCGGGTGTGTCAACAATATTGATTTTCGTATCTTTGTAGTGAATGGCCGTGTTTTTGGAAAGGATTGTTATTCCCCTTTCCTTTTCAAGGTCATTGCTGTCCATCACACGCTCGTCCACCGCTTCATTTTCACGGAACGTGCCGCTCTGATGCAGCAGCTCATCCACAAGTGTGGTTTTGCCGTGGTCAACATGAGCAATAATTGCTATATTTTTAATGTTTTTTCTTTCGCTCAAAATTCATCACCTTCAAAAAATTTATAGGCTGAAACAGAACGAAGGAAAAGTTTAATTCTGTTTCAGCCTAATATTTTACCACTTACGAAGGAAGTTGGCAAGTAGTTAAACACGGTTTGTATATTTTTTTAAGCCTAAAAGCTTAATTATTAAATTCAGCAGCTTTCTGTTTTTTCTTTTTTGAAAGAATAACTGCTGCTGTTACGGCTGCAATGATGAGCACTGCCCCTGCCAATGCACAGCCGATTATGATTGCCGGATTATCGAATATGTTTACTGATGCTGTGCCTCCGATAGGATTTTCCTCATCAACAACAAACTGTGCTGCAATTTCCTTTATTTCCTCAAAAGTGTAAAATTTATCATCTGTATGAACATTAACAAATTCCTCATCAATAGCACCATCCAGAATTTTAAACTGGACCTCTCCGCTTTCAGAAATCAGCATAGCAACAAAATTTATATTTCCGCTGGGACAGGCAACAAACTGTATTTTTGAATATTTATTGCCAGTGTTGTTTATAACGTTTATAATGTCCTGCTTAGAATTAGGACTGTCTTGCTCTTGGCATCCGCAGCTGGAAATACGCCATCCTTCTTTCGCTGCTGTATCGTCTTTTACAATCGTAGCTATTATATGTTTATTTTCATAATCGATATATGCACTGTAAAAGTAATTTAACGGGTTGATTAACTTTTCAGCATTATCAATATTTAAACCGTCTTTATTCAGAGCATATTCGGCATCATAAATTTTTATAAATTGGCTATAATCAAAATCGTCCGCAGAAAGAGGTATTTCAAAATTATATCCAAGTGAACGGTTTAATTCATCAATCAATTTTTCTTCGCTTATCTTTAATTCACTTGCATTATCAAAAATTTCAGAATTATACTCCTGCGCAAATGCGGTAAAACTGCTGATTAAAATAAAGAAAACAGCTGTCAGTAAAGAAAATAATTTTTTCATATATATCCCTCCTAATAAATAACCATCGAATCGGCATGACCTCGGTTTCCGTTTATATAAACACCGTTGCAAATCCCATCAAAACTGTAATATTGGGTTTCATTATTTCCCCATGGGTCAATTATCTGAATCTGTTTAGTATCCAAATTGTATCCGGAACAGACAACCGCATGTTTGCCGCCCGAATTCCATTCCATATTTATAACAAACGGATGATTGCTGTCAATCAGAGCAACAGCTTCATCAAAACTCATTAATTCTTCAAGTGCCTTTCCGTGAATGCTTCCTCATTTGCCAAAGCAACAGGCGCTGAAAACACAACTGTTAAAAGTATACTGTTTAACAGCAGCACGCATAGTATTTGTTTTGCCTTTGTTTTCACAAAATCACCCTTTTTTTAATTTTATTTATCTGCCGCAATTTGCTGAACAGCAAACAAATACAGTTATTCAAAATTTATTGTTTCTATCTTTTTATGTTTCTTTTTGTAAACAATTACAGAAGCGGCTGCAGCTGCAAGTATAATGACTGCCCCTGCCAATGCACAGCCGATTATGGTTGCAGTATGCTTTGGAGATTGAATTATATTAACATCTACACCATCATAATAACCGGGTTCAGACGGAACAAATTGTGCAGCAATTTCTTTAATTTCTTCAAAAGTATAAACCGTATCATCAGAATTATCGCAGGTTATTATTTCATCATTAACAACGCCTTCAAAAATCTTGAATTTTATTTCAGAATTTTCATCAACCAATATTGCAGCAAAGTGTATATTACCGCTTAAATATGCTGTAAAATACGCTTTTGAATAATTAATATTGCTGTTTTTTAAAATATTTTCCAAATTATGTTTATAATTCTCATTTTTGGGAGCATCATAGCCATAGCTTTGCACATGCCATTTTCCAACAATGCTTTCCAGTACTTCTAAATCTTCTTTATTCATCGTTTCTCTTACTTCTTCCGTTATCTCCCGACCTTTTGTAACAGTAGAGTTAATAAATAAATTTTCAAAACAAAAATATAATCTGTAGAACCAATCTGAATTCTGTCTTAAATGATTTAATTCCTCAAGATTCAGACTGTTTCTCTTCAGCCAATCGGAACCATTATATATTTTTAATATGCCGTCATTGTCAAGATTCTCTAAAGTTAAATGTTTTTCTTCTTCATAAAATATTGAATTGCTAAGTTCCTCTAAAATTTCATTTTCCACCGGTTTTAAATCAATTGCATCTTCATATAATTTTGAATAGTCTGTTTGTGCAAAGGCAGAAAAGCAGATAGAAAATAATAATAAAAATGATGTTAATATACAGATTGTTTTTTTCATTAAATGAACCTCCTTAATAAACTACCATTTCATTACAGTAACCACTACCTGATTGTAATTCTACGCCAAGGCAGATTTCTTGAAAACTATAATAATTTGTTGCACAATTTTTCCATGGGTCAATTATCTGTACTTTTTTAGTGTTTTTGTCATAACCGGAACAGACCACCATATGACCGCCCCCGCCGTTCCATAATATTCCGATTACAATTGGATGATTTGCATCAAGCTTGTCAACTACCTGCGAATAACTTAAAGACCCTAATAAAGAAGTTGGATTTTTCGTGTAGTTTGAAGCATATTTAATTGCATTTACAACATCGGAAGCTGTTCCGCTTTTATCTAAAAGAGAACCATGGATTTTTTTTACAATATCCGTTTGTGTTATGGTTGCGTTATTTATAGTATATGTCCCAACCATTTCCGAACAAGCCGCCCAACACCACTGGTTATACCTTTGCTGTACTCTTTCTATTAATATTTCCGTTTTGCAGAGTCTTCCGGAATTATCAAAGTAATAATTACGCTGTTTTTCTGATAATTTACTTTTTCTCATTTTACCGCTGGTTTCAAAGTAATACCAGCTGCCGCTGATTTTTGCCCAGCCAACCTGCATTGAGCCGTCCGAATTCAAATAAAAGGTTCCGTTCCATCGCTCCAGCCAGCCAATGTGCATATGCCCGTCATCCCACAGGAAATATTCTTTGCCGCCAACAGTTATCCATCCTGTCTGCATAATGCCGCGGGAGGATAAATAATACCATTTGCCGTTGTCCTTAAGCCAGCCCGTATGCATTACGCCGCTGGGATTCAGGAAATACCAGTCCCCGTCCCATTTCAGCCACTGATTGCTCAGCATCCAACCGTTTGCATCAAAAAAATACCAGCTGCCGTTTAGCCAACCAAGAGTCGAACAAAATAAGGTTTAAATCAACAAATTTTTACTGATACTTCGTTAAATTTTCATCGAATACAGGAGTATGCGATGAAAATTGTGCCTTGTCTGACCAAAAATTTGAATGATTTAAACTGCATCGCACCTAAAACAATCCGTTTTTTGTGCATAGCGTCATTTCTTTGACGCAGGTATACTGTCGTATAGCAAGGCAAAAAATGGCGTTAGGTGCGAAAACGGTTTGTTTTTGGCTATTGGGTTCGATTCTTGGTTGGCTCTGTATTCCCAATCATTCTTTGTGTAGGAACCGTCTGTATGTCTGTACCAGTATTT
>CAJUDJ010000039.1 GCA_910584985.1 uncultured Eubacterium sp. | reverse complement strand
GGGAATTTAAAATGAAGGGCCTTGTGCTTTATGATGAAGAGCATGATATTCTTAAATCCATGGAGAAGGACCTTAAGGGAAATTATATTCCTGTTAAATTTACGAAGAAAAATGGTATATCGGGATGTTTTGCTTCGCTTGAGGAGCTCGGAACAATCAGCAGAAATGTGGAAAAGCTGATTGCGGAGATGGGAAATCTGCTTCAAAACGGTAATATAGAACAAAATCCGATAAACGGAAAAAATCATGATAAAACCTGCGAATTCTGCGATTATGCATCGGTTTGTGCAAGCCGAAGAATGATTGAAAACAGAGAAGCCGAAGACCTTTCCGATGAAGAGGTTCTTAAAAAACTTAAGGAGGAATAAGCTTGCCGCAGTGGACACAGCAACAGAAAAATGCAATAAACGCAAGAAACGGAAATATTCTCGTCTCCGCTGCTGCAGGTTCGGGAAAAACAGCCGTTCTTGTTGAAAGAGTTAAAAATATTATAACGGATAAGGAAAATCCCGTTAATGTGGACAATCTGCTTGTTGTTACATTTACAAATGCCGCAGCCGCAGAAATGAAATCCAGAATCGCAGCAAAGCTGGAGGATATGATTACCGAAAATCCGCAGGATGTAAATGCGCAAAGGCAGATGTCGCTGCTTTCCTGTGCAAAAATATGTACAGTTGATTCGTTTTGCCTTAATCTGGTTAAGGATCATTTCTTTAATCTTGGAATCGGTCAGGATTTTACGGTTCTTGACCAGGCAGAGCTGAATATTCTTTCCGATTCCGCAATAGATAACGTGCTTGAAAGCTATTATGCTGAAGGCGACGAAATATTTTTAAGCCTTGCACGGCTTTTTTCGCAGCCAAAGGATGATTCTGCCTTTGTTTCGGTTATAAAAAAAATATATACATATATTTATGCACAGCCGTTTCCATTCAGATGGCTGAGGGAGATGGCGGAGCTTTATAACCCTGATATTCCGCTTGAAAAAAGTGTTTGGTATTCCTATCTGATTGAAGAAATGAAAGCATCTCTTGAATACGGCAGAGAGCTTATTTTAAAATGCAGGGATTTGCTGCAGCCGGATGATCTTCTGTTTGACGGCTATTCCGCTAATCTTGCCGATGATCTTTCGGTTTATGATTGCCTTCTTTCTGCTCTTGATCAGGGCTGGGATGAAATTATCACTGCATTTAAAAATGTTTCTTTTTCCAGACTTGCGAACAAAAGAGGATATGAATCACCTGTAAAGGCAGAGCTCAGCGCAAAGCGTGATATTTATAAAGGCATTGTTAAAGAGGATTTAACGGCTTTTTTCTGCGCAGGGCAGGCGGATTATACAGAGGATATGAAACTGCTTTATCCGCTTTTCGAAAAGCTTTGTGAACTTATGGAAGCGGTTGATGCTGAACTGCTTTCCCTGAAAGCAGAACGGGGCGGTTATTCCTTTTCTGATATTGAGCATTTTGCCATCAGGCTGCTTTCTGATTTTGATGAAAACGGCAATGTTATTAAATCTGAAATTGCTGCCGATCTTCAGAATGATTTTTATGAAATTCTGATTGATGAATATCAGGATACAAATGAAGCACAGGAGCTGATTTACTCCATGCTTTCAAACGGAAAGAACTGTTTTATGGTTGGCGATGTCAAGCAGAGCATTTATCGCTTCCGGCTGGCAATGCCGCAGATTTTTATTCAGAAAAGAAACCGTTTTGCATATTACAACAGGGAAACACAAAAGGAAAATGCTAAAATTATTTTAGATAAAAATTTCCGTTCACGGGAAGATATATGCAGCTATGTAAATTATATCTTTTCTGCTTTTATGAGCAGCAAGGTGGGCGAAATTGATTATAACAGGGACGAATTTCTGAATTACGGTGCTGATTATTCAAAAAGCAGTGTTCCGAGCGCACAGATTAAAATTCTTCAGAACACAAAAGGTGCAGAATTTGATGAGAACGAAGCACTTTATATTGCAAAAACAATACGCAGCAAGGTTGAAAGCGGTGAGATGGTCAAGGACGGCGACTGCTATCGGCCGATACAGTACGGTGATTTTGCGATTCTTCTGCGTTCTGTGAAAAATCATATTCAAAAATACAATGCGGTTTTAACCGCTTTCGGAATTCCTGTAATTGCCGATAATGCCTCCAATCTTTTTGAAAGCAATGAAATAAAAATTCTGCTGTCCCTTTTAAGCGTTATTGATAATCCGATGCAGGATATTCCGCTGCTTTCCGTAATGATGTCGCCGCTTTACAGCTTTTCGGCGGATGAAATGGCACAAATCAAAACAGAAAATAACAATTTGAAGTCTAATCTTTATACAAGCGTTGTGCATTCCGAATCCGAAAAGGTTAAAGCGTTTCTTAATGAAATAGATATGCTCGGAAAAATTTCCGTAACCATGTCGGTTTCTTCCTTTATTCGCTATATCTGTGAATTTAAAAGCATTTATGCTTTTGTAAATGCACTTGGAAATGCAGAGCAGCGATGCAGGAACATTGCAAGATTTATAGAATTCGCCGCTTCCTTTGATGCTTCGGACAGTGTGGGGCTTACCGCATTTATGCGGCTTGTAGATAAGGTTTCACAAAGCGAGAAGGGCATAGAAAGCGCAGCTTTAAGCGCAGCCGCCGAAAATGCCGTTTCCATTATGAGTGTTCATCATTCAAAAGGTCTGGAATTTCCTGTGGTTATTCTTGCCGGTGCGGCCAGAAGATATAATATGCTTGATTTAACGGATCAGCTTCTGATTCATTCCGCATTCGGAATCGGGTTGAAGGTGCATAATGAGGAAATGCTTTATAATTACAGCACAATTCCATATGCGGTTCTGAAAAGCCTTAATAAGTATGCCATGATGAGTGAAAATCTGCGTGTGCTTTATGTTGCTTTAACAAGGGCTAAAGAACAGTTTATAACCTTTATTACGGTTGATAAGTTGGATTCAAAAATAAAAAGGCTTGCTGCAAAGCTTACCGATGATGGCCTTTCGCCTTATCAGTGCCGCAGCATAGGCTGTGATGGTGATTTTATATTGCTTTCGGCGCTAATGCATCAAAGCGGCGGTAAATTACGGGAACTGTCTGAAACAACTGTGAAAACAGCTGCGGCTGATTTTCCGCTTGATATTGAAATCATAGATGCGGTTGATGAAACGGAGAAAGTATGTGAAGTCCGAAAAGCAGAGCCAAATAAGGAAATCGTTTCCGAAATTGAAGAAAGAATATCCTATCTGTATGAAAACCGGGCACTTGCAGGTGTTGCCGCTAAGAGAACTGCCTCTAGTCTGGATGACAGTGTTAAGGGTTTTGATTATTTTGCATCTTCAAGGCCCGCATTTATGAATAAGGACGGAATGACACCCGGCGAAAAGGGAACGGCAATGCACAGCTTTATGCAGTTCTGTGATTACGGAAACGCAAAAGAGCATCTTGAAGATGAAATATCACGCCTTGCGGATAATGCCTTTATTACAGCCGAACAGGCAGAAAGTCTGAGCAGAGCAGAGCTGAATGCACTTTTTCATTCGAATTTTGCCGAAAGAATATTTCATGCCGACAAGCTTTACAGGGAATTTAAAATTTCTTCATTTGTTAAACTCAGGGAAATAGAGAATATAGAAAGTGATGAAGAAATTCTTGTGCAGGGTATTGCAGACTGTATTTTTGAGGAAAACGGAGAGCTTGTGCTTGTGGATTATAAAACAGACAGGGTTAAAAACGAAAATCAGCTGCTGGGCATGTATAAAAATCAGATTGCTTTTTACAGAAATGCCGTTTCAAAAGCACTCGGCAAAAAGGTTAAGGAAGCCGTTTTATATTCATTTAAACTCGGAAAAGTCTGTTGTTATAAATAATTTTAAAAAAACACTTGCTTTTTAATCGGGTTTGTGGTATTATTCCAAATGTTATGACATTATTGCAAAGAGGTGAAAACAATGAAAGACGGAATTCATCCTAACTACGATACTTGCACAGTGAAATGTGCCTGCGGCGCAACATATGAAACAAAAAGCACAAAAGGCGAGTTAAAAGTTGATATCTGTTCAAAGTGTCATCCTTTCTTTACAGGTAAGCAGAAGCTTGTTGATACAGGCGGTCGTGTAGACAGATTCAACAGAAGATACGGCAAAAAGAACTAAACAAAATGATTAAGGCAACGGTGTATCGTTGCCTTTTTTATTCGTTATTTTAGAATACTGTGATAAGCAGGGATTTTTTATGAAGGAATATAAAACGGTTGAATTTGAAAGCGCAGACGAATTTACTGAAAAAAAATCAAAATTTATCGGCTATGTAAAGCCTGTTGAAACACAGGAGGAAGCAGTTTCTTTTATTCATTCGGTTAAATCAAAGCACTGGGATGCAACCCATAATGTTTATGCATATGTGCTTAAGGAAAATAATATACAGCGCTACAGTGATGACGGCGAACCATCGGGCACTGCCGGTGTGCCTGTGCTTGATGTTATACTGAAAAACAATCTGGTTAATGTATGTGTGGTTGTAACGCGATATTTCGGCGGCACGCTTCTTGGCGCGGGCGGCCTTGTAAGGGCATATTCCCACGGTTCAAAAATTGCCGTTGAAGCAGGGCATATTATAACCATGGCGCCGTGCAAAGTGTTAAGTGTTTCTGTTGAATACAGCTTTTATGAGCGCCTCAACATATTACTTTCCGATTTTAATGCAAATATAGAAAGTACGGATTTTTCGGATTCGGTTTCCGTTTCCTTTTCCATAAAAGCCGAAAAAAAAGAAGCACTTCAGGAAAAATTAACGGATATAAGCAATGGTCTATACTGCTTAAAGGAAATCGGTGAAAAATTTGCAAAAGCATAGGAGATGTGCAGGTTCATACTCCTGTTTTCTCCTATGCTTTATGTTTGGCAGTTGAATTTTTTATTGGAACACAGTTTATTTCTTTGGTTTAATCAGATGAATTACATTGATTTCGGGATGATTAAACAGCCTCAGCGGAAATTCAGCGTTTCCAAGTCCTCTGCTTACGATAAGCTTTGGTCGCTGACCGAAGCAGCCTTTTGCATATTTCGGAAAAATGCCCTGACCGGGGCTGAAAACCGGGCCGATAAACGGCAGAATAAACTGGCCGCCGTGGGCATGGCCGGAAAGCTGAATATCAAAATCATACTGTGCATAATTGTTTTCTTTTACATATTCAAAATTTTCGGGGAAGTGGCTCAGAACAAATTTAAAGCCGCCGCAATGATCAAGCTTTTCAAAATAAGGCTTCATATCTTTATATACAAAGGTTCCGTTTTTTCGTGCTTTATAATCATCAAAATCCGCCTGATTTTCATCCAGTCCAAGCACGGTTATGGAATTGCCGCCGATTATTTCTTCGGAAATATCGTTTAAAAGCACGGTAAATCCGATTTTGCGCAGCTCCTGCATTAAATCTTCGAAATAAGCAAGCCGCCTTTCATGATTTCCCGTAATATAAAATACAGGTGCAATCGTAAGCAGCTCTTTTCCCAGCTGAAGCATTTTTTCCTTATTTCTGCCGTGATCATTGATATAATCCCCCGTAATCATGATGGCATCGGGCCTTATTTCTCTGAGCTTTTCGGCTGCATTATAAAACGGTTTGGAATGCATATCGGAAAGCTGGGCAACTTTAATATCGTTTATTATATTTTTATTTTCAATTCTGTATTCGGTTATATCTATTTTATTGTTCTGATAATAGCAGAACAATAAAAACAAAAGGATTGCTGCTGCAAGTATGCCGTAAATCATTTGAATACACCTCTTTTTGATGATAAACTGTAATAAATATTTAGTCAAGATAAAAATTTTAAGTTTTTTAAAGGGATTATTGACTATATTGCGTATAAATATTAAGTAATGTAATAAAAAGGTGATTTTTTGGATAAAATTATCAGAGAACGGGCAGAAAGCAATGAAAAGCTGACATTGTCCGGAAAAGCCTGCCTTTCTTCCGGCACGGCTGGACGTGCGGTTCGGGAAGAAGAATGCGCAATCAGAACCTGTTTTCAGCGTGATCGGGACAGAATCATTCATTGTGAGTCTTTCAGAAGACTGAAACATAAAACGCAGGTGTTTCTTTCGCCGAACGGCGACCATTACAGGACAAGGCTTACACATACGCTTGAAGTGTCGCAGATTGCAAGAACAATTGCAAGGGCACTAAGGCTGAATGAGGATTTAACAGAAGCAATCGCTCTTGGTCATGATTTGGGCCACACACCGTTCGGACATGCAGGCGAAAGGGCGCTTGATCATCTTTCCTCCTTTGCTTTCAGGCATTATGAGCAAAGTGTCAGGGTGGTTAATAAGATAGAAAAAAACGGCGCCGGTCTTAATCTTACAGCAGAGGTTATCAACGGAATCGGCTGCCACACAAAAGGCGAAAAGGCTTTTACGCTTGAGGGGCAGGTTATCCGCCTTGCAGACAGAATCGCTTATATCAATCATGATATTGACGATGCTGCAAGAGCAGGCATTATGTGTGAAGAGGATATACCCTCAGGTTTAAGAAAAACACTTGGCAGCAGAAAATCCGAGCGTATAAACAGGCTTGTTTTCAACACAGTTGAAAACAGCACGGATGAGATAAAAATGAGCAGGGAATTTGAAAATGCTTTTTCAGAGCTTCACTGTTTTATGAATAAAAAGGTTTACACAAGCGATGTTTGCAGAAAAGAGGATGAAAAGGCAGAGCATATTATTGAACGGCTTTATCGGTTTTTCATCCGTTATCCTGAAAATATGCCGCAGCTTTATAAGAATATCGCCGCTGCCGAGGGTGCGGACAGGGCAGTGTGTGATTATATTGCCGGCATGAGCGATACATATGCGCTGGAAACCTACAGCAGTTTATTTATTCCGCAGTTCAGAGCGGATTAGGAAAGGAGTTGAAATTATGCCGCTGAATGATTCTTTTTTACAGGAACTGAAATATAAAACCGATATTGAGGACATAATTTCAACTTATGTAACCTTAAAGCGCCGCGGTGCAACACTTGTGGGTCTATGTCCGTTTCACAATGAAAAAACACCGTCTTTTACCGTATATCCCGAAACGCAGTCATTTTACTGCTTCGGCTGCGGTGCAGGCGGAGATGCAGTCGGCTTTATCAGAAAAATAGAAAATCTTGATTATATGGATGCTGTTAAATACCTTGCCGAGCGGGCAGGAATGCAGATGCCTGCCGATGGGTTTGACGACAGCCTGTCAAAGCGCCGCCGCCGTGTTCTTGAAGCGAACAGGGCTGCTGCAAAGTTTTTTCATTCCTGCCTTTTGAGTGATGGCGGAAAGACTGCCCTCGATTATTATTTGAACAGAGGGCTTACCCGGAAAACAATCACAAAATTCGGGCTTGGCTATGCACCGCAATCGTTCGATGCACTGATAAAGCATATGAAAGCAAAAGGCTTTACGGTTTCCGAAATGCTGGAAGCGGGGCTTATCAGAAAAAATGACAGGGGCTGTTATGATAATTTCCGCAACAGAGTAATAACGCCGATTATTGATGTCAGGGGAAATGTGATTGCTTTCGGCGGAAGGGTGCTTGACGACAGTAAGCCAAAATATATCAATACGGGCGATACGCTCGCCTATAAAAAAACAAACGAGCTGTTCGGGCTGAATTTTGCAAAGGACAGCGGAAAAAGCAGCATTATCCTGTGCGAAGGTTATATGGATGTTATTGCTATGCATCAGGCAGGTTTTACAAACGCTGTTGCAGGCTGCGGAACCGCTTTAACGGCCGAGCAGGTTCGTTTGGTAAGCAGATATGCCAGAGAGGTTATTCTGGCATATGATGCCGATGAAGCAGGGCAGAAAGCACTTCAGAAAGCCATTCAGCTGTTTAAGCAGACGGATATTAAAATCAAAGTGCCTGTGCTTCAGTACGGAAAAGATCCGGATGAAATTATAAAAAAGGTCGGAGCTGAAAAGTTCGGCGGTATGCTGGAGGGTGCATCAAGCGATCTTGAATTTAAAATCCTTGAGCTACGCAAGCGGCACAGTCTGAATACTACGCAGGGCAAAATTGATTTTGTAAACGATGTGATTAAAATTCTTGGCGAAGCCTCGCCGATTGAGAAAGATTTATATGTTTCAAAGCTTTCTGACGAGCTTGGCGTTGAAAAAAGAACCTTTAATGCACAGCTGGAAGCTTACATGAAGCGGAAAAGCCGTTCAGATAAGCGTGTCGGCTATAAAAACATTATTAATGACAGTATAAGGCAGAATGCCAGAATAACTTATGACAGCGGCACCTCCGTTAAAAAATATAAGGCGGAGGAACGCCTGATTTATCTGCTGATTAAATATCCGGATTGCTTTAAGCTTCTGGGTGATTTCAATGCAGAAAGCCTTTCGGGCGGCTTTATAAGAAAGCTGTTTGGTCTTATCTGTGAAAATATTGCAAACGGCGCAGATACCGATATTACCAATTTCGGCGACAGGCTTACAGCCGATGAATGCGGAAGATATTCGGGCATTCTTGCAAGAGGCAAGGAAAGCACGGATTCTAAAGAGGAGTTTTCTGACTGTATGAAGGTTATTTCAGAGGAATATGATAAGAAATTCAGCAAATCTGCTTCTGAAATGAACGATGATGAATTCAGAAAAGCTTTTGGAAATACATAAAACGAGGAGAATATTATGGATAAAATTAATCTTTCACCAACACAGCCTGTATCAGAGGAAAAGAAAAACAATGCTTTCAAAAAGCTTGTTGAAAAAGGAAAATCGGTTGGGCATCTTACAGCACAGGAAATAGATAATCTTATCGTTGAGCTTGATCTGGATGTGGATGAGCTTGAAAAACTGAATGATTTGCTTGACGGCTCAAATATCAGCATTGTTGATGATTTTTCGGCGGAAGCACTTGACGGAATCACCCTTGAGGTTGATTTGCCGAAGGATACAGATGCTGCAGACACGGTTGCAACAAATGACAATGCTGCAATGGATGATCCTGTTAAAGTGTATCTTAAGGAAATAGGCCGTGTGCCGCTGCTTACCCCTGAAGAGGAAATCGAATATGCAATCCGTATAGCCGATGACGATCCTGTTGCAAAGAAAAGGCTTGCCGAGGCAAATCTGCGCCTTGTTGTAAGCATTGCAAAACGGTATGTGGGCAGGGGAATGCAATTTCTTGATCTAATTCAGGAAGGAAACATGGGTCTGATTAAAGCCGTTGATAAGTTTGATTACACAAAGGGCTTTAAGTTTTCAACCTATGCAACCTGGTGGATAAGACAGGCCATCACCCGTGCCATTGCCGATCAGGCAAGAACCATACGAATTCCTGTTCATATGGTTGAAACTATCAATAAGGTAAAAAAGGCAAACAGCCAGCTGCTTCATCAGAACGGCAAAGAGCCAACGCCTGAAGAAATAGCCGAATATCTTGAAATGCCTACGGACAAGGTAAGGGAAATTCTGAGAGTTGCGCAGGAGCCTGTTTCGCTTGAAACACCTATCGGTGAGGAAGAAGATTCCCACCTTGGTGATTTTATTCCCGATGATGATGCGCTTGCCCCGGCAGATGCTGCTTCTATGAGCCTTCTTAAAGAACAGCTTGCAGATGTGCTGAAAACACTTACACCCAGAGAAGAAAAGGTGCTTGCACTACGCTTCGGACTTGAAGACGGAAACCCGAAAACGCTTGAAGAGGTTGGCAGGGTCTTTAATGTTACACGTG
>CAJUDJ010000038.1 GCA_910584985.1 uncultured Eubacterium sp. | reverse complement strand
GTCGGTGAATTACATATCACACCCACAAAGCGGTGGACAGCGTTAAAGCCTAAGAATTGTACGGTGTGCGGTGTTGAATATGTTCCCCGCTCTGGCATATCGAAGTATTGTCCTGCTTGTGCCAAGAAGATACAAAGGGAGAAATCAAACGAGAGCAAACGCAGGAGCAGGGAGCGAAACAGACAGGCATGTATTGAACTGTCCGCAAAAAATGACCGACTGAAATAGAACAACAGTCCATCTGCATTAAAGCTGATATTTTAAAAGCAGTTCATAATACAGAAAAATGAGGCAGGAACAACCTGCCTCATTTATTTTAATAAATTATTATATGCTTTCTGAATCGATTCCGAGTTCTTCCATAAGCTGTAGCTGATATTCGGATAATACCTTATCCTCTTTTGGCTTGGTTATCCTTCGGAACAGATTTAATATTATACCGGCTGCATTTTTTTTGCCGTTTTCCTGCAGTTCCGTATCAGGCTTGCCGAAAACCTTTCCTGAAACAAAGGTGGAAATATAATCTTCAAACAGCGGCCGGGTATCTTCATCCTCAAAAGTAAAATGAAGTACAACAGGTGTATTAAAGATTTTCCTTGAAAATGCCAGCAGCGTTTCGGCCGTTTTTCCGATTTTAATATTATTACTCAGCATCAGAAATTCATTTATATTGATTTCAGGGTATTTTCGGATAATCACATCCAAATCCATAATCATTCTTATGCTTGCCCCGCCTGCCTGCAGATGATGGGCAATATGTGAAACAAGATAAAGCAGATGATAAACCGGCTTGAGCTTATATGTATAGCCGGATGCATTGCTTATATCGTCAAACGGTGTGGCAAAATAAATCTTGCTTTGGATATTTATACTTTCAAATTCCGTGTGAAGCTCAAAAATATCCTTTTCATTCAGAAAAACGGCATGATTGCTTTCAATAAGCTTTTCGGAAAAACCCTTTTCCTGAAGAGCTTCAACTGCTGCCAGATAATCTGCCGGTTTAATCAGAATATCTGCATCTGCCCCGATACGAAGCTCCGGGAAGGGATAGTAATTTCTAAGCACAACGCCTTTGAAAAGCTCATGCATAATGCCTTTTTCCGACAAAGCCGAAATAAGCAGTGCCAGCGACTGAAGCCTTGCCCTGTGGCTGTGGATTGTGTTTTCAAAGCTTTCGTTAAACCATGCACCAATGGTTCCGCCCGGGCGGAATTCACTGCGCAGCTGTTTTATTTCATATGCAATAATCGCAGTAACGCCATGCTTTTCGGAAAGATTATAAATCTGCTGCCAATCCATTCTTTTTTCACCCTTAGGTGCAGTTGCGTTTAGATGGCAGGAAAGTAAATATATGAAGTATTCAGTCGTTTCCAACGAATCACCCTTTCATTCAAGGATATATAATAGCAGATTTTGTTTTAGTTTTCAATTATATTACTCATTTTGTTGATAAGCTGTAAATGTTTTGATATAATTTTTACGGTATTAAAAAATTTTTCTGTTTTTTATTTTTTGAAAAACAGATATTCTGCAGGTGTTCAGGCATGCATTTGAAAAGCAAAACAATTTATAAAAGTGCTGTAATTTCAGCATTCATAACAATTTTAATCACGCTGTCAATTACAGTTTTTATACTTCATTCACCGCAGTATCATCCCCAAAAACTGCTTACGGAATATATTCATGCTGTTTACAGCAATGATCTGGAAACTGTATACAATTATTCGGCTGTAAAAAATTCTGAATTTATTTCAAAACAGGCTTTTAAAGAAAATTTTACAGGGTTTCGTTTTACGGAAAAAAACCTTGCCGATTTCAGAATTGAAAGAATAAGCGTGGAAAACAACAAAACCCTGTGCTTTAGTGTAAGTTATCTTGCAGAGGACAGTTCCGAAGGCACTTTTTATATGGAAGCGGAGATTTCGGAAAAAGGTATTTTCGGGCTGAATAAATATCTTGTCTGCCCGGATAAAAGTCTGTTCGCCGGCCTTACTGTCTGTGCTCCTGACGGAACAGCAGTTTCACTGAACGGAAAAGATTTAGAGCAATATAAAACAGACGAAAATACCGCTTCAGGAATCATATTCAATATAAAATACCTTTTGCCCGGCACCTATTCCTTAAAATCCGAAAACGGCCTGTGCCTGCCGTATGAAGATAAAATAAATGTAAAAAATAAAGGAGAAACTGCCGGGTATCATATAAATCAGATAATTTCCAAAGATGCTTTTGACAGCTTATGCAGCATTACGGAGTCGCATTTCAATATGATTCTGCAGGCGGCAGTTCATCAGGATTATTCCGCTCTGAAAAAGCTGTTTTCAGCTGAATTCACAGAAAGCCGCTTTGACAATTATACCGATGAACTTGGCAAAGCCTTTTACATCGGCGAAGCATATACCGTAACGGCAGCCGAGGCTTTTGATTTTGAACCGCAGACGGATTGTGAAACCGTTGCACTATCCGCTTCATCCGAAATAAATATTCCGTTTCAGTTCAATTACAGCTATACTGCAGAAAACAGAGATTTCAACGGCGAAGAATATACCGCACAAAAAAAGGACTGCGGCATTCTGTATATTCAGTATATCCGGGAAAACGGCGAATGGAAAATAAACAATATTACACAGCAGATTTGGTTTTAAAGGATCAAACATGACAAAAGCAATAAAAAAAGGTTTATTTATATTTTTAACGGCTGCAATACTTGTTTTTACAGCAGCTGTTCAGCTTGCTGCAGCGGCAAATCTAAAAGAAATAAAAACATATACAACGGAAAACCATTTTATGCCCTGCAAAGCTGTTGCCGTTTCAGACTGCAAAATAAAACTGCAGCCCACTTTCTTTTCCTTGTCCGAAGAGCAGCTTTACAAAGACGATGAAATAAAAATAACCGCCAAAAGCGGCAAATGGTGCAGGGCAATCTATTATTCCGAAAATAAAATTAAAACAGGTTATATAGAAACAGAATGGATCACCGAATCCGAAAAAGAAAATAATCCGCCCGGCACAAAATCACCTTCGGAGATGCCGCTGCTGAAATATCACAGATGCACAATCAGTGAAAATGAAGCACTTGATTTGCTTGGCATAACCGAAGCTGCCGCAGAAAATATCACATGGCGGTCTTCAGACAGCTCTGCCGCTGAAATCAAAAACGGCAAAGTATATGGAAAAAAAGAGGGTTCTGCCATTCTTTATGCAGTTTCGGGAAATAAAACCGAAACCTGCATAATCAATATAAGAGCAGTAAATAAAAATGCTGCAAAGCCGCTTGAAATCGGGAATGCTTACGGAAACATAAAAAATTATCACCCGTCCGTTCTGTATTTTAAAGACGGCTGGAACGGATATAAATACTGGATGGCCTATACACCGTATGAAAACTGCAATGATTTCTGGGAAAATCCGCATATCGCAGCAAGCAATGATTTAGAAAACTGGGAAGAGCCGAAGGGCTTCAAAAATCCGCTTGAGCCCGTGCCTGAAGATTATAAACACGGCATAAGCTATAATTCGGATACAGAACTTGTTTATAACACGGACACAAAACGGCTTGAATGCTGGTGGAGAAATTATAACCGCAACAACAGTGCCGTATCTTTAAGAAGAAAAACAACCGAAAACGGCATAAACTGGACTGCTGCTGAAGATATGCTTGTTTTTGATATGTATAAAGAGGATGCATTAAGCCCCGCTTTGCTTTATGAAAACGGAACATATAAAATGTGGGCAATCAATCAGAAAAACGGTTATGCCGTGGAATACAGGGAAAGCAAAAACGGAAAGAACTGGACAGATAAAAAGGCATTTCGAATGGAATATGAAACCCCTATCTATACAAGCTGGCATCTTGATGTGATTCACACTCCAAAAGGTTATGAAATGTCGCTTTCGGCTAATCTTGCAGGCACAAATAACCGCACGGTGATGCCGTTGTTTTATGCCTGCTCCCCTGATAATGAAAGCTGGAGCAAGGCAAAACTGCTTCTGACACCCTCTGCAGAAAAAAGTGCATGGGACAATAAGGGCATTTACCGCTCCTGCCTTCTGTATGCAGAGGACAGATATTACCTTTTCTACAGCGGCATAAATAAAAAGAGCGGGCCTTCAGGAATGGGCGTTATTTCAGGCAGCAATGTTTTTCATATGAAATAAAGGAAATCAACTATGGGACAGTTTAACGGATTCCCGAAGGGATTTATCAATTTTTTAATTCACCTTTCAGCAATACTATTGAAAATCAGAATAAAAACAGTATTAAATACAAAAAATATATAACCGCACCGCTGAACAGACTTTATCTTGATTTGCTGCCTGTAGCCTGCGCAGTTCATCCGTGCTTTGAAACAAGGCCTTCCCGCTGCATTTCTTCTCCCTATACTGACAGACGCTTTTCTCCGAACACACCGCTTAAAGAATATATGTATTTAAGATTCAGGCAGAGCGGAAAAAGTAAAGATATTGCAGGGCTGTATTTTGATATGGGCGCGGATTACTATTCCTACGGACTGCGAATTTATAAGCAGACTGCAGCGGGATTTCAGGAAACAAAAGATAAATTGATGGATACACCAAATAAGGCAAAAGCCGTTTTGAAGCAAGTAAAAGCAAACGGTTTTAACATTATCGGCGAGAAATACAAAGTGAATCATTATCCTGAAATCAGCGAAGATACACTGAATGATTTTTTGAACCGAAAAACATTTTATATAGCAAAAGAAGAAGCAGTAAACAGCAAAGTTTTTTCGTCGGAGCTTGCTGATGAAATCACCCAGGGTTTTATGCAGCTGAAAGCATTTGCTGATTTAATCTTATAAAGGAAAACAGCCGTATCGTTCAGATGCAGCTGTTTTTCCATATCGGCTGTTGTATAAATTTTACAGCCGTTTTTCAATTTCCAGAATAATATCGCTCATTTTCATATCAAGCGCTGTTGAAATTCTGTAAAGTGTTTCAAGCGTGGGTTTTCTTTCGCCCCGTTCAATCGCACTTAAATGTGTTCTTCCGATATCAGCAAGGCCGCTTAAAACCTCCTGGCTGATTCCCTTTTTCTTTCGGAATTCAGCTATAACCTCTCCCACAATCAATGAATCAAGCGTAGAAACAAACATAAACTTCTCCCCAAAAATATTTCTGTTTTTAGTTTATGCTGTTTTTCAGCGAATTTTGAATACATATGTTGGCAATTCGAATACTTATGTGTTAATATTTTATTCTGAACAATAGATATTCCGTAAATAAAAACAATCCACTTTTAAAGTAAAAAAGCATCGGCATAGCCGATGCTTTTTGCTTTATGAAAAATTAAACATTGATTTCAACATCTATTCCAAGCAAATCCTGATTTTCATTCAGAATAGGCTGCACAGTTTCTGCAAGGAAATCAGCCGTCTGCTGCGGCGCTCTGCCAACAAAGTTTTCAGGCTTCATAACTGCCAGTATTTCTTCCTTCGTCATCATAAAGGCAGGATCGGCAGCAATTCTGTCCACAAGGTCATTCCGGCCGCCCTCAACCTTAACAACAGCGCCCGCTGCCATGGAATGCACACGGATTTTTTCGTGAAGCTCCTGTCTGTCGCCGCCTTTTTTCACGGCATCCATCATAATATTTTCGGTTGCCATGAACGGAAGTTCGCTCATAAGGCGTGCTTCAATAACCTTCGGATAAACAACCAGTCCGCTTGTAACATTGATATACAAATCCAGAATTCCGTCCGTTGCAAGAAAGGCTTCTGCAACGGAAACACGCTTGTTTGCACTGTCATCCAGTGTTCTCTCAAACCACTGAGCAGATGCTGTCCATGCCGGATTGAGCGCATCAATCATAACATAGCGTGAAAGCGAAGCAATTCTTTCACTTCTCATAGGATTGCGTTTATAAGCCATCGCAGATGAACCAATCTGATTTTTCTCAAATGGTTCTTCAATTTCCTTAAGATTCTGAAGCAGTCTTAAATCATTGGAAAATTTGCAGCAGGACTGTGCAATCAGCGCAAGGCAGTTGCATACAATTGTATCCAACTTTCTGGCATATGTCTGACCGCTTACAGGGAAACAGGCTTTAAAGCCCATTTTTTCTGCAATCTTTCTGTCAAGCTCCTTACATTTTTCATGGTCGCCGTTAAAAAGCTCAAGGAAGGAAGCCTGCGTGCCCGTTGTACCCTTTGAGCCAAGCAACATCAGGGTATCCAGCACATGGTTGACTTCTTCGTAATCCATTACAAGATCCATAAGCCAGAGCGTTGCCCTTTTGCCGACTGTTGTGGGCTGGGCAGGCTGAAAATGGGTAAAACCAAGGCAGGGCATATTCTTATATTCATCTGCAAATTTTGCAACACAGGCAATGGCGTTTACCAGCTTCTTTTTAATCAGCAGCAATGCTTCACGCATAGTAATAACATCCGTGTTATCGCCCACATAGCAGCTTGTGGCACCAAGGTGTATGATGCCCTTTGCATTCGGGCACTGCTCGCCGTAAGCATGCACATGGCTCATTACATCATGGCGGAATTTCTTTTCATATTCCCGGGCCACATCATAATTAATTTCATCTGCATGCGCCTTAAGCTCTTCAATCTGTTCTTTTGTAACATTCAGTCCAAGCTCGTTTTCAGCCTCTGCAAGTGCAATCCAGAGCTTTCTCCATGTTTTGAATTTAAAATCAGGAGAATAGATATACTGCATTTCCTTGCTGGCATAGCGTGCGTTGAACGGAGAATTATAAGTATTATTCGGCATTATTTTTCAAGACCTGTCCTTTTCATCATTTCTGCATATGCGTCTTCCACACCGCCGAGATCACGGCGGAAACGATCCTTATCCAGCTTTTCATGGGTTTCAATATCCCAGAAACGGCAGGTATCCGGGCTGATTTCATCAGCAAGCACGATTGTGCCGTTTGATGTCTTGCCGAACTCAAGCTTGAAATCAATAAGCTCAACACCGATGGAAGCAAAATATTCTTTAAGCACATCATTAACCTTAAATGCCATTTCCTTGATTGTGTCTACTTCTTCCCTTGTGGAAAAGCCGCAGGAAATTGCGTGATATTCTGAAATAAGCGGATCGTCCAGCTCATCGCACTTATAGGAAAATTCAATAGACGGTGCAATGAAATCCATTCCTTCCTCAAGGCCTAATCTTTTGCAGATAGAGCCTGCTGCACGGTTGCGGATAATCACCTCAAGCGGAACGATTGTAACTCTTTTAACAGCTGTTTCACGGTCTGAAAGCTCTTCCACAAAATGGGTTGGCACACCCTTTGCTTCCAGAATCTGCATCAGGTAATTAGACATTTTGTTGTTCACAATGCCCTTTCCCATGATTGTGCCCTTTTTCTTGCCGTTAAAAGCTGTTGCATCATCCTTATAATCCACAATTACAACGTCCGGATTTTCGGTTGCCCAAACCTTTTTTGCCTTTCCCTCGTATAACTGCTCTGTTTTAGTCATTTTATAAATCCTCCTGTTTTATAATTATCTGCCGTATACTGACTTAATGCGTTCTACGGCTTCAATTGTTTTCTCATAATTGCCGAAACCTGTTAATCTTAAATAGCCTTCGCCGCTCGGGCCGAAGCCTGATCCCGGCGTGCCCACAACCTGGCACTTGTCAAGCAAATCATCAAAGAATTCCCACGAAGTCATTCCCTCCGGCACGGACAACCATACATACGGAGAATTTACCGCACCATAGCAGGTGAAACCGGCTTCTGTCAGCCCGTTAAAAATCGTTTTAACATTTCTCTGATAATAAGCAATAACCTCTTTGGTCTGCTTCTTTCCCTCTTCGCTGTAAACGGCTTCTGCGGCACGCTGTGTAACATAGCTTACACCGTTGAACTTTGTTGCCTGCCTTCGTGCCCAAAGCGGGTTCAGGCTTGTGCCGTCAAACACAAGTTCCTTCGGAACAACAGTATATCCGCATCTCATCCCCGTAAAGCCTGCTGTTTTGGAGAAAGAGCGAAGCTCTATGGCACACTTTTTTGCACCCTCAATTTCATAAATGGATTTCGGAGAATCATCCGTAATAAATGCTTCATAAGCAGAATCAAAAAGAATCAGAGAATGATTTTCAAGGGCATAATCCACCCATACCTTAAGCTGTTCCTTTGAAGCTGTCATACCTGTGGGGTTATTCGGGAAGCAAAGATAGATCACATCTGCCTTTTCCTTCGGAAGCTCGGGCATAAAATTGTTTTCTGCCCTGCACGGCATATAGATAATGTTGTCAAATAAACCGTTTTCGCCCTTGTTTCCGCTTCTGCCTGCCATAATATTTGTATCAAGATAAACCGGATAAACAGGATCACAAATGGCAACCTTATTATCAACACTGAAAATATCACCGATATTGCCGCAGTCTGATTTTGCACCATCTGAAAGGAATATCTCATCCTTTGCAATATCAATTCCTCTGTCTGCATAATCATTTTTCTGAATGGCTTCCAAAATGAAATCATATCCGTATTCCGGCGGATAGCCCCGGAAAGTCTCCTCAGTTGCCATTTCATCCACTGCCTTGTGCATTGCTTCAATCACAGCAGGAACAAGCGGCTTTGTTACATCGCCGATGGAAAGGCGGATAATCTCTTTATCCGGATTTGCCGCCTGATATTCACGCTGCTTCTTTGCAACGGTTGAAAACAGATAAGAACTTTCAATCTTTAAAAAGTTTTCATTAATCTTCATATTTTTAAACCTCCTATAATTTATAAATCTATTTCACCACTGAAAACATATTCGGCAGGCCCTGTCATAAACACACTGTCCTGCTCGTTTCCGCTCCAGCCGGCTTTCAGCTTTCCGCCAAGAAGATGAACGGTTACATCATGATCGGCATAGCCGTTCAGAATCGCAGCCACAACCGTTGCACATGTGCCCGTTCCGCAGGCAAGCGTTTCGCCGGTGCCGCGTTCCCACACACGCATTTCGATGTTTTTCCTGTCAATCATCTTTGCAAACTCGGCATTAATCCGCCTTGGAAACAACTTGTTGTTTTCAAAAAGCGGGCCGAATTTTTCAAGTTCAAATTCTCTTGGGCTTTTATCTATAAACATAACTGCATGCGGATTTCCCATAGAAACACAGGTCATATAAAAATCCGTGCCGTCAACCGTTATTTTTTCATTTATTACGCTCTGCCTGCTGCTTTCAACAGGCACATCACGGGCTTTCAGCACAGGTGCACCCATATCTACTTTAACAAGCTCCACGCCGTTCTTTCCGAGAATCAGGCTTATATATTTTACCTTTCCCATGGATTCAATGGTAAACTCTGCTGTATTCACATAATGCCTGTCATACACATACCTTGCCACGCACCTTATGGCATTTCCGCACATTTCTGCGCGTGAGCCGTCCGCATTATACATAACCATTTCAAAATCGGCTATTTCAGAGGGCTTTATGATAATAAGTCCGTCTGCACCTATGCCGAAGTGGCGGTCCGACAGCTTAACGGCTGCCTCTGCTTCGTTTTCAAGTGTTTCCCTGAAACCGTCAATATAAATATAGTCGTTGCCGCAGCCGTGCATTTTCGTAAATTTCATAAAACCATCTCCGTAACTATGCTGAAAACTTTTAAGCTATAAAAATTATAATTCCCGCTGCGCACTTTTAAAACTGCAAATTATGCCGAAAAGTATTCAAATAGTGCTGAATGCTTCGTGCTTTATCAGGCGAGCTCATCCAGAATATCCATCGCAGTCTGAAAAAGCTTTTTGCCGCTGTTCATGCTCATCCTCTGAAGCGCTTTATGTGCCTGAAGCTCACTCATGCCCTTAACCGCCATAAGCGCCTGCTTGGCTTTCAGAATATAATCATTTTCGCTTTCGCTTCTTTTCGTAAATCCAGTCTGATTTGATGCAAGGATTCCCACCGTCTGCAAAAATTCATTTCTGTCAACCGGCATTGCAACCGTAAGCATATTGCCCATATACTGCTCGCTTCCGTTTCGGGAAAGCGCAATAACATCAAAATCAACCGGCAGTGCCTCGGCAAGCTCAGCTGAAGACATATCCTTCATAACAAAAGGGCATACAATTACACCGCTTTCCTTTTGCTGGGCAATTTCAAGTGCAGCCGTTCCGCCCGGACAAATATGCGAAACATGATAGCCGCCTTTCACAATCAGAGCGCAGAGCTTCATTGCTGTTTCTTTTATCGGATAAACAATAATAATATCTTTCAATGCACTCTCCCCTTTAATAAACAATATTATATCCCAACAAAATCTGTGCAGTCAATAGCAAAATAGTATATTTACATTATATATAGAAAATTTATAAATTTCCATATTTTTTTACATTGCACAAAAATATGGGATTAAATTGTAACATATTGCACAATAAATTCATATTTCGTAAAATTTCTTGTAACAAATTACACAAAAAAGCCTTGAATATTAAGGGATATGATGATACAATAGGCTTGAGTTATAATATTATTGGATAAATTGCACAAAAATCATTTTGAATTTAATCCCCACAAGGCGGTCTGATTGCTGCCTGAATATAAGATATGCTCAGAAAAAGGAGATTAAAACTTATGAATGAAATCAAACAGGAATATCAGTTCCCGGTTTATCTTTTCAACAAGGGTGAAAATTACCGGGCATATGAGTTTTTCGGCGTTCATAGAATTAAAAAGGATACCTTTGCCTTCCGCGTGTGGGCACCGCACGCACAGGCCGTTTCCCTTGTCGGTGATTTTAACAACTGGGATTATGAAGCAAATTATATGATGCCAGTTGCACCGGGCATATGGGAAAGCATTATAGACGGTGTAAATGTATTTGACTGCTATAAATTTGCAATCCGCACAAAAGACGGCAGAATTTTAGACAAGGCCGATCCCTACGGCTTTCACTGTGAAACACGCCCCGGCACGGCAAGCAAGGTTTATGAGCTTGGCCATTTTAAATGGACAGATCAAAAGTGGATAAAAGGCCGCATGGGCAAAAATGTGCTTGAAGAGGCTGTTAATATTTATGAAATTCATTTCGGATCCTGGAAAAGGCATGAAAACGGCGATTTTCTTTCCTACCGTGAAATGGCTGACGAGCTGATTCCATATGTAACGGAAATGGGTTACACCCACATTGAAATGATGCCGATTATGGAATATCCGTTTGACGGTTCATGGGGGTATCAGGTAACCGGCTATTTTGCCCCCACCTCACGAT
>CAJUDJ010000037.1 GCA_910584985.1 uncultured Eubacterium sp. | reverse complement strand
GTGCCGAGCGCAGTTGAACACAAAGCAGTGGCAACAGCAAGAATCAGCGTGTTTACAAGTGCCTTCATTGCCGCCTCGTTTGCAAACATTTCATGCCACCATTTTGTTGAAAAGCCGGAAAAAATATAGGTGCTTGCAGAATCATTGAATGAAAATAATGCCATAACAACAATCGGAAGATAAAGAAATATGAAAATCAGAACAAGATAAAATCTTGCCCCATGGGAAAGTTTTTTCTTCATATAATTACCCCTCCCTCATTTTCATTGTCTGCTCCAAAGTAATTCATAACACCAAGACAAATCAGAATCAGAATCATCAAAACAAAGGAAAGGCTTGCACCAAGATTATAATTGTTTGCATTCTGAAACTGTGTTTCTATAACATCACCAATCAGAACAATCTGCCCGCCGCCGAGTTTCTGGGTGATATAAAAGGTGGATACACACGGAACAAAAACCATGGTTATACCGCTTAAAACGCCGGGAAGCGACAGCGGCATAATCACCTTTCTGAAAACCTGAAAACGGTTTGAGCCAAGATCCTGCGCAGCTTCAATAAGCGAATTATCCATTTTGCTGATAACGGAATAGATTGGCAGAATCATAAACGGCAGAAAATTGTATACCATTCCAAGAAGAACAGCACCGCCTGTATTAATCAGCTTAAGGCTTTCTATGCCGAAAAAATTCAGAACGGAATTGATAATGCCCGAATCTCCCAGAATGGTCATAAGCGAATAGGTTCTGATCAGAAAATTCATCCACATAGGAAGCATAACAAGCAGAAGCATAGTGCTTTGCGTGCCTGTTTTTGCCTTTGAAATAAAATAGGCAAAAGGATATCCGATAACAAGGCAGATAAGCGTGGCAAAAACACCGTAAAGAATGGAAAGCAGTATGGTTGAGGTGTAATCGGGAATCGCCTGAATATATTTCAGGGAAAATGCCCCCGTTGAATCCGTTAATGCATAGTAAAGCACCATAACAAGCGGTGCAAGAATAAATAATACGGACCAGACAATATATGGCTTGTCCAGCAGTTTACGGGAAAGCTTACTGTTCATTTTCAGCCTCCCAGTCATAATCGGCATCATTGATATGGTCAAACTCATCCGAGAAGGAGGAATAATCGCCGAACTCACCGCTGTATTCACTGCGCTTCATAACATGGATTGCATCTGCTTCAATAAACATTCCGATGGTTTCGCCGATTTTATGATATTCGGTTGTCTGAATCAGCCAGATAAATCCGTTTACATCCACAAAGGTTTCAAAAAAAGTGCCCTTGAATACAACATCGGTAATCACACCTGTTAAGGTATCCTTCGCACCGACCTCGCAGATTTTTATATCCTCCGGGCGCACCACAGCTTCAGTAGGCTCATTCGGGGCAAAACCCTTGTCAAGGCAGTCAAATATGGCACCCTGAAAGCTTACAAGATAGTCCTTTATCATAACGGCATCCACAATATTGGATTCGCCGATAAAGTCTGCTACAAAGGCATTTACAGGCTCATTGTATATTTCTTCAGGTGTTCCGATCTGCTGAATTCTGCCCTTATCCATAACAACAACCCTGTCGCTCATGGAAAGTGCCTCTTCCTGATCGTGCGTAACATAAATAAAGGTTATACCAAGCCTTTTCTGAATGGCTTTAAGCTCCTTCTGCATATCCTTTCTGAGCTTTAAATCAAGCGCACCGAGCGGTTCATCCAGAAGAAGAACATGCGGCTTGTTTGCAAGTGCCCTTGCAATGGCAACACGCTGCTGCTGCCCGCCCGAAAGGCTGTCTATCGTTCTTTTCTCAAAGCCCTTAAGATTTACCAGCTCCAGCATTTCGGCAACCGTTTTTCTGACCTCGCTTTTGGGCATCTTCTGAATTTCAGGCCCGAAAGCAATGTTTTCATAAACATTAAGATGAGAAAAAAGAGCATAACGCTGAAAAATGGTATTGACTCTGCGCTTATGCGGCGGCACATCATTTATCACTTTGCCTTCAAAAATAATTTCACCGCTTTCAGGCTCAAGAAAGCCTGCAATGCAGCGAAGTGTTGTGGTTTTTCCACAACCCGAAGACCCAAGCAGCGTTATAAACTCTTTTTTGTTTATATAAAGATTAAGTTTATCAAGTACAACATTATCACCGTATTTTACAGTGAGATCCTTAAGAACAATTAATTTTTCCAATTATGCACTTCCTCTTTGTAGCCCGATTCAGATATTAAATATATCAGTATTTTAAATATACCAAATTATCAGCAAAAGTCAACAAAATTTTAAAATATTTTCTTTAATATTTCTTCACCGTTTTCAACCTTTTTAACGGTATCGGCTACAAGTGAAAAATCACATACCATAGATTTTGTTTTATGCACGCAGTCGTCCATTCCGAACGGAACAAAATAATAGTTTTTATAATTCATAAGACTGCCTATATTCTTTGCTGCCGCGCCAAGCGCATCGTTTGTTGAAACACCGAGAATTACCGGGCGTGAATTTCTGAGATGGCTTTTTGCTGCCATGGTTACCGCTGTGTCTGCAATTCCGTTTGCAAGCTTTGCAAGTGTGTTTCCCGTGCAGGGCACTATACATAAAATATCAAACATTTTTTTCGGTCCGATGGGCTCTGCCTGTTCAATTTTATGAATAATGCTGTGCCCTGTTATGGAAATAATTTCATCCTGTATATCTTTGGCATCGCCGAAACGGGTGTCGGTGCCATAAGCCGTTTCGCTCATAATCGGGTAAACATCATAACCCATTAAAACAAGTTCTTTCAATGCTTCCATTGTTTTTGAGAAAGTGCAGAAAGAGCCTGTAAGTGCATATCCGATTTTCAATTGAATTCCTCCTTAATTATATCTGAAACCGCCTCACCTATCAAATATCCGGCAGTTTTTTCGGCATACCTTGCCGGCATCCTTCTGCCGTTGAGAACAAGAAGCCCCATGCTGTCTGCCACCAGCGTGTCAACACCGCCGGGAAAAGATGCAAGGTCAAGTATCAGTGCATCCTTTTTCACGGCAGAAAGCTCGGATTTTGTAAGTACCATGTGAGGAACGGTGTTGATAATAATATCTGCATGATTTTCTGATTTCAGATTCTCAAAACCGATATGCCCTGCTCCGTTGAAAACAGCCTCTGCTTCAGATTCACTGCTTCTTGAACAAACCGTTATATATGCGCCGTAGCCCTTAAGAATATTATGAAGCGCCTTTCCGATTCTGCCATAGCCGATAATCAGGACATTGGCACGGTAAAGGGAATAATGCGTATTTTCTTCAATAAGCGTAACTGCTCCCTCAGCAGTCAGAAAAGCATTTTTCAGCACATAGCTTTCATATTTCATATAATCAAAGCCGTTTTTATAATCGCCCATTCCGTAAAAAACAATTTTATTCTCAAGGCCGTCAAACATTTGCTTTTTTACAGGCACGGGAAGCAGAATAAAATCGGAAGAATCGCTTTTATCCGTATATTCATAGCCCTGTTTTTCAAGATATTCCTTTGCATAAATCATTCTTTTGTCATCTGTGTAAGGAACAGAAAATTTTTTTAATTTCATAACAACACCTCAGCTTCAATTCATTCTATGCGCAAAAAAATTCATTGTTAATGAAACGAAAGTATTTATTTTTACTTAAAATCGTAGTATAATACTAAAAAATGATTTTGGAGGCTTTGCTTTTGAATACCATAGATGATTTGCTTAAAAAGGTGAAAAGAATACATTTTATAGGAATCGGCGGTGCAGGCATGTGCCCTGTTGCCGAAATTATGCTTTCACTCGGTTACCGAGTTTCCGGCTCGGACAATAACGATACGGAAACCTTCAGAAAGATTGAAAAGGAAGGCGCTGAAGTTTATCTTGGACAGGTAAAGGAGAATATTACGGAAGATGTTGAGCTTGTAATTTACACCAACGCAATTTTGGCAGGAAATGAAGAGCTTGAATATGCAAAAGCCAATCTGCCGACATTTGAAAGAGCCGAAATTCTGGGTGCAATCAGCAGAATTTTCTCCAACTGTATCGGTGTTTGCGGAACACACGGAAAAACAACCGTTTCTTCCATGACAACACAGGTTCTTCTTGAAGCAGGGCTTGACCCAAGTGCAGTTATCGGCGGCAGGCTTCCTGTAATAGATGCATACGGAAGATACGGAAACAGCCAGAATTTTGTTTGCGAATCCTGTGAATTCAACAACACTTTTCTGCATATGAACGCAGATATGGCGGTTGTGCTGAATATTGATGAGGACCACCTGGATTTCTTCGGAAATCTTGAAACCATAAAAAAATCTTTCCGCACTTTCTGTGAAAACACAACAAAAACCATCCTTTATAACGGCGATGACAAAAACACGGTTGATATGCTGAAAGGCATAGAGGGAAAAACGCTTGTTTCCTTCGGAACATCATACAACTGCGAATGGACGGCAAAAAATATTGATGTGCCCGGCGGCTTCAGATCGGAATACGATGTTTATCATAACGGAGAATTTATTTCACATGTTGTTCTTTCCGTTCCGGGTAATCATAATATTCTAAATTCCCTTGCCGCATTTGTTGCTGCCTATATGAGCGGCGCAGACACAAAAAGCATTTGCAGAGGGCTTAAGGCATTCGGCGGCGCAGGAAGACGATTTGAGCTGCGAGGAACTTATCATGGCATCACTCTGGTTGATGATTATGCCCATCACCCTGCTGAAATTAAGGTTACGCTTGATGCGGCAATGAAAATGGGTTATAAACGTGTTTGGGCAGTTCATCAGCCCTTTACTTATACAAGAACGGCAAAGCTTCTTGATGATTTTGCACAAGTGCTTCAGATTGCGGATAAATGCGTTGTTTCAGAAATTATGGGAAGCCGTGAAGTTAATGAAATAGGAATTAAGGCAACCGATTTATCCTGCAAAATTCCAAACTGCATTCAAATTGATAAGCTTACCGACATTGCCGATTATCTTGCTGAAAACTGTGAAAGCGGCGATATGGTTATTACACTCGGCTGCGGCGATGTATATAAGGTATCCCGAATGCTGGCAGAAAAACTGAAATAAAAACAATATATAAACGGCTTAAAGCACTAGACTTTAAGCCGTTTAATTTTTCTCTGTTTTTAAATACTTTAAAATACAGTTTACTTTTTATCTTCTTTAAAACAGATATAAATGTTTGAACGGTGAATGTATCACCATTTCAGCCTTTCCTTTGCAAGCCTTGAAAAATAATAGGATACAGCACATAAAAATACTCCCACAGCTAAAATCTGCACAATGTTGCTGCGGTAAACAATCAGTTCAAAAAAAGATCCGCTTACAAAAAAACCGCCGTTTATCATTGCCGTGTTGGCAATAAAATAGGAAATAAAGGTGAAAAGCAGAAATATAAAATAATACGGCGTAAAAACAAGAAGCAGCATCAGCAAATAAACAGTAAGATTTCCGCTCAGGAAAGCAAAAAGTGTTATGAAGAAAACATCTTTTCTGTGTTTTTTTATGGAAAAAGCAATTCCCAGTGCAGAAAATAATGAAAGATATTTTCCGCACAGAAACATCATACCCTCACGGCTGCTTTCCTTTGCCGTAAACAGATCAACTGCACCTGTAACAATTCTGCCGTTTATCAGCTTTGCTCCGCCGTAAGAAGTGTGATACATCAGATTTTCAAAATCCGTCAGCCCGAAGGTGTTGAACAATGCGTTGATTACGCCAAAGCTGACACCATTGTTTTTACATTTTCCGGCAAGATAAATCACCAGATTATCATATACATTCAAATAGAGCACAATGCAAATAAGCATCAGTATCATAAAAGATATTTTATTGTATTTATTTCTGATTCTGCCTAAAAAGACGGGTAGCAGTACAAGAACCGCCGCCGCAAAAAATATTTTATCGGCATATGGAACATCAAGCAGTTTCAGCCCATATGCAACTGCAGATAAAAAGGATAGCAGCATGAACGGCTTCATCAAAAAGGAACAATCATATTTCAGATTAAATTTTATTTTTTTCAGCTTTCTCATACCAGTAATATGTGAATTTTCAGCAAAAAATAAACAGCACAGGGAAATAATTTTTCCTGTGCTGTTTTTTCACCATTTTCTGCCGTTGCAGTTGGGGCATATTTTATCCTTAAGGGCGGCTCTGAGTTCAACATAGCAGCCGCATTTCAGGCACATCCCCGAAATCAGAAATTCACATCCCCTGCAGGCAGACAAACGCTGCTCATACAAAGCCCGATCGGCAAGAAGCGTTTCATCCAGCGTACTTAAATAATCACTTACTGTTTTAAAAACCGCCTTCTCCCCTGCTTCCAGCAGCAGGCATTTTTTACAGAAGTTTTCCATTATCTTTCAATAACAAACTTAACAACGGAGCAGGCCGGAATATTTGCCGTAAAACCGTCCCTGTGCAGTTTGAAATCCGTAAAAGGAACAGTTTTAACAGCATCACCATTTTCAAAATCATTTTTGGAATGGATGTCCCCTGTTAAAATCTCAGCTTTTATGGATTTAACCTTTGTATCTGCAACTTGGCATCTGATTTTGGATGCTTTTGAAGCGGAAGTGTTTGTTACGGTTGCATAAACCGTTCCGTTTTCATCAACCGAAGCAGATTCCACAAGCTGCGGGAATGTTTTATCATCATTTTTTGATTCAATTTCATTTGTTGTAATATAGGAACCAACAAGTGTATTTTCCTGATGATCCTTAAACATTTTAAAAATATGATAGGTGGGCGTAAGCACCATTTTATCGGCGTCCGTTAAAATCACTGCCTGAAGCACATTCACCGTCTGTGCAATATTTGCCATCATAATTCTGTCTGCATGCTTATTGAAAATATTCAGCGTAAGCCCGGCAACAATGGCATCGCGCATTGTATTCTGCTGATAAAGAAAGCCCGGATTTGTGCCCGGTTCAACATCATACCATGTGCCCCATTCATCAATAATCAGCTTAACCCATTTCTGCGGATTTACACTGTCCATAACGGCAAGATGATTCTGAATCAGCTCTTCCATTTTATAAGCCCTGCAAATGGTGGAATTGTATTCCCGAACATCAAAATCCGTTGCAGATCCTTTATGCTGCCAGTTTCCCGTTGGCAGTGTGTAATAATGAAGCGATATTCCCTGTGCGTGATGCTTAACTTTATCCATCACCTCCTGCGTCCAGTGATAATCTGCCGCATTCGGGCCGCAGGCAATTCTTTTAATGCGGTTATTGCCGTCATAATCTCTTACATAAGTATTATATCGCTTGTAAAGGCAACCGTAATATTCCGGGTCCATATTTCCGCCGCAGCCCCAGGATTCGTTTCCGACACCGAAATACTTGATTTTCCACGGCTTTTCACTGCCGTTTGCCTTTCTGAGTTCTGCCATCGGTGAAACACCGTCAAAGGTCATATATTCAACCCACTCGTTCATTTCCTGAACCGAACCGGAACCCACATTGCCGTTTATATATGTATCACAGCCAAGCTGCCTGCAAAGCTCAAAATATTCATGCGTGCCGAAGGAATTATCCTCAACCACACCGCCCCAGTGGGTGTTAATCATTTTCTTCCTGTTTTCCTTAGGGCCGATGCCGTCCTTCCAGTGATATTCATCGGCAAAGCAGCCGCCCGGCCAGCGAAGCACGGGAATGCCCATTTCCTTGAGTGCATCAACCACATCACATCTCATGCCGTTTACATTCGGGATTTTTGAATCCTCGCCCACATAAATGCCATTGTAAATACATCTCCCGAGATGTTCGGCAAAATGGCCGTAAATATCCTTGTTGATTCTGCTTATTTTCTGATTCGGATTGATTAAATATTTTTCCATAAAAATTCCCCCTGTGCGTCAGCAATTTTTTTTAAATTATCACAATTGAAAAATATTGTCAATAAAATTTGACAGAATAAAATATAAATTTTATAATTAGTTTAGGGTGATTTTTATGAGAATAAAAAACTGTATTGAAATGATTAAAAATCTGAACTGCGATGCACTGCTGCTTTTAAATGAAAGCAATATGCATTATCTGTGCGACTTTTCGCCGAGCGAGGGCGCAGTTCTGCTTACAAAAAGCGGCGAAGGCTATCATATTGTGGATTCCAGATACACGGAAACGGCACAAAACCATGCAAAAAGCACAGGTTTAAAAGTGATTGAAATCCATTCAAAATTTGCAGATACGCTTTCGGATTTATGCCGAAAACACGCTGTTGAAAAAATTGCTTTTGAAAATGAAACGATTTCACTTAAGGCTTACAAATTATATTCCGAAGCCTTAGGCTGTGATTTTATCGGAATTGACGACAGACTGATGAGAATCAGAAATGTAAAAACAGCCGATGAAATTGAAATGATGATCAAAGCAAACGAAATTGCGGAAAAAAGCTTTACAGAGCTTCTGAACAGTGTTAAACCGGGCAGAACAGAAAAAGAACTTCAATCTTATTTTGATTATCTGATGGCAAAAAACGGTTCAGACGGTCTTTCCTTTTCAACCATTCTTCTTTCAGGTGCAAACACCTCTCTGCCCCACGGTGTTCCAAGCGGAAGAGCCATTCAGAACGGTGATTTTGTATTGTTTGATTTCGGCGCTACCTATAAAGGCTATCATTCCGATATGACGAGAACGGTTGCTGTGGGCAGTGCCACTGAGGAAATGAAGGAATTATACCATCTTGTTTTAAATGCTCAGCTAGCAGGCATAGATGCCTTAAAAAGCGGCATAAGATGCGCTGAGGTTTACAAAGCAGCATATGATGTGCTGGAAAGCAGAAATATGGGGAAATATTTCCGTCATTCACTGGGTCACGGTGTGGGGCTCGATATTCACGAGGGCTTTTCCTCTTCACCGAACAGCAGTGATATTTATGAAGCAGGCAATGTAACCTCTGTTGAACCGGGAATCTATATTCCCGATACATTCGGAATACGGATTGAGGATGTATGCATTGTAACAGAAAACGGATGCAGAAACATTTCTTCCGTTGATAAAAACCTTATCATATTATAACGCATTCCGGCTGAAAGGAGTTTTATGGAAAATTGGGTACAGACCTGGGGTCAGGCACATTCCGCACTTTCCTTTTTTTATTATCCCTCCTGCAAAAAAACTTACCGGCTTGTTATAAAAACAGCCGTTTCGGGCACTGCACTGAAAATTCGCCTTTCCAATCGGTTCGGCAAAAACAAGATTGTCATCGGTGCTGGCACTGCGGCGCTTTCCGATGAAAACGGAACTTATCTGAGCAGTAATTATCGTTCTGTAACCGTAAACGGCAATAAAATGTTTTCGTTGAATGCAGGTGAAGAAGTGGTAAGTGATGCCCTTCCTTTTTCAGCAAAAGCGGGAAATTTTATCTGCATAAGCCTATATGTTGAACGCGGTGCACTGAGAAGCGGAAATCTGATTAACAATGCTGAACTGATTACCGCAAAAGGCAATTTAGCAGAGAGCACAAATATGAAAAATAAGCCGAGAATACGGGATTATGTAAGAAAGGCGGCATCCAAAATCCTGGGCATGTTTCTGCATAAGCCGATACCGCTTTTTGAATCCGTTGAGCTTCTGAACGAAGAAAATGCAAAAGCCATTACGGTGTTCGGCGATTCGATAAGCCAGCAGGGCTTCTGGACAAACGCATTTGAAAACCGCATAAGAGCTGAATTTCCTGCCCGATATTCCGTTATCAACAAATCTATAATGGGAAATCGAATTTTAAAGGATTACAGCAGTCGCTTCATCTGCAAAGGGCTGTTCGGAAAAAGCGGATTAAACAGGCTTGAAGCGGATATACTTAAGTATTCCGGCATTGAATATGTTATTTTTGCACTCGGAACGAATGATTTTCTGCAGTACGGCACTATTGCAGCGGCGAAATCCGAAAAGCCGTCTGCTGAAGCAGCCTGTGCTGCCGTTCGGAAAATCACGGAAAAGCTTCATAGCAAAAACATTAAGGTGATTATGCTGACGGTACTTCCTTTCGGAGAAAGCATTGATGCAAATAAAGAAAAGCTTGCCTTGCTTGTTCAGTTCAATTCATGGCTCAGAGAAAATAAGGATATGTTTGACGGCTTTTATGATCAGGCTGAATTATGCCAAAATCCTGAAAAACCGAACTGCACAAGGCTTGCATTTCTTGGGCCGGATAAGCTGCATCCGAATGAAGCAGGCGGAAAATATATTGCAGAGCATATGGATTTTACGATATTCCGAAGCCGCTGAAGGCAAATCATAAAAATCAGGCAGCAGGCTGTTCCCCCCTCATCCATCGACCTTGTTGACACCTTCTCCCGAGAGGAAGGCTGAATTTTACATATGCAATAAAAACAGCCGTTCACAGAACGGCTGTTTGCTTTTAAAATTTAATAAGGCTCAAAATTCATTTCTTTGCGCACACAAAATCCGGCCCGAACAGCTTGTTCGTGGATTCAAGAAATCTCCTCACTTGTTGATTACCACAAAAACATTATATTTTGTGATAATCAAAAATCAATACATAAAAGAAAAATTCTGATAATGGAAAAAGCACAGCAAAAGCTGTGCTTTTTCTTATCTTTTTACTTCAACAAATTTATAGCCTGCATCGGTAACTGCCTTTTTAATGGTGTCATCATCCGCATCGCCGCTGTTTATGACTGCCCTGTTTTTTGCGTGATCGGCAGTAACCTCAACGCCGATTTTCTGAAGCGCTTCTGTTACATGTGCCTCGCAATGCGCACACATCATTCCCTCAATCACAATATAAGGCTTTGATTCTTTCTTAAAAATACTCATATCCGTTTCCTTTCTTTTTGATTTTTTATGTGTTATTTTATGGATATTAACAATATTCAGCCTTAAAGCATTCATAACAACGCAGAAGCTTGAAAGGCTCATTGCCGCAGCGCCGAGCATCGGATTCAGCGTAATGCCGAATGCCGGATACAAAATCCCTGCCGCAACCGGAATACCGATAATATTATAAATAAAGGCCCAGAACAGATTTTCCTTTATATTCTGAATAACCTTTTTAGATAAGATGATTGCCGAAGAAATATCAGCAGGATTGCTTTTCATAAGAACAACATCGGCGGCATCAATCGCAACATCCGTTCCGGCACCTATGGCAATGCCTGTATCGGCTCTTGTAAGCGCGGGGGCATCGTTGATTCCATCCCCTACCATTGCCACTCTGCCGTATTCGGAAAGCTGCCGCACCTTTTCCTCCTTGCCATCCGGCAGTACCTTTGAAATTACATCGGATATGCCTACCTGACGGCCGATTGCCTTTGCGGTTTCATCATTATCACCTGTTATCATAACCACATGAATGCCCATATTTTCAAGGCTTCCAACAGCCTGTCTGCTTGATTCCTTAACCGTATCGGCAACGGCAATCACACCCAAAAAGCTGCTTTCCTCTGCAAAAAACAGCGGCGTTTTTCCTTCTGAAGCAAGCTGTTCGGCATACACGGCATATTCTTTCGGAATATCAGCTGCTTTGCTTATATATTCAAAATTTCCGCCGTAAACAGCCTTGCCGTTTACCGTTCCTGTAATGCCGTTTCCTGCCAGCACCTGTGCATTTTCACAGGAATTAAGCAGGATATTTTTTTCTTCACAGTATTTTATTACCGCTTTTGAAAGCGGATGCTCACTTTTGCTTTCAACTGTATAGGCAAGTGAAAGCAGGCGGCTTTCATCCTTTGCTTTTATATCGGTAACGGATGGATTTCCCTCTGTAACCGTTCCGGTTTTATCAAGGCACACAATATCTGTTTTTCCAGCGATTTCAAGGCTTTCCGCCGTTTTAAACAAAATTCCGTTTTTAGCGCCTTTTCCGCTTCCCACCATAATGGCAACAGGTGTTGCAAGCCCAAGAGCACACGGGCAGCTGATGACAAGCACGGAAATCGCCCTTGCAAGCGAGAACCCGATTGTCTGCCCCGAAATGAGCCATACAGCCAGCGTAATCAGCGCAATGACCATAACAATCGGCACAAAAACACCCGATACCTTATCTGCAATTTTGGCAATTGGCGCTTTTGTTGCGGAAGCATCCGAAACCATTTTGATAATTTTTGCAATCGCCGTATCCTGCCCAACGGATTCTGCCCTGCATTCTATAAAGCCGCTCTGATTGATAGTTGCAGCAGAAATTTTATCTCCGGGCTTTTTATCAACAGGAATACTTTCACCTGTTAAGGCGGATTCATCAACTGCACTTTCCCCTTTTATAATAACAGCATCAACGGGAATACTTTCGCCCGCTCGCACAACAAATATATCAC
>CAJUDJ010000036.1 GCA_910584985.1 uncultured Eubacterium sp. | reverse complement strand
GATGCTGTTGCCGCGGGGGATCTGCTTATTTCGGGAATACGTGAAAGTGAGGTTGACGAGGAAAATCATTATGCACATGCTTATGGCAGTGTATATGCAAGGATAAACAGGGAAATAGCTATAAATATAAACAGAAATCAGGATGAGAGGGTAACAGCTTACAGCAGGGAATATAAATATCTTTCGATTTTCGGAATGGAAATACCGCTTTTTCTGAAAAAAGAAAGCGGAAATGCTGTTGAAGAAACACAGAAAAAATATCTTGTAATCAATGATTACCGCCTGCCGCTGGGCATCATAACGGAAAAGGATGATTATTTTGAAATAAAAACAAACCCTTTAAGCGATGACGCGCTGGAAGCGCTTGCAAGGGCTGAACTTGAAAAAAAGAAAAATCAGGACCTTGCAGCATGTGAAATCCTTTCCGAAGAGGTGGATGTTTCTGTAAATGAAAACGGCTGTACGATAACGGGGAAATACACCTGTATTCAGGATATAGCACAGGAAACAGAAATTCTTTTTGATGAAACGGATGAAGACGAATATGATGAGAATGAGGATAAATAAGATTATTGAAATGGAAAAATTTTTGTGATAAAATAGGGATGAAAGCACATAAGAATAAAAAAGATAAAGGAGGAATGTTTTATGCAGATGACTTTTCGCTGGTTCGGCAAGGAACTTGACACGGTAAGCCTGGAACAGATAAAGCAGATTCCGAATGTAACAGGTGTTGTGCCGGCACTGCATTATCTTCCTGCCGGTGAGGTATGGGAAATGGATGCCGTGCAGAAAATGTATGATGAAATCACTGCTGCAGGGTTTTCCATGGAATGTATCGAAAGCGTGAATGTGCATGAGGATATAAAGCTTGGTCTGCCGTCAAGAGAGCAGCTGATTGAAAATTACAAAATCTCAATCCGAAATCTTTCAAAGGTCGGCGTTAAATGTATCTGTTACAACTTTATGCCTGTTTTTGACTGGACGAGAACAGATCTTTATATGCCGCTTGCGGATGGCTCAACCTGCCTTTGCTATGACGGAAAACAGGTAGAGGGCAAATCACCTGAGGATATGTTCAGGGAGATAGACAGCAATTCAAACGGCTATGCCATGCCCGGCTGGGAAACGGAAAGAATGGGTGAAATTAAAGCACTTTTTGAAAAGTACAAGGATGTAACGGCAGATGATCTCTGGAACAATCTGAAATATTTTCTGGAAGCGATTATGCCTGTATGCGAGGAATGCGATATTAAAATGGCAATTCATCCCGATGATCCGCCGTGGAGCATTTTCGGTCTGCCGAGAATTATAACAGGCAAGGAAGCCATTAAAAAGCTTTTAACAATGGTGCCGAATAAATATAACGGAATTACGCTCTGCACAGGCTCACTCGGTGCAAGCCCCGATAATGATCTTGTTGATATTATCCGGGATCCGTTAATCGGTAAACGGATTTATTTTGCGCATCTGCGCAATGTTTCCATCAACAATCAGTGGTTCAACGAAACCTCGCACGAAAGCAATGCCGGTTCACTGGATATGTATGAAATTGTAAAGGCATTGCAGGAAACCGGATTTGACGGGTATATCCGCCCCGATCACGGCAGAATGATATGGGGAGAGGTTGCCCGGCCGGGTTACGGTCTTTATGACAGGGCACTCGGCGTCAGCTATCTGAACGGTTTATGGGAAGCTGTTGAAAAAAGCAGAAAATAACGGATTTTGATATAGGAGATTTGAAATGACACACGAAAATTTAAACGGCAGAGTGGCGGTAGTTACAGGCGGCGGCGGTGTAATCTGCGGTGCTTTTGCCAAAACACTTGCAAAGCAGGGCTGCAAAGTGGCTGTGCTTGATCTGAATGAAGAGGCAGCACGGAAATGTGCGGATGAAATCAACGCAGACGGCGGAATCGCTATTGCCGTTGCCTGCAATGTGCTTGAACCCGAATCCATGCAGCAGGCAAGAGATGTGATTGCCGAAAAACTCGGCACCTGTGATATCCTTTTAAACGGTGCAGGCGGAAATAATCCGAAAGGCACAACCACAAAGGATACACTTGAAAAAATAGATCTTCTTCAGAAGGATGAAAATGTTAAAACCTTTTTTGATCTTGATCCTGCCGGGATAAGCTTTGTGTTCAATCTTAATTTTCTCGGCACGCTGATTCCCACACAGGTGTTTGCCCGTGATATGGTTGAAAAAAAGAATGCCTGCATTGTTATGGTAACCTCTATGAATGCTTACCGACCGCTTACAAGAATTCCTGCTTATTCGGCAGCCAAGGCGGCAGTTAAGAATTTTACGGAATGGATGGCTGTTCACTTTGCTCCGATGGGAATCCGTGTAAATGCGATTGCACCGGGCTTTTTCTCAACCAAGCAGAATAAAACACTGCTCTGGAATGAGGACGGCTCGCCCACGGCACGCACAAAGAAAATTCTTGCTGCCACACCGATGGACAGGTTCGGCGAAGCAGAGGAACTTGACGGCGCGCTGCTGTTCCTTTGTGATGAGGCGTATTCGGGCTTCATAACGGGAACCAGCATAGCTGTGGACGGCGGCTTCAGTGCCTATTCGGGTGTATAAATCAAAAACGGTTAAAGCCTTTCTGATTAAGCAGAAAGGCTTTTTTGATAAAATGTTCAGGTAAATATTGTTTATTGTATTTCCATGTGCTAAAATATTTTTAAGGAATTAGGCATAGGTTTATCCCTATCTGGCTTAAACCTAGGTTAAAACTTATATTTAATTTCCGAATTGTTTGAAAGGATTTGATTATTTATGAAATACGCGGTTATTGCAATTGTTGTGCTGGTTGTGCTTATTCTGCTTTATATCGGTGCAACCTACAATTCACTTATCAGAAGAAGGAATTCCGTGTCGGAAGCATTTTCCACAATGGATGTTTATTTAAAAAAACGCTGGGATCTGATTCCGAATCTGGTTGCAACCGTTAAGGGTTATGCAAGGCATGAAGCTGAAACGCTGGAAAAGGTGATTGCAGCCAGAAACGGGAGATATACGGATTTATCGGATGAGGATAAAATTGCTGCAAACAGTGAACTTTCAAAAGGGCTTGCAAGCATCAATGTGCTTGCCGAAAGTTATCCGGACTTAAAGGCAAACCAGAATTTTGTAAATCTTCAGAATCAGCTTCAGACAGTTGAAAATGACATTGCAAATGCAAGAAAATTTTACAATGCGGTTGTTAAATCCTACAATAATAAAGTGCAGATGTTTCCTTCGGGCATTGTTGCATCTATGTTTCATTTTACGGCAAAGCAGATGTTTGTTGTTGAAAATGAGACTGAAAGGGCAGCTGTAAAGGTGGAATTCTGATGAAGGTTTTAAAAAAATCTGCCGTTTTCTTTTTTGCATTGCTTATAATGGTTCTGTCGGCAATTCCGGTTTTTGCGAATGATGTGGTTTCACCGCTCGCAAAAAATCATCCGTATAAGGATTACTATATTGAAAACTATGATATTAAAATCAATGTGCTTGAAAACAACACGCTTGAAATCACCGAAAAGATTTCGGTGTATTTCAATCAGCAGCGGCACGGTATTTTCAGAAAAATTCCGCTTTCCAATCGTGTTCAGCGGGCAGACGGCTCAACAGGTACAACACACGCCAAGGTTAAAAATGTTTCCGTCAGCGATCCGTATGAAGCATCGGCAGAGGGCAGCTATTATGTTGTTCAGATCGGCGATCCTGATAAATTTGTGTATAACAGCAAGGATTACACCATTTCCTATTCCTATGTTATGGGAAAGGATATTGGCGAAGGGTTTGACGAACTTTATTTTAATTTAATCGGCGGCGAATGGGATACCTATATTGACAATGCTTCTTTTACTGTTACAATGCCGAAGGAATTTGATGCGGATAAGATTGGCATATCAACCGGAACATACGGCACTGTGGGAACGGAAACAGTGGAATTCTCTGTTTCGGGCAATGAAATCAGCGGCAGAATTCTTGAGGGATTGTCGCCGAATGAGGCTCTTACTTTAAGAGCAGAGCTTCCTGAGGGATATTTCTATTTCAATATGGCAGCTTATTATGCACGGCTTTCCCTTATGGTGCTGATTCCGCTTGCTGCATTTCTTGTTGTTCTTATTCTTTGGATAAAATTCGGCAGGGATAAAAAAGTGGTAGAGGTTGTTGAATTCTATCCTCCCGAAAATATGAGCAGCATTGATGTTGCGTTTTGGTTTAAAGGCACTGTTACGGGCCGTGATGTAATTCCGCTTATGATAGAGCTTGCCAATGAGGGATATTTGAAAATTAATCAGTTTGTTAAGAATTCCATGTTCAAAAATAAAACGGATTTTATGATTGAATATGTTAAGCCGTATGACGGCGGCGACAGCCGCAAAAGGCGTTTTTTTGACGGCCTGTTTAAAAACGGAAGAACAAGGGTTTATAAGAAAGATCTTGAAAACAAATTTTATACAACGGTAAACTATATTGTTTCGGATGTGAATTCGCTTGAAAACAGAAAGCTTGTGTTTGATTCAAAATCCATGACGTTTGTGCTTGTGGGTGTTTTGCTTTCCGTTCTGAGCGGTGTTGCCGCCTGTTTTATCCGTTCAGGCACAATCGGCGGCAGTGAAAAAGAAATTGCAATGGTTGCCGGTCTTGGAATTGCAGCTGTTTCCCTGATACTGTCTTTCTTCATAAGAAGAAGAACGGGAAAAGGGCATGAAATGCTGCAGAAAATTACAGGTTTTAAGAAATTCCTTGAAACAGCGGAAAAAGAACGGCTTGAAATGCTTGTTGATGAAAACCCAACCTATTATTATGATATTCTGCCTTATGCCTATGTGCTTGGTGTTTCCGATGCGTGGACAAAGAACTTTGAAGGCATTGAGTTTCAGCCGCCGCAGTGGTACGGCGGTTCCATGTTTGACAGAATGCTGTTCTGGAGTTTTATGAACAGCACCTTCAATTCGGCTGCAAATGCGATGACATCTGCTCCGCAAAGCTCCTCCTCAGGCGGCTTTTCCGGCGGAGGGGGCGGTTTCTCCGGCGGTGGCTCGGGCGGCGGAGGCGGCGGAAGCTGGTAATAAAATTTTTGCCCGGTGGATTATCTATCGGGCATTTTCGGTTGATTTTTGTGTTTTGCTTTAATATAAATAGTACGGAGGTGTGCATTATGAAAGAAATTAATATCAGAGATGTAAAGGAAAATGTTGTAAAGCTGCTTGCAGATAACTGGGCGCTTCTTACAGCAAAGGACGGGGAAGGCTGCAATCCTATGACGGTTTCCTGGGGCGGAATCGGTGCGCTTTGGGGAAAAGACGCGGCAACGGTTTATGTGCGTGAAAGCAGATATACCAAAACGCTTATGGATAATGAAACCCATTTTTCGCTTTGCTTTTTCAGCGAAGCACATAAGGATTCGCTGAAAATCTGCGGTGCAAAAAGCGGCAGGGATTATGATAAGGTGAAGGAAACGGGGCTTACACCTGTTTATGATGAGAAAGCGCCGTATTTTAAAGAGGCTGAGCTGGTGCTAATCTGCAGAAAAAGGGCTGTGCAGCTTCTGGATGAAAGCAGTTTTCTTGACGATGAAATCATGCCGAAATGGTATTCGGACCATGATATGCATTATATATATTTCAGTGAAATAGAAAAAGTATTGATTTCAGATTAAAAATAGTATATAATACTATTGCTTAATATAAGCAGTTGATAAGCGGCTGCATTTTCAGCGTAGCGTATGGGCCCTGTGCGACGGGATGCTACGAACCTTGTCAGGCGGGGAACCGAGCAGCAATAAGTGGATTATTCTGTGCGCCGCAGACAAGTCTGTACGTTACGCTGAGAATGCAGGCCGTGTTTTTTTATAAGGGGGCGTGCATATTGTATCAGGTTTTATATCGTAAATACCGCCCGAAAGTGTTTTCGGATGTTTACGGGCAGGAACATGTTACATCCACTTTGATTAATGAAATCAGGGAAAACCGAATATCCCACGCCTATCTTTTTACAGGCTCAAGGGGAACCGGAAAAACCACCTGCGCAAAAATTCTTGCAAAGGCGGTAAACTGTGCGCATAATGAAAACGGCGAACCTTGCAACGAATGTGAAATATGCAGGGGGCTGGATTCGGGCAGCATTTATGATGTGATTGAAATTGATGCAGCTTCCAACAACGGCGTGGATAACATCCGTGATTTAAGGGAAGAAGCAAACTATACGCCCACAAGGGGCAGATACCGTGTTTATATTATTGATGAGGTGCATATGCTTTCAAAGGGTGCTTTCAATGCACTTCTCAAAACGCTTGAAGAACCGCCTGCACACGTTATCTTTATTCTTGCCACAACAGAGGTGCATGCCCTTCCTGCAACCATTCTTTCACGCTGCCAGCGTTTTGATTTCAAGCGTATTCAGCCTGAAACCATGGCTTTAAGGCTGAAAGAGGTGGCTGGTTTTGAAGGAATGACGCTTGCCGATGATGCAGCCATTCTGATTTCCAGAATTGCAGACGGCGGAATGCGTGATGCACTTTCCATTCTTGATCAATGCGCAGGCAGAAGCAAAAATATAGATTCTGCCCTTGTTTCAGAGGTTGCCGGAATTGCCGGCAGGGAAGCGCTTTATGAGCTTTCCGATGCGGTCTGCAATCAAAACAGCGGTGAAGCGCTCAACATAATCAGCAGGCTTCATCAGAACAGCTATGATATGGAACGCCTGTGTGTTGAAATGATTAACCATTTCAGAAATTTTCTTATTGTTAAAACCGTTAAGAAAAACAGGGAGCTTATCATATGCACGGAGGATGAATATAATACAATTGTGTCCTCTGCTGAAAATTTTACACTTGCTAAGATTATTTTTGCACTTGATTTGTTTCAGAATACCTTAACTGTAATAAAGGGCGGTGCAAATGCAAGAATAGAAATGGAAATGAGCTTTGTCAAGCTTTGCCAACCCAGACTGGATTCTTCTGCGGATGCATTGCTAGACAGAATATCGGCACTTGAAAGGGCGGTTAAAAACGGAATAAGCATTTCAGTCTCTCCGCCCGTAAAAACGGAAGTTCGGCAGAGCATGCCCAAAATGAAACCGGCCGAAGAAAAAATAACCGAAGAAGCAGAGCCGATAACGGAAAGCGAATCTGTTCCGACCGCTTATACGGATACGGCCGAAGCCGAAAAGCAGCCTGATCTTCTGCAGACCGCTGACAAAACAGAAGCAGCCGAAGAAGTTTCGCAGCAGGAACCTGTGCAGACGGAATTTTCGGAATGGGCCGAATTTATGGATGCTATTTATAAATCCGATATTGCCATTTACGGTGTGCTGAACGATGCGACGGGTTATGTAAGAGGGGAATATTTTCTTCTTGAAAGCAGCAATCCGATGCTTCGGGAATTTATCAGAATGTCTACACACTCAAAGGCAATCAAACAGGCACTTTTTGATATTACAGGCAAGCATTATAAGCTTGGAATTTTCAAAAAGAAGGAAGAAACGGTTAAAAGGGATCCTCTGGAGGACCTGATTTCAATGGCCCGGGGGAATATCAATATAAATATTGAATAAGTTTAAAGCAAAGGAGAACCATTATGAAAGCAAGACTTCCGCAGGGAATGGGCGGCGGCCCGAAAAATATGCAGAATATGCTCCGTCAGGCACAGAAAATGCAGGAGGATATTGAAAGAAAGCAGGCAGAGCTTGCAGAAAAGGAATATGTTGTTTCCTCAGGCGGCGGTATGGTAGAAGTTACTGTAACAGGAAAGCATGAGGTTAAGGCAGTCGGCATTAACCCGGAGGTAGTTGATCCCGAAGATGTTGAAATGCTTGAGGATATGCTGGTGGCAGCACTGAATGAGGCTATGCGCCAGATTGAAGAGGAATCGGAACGCGAGCTTTCCTCTGTTACAGGCGGAATGAATATTCCGGGACTTTAAAATGCATTAAGGAGTAGTTATGGCTTATAATCTGGCGCCGCTTCAGAATTTAATAGATCAGTTTGAAAGAATGCAGGGTGTGGGGCATAAATCTGCTCAGAGAATGGCATTTTATGTGCTCGGCCTGAGTGATGAGGATGCAAAAGCCTTTGCTGATGCTATTACGGATGCGCACACAAAAATAAAGCAGTGCAAAATCTGCTGTAATCTGGCGGATGATGATCTTTGTTCCATCTGCAAAAATGAAAAGCGGGATAAAAGCGAAATCTGTGTTGTGGAAGATCCGCGTGATGTTGCGGCAATAGAGCGCACCCATGTGATAAAGGGTACATATCATGTGCTTCACGGCGCCATATCGCCTATGGATAATATTGGTCCTGACCAGATCAGAATCAAAGAGCTGATTGCCCGTTTGTCGGACGGAGAGGTTAAAGAAGTCATTATGGCCACCAATCCCACTGTGGAGGGGGAGGCGACCGCTATGTATATCAGCAGGCTGCTTAAGCCAATGGGCATTGCGGTTTCAAGGCTGGCTTACGGTGTGCCTGTCGGCGGCGATCTGGAATATGCAGATGAGGTTACCCTTTCAAGAGCAATAGAGGGAAGAAGCCTTATATAATATTAAAAATCTGAGCATAATAAGGAGTGATGGGCTTGGAAAACAAAAGTGCACAGCAGGTTATTGCACGAAATAAAAAAGCATATCATGATTATTTTGTTCTGGATACCTATGAGGCCGGCATAGAGCTTTACGGCACGGAAATTAAATCCATCCGAAACGGCAGGGTAAATCTTAAGGATTCTTTCTGCAGTGTTGATTCTGGAGAAATGTTTGCAATCGGTATGCATATTTCGCCGTATGAACAGGGCAATATTTTCAACCGTGATCCGATGCGTAAAAAGAAGCTTCTGCTTCACAAAAAGGAAATTATGAAGCTGTTCGGCCAAAGCCAGCAGCAGGGGCTCAGCATTGTTCCGCTTCAGCTTTATCTTAAAAATGGCAGGGCCAAGCTTGAAATCGGGCTCTGCAAGGGTAAAAAGCTGCACGATAAGCGTGATGTTGCCGCCAGAAGAGATGCACAGCGCACAATTGAAAGAGCAATAAAAGAGCGTTATTAAAAGTAAATATGGGGATGAAAGGATTTCGACTGGTACAGGGAATCTTGGTAAGCGTGTAGCGGAGTTGCACCGCTTTAAAAGTAACACTTTAAAATTAACTGACAATCATAAATCAGTAGCTTTAGCTGCGTAATGCAGCTTTCGTCTTATCCGTGAGTGCCGCGGCACGGAATAGGGCGTTGACTTAGCGGCGAACATGAACGGGAAATCGGCTCGGTTCCCGTCAGGTATAAGGGCCTACCGTAGCAAAAGGGCTGTTTGCTGCCGTTTTGTGAGGGGAATCTTTAAAGAACAAACTGCACACGGAGAAAGCCTTGAGGATATGTTTCAGGACGCGGTTTCGATTACCGCCATCTCCACCATTTTGAAAAGAGTGCCTTTTTAGCACTCTTTTTTAAATCATAAAATTGTAATCGAAACAGCCGTTAAGAAAACAGTCCGGCGGACTGTTTTTAGGCACGGCGTGTCGGTGAGCGCAGAAGCTCACCGAGCGATTACCGCTATCTTCACCATAGATTAAAATTTCGCATAGAATTTTCTATGCGGGATTTTTCTGCGCTTTTTCACCTGCTGTGAACCAAACAAAACCATGGCGTCGGTAACAAATACAAATCTTTGAATGATATAAAAAACGGCAAATAAAACCGCTTTTGATTATATTTGCAATGAAATTACAGCTTTGCCGTTTCTTTTGCACTGTTTAGTGCAGTAGAGTTTTTTTATTATTTGTCAGAAGATTTTCAAAAAAATATTTTTTGCAGTTGTATTTTTGTGATTGATGTGGTAAAATATATCCAATTCAATATTGTGGGGCATTAGCGCAGTTGGGAGCGCACCACACTGGCAGTGTGGGGGTCAGGGGTTCAAGTCCCCTATGCTCCACCAAGAAATAAAAACACCATTTTGGGTGTTTTTATTTTTTTAACAAGAGGGGACTTGAAGACGTGGCTCTGAATTTTGAGCAATGAAGCGAAAAAATTCAGGAGAAAGGTCCGGCGGACCTTTTGATAGCAAGAGGAAAGTCCCCTATGCTCCACCAAAAACTTTACGCACGAACTTTTTAGATATTAGAAGGTATAAAACAGTTTTTGCGGTGGATATAAAAATACAGAGAAGGGAATAAACCTTCTCGGTATTTTTATGCGGTTTTTTTATATCTGTTTTTCTGCCGCAATATTAATATAAAGTTGAATTCTATACACTCTATGATATAATGAATTTACAAAAGAAAACGGAATTTCGGGTGAATTTATGACAGAGTTAATTCAAAATATTATGAACACGGTTGATAAAAGAACTGTTCAGAGCAACTGTAAAAAAATCATTAAAAAATGCAGCTTCAAATCGGATAAGGATTTAGGAAATGTTACAGAACTGGCGGTTTGGCTTTATGTATATAGCTATTATGAATATGCTGCTGCGGTCTGTGATATTCTGAAAGATGTTAAATTTACGGGAAATTACACATTATGGGGAAATGTGGACAGTGCCCTATGTTTAAAGGCAAGAATTTTAAGAGAACAGGGAAAAGCAAATGAAAGTGCAGCAATTATTCGTTTTATAAATGAATACAGAAATCCTGATTTATATGAGAATTTAGTCAAGTGGTTTACAGAAACACTTGATAAAAATATAAATGCATGTTTGGAAAGCAACACCAAGGCCGATGCAAAATCATGGAGATTGCTTAAATTAGAATCAGCAATCAAATATAAAGAGGGCGGCAAATACGGATGAAAGCACTGCAAAAAATATCCACATGTTTTTGCTCCTGTAAATTGTATTTGAATAGGTATTATTATTTTACTGTTGATTAAAGTTATTGTAAAGAGCATTTGTATACACTTACGGAACGGATTCAAAGGAACGATAATAGATTTTTTCAGCTTTGCTGTAATGAAAGGGCTTTTCATATGAAAGAATATATATGCCGGATTGCTTCTGCCGAGGAAACGGAAGCAAAATGGAATTGCGAAATAAGACAACAAAAACGGAGAAAAGCTGTTTTGGAGATGATGAAAAAAGATGCGATTGAACATATAAAAAACGGTCAGGCTGTTACATATTACGGTAAATTGAATAACAAAATTATATGTCAAACAACTGCAATGTTTGATGAAAATATTATTCAGAACAGCAATGGTTTAGTTGATGACAAAACAGCTTATCTGTGCAATTTCAGCACGGATAAAAAATATCAGGGCAAAGGCTGTTTTTCAAAATTATTCAGGTTTATGATAAATGATTTGAAAAACAGGGGATACAAGAAATTCACTTTAGGCGTTGAACCTACTGAAACAAAAAATCTGAGTATCTATCAGCATTTAGGTTTTAACAGATTTATTAAATCAGCAAAAGAAACCTATCCTGATGGAACGGTTATTGATGTGGATTATTATGGGATGAAATTATGATGGACAGAACAAAACAGGCAAATCGTATTTTGTGTGATCTAGGATTACTGGATAAATTGAATCAATACGGCAAAGCACATATCATCGGCAGTGTCAGAATGGATTTGATGGCATGGAATGATTTGGATATTGATGTTGAAAATGAGGAAATGACATTGGAGGGGCTTCATCAGCTTTCAGATTATATAATACATCATTTTCATCCGACCTGGTATGAGGCAAAAGAGGAAATCAATGCGCAGGGCAATAAGATTTGGTTTCACGGTTTTGAGTTTTATTTTGAAAATGAGCTCTGGAATATTGATATATGGTTTCTGGATAAAACTGCGATTGAAAAAGCAGAAGTATATTGTGATACTGTATCCAATAGAATAAAAGAGAACAAGCAATTAAAAAATGCAATTCTTGAAATTAAGCAGGAATTAATAAAAAAGAATTTATATGCCTTTGACAAATACACTGGCATGGATGTTTATGATGCGGTGCTTAATAAGGGTGTTTTAAATACAGAGGCATTCATCTGCTTAATCGGAAAATAGGAGATTCTGTGGAACTTGTTGCAGAGTATAGCGCTGTTCAGCGTATTGCAAAGGATACAATGAATTATATCAAAAAACAAATCTCACCGGGAATGAGGCTGACGGAAATCAGAAAAATCTGTGAAAACAGAATGCTGCAGCTCGGCGCAGATTCGTTTTGGTATTATAATGTGGGTGCATTTGTTTTTTCGGGAACAGATACAGTGCTGTCGCTTTCAGGCAGAAAATATAAAACAGCAGACATCGTTATTAGGCCGGATGATATTATTACGATAGATTTAAGCCCGCAGTGCAATAAAGTTTGGGGAGATTATGCCCGCACTTTAATTATGCAAAACGGCAATATTGCGGATAAAATTGAACATATAAAAAATGAAGAGTGGAGAAAAGGGCTTCTGATGGAAAAAATGCTTCATAAAAAAATAAAAGAGTTTGCTTCACCTTTAACAACATTTGAAGAATTATTTTTCTTTATGAACACCTTTATTTCAGAAAACGGATATGTTAATCTGGATTTTTCGGGAAATCTCGGCCACTCTATTGAGAAAAATAAAAATGACAGAATTTATATTGAAAAAGGCAATAAAACAAGGCTTGGAGATGCTGCTTTTTTCACATTTGAACCACATATAAAAAGGGAAAACGGTATGTACGGATATAAAAAAGAGAATATATATTGTTTTAAAGGAAATTATCTTTGCGAAATTTAATTTTGCACTTAATTTATTTCATTCTGATAAAAAATCAAGCTGCCAGTAAAGGCAGCTTTTTTTATGCATCCGTGTATCAGTTTAATTTCTTCACTGTAAGCGTAGCACTTACACCGTTTCCAAGCGTTATGCCGACTGCCAGCAGTGCCGAAAGAGCCATATCAATAACATCGCCTGCGGTAAGGTTTATAATTGTGCTTCCGCTGTATAATGATCCGACTCCTACAGAAAGCACTCTTGAAATGGCTGTTGACGGAATAATTGTTCCGTTACTACGCACAGCAAGTGTAACAGCCGTTCCTAATGCCGCGGAAAGTGTGGAGGAATAATTTATTTCATAAATTCCTGTTTCAGCCACAGTTATACTGTTCGCAGGGGTATAGGTTACATCACTTAAAGGCATTGCTTCCGGCAACGGTACAACAGTTGTTCCGCCAAGTGTAAGATTCAGCGTCTGCGGTGTGGTATTATATTTTCCGCCATATGCTGCAAGACCCTCTGATTCCGGACCGGTCGGTCCGGTTGCCCCGGTAGCTCCTGTCGGACCTGTTGCGCCTGTTGGACCGGTTACTCCAACTGCGCCGTTTGCGCCTGTAGGCCCTGTTGCACCGGTAGGACCTGCAGCACCGTCAGCGCCGGTAGGACCTGTAGGACCAATTGGAC
>CAJUDJ010000035.1 GCA_910584985.1 uncultured Eubacterium sp. | reverse complement strand
TTCGTTCTATTTTCTACCAATGATATGATTTTCATAAATTAACCTCTACAATTTCATATTTATCGTTCTGACATATATTGCTGTACTTCATTAGAAGTCAATTTTCGTATTTGTGTATTTGTATATTCTTTGTATTCTGTAACAGCGAAAATAGGTTTCATACATTTACAAAATTTGCCTTTGTTCTTTTTCAAGTACAACTGTAAATCATTATCACTAGCAAAAATTTTATAGGAACGTCTGCCATTTTCACTTTCTATTTCATAAATACCGCAAGATTTTTTCATACTGTAATCAGCTGTACGCAAATACATTTTTGCAATTTCTAATGACTTAAAAGGGAAATTCCATCTTTGCAATCCACGCTTAGGCTCTTTTTCAATACAGATACACCGTCCACAAGTCCCACAAATATATTGCATATGATTTTGTAAACATTCTATCGGATTTAACAGCGGTGTTATTCTTTTTTCATCAACATAACATTCCACACACATTTTTATTTCACTTCCTTAAAAATTTCCAATTTATCTTTATGTACATTATACCATGATACTTCAATATCGTCATTTCTTTTCTGCTTTTGAAAAGTTACTTATCAGTCCATGATTTGTAAAGGGTGCTATTCAGCATTGCTTACGCAACAAGCCCTTGACAAACCATAGACAAGTTTTGAGGTAATCAAGCAGAAATGAAATAGTATGCTGTTACACTGCATAGAAAAAGACACTCTGTTTCAAGTGTCGTTCTTCCATAACTTTGTATAACGCTCTATAAGTCGTTACATAAGGCTCTTTCATTTGTTGTAATTTTCTTCTTTTTTCTTTAGTTGTTTTGCTGATAGATACTGTATTTATGCGGACATTTCCGATTTCCTATCTATTTTTAAGATAACAAGACACTATATTCCAAATGCCATTCTCTTATACATTAGTATTTTTGCAAGCAGGCAAACACAGGTTATTTCTTAATATCCTTTTGTGTGGGAAACTCCGTTTTCCCATCTTGAAACACTGCGGTTTGAAACGCCGAGCTTTTCGGCAAACTGTTCCTGTGTCAGCCCTTTTTCTTTTCTGAGCTGTTTTATAAACAGACCGATCTTTTTTTGATCCATATAGTTCACCTCTTTCTGCTGTTTATTATAAGCGGTGAAAGGATATTTGAACACGACATAAAATGGGAATTTAGGAAGATTTATCTTTTTTCTTCTGATTGTTTCCTTTTATCACTGATTTTTCTGGCAATATAAATACAGGGAGTGTCCAAAAGCGAGGTGAATATGTAAATCACATAGCTGGAAGCAAAAATAGAAAGCAGTGTTTTAAAATCATAAGTGCCGTAAAATGCAAACACGGTGAATAAGAACGTATTTAAAATCTGGCTTATCAATGTAGAACCGTTGTTTCTGAGCCAAAGAAATTTTCTTTTGTCTCCGAATTTCTTTTCCGTAAATGCCCACCATTTGTGATAAAGCCAAACATCAAACATCTGGCTTACAGCGTAAACGGCAAAGGAAGCAATCAGCATTCTCGGTGTGTTTGAAAATACGCCTTTAATGGCATCCATGGCGGTATCAGTGCTGCTTGGGGCATAAAGCAGCCAGCTTTGGCTTAAAAGAAGAAAGAAAACCGATGTGAACATACCAAGCCATACAGCTCTGTTTGCTGCCTTTTTACCTTCACATTCCGAAAGAATATCTGTTATAAGAAAGGTTGCGGCAAAAAGCACATTACCGAGAGTCTGCTCCATGCCGAAGGCATTTATCAGTATCAGCACTTCTATATTTGCCAGTACGGTTGCCAATACTGACATACAGTAAAGCCCTGCTTTTCCGAATACCCTGTATGCTGCAAGCACCATTGAGAATATAAAAATTAAAGATCCTATAAGTAAAAGTTCATTTATCATATCATCCAACTCCAAAATCTGTATTATGAATTAAAATATCTGTTCTGTTGTTATCCTTATATATCGGATAAATGGTTTCCATAAAGGCGGAAATCACTTCACGGTCAGGCGGAATGCCTGTTGAATTGCTGCACATTATGTTTATGCAGATTCTTTCAAAATTCTGCAGACCGAGTTCAATATCCTGTTTCATGGAAGCAATGCTCTGTCCTTTAATGCCGAACAAAAAGTTTGCTTCATCAAAACAGCTGCTGATGATTTTTGCATCCTTTTCAATTATTCCTTTTTTTAATACATTTTCGCGCAAATCATAATCAAAGGTTTCAAGGCCCAGCTTCATTTTCAGGTTGAAATCTCCGAAATCTTTCCGTAACGCAGGTATTTTCTCCCGATAAAGATAATGGGATTCAAAATGAACGGTTCTGATTTCCTTTTCTCGGCATATTTTCTTTATCAAATTCAATGTTTTGGGATCAAGCTCAAAAACAGAGCCGCTGTTGATTACCTCAAGTTCGCCGAATTCGCCTGTAACATTTTTTAACACACTGCTGTTCAGTGCATAATTTTTATTTTCATCCGGACACTTATCCGTATGATAATCGCAGAATGTACATTTTTTATAAATACATCCGCTTCCTCTGAGCAAAACAATTTCGCGTTTTCTTTTTTCTGTAATTTTACTGTATCTGTCCATAAGAATAAAAAAAGCGCCCCGTAAGGACGCAGCAGGGCACAAAATGCCCGTTTACTCCTTAGTTTTGATTTGGAAAAATCCTATCGGTATTCTCCAGGCAGGATGGTTACGAACTGCCCAGATGCTATTTTATCACTTTTTTCTGAAAAGTCAATACATTTTTGGTATTTAGAAATTGCACCATAGTGTAAAGAAATATACTTTACGAAGCGGAAAGAACTTCGAATTAAAAAATATATAGTAATTAAGCCAATTATTTGAAAATAAATATTTTATTTTCAAATTGTGTAAAGTTATAAACCTATGCATACATTTTCAGAAAAATGTAAAATAAAACCGTCTGCAAAAAATGCAGACGGTTTCCGTGATCACATAAAGTGATTATTCGTTCATAAGCTTATCTGCAATTTTTTTCATTGCAGCACGGCATTCATCAGTAATTGGAAGAAATGGCTTTCTGCATTCGCCCATATCAATTCCCATTTCTGTAAGAATTGCTTTTTCGGACTGGAAAACGCCGTATTTAATCATTTCGGTAATGATTTCATCAGCTTCATTCTGGCCCTTGATAGCGGCTTCAATATTGCCCGCCTTAAAGTCATTCATAATTTTCTTGAACTTTTTGCCCATAAAGTTATATGTGCTTCCGATTGCACCGTCAGCGCCCATTGCAAGGCCTGAAAGCAACGTTTCATCGAAACCATTATAAACAACAACTTCACGGTCAAGCTGTTTGAACTGCTGAAGTGCAAACATATCGTTTGAAGTGTGCTTTATACCAATGAATTTCTCATTTTTAAACATTTCATTGGCAATTTCCTTTGTTAGCGAAAATTTTCCTGAATTCGGGAAGTTGTAAACAATCATCGGAAGCGATGTGCAGTTTGCAATATCGTTGTAATAGCCGGTGATGGCTTCAAGCGGAAAGCCATAGTAATAAGGTGCTACGGCTGAAACAGCATCATAACCAAGGCTTTCGGCATATGTTGCCATATCGATTGCCGCATCCGTGTGCAGTGTGCCAACATGGGCAATCAGTGTTGTTCTGCCTTTTGCAGCTTCTGCAACGCATTTAAAGGTGGCTTTTCTTTCTTCATTTGTAAGAAGAAGGCCTTCGCCGGTGCTGCCGCCAACATAGAAGCCGTCAATTCCGTTTTCAAGATTAAATTCAACAAGCTTTTCCATTGCTTCAAAATTAACGGAAGAATCCTCGTTGAACGGTGTTAATAATGCTGAAAATAATCCTTTAAACTTGTTTAAATCTTTCATTTTTCAAATTCCTTTGCAAATCTTTTTGTAATATCCATCGGCCTTGTGATGGCGCTTCCGATTACAACGGCATAAGGCTTGCAGGCAAGCACTTTTTCAAGCTGTGAAAGCTCCCAGATGCCGCCTTCTGCAATAACCTTTGCATGAAGCTCGCTGCACATTCTGGAAAGCATATCATAATCGGGAATGGAAATTCCCTTTGTGTATTCTGTGTATCCCCGCATTGTGCTGCCAACATAGTCAAATCCCATTTCGTCTGCCGCCTTTGCTTCTTCAAAAGTGGAGCAGTCCGCCATGATTTCAACCTGCGGCGCATTTTCACGGATGTAGGCAACCAAATCCGCAAGCTGTTCGCCGTTTGGACGGGGGCGTGCCGTTGCATCAAGTGCAATCACCTCGCAGCCTGTTGTAAGAAGCTCTTTAACCTCTTTAAGCGTAGGCGTGATATAAACATCACTGCCCTCATAAACCGCTTTGATGATTCCGATTACCGGAACGGAAACCTCTTTTTTGATTGCTGTAATATCAGACACATAGTTTGCTCTGATTCCCTTGGCTCCGCCAAGAACGGCAGCTCTTGCAAAGTGATGCATCATATCAAGCCCGTAAAGCGGTTCGCCCTTTACTGCCTGACAGGATACAATTAAGCCACTGTTTAAGTTTGCCATAATATTCACCTGCCAAATATTAATATATTGATTTTACCATATATACCAATTAATATCAATAAAAATATCTGAAAAGATTCAGCGGTTGCATATTTTTCGGAATAATGATATACTCATTTTGAGGTGAAAATTATGCAGAATATAAGTTTGAACGGTAAATGGAATATGGTGCTGAAATCGGCAAACAGGGGATATGAAGCGATTGTTCCCTGCTCAGATTACAGCGCAATGCTGGACTGCGGTGCTATACCCGATCCTTTCTATGCAACGAATGAAAAGGATTGCCTTTTTATTGCTGATTCCGAGAAAACATTTGAAAGAAAATTCAATATAAGCAAAGAACTGCTTGAAAATGAAAATATTGTTTTATCCTGTAAAATGCTGGATACGCTTTGTGATGTATATATAAATGATGTTTTAATCGGTAGGGGGCAGAATGCCTATATCGGATATGAATTTGCCGCAAAATCTGCTGTTAAAGAGGGAGAAAATACGGTGAAAATCGTTTTTTATTCTCCTGTTGATTATGTTGTGAAAAGGCAGAAGGAAAATCCGCTTCCGAGAAATGCCAACGGAATCAACGGTGTGCCTTACATAAGAAAGCCAGCCTGCCATTTCGGATGGGACTGGGGCATTAATCTGCCGTTTTCAGGTATAATCGGTGATATTGATCTTCTTTTCTATAATTCGGAAATTACAGGCTTTGATGTGAAGCAGATTCATACAGACGACAGCGTTGAAGTTGTTGTGCATACAACAGGAAGCGGCAGCGCAGAGGGTGAAATTACTGCACCTGACGGAAGCGTCATACCGCTTGTTTTTGAAAACGGAAAAGCAAGTGCCATCATAGAAAATCCGCAGTTGTGGTGGACTTATGAGCTTTCGGGTGAAGAAAAACAACCGCTTTATACTGTAAGGGTTAATGACTTTACTAAAAAAATAGGCCTTCGCACGATTGTGCTGAACCGGGAAGCCGATCAATACGGAAATAATTTTCAGTTTGTGTTGAACGGTGTGCCTGTTTTTGCCAAGGGTGCTAATCTTATTCCGCCGAATGCAATAGCAGACAGGGTAAAGCACAGTGATATTGAAAAGCTGATTGATGATGCACGTCTTGCCAATATGAATATGATCAGAGTCTGGGGCGGCGGTTATTACGGCTCGGATGCATTTTATGATCTTTGCGATGAAAAGGGCATTCTTGTGTGGCAGGATTTTATGTTTGCCTGCTTGATGTATCCTTTTTATGAAAATGATTTTCTGGATAATGTTAAGGCAGAAATCGCATATAATGTGAAAAGAATAAAGCATCACGCTTCGCTTGCGCTCTGGTGCGGAAACAATGAAATTGAATTTATGTTTGCCCATCTTCCCGAACAGCAGAAAATTGTGCAGTGGTATAAAAAATTCTTTTATGAAATTCTGCCGGCTGAAATCAGAAAGGCAGACACACAGACCTCTTATATAGAAACTTCGCCAATCGGCAGAGGATTCAGAAAGAATATTACTGCAGACAATTGGGGCGACACACATATGTGGCATGTTTGGCACGGAAGCAAAAATCTGAAGTATTACAGGCAAAGACTGACGCGCTTTTGCAGTGAATACGGAATGGAATCGCTGCCGAGCATGGACTGCATCAGGGAATTTGCCCCTGCTGATGAGCTTAATCTGTATTCTAAAACAATGCTTTATCATCAGAAATGCCTGAGCGGAAACAGCAAAATGTTTTTCTATCTGCTTGAACGGTATAATGAGCCTGCAGAATTTGAGGATCTTATTTATTTCACGGGCCTTACCCAGATGGAATGTATAAGGGATGCAACAGAGCACTGGCGCAGAAACAAGGGCCGCTGCAACGGTTCGCTTTGGTGGCAGTATAATGACTGCTGGGGAGCTCCGAGCTGGTCTTCCGTTGATTTCTTCGGAAAGTGGAAGCCGCTTATGTATGCTTCAAGAGAATTTAATCAGCCGTTTACCATTTCGTTTGAGGATAAGAAAAACAGTGTGGCAATCTATGTGCTGAATGATACCCTGAAGAAAAAGCCCTGCACACTTAAATTCAGCATTTATGATTTTGACGGCAACAAGCTGCTTTCCAAGAATGTTGAAATCAGGTCAAAGGCCAATACATCCAAAAAGGCTGTTGAAATTCCGGTTTCTGCTTTTGATAAAAAAAGATGCTTTATAAAGGGCTCCTTAATCTGCGGCGGCAGTACTGTTGCCGAAAGAACAAAAGTGCTGCTTCCTGAACGGAAACTTAAACTGAAAAAAGCGAATATAAAATGCACGGTTATTAATAATGAAATTATTCTGGAAAGCGATACCTTTGCAAGGCAGGTTTTTGTGGATATTAAGGGTGTAAATGTGCCGCTTTCGGAAAACTGCTTTGATTTGCTGCCGAACCGGAAGAAAATAATAAGGCTTTCGGATAACGGAATCATAAATCCTGATGATGTTACGGTTAAATGTGTAAATAACATCAGCTGTAAAGGTTCTTCCCTTGGCAGACTTGTTTACAGAACAAAGTTTGTGCTTCAGCCTGTAAATCTGGCGAATATGTTTTATTATTCCGTAAGCTGATAAATTTAAGGCGGTTTATTATGGATTTGAAGCGAATCGAAAAGTTTATAAGTAAACGGAAAGTCAGTTTTATCTGTTCGGTTGACAGTGAACATTATCCATGTGTTAAAGCAATGCTGAAACCGAGAAAAAGAAACGGAATCAGAGAATTTTATTTTTCCACAAACACCTCTTCTATGCGGGTTGGACAGTATCTCAAAAATCCAAATGCCTCTGTATATTTTTACAGAAAAGGGTTGTTCAGATATACAGGCGTTATGCTGAAAGGCAGAATGGAAGTATTAACCGATCAGAAAACCAAGGATATGATTTGGCAAAAGAGTGATACCGTATTTTATAAAAAAGGTGTTGCCGATCCGGATTACTGTGTTTTAAAATTTACTGCGGCAGAAGGCAGATATTATTGTGATTTGAAAACAGATAGCTTTAAACTTTAAAAACAGATACGGCACAGGTTATTTAACCTGTGCCGTTCATTTTTTATTATTTCTTTTTTATTTTATTCAGTTCGCTGTTTACCCATGGTTTTGCCTTTGCAGGCACTCGGCTGCCTGCCATATCAAACACCTTTTCAACGGTAAATCCCTTTGCCATATTCATCATGCCTTTGCTGATATTCATGCCCATTTCAGCTGTGATTTTCTCAATCATACCATTTATGAATGCTTCACCCTCGGGCACTTTCATAATTTCGCCGATTTTATCCTTGATTGAAAAATATCCCTCAGGGAACTGGAGTTCCTCGCTTTCAAGCTCAAGCGTGTCAAACCAGTTGGAACCGCTGTTTCCCGCTTCATTGGCTTTAAGCACATAGCTTTCATCCGGCTCGTATACTCTGTTGATAACCATTTCATCAAACAGCACACCGCTTGCAGCTTTAATTTTGTTTTCGCCGTCTGCAAGTGCAACATCTTTAAAAATGAAAATTTTATTGCCGTTGTGTTTTCCGATTTCTTTGCCGTTTACATAAAGGGTAATACTTTCGCAGTTGGAATAGATTTTAATGTCTGTTTTATCAGATGGGCGGTTTGCATATCTTCTGCCGCAGAGATGAACAAATTTTTCATCGCTCCAGTAAGCTTTATAAACATAAAAGGAATCTTTTTTTGTTTTTCTGTCAAAGGTAACAAGACCTTTATTGTTTCGCCCTTTCACGCCGCCCTCATCGCGCATATCCGAAGCAAAGTCAAACATATTCCAAACATGGGTGGACCACAGATAGGGGCGGCTTTCAAAGGTTTCCAACATTTTTTCATGGTAGAATGCTTGATATTCCTCTGAATAATCCTGCATCTGCGGATTATCGTTGTGATATTTCAGGATACCCTCGCAGCCATATTCGGAAACGCCAAGGCATATGTCAGGGTTAAGTGCATGGAATTTATCAAGCCATGGTCCGTTATCGTTTACATTGCCCATATACCAGCCGAAATAATGGTTGTAGGATAAAATATCCGTTATTCTGTTAAGCGGGTTTTCCATTTCTACCATAGTAAGCTGTGCCATTGTGGTAGGTCTTGTTTTGTCAAGGCTGTGGCATAAATCGTTCAGTGCTTCAAGATTTTCAATTAACGCAGGGTCTTCTCCGCCGATGGTAATTTCATTTGCAATGCCCCAGCATATGATGGACGGATGATTATAATTCTGAACAACAAGCTCTTTCATCTGTGAAAGTGTGTTATCCTTTGCTTCCTGTGTGTTCATAAAGGCTGAGATAAATGGAATTTCAGCCCACACAATCATGCCGTATTTATCACATAAATCATAAAAATATTCGCTGTGCTGATAGTGTGCAAGACGGATTGTGTTTGCGCCTACCTCAGCAATAAGCTTCATATCCTCATCATGCTCTTTTTCGGTGATTGCCCAGCCCATATTTTCCCTGTCCTGATGCCTGGAAACACCGTGCAGAGGATAGGATTTTCCGTTCAGGAAAAAGCCCTTGTCCGCGTCAATATGAAAGCTTCTGATACCGAATTTAACGGCAACACTGTCGATCACAATGTTATTTTTAACAATCTGTGCATCAAGTGTGTAAAGATACGGGTCTTCCGTTCCGTTCCACAGATGTGGATTTTCTATGTGAAGAACGGCGTTTGTGCCGTCTGCAACCGTGTTGTCAACCCGGTACTGAATGCGGCAGCCGTCTGCATTTTTAACAAAGGCTTCAATCTGAATATCGGCACTGCCGTTTTCATTGATTTTCGGAGTAACGGCAACGCCGCAGCCTCCGGCATATTCCAAATCAAAGTGTGCCTTATTTACGGTTATTAAATTAACACCCCTGTAAAGACCTCCGAAAAAGGTGAAATCAGCTGTCTGTGGGTAAACGGATTTGGATTCGCTGTTATCCACGCAGATTGCAATTTTTGTGGCTTTCTTCGGGTTGATATAGGGCGTTATATTTACACGGAACACAGAAAAACCGCCCTTATGTGTGCAGGCTGGCTCGCCGTTAATGTAAACCTCAGCTGTAAGCGAGGCGGCAGGAATTTCAAGATAAATTTCCTCGTCCGCAGCAGGCGCAAGTTCCAGTTCTTTAAAATACCAGCAGGCACTGCGGAAATAATCAAAGCCGCCGTCCTGCCCGTCCATATGATTCCATGTGTGCGGCAGGTTAACCGTTTCCCAGTCTTTTTTAATTTTTTTCGGTATTTTATGATGCCTTGTATCACCCTTGTGAAAGGCCCAGCCGGTATTGATTGATTTAATTTCACGCATTGCTTATTCCTCCGAACTTTTTTTGTTTTCGTCAATGTTGTAAAACAACATTGAAACAAAACATATAATTGTGCCGATAAACGGCAGAAATCCCGTAACAAAATAAATTTTGTCTGCTACGCCCACGGGCTGATCTGCCCCAAAAGCGGCTTCATACCCCGTCCATCCGATTGCCAGGGATACAAGCGAGCTTCCTATGCCCTGAGCAAGCTTTCTGAAAAGGCTGTAGGTTGCATAAATTGAGCCTTCCTCGCGTCTGCCGGTTTTTCTTTCCTGATAGTCAATGCTGTCTGCCACCATTGCCCAGATCAGAACCATATAAAGCCCTGCAGAAAGAACAGCAAATGCAACGAAGATAAGCCATATATAAGGGTTTGTGAATTTCACAAAGGTTATAATGCCTGTGGATATAATTCCGGCAAGGAACGGATATGTGCACAATGCCTTTTTTGAAAACTTTTTTACAAGCGGCTTAACCAGAATAATGGCAACAACCATCGGTGCGCCAGCTATAACCGTTGCAACGGAAATCAGGCTTGAATTTTTAAAATAATACATAAAAATGTATTGCATGGAAGCAGTAACCGTCATAATAAGCGCCAGATAGGATACGGTTGAAATTGTAAGAATCATGATAGGCTTATTTGTAAAATAGCTTCCCAGTGTTTTGAAATAGTTGAACTTCTGTGCCTTGTTTACAGTGGGTACAACCCTTTCCGTTGTCATACGGCACATAAGCTGAAAGGCAATCACACCGATAATGCCCATAACGGCAACAATCAGTATAAACAGATTTCCCTTTGGCTGATTATCCTTATCATAAATAATAAGCGGAAGAATTACCATAACGGGAAGCTGTGCAAGCAGCGCACCAATTGATCTTGCATTGGAAAGTTCTGTGCGCTGAAGCTCATCTCTTGTGATAACAGACTGCATGGAACCGTATGGCACATTTACGCTTGTGTAAGCAACGCTCCAGATAAGATAGGTTACAAGGCAGAGCGCTATTTTTACCGCATAAGGCGCATTCGGAATGTAAATAAACATTAAAATGCTTGAAATGAGCAGCGGTATACATCCCCATTGTATCCACGGCTTGAATTTGCTTTTTCCCCTTGGTCTTGTGGCATCGCACATTGCACCGATTATGGGATCGTTTATTGCATCCCACACCTTTGCAATAATAATGATAATTGCATAATGTTCGGGTTTGATTCCAAGGCAGGTTACAAAAAACAGCATCATATATGAATTTATGAAAGCAAAGCTCATATTGCAGCCGAAATCGCCCAGCCCGTAGCCGATTTTGTCCTTCCAGCCGAAAGGTCTGATGTTTTCCATAATGTTTCCCCTTTAAAAAATATTTGAAAGATTTATCCGTGAGCTATCATAAATCTGGCGCAGCTCACTTTTTGCTTCAATAAGGCTTTCATCTATGCTTTCGCTGTTGTCTTCGGAAAGTGCTTTAAGCGTTCCCACCGAAACATCAGCGCTTTGTGTAATGGAATGGTCGGTTACAAGGGTTATTTTTTTAAAATGCTTATCCCATTTTTCCGTGATTTCTATGCAGCACTGTTCTTTTTCCTTCGGGTCATCCGTGTTCAGTGCTCTGTCGATAACAGTATCTATTTCTTTATAGGTATATTCTACCACATACTGCTCATACAAGCAAGCGCAAAGGGCTATTAATAAAAATATTCCCGCAAACCATAATCTTTTCATCAGGCATCACTCCTTTTTCGGTATTAAATAGGTGTTTCCGCTGGCGTCAATTGTAAGCAGCATAATTTTTGTAATATCTGTATTTTCGTTGTTTACAACCAGCTCTATTTTACTGTTGTTTATTTTTTCCTTTCCGAAATATTCGGTAACGGGTTTTCCGTCAATCACAATCGTTATCGGTGTGGAAACCTCGTCCACACTCAGATTCAGCTGCTTTGGTGTAACCGGTGCATTTTCTGCTTTCTGAAGCACGGAAATGCTGCCGTTTGTTTCAATCACAGCATCCTGAACGCCTGATATATCGAAAACATCTTTTTGCCGGATTGCGTCAATCAGATCATCAACGGTGAATCTGAGCCGTTTCATTTGTTTTTCATCCAGCTTTCCGTTTTTTATCACAAATATCGGTTTGCCCTGAATCAGATTTCTGAAGTTTATGCTTTTCATCGAAATAACAGAAACAATAATTTCAAAGGATACAAATATAAGAATGGGCACAAACATATTTGCAAGCGGCATGCTGTTATCCTCAAGCGGAATGCTTGCAACCTGCGAAACCAGCACGGTTATAACCAGCTCGTGCGGTTTAAGTTCACCAATCTGACGTTTTCCCATAATTCTCATTGCCACAATAACCGTTATATAAATAATAACGGCTCTTATAAAAGTAATACTCATAAATAAAATCCTTTCCGAAAAGCTGAAATACTGCATTTCAGCTGATAAATCATTTTTATTCTTTGCATAATTACATCAATTATTGAAAAAATAAAATAAGTGTAAATTTGGAAAAGAGATGATGGCGGATATGGATATTTATTCTTCCATAACAGATAACAAAAATAAAATGGAAACAGATTTTAAAGACTGCTCTGATTTTCTTCTTCGGGAATGCAGAGTTGACGGAACGGATTGTATTGTGTGCGTGCTGGACGGAATGGTGGATTCCCTTCAGCTTTCGCATATGATTATGAATCCGATGCTCAGGTTTAACGGAGATTATGAAACGCCGGCCGAACTGTTTGATATTCTGAAAACCTCTGTTGTAAATTCACTTGAATTAAGCGAAATAACAACCTATGAGGATATTTATTACTTTCTTGCATCAGGCTTTGCCATTGTTTTTATAGACGGGGTATCAAAATGCCTTTCGCTTGGCATACAGGGCTTTACGAAAAGATCAACAGATGAGCCGCCAACGGAATCGGATATTAAAGGTGCAAAGGAATGCTTTACCGAAACGCTCAATGACAACAAGGCAATTCTTCGGCGAAGAATAAAAACGCCTGATTTGAAGCTGAAGCAACTTAAGGTGGGAAGTGCAGCGCAGACCTCTGTTGTGATTGCTTATATAAAGGGTGTTGCAGATGATACGCTTGTTTCCGAGGTTGAGCAGAAAATCAAAAATGCGCCTATAACCAATCTTCAGGATTACGGCGAACTTGCTGATTTTCTGGATTCAAAAATCAGTTCGTATTTTTCCGCAGTGGGCAACACGGAACGGCCGGATAAGCTTTGTTCAAAGCTGCTGGAAGGCAGGGTTGCCGTGATAATGGACGGATCGCCGTTTGCCATTTATGTGCCGTATCTTTTTACGGATGCATTTTCAACTGTGGATGATTATGACAATCTGCCGTTTTATGCAACACTGAACAGGCTTCTTAAATATATTGCTTTTATTGCTTCTATTGTGCTGCCGGGTTTTTATGTTGCAACGGGAACTTTTCATCAGGAACTGATTCCAACCTCGCTTATGTATACGATTGCGGCGGCAGAAGCAACAACACCCTTTTCTCTGATGCAGGAAGCACTTATGGTGCTTGTCCTTTATGAAATTATGCGCGAAGCAGGAATAAGGCTTCCGAAAATGATAGGTCATGCCGTTTCTATAATCGGTGCACTTGTTATCGGCGATGCGGTTGTCAATGCAGGTCTTGTCGGAACACCGATGCTTGTGGTTGTTGCTGTTACGGCCATCGCATCCTATGTTATCTATCCGCTTTATGAAAGTATATCCGTGCTTCGTATCATATTTATCATTTTGGGCGGCTTTACGGGTATT
>CAJUDJ010000034.1 GCA_910584985.1 uncultured Eubacterium sp. | reverse complement strand
TGCCTTTGTTTTCACAAAATCACCCTTTTTTTAATTTTATTTATCTGCCGCAATTCACTGCAAAGCACATCGGTATCACCCCTCATCGTTAAACAATATAGGTATTTCTATATAAAGAATAACACATAAATCCATTTTATATAGAAAAAATACCTTCTCCATTCTATTCCTATATCTTTGACCGCATAGAGTAATTGCCATTTCAATATATTTTCTATAAAATATATTATTTCAATTATAATATTAACATAACCAATATAAAAGAAAACTTAATAGTACATATATGTATTAAATACACAAAAAAAATAAACCCTGCAAGCATACAAAATGTAATTATAACTTACAGTATATAACACATCTTTAGCTTAACAGGATTTATTACAATTCGAATATATTTATCTGTTTATTTTTTCGCATTAAAGCTGTCGCGCAGCGGAACTGTGCGGTTAAACACAAGCTTTTCATCCGTTGAATCGGTATCCACACAGAAATAGCCGTTTCTCATAAACTGGAAGCGATCGCCCGGTTTAGCATTGGTAAGGCTTTTTTCGCAGTAAGCCGTAACCGTTTTCAGTGAATCAGGATTAAGATTATCCTCAAACGAGCTTACACCCTCTTCATTGCTTGGATTCGGCACATTGAAAAGCCTGTCATAAAGGCGAACCTCTGCCTTAACATTATCTGTGCAGGACACCCAGTGGATTGTACCCTTAACCTTTCTGCCGTCCTTGCTGTCGCCACCGAAGGTTTCGGGGTCATATGTGCAGTGCACGCAGGTAACATTTCCGTTTTCATCCGTATCATAGCCTGTGCAGGTAACGAAATATGCTTTAATCAGCCTTACCTCATTGCCGGGGAACAGACGGAAGTACTTTTTAACTGGCTCAACCATAAAGTCATCTCTTTCAATGAAAATCTCCTTTGAAAAGGTCATTTTCCGTGAGCCGTATTCGGGATGATCGGGATGATAATCCACCTCAACCTCTTCCGTTTTTCCGTCCGGATAATTGTCTATAACCACCTTAAGCGGATCAAGAATTGCCATTGCACGCGGCGAGGTCATATTCAGATGATTTCTTACACAGCTTTCCAGCATGGCAAAGTCTATCACGCTGTAAGCCTTGGAAACACCTATGCGTTCGCAAAAATCACGGATAGCCTCGGGCGTATAGCCGCGGCGGCGCATACCGCTTATGGTTGCCATTCTGGGATCGTTCCAGCCGTCCACAATACCGTCCTTAACAAGTTGAAGACATTTGCGCTTCGAGGTTAAGGTGTAATTTAAGTTCATTCTTGCAAATTCAATCTGCCTTGGTTTTTCACCGTCTATACATTCATTTACCACCCAGTCATACAGCGGACGGTGGTTTTCAAATTCAAGTGAACAGAGCGAATGCGTAACCTTTTCGCACGCATCCGAAAGCGGATGGGCAAAATCATACATCGGATAAACACACCATTTATCGCCCGTTCTGTGATGATGTGCAAACATAATGCGGTAAATAATCGGATCTCGCATATTCAGATTTGGGCTTGCCATATCTATTTTTGCACGAAGCACCTTTGAACCCTCGGGAAATTCGCCGTTTGTCATTCTTGTGAATAAATCAAGATTTTCTTCAACAGAACGGTTTCGGTAAGGGCTTTCTTTTCCCGGTTCGGTAAGTGTGCCCCGGTATTCACGCTGCTGTTCGGGGGTAAGTTCGCACACAAATGCCTTTCCCTTTTTGATAAGCTTGATTGCACATTCATAAAGGAAATCAAAGTAATCCGAAGCAAAATACAGGTTGTCCCAGTCAAAGCCGAGCCACCTGATATCCTCCTTGATGGCATCCACATATTCCGTGTCTTCTTTTGTGGGGTTGGTATCGTCCAGGCGAAGATTGCAGATACCGTTGTATTTTTCCTTTGCACCGAAATTGATGCAGATTGCCTTTGCATGGCCGATATGAAGATAGCCGTTCGGTTCAGGCGGAAAACGGGTCTGCACTCTGGAATAAACGCCGTCCTCCAAATCCTTATCTATAAAATCATGTATAAAATTGGAATATTCTTTTATTTCTTCGGCTGTATTTTCCTTAGCCATTACAATTCCTCCTTATAATGCTTTAATGCGGCGATAAGCCTTGTTTTAACGGTTTCTTCGCCTAAGAGTGCGGTTATGGAATATAAATCGGGCGTGTTGGTTCTGCCTGTAAGGGCAACACGGATTACGGTTGAAATATCGCCCACATGCCCTTTGAAAGCATCGGGATTCTGCTTGAATTCCTTAACATTTGCTGTGCAGCCGAGAGGTTCGCACAGTTCCTTGATTCTTGCAAACCACGTATCCTTGTCATCTGCAAGATTGACAGTGTCTATATAGCTTTCAAGCACATCAGCGGCAAGGCCGGGCGTTGCATTTCCGCAAAGCTCATAGCAGGGCGCAAAGGTTTCATCATACATATAGCTGATGTACTCGGGAATATCGCTCCACTTTGCAATATCCTTTCTTGGCTTTTTGTTTTCACGATCTATATTTAAAATTGCCGTTGCTCTTGCTGTATCCTTTGCATAAAGTGCTGCAAGCTGCGGACAGTAAGTCTTTGCCCATTCATTTGAAAGTGCAAACACCTTTTCTGCTGTCATTGTACTGATCACATTTTTGGAAACATCCGTAAGCTTAGCCATATCAAACAACGCACCCGAAACGCTCATTTTTTTCAGATTAAACGGAAATTCCGATAAATCGGCATCCTTATTTGCTCTGCGCCAGTCCTCAAAATTGGAATTCATAATCGTAAGCATATATTCATTGACGGCTTCGGACGGAAATCCCTCCTGAATATAATAGGAAACTGCTGCCTCGGGATCCTTTCGCTTGGAAAGCTTTCGCTTGCCATCGCCTTCTGCTTTCATAATCGGTGCAATATGCGCATATTTGACAGGTTTAAAGCCAAGCAGCCGGAAAAGCTGAATATGAAGCGGAACACTGGCAATCCATTCATCGCCGCGCACAACATGCGTAGTTCGCATCAAATGATCGTCAACTGCGTGCGCAAAATGGTAGGTTGGTATGCCGTTTGCTTTCAGCAGAACAACATCAATCACATTTTCGGGCATTTCTATTTTGCCCTTAATCATATCATCAAACACAACTTTTCTGTTGATATCTCCGGGAGATTTCAGCCTTAAGGTCCACGGCATACCTGCATCAATCCTTGCCCTGATTTCATCAAAACTCAGATTTCTGCATTTTGCATAGCTGCCGTAATAGCCCTTAATATCTTCCTTTTCCTGCTGTGCCCTGATTTCATCAAGCTCTTCTGCCGAACAGAAACAGGGATAGGCAAACCCCAGCTGCACAAGGGATTTGGCAAAGGTCTGATAAATTTCAGTGCGTTCGCTCTGAATATAAGGCGCATAGATTCCCTTTTGTGTTCCGTCCGTCATAACGCCCTCATCGGGAATAACATCATATGCTGCAAGGCCGCTGAGCATAATTTCAACTGCACCTTCAATTTTTCTTTTCTGATCCGTGTCCTCAACACGCACATAAAATATTCCGTTTGTTGCTTTGGCTGTTTTGTATGCCACCATGGCAGAAAACAGATTTCCAAAATGAAGATACCCTGTCGGGCTCGGCGCAAGCCTTGTAACTTTTGCACCCTCAGGCAAATCCCGCTGCGGATAAAGTGCTTCATAATATTCGGGTGTTTTTGTTATATTCGGAAATAAAAGCTCTGCTAATTTCTGATAATCGCTCATAGTTTTGTTTCTCCTACAGTTAAGTATTATAATTATTACATAAAATGTTAAAATATTCAATATATTTGTTCTCTTATTTATTGAAAAACATACCGAATTGTGTTAGATTTAAAGAACAGGGGGGTGCTGAAATGGCTTTGCCAAAAGATAATTTTCTGCTTTTAAGCGTTATAAATACAAAATTAAGGGATTCTTATTCAAATCTGGATGCACTTTGCGAGGATCTGAATGAGAATAAAGAAGATATCGCTGCAAGGCTTTTATCGGTTGGCTATTCCTATGATGAAAGCCTGAATCAGTTTGTGTAACAGAAAGGAAATATCATGAGCGAATTATGGGATATTCTGGATAAAAACAGAAATTTAACAGGAAAAACAATTCTCAGGTCCGAATTTCCGCACAATGCAGAGGAATACCATCTTGTTGTGCATATTTGGATTAGAAATAAAAATAAAGAATGGCTGCTTTCAAAGCGGACAGCCAATAAAACAGAGCCGCTGAAATGGGAATTTACAGGCGGCAGTGTGCTTGCAGGGGAAACCGGTTTGCAGGGCGCACTGCGAGAGGTTAAGGAAGAGCTTGGAATTGACCTTGATACAGAAAAAGGAACACTTTATAAATCGTTCAGAAGAGATGTATATCAGGATTTCTGCGAAGTGTGGCTTTTTGAACACGAATGTGATATAAAGGATATTGTGCTTCAGGAGGATGAAACCTGCGATGCGATGTGGGCATCCAATCAGACTATTCGGGATATGATTGCAGACGGCAGCTTTGTCCGTCTTGATAATATACAGTATGCTTATGATTTAATCAGCGATAATTTTGACTTTTAATACTTTGATAAAAGTAAACGGCATGGAATAATCCACGCCGTTTTGTTTTGCTTAAAATCTTCCGATAAATCAATATCCTATACCGTCAAGTATATTATTAACAACTACTTTGTTGCCCTCCGGGGCTTTTATATAAATCAAAGTATCTGCAATCTGCGAAATCACAATGTATTCTCCGTTTGAGGTTTGCCTGAATTTTCCGTAATTGCCGATTACTACGGAAGAATACGAGCTTTTGCTTCCCGCGTTATCCTCCGTTTCTTTTTTGTTGCCGGCAAATATCCTTTTAGCAGTATCTTCAGAATTAAAGCGGTAAAATTCAATCTGAAATCCGGCTTTTTGATTTACACAAACATATACTTCAAGCACATGGTCAGCATCGGCATACTTTTCTTTGATATCATGGGCTTCAAACCCGATTTTTTTCATTTCAGATAAAAAGCTTTCTGTGCTGACAGGCGTTTTTTCAGATGCAACGCAGCCGCTTGTTATCATAAAAACTGAAGCACACAGCAGAAAAAAAATAATAAACTTTGTCTTTTTCATATTCTGTAAACGCTCCTCTTTTTAAATCTCCAGATATTCCGATATTTCAGCACTTTTAACCTTTTCGGCGTTGTTTTCCATAATTCTGCTTACAAAAGAAAGTTTCGTTTTCCGTTTTGTAAGTTTTTCCGTGTATTTTGCGGAAAAAGCGATAAAGATAGCAAAAATATACGGCATGCCCAGATTGGTTTCAAGCAAAGAATTGATAATCATAGGTGCTATCTTCTGTGCTGCCGTGCCAAGCTCGGCACTTCTGATTCCGCCAAGGAAAAGCCCTGCTTCCCAGCCGAACTGCACAAGAATTCCTATAACCAGCAGCCACGGAATATTTATCCGTTCTTCCTTTTTCTTTCGTGAAATATTCCATAGAATCAGCAACAGATAGCCAACAAAAAGAATGATTGCCATATAACCGTGATAAGAGCCTGTTGTGCGCTGAATCGTAATCATATTTTCGCCTGTGCCAAAGGTTTTTGTGATAAGCGGGCAGCAGACCCACCAGCCGAGAATAAGAAGCGTCCATTCAAAAAGGTTTTTATCCTTTGAAATCCACAACCAGATCCAAACAAAATTTGTGAAGCCGTAGCTCATGGACATCCACATCAGTACCCAGAACAGGCTGTGCCCATCCGAAATGCTTCTGGAATGGGTTAAAAGGTGAAAAATGCCGTAATCCACAAGCTGATAAACAAAACCGAAGATTACACCAACAATCACAGTGGCATATTTCTTTTTGTAAAGCAGCATGCCTGCAAAAACAAGAAGAAACCCGATATCCAGCCACATATAAAGCGGGTCAAAAACTCTTTGTGCAACAACCTCCATCAGAAGACCTCCGATAACATCTTATTTTATATAATGATAGTATCATACAGCAAAAATATTGTCAATTGAAACATATATGTAATAATTGAAAAAGTATCTTTTGTGTGATAAAATTGAAACGGAGGGGTAATTATGGTTAAGTCTTACAGAAAGAATATCATTTTATTTTACGCAGCGGCGGTGATTGCACTTGCTTTTGCAGCTTTTTTCGATTTAAAAATTGACATATGGCTGAATAATCCCGAAAACCCGTTCAGCATATGGCTTTACAACACAGGTGAAATTCCCTGCCGCCTGATTATGCCGTTTGCAGGGGCAGTTATTTTTTATACAGCCGATAAAAAATGGCAGAAAATTGCAGGTTTTCTTGTAAATATCGGCGGATCGGCATATATGGGCACATATATCGCAAAGCATTTCTTTGTTGAAGAAAATCAGCTTGCCTTCGGCATTGTTTATGGCATCGGCTTCGGCGTTATGCTCCATTTATTCGGCAGGCTTGTAAACATCCCCGAAAGGCTGAAAAAACCGCTGTTTATTCTTGCCGTTACAGGTATTATCGTTATGTGCGTGCAGCTATCCCTGATTGAGGGAATGAAATATCTTTGGGGCAGGGTTCGTTTCCGTGATCTGCTTGCGCAGGGCAGCTATGATGCGTTTACACCCTGGTATGTGATAAACGGAATCAACGGCAACAAATCGTTCCCGAGCGGCCACACGGCAGGAGCAGGAATGAGCTATCTGCTTATGCTTGTGCCGTTTGTATTCGATAAATGGAAAAACAGAAAACAGCTTTGCTTCTGGCTGCCGTGCATTTACACAAGCACGGTTGCATTCACAAGACTTGTTATGGGCGCACATTATTTAAGCGATGTAACCGTTGGCGGAATCGTAAGCTTTTCGGTTGTTTTGATTGCAATGACTGTGCTTGAAAAGAAAAAGCTGCTGCAAATTCACTGTTCTTCAGCCAGTGATATTTGAAACAAAGGAGGGGGGGTAAACCTCATATGATAAAAAAAGCAAAAGGATTTATCTGTATACTTCTCGCTTCGCTTATACTTCTATCCGGCTGTGGCAATTCAGAAAGCCTGCTGCAAAGCAATATGAGAGTTTACCTTGATTCCTATTATAAGGGAAACGGCGTAACCGTCAGCATTTCCGATTTCACGGATTTTGAATGGGAGCAGGTGCTGATATTTCAGTATCCTGTTTCTGCACAGGATATTGAAAATGCAATCGGTGTAAAATACGAAGGCTCCTTGGATTTAACCTCGGGAATGATTTTTGTATACAATCAAAAAGTTGTTTATGATGAAGTGTTTAAAGACAATTATACGAACTTGGCGCCGTTTCTGATTTATCCTTATGACAATATAAATGCAGATCTGCATTATAATGTGTTCACACCTGAAACAGCCGTATTCAGATGTGAAAAGATAAACAGCAAGGAGCAGTATGGCTACAGGCTTTATCCCTTATCCGTATAGCATAATATATAACTCAGCCTTCTCCTCTTAGGTACGCCAGTCTTATTTTTACTAAAGTTCTCTGTTTTTCCCCAATAGAATGGGGCTTTGCTTAAGAAACAACAAAAAACAGCCTTTTCCGTTTTGGAGAAGGCTGTTATATTTTTATACTCTTGCCACGCCGTCTTTTCTTGCGGCATCGGCAACTGCCGCTGCAACCGTATCCTTGATACGCGCATCGAAAGCATAAGGAAGAATATAATCTTCATTCAGTTCTTTTTCATCCACAAGAGAAGCAATCGCATAAGCTGCGGCAATTTTCATATTTTCCGTAATCTGACTTGCACGAACATCAAGCGCACCGCGGAAAATCCCCGGGAATGCAACAACATTATTAATCTGGTTCGGAAAATCAGAACGCCCTGTGCCCACAATTTTTGCACCTGCCGCTTTTGCTTCATCCGGCATAATTTCAGGTGTGGGATTTGCCATGGCAAGCACAATCGGATTTTCATTCATTGTCTTGATCATTTCCTGTGTAAGCACACCCGGTGCGGAAACACCGATAAAAATATCCGTACCGGCAACTGCATCCTTAAGGCTGCCCTTTGTCATTCCTCTGTTTGTAACCGTTGCAATATCGGCTTTGGATGCATTGAGCCCTTCCCTGCCCTCATAAATGGCTCCTGTGCGGTCGCAGAGAATCACATCCTTCAGTCCAAGCGTCATCAGCAGCTTGGCAATGGCAATACCTGCCGCACCCGAACCATTGATAACTGCTTTGCATTCACCGAGTGCCTTTCCCGTTAGCTTAGTAGCATTGATAAGCGCTGCTGAAACAACCACTGCTGTTCCGTGCTGGTCATCATGAAAAACCGGAATATCGCACATCTGCTTCAGTTTTTCTTCAATTTCAAAGCATCTTGGCGCAGCAATATCCTCAAGGTTAATACCGCCGAAGGAACCGCTTATATTGTAAACCGTCTGCACAAATTCATCCACATCCTTTGTGCGCACGCAAAGCGGAAATGCATCCACATCGCCGAATTCCTTAAACAGCACGCACTTGCCCTCCATAACCGGCATGCCTGCTTCCGGGCCTATATCTCCAAGGCCGAGCACGGCTGTGCCGTCCGTAACCACAGCCACCATATTCCAGCGGCGTGTAAGCTCCCAGCTTTTTTTATAATCCTGCTGAATGGCAAGGCACGGCTCCGCAACACCGGGGGTATAGGCAAGGGAAAGTGCTTCCTTATCATCCACCTTTGCCCTTGCAACAACCTCAACTTTTCCTTTCCATTCTCCGTGAAGCTTCAATGATTCTTTTCTGTAATCCATAATCCTGTCCTCTTTAAACAATCTTTTATTTTAAAAGGAAATTATCTTTCCCAGTTTCTTGAGCGTTCCACTGCCCGCTTCCAGTTGGCATACATTTCATTGCGCTTTGATTCTTCCATAGACGGAACAAAGATTTTATCAACCTTTCGGTTTGCTTCTATTTCATCCGTATCTTTCCAAACGCCTGTTGCAAGGCCTGCAAGATAAGCAGCACCGAGCGCCGTTGCTTCCCTGTTTACCGGGCGGTTTACATTCACACCTGTCATATTCGCCTGAATCTGCATCATAATATCGGAAACGGAAGCGCCGCCGTCCACTCTTAAATCCTTAAGCAGAATGCCGCTGTCCTTCATCATGGCTTCCAGCAGATCCGTCATCTGATAGGTAATGCTTTCCAGCACAGCACGGCAGATATGCTTTCTGTTTACCGCTCTTGTAAGGCCAATCATACAACCGCGTGCATACATATCCCAGTAAGGTGCACCGAGCCCTGTAAATGCAGGAACAAAATAAAGGCCGTTTGAATCCTCAACCTCCATAGCAAGCTCATCGCACTCAGGTGCATTTTTAATCAGTTCCAGATCATCACGAAGCCATTTGATAACAGAGCCTGCATTGAAAGCCGAGCCCTCAAGATCATATGTAACCTTTCCGTTAAGCCCCCATGCAACGCCGGTTAAAAGGTTTGATTTGGAATCAATTCTTTTTTCACCCGTATTCATAAGCAGGAAGCAACCTGTTCCGTATGTATTCTTTGCCTGCCCCTCTTCAAAGCAGCCCTGTCCGAACAGTGCACCCGGCTGATCGCCGATTGCACCGGCAATCGGAATACCTGCAATATCTTCCATACCGGGGAATTTTGCACATTCGCCGTAAACACAGCTTGACGGCTTTACCTCCGGCAGCATGGACATCGGAATGCCCAGCTTTTCGCAGAGATACGGATCCCACTGCAGCTTATCAATATCAAACAGCATGGTGCGGCAGGCATTGCTGTAATCCGTAACATGCACCTTGCCACAGGTTAAATTCCAGATAAGCCATGTATCAACCGTGCCGAAAAGAAGTTCTCCCCTTTCGGCCCTTTCCTTTGCACCCTCAACATTATCCAGAATCCATTTTATTTTTGTTGCTGAGAAATAGGCATCAATCAGAAGGCCTGTTGTTGCTTTAACATAATCGCTTAAGCCCTCTGCCTTCAGCTGTTCACAGTAATCTGCCGTACGGCGGCACTGCCATACGATTGCATTATAAACCGGCTTGCCTGTTTCCTTATCCCAGACAATCGTGGTTTCACGCTGATTGGTAATGCCGATGCCTGCAATATCCTTAGGATCAACCTTTTCCTGCCTTAAAACAGCAAGAATTGCCTGCATTTCCGAAAAGAGAATTTCATTCGGGTCATGCTCCACCCATCCGTTCTGCGGATAATACTGTGTAAATTCATTCTGTGCCTTTGAAACAATTTCACCTTTTTTGTTGAAAATAATAACTCTTGAACTTGTTGTCCCCTGATCAAGCGCCATAATATATTTTTCAGCCAATATAATCCCCCTCTGCGCACTTTGTGCAAAAAATAAAGAGTAAGTTTAAACCTACTCTTACATTTTAATATTTTTCGTTACATATGTCAATAATATGTAAATTCATTACATATTATTCTCAATATAATTTACAATGTCGGCAACTGAATTCATATTTTCAACAACTTCATCCGGAACTTCAAGCTTAAATTCATCTTCAACGCTCATTACAATGTCAATGGAATCCAGGCTGTCTGCTCCAAGGTCCTCAACAAGCAGGCTGTCCATAGTAATGGAATCTGCATTTTCAATATCAAGCTGCTCAGCAAGAATTTCTTTAATTTTTTCAAATACCATAACGGGTCTCTCCTAAATAAAAATAATGGTTGTTAATAATTAACAATTGTGTTATTATCATATTATAAAATTTAAGCGAAGTTGTCAATAGGTGAATGCAAATGAAATTGTTCGGACTTACAGGTTTTCCTCTCGGGCACTCCATGTCGCCCTTTATTCACAGGGAATTATTTAAAATAAGCGGGATTGACGGTGAATACAGTCTTTATGAGATTCCGCCTGAAAAGCTTGCAGGCAGCATATCAAAGCTGAAGAGCCTAAGCGGTTTCAATGTAACTATTCCCCATAAAATCGGCGTTATACAGCAGCTGGATGAATTAGATGAAAAAGCAGCCCTTTTCGGCGCTGTAAACACTGTGCTTACCGGCGAAAAAACAAAGGGCTTTAATACGGACTGTGATGGATTTATAAGAGCCGTTAAAATGGCCGGCATAGAGCTTGGCGGCAGTGTTCTGCTGTGCGGCGCAGGCGGTGTCTCCAGAATGTTTGCATTTGAATGTGTGCTTGCCGGCTGCAGCCTTACCGTTGCTGTCAGAAAAGCAGATATTCCCGCTGCAAATATCCTGAAAGACGAAATCAAAGAAAAACTGGATAAGTATATTGAGGTTATGAATATAACAGATGTCTGCGAAAGCTATAGTCTGATTATAAACGGCACGCCGGTGGGTATGTTTCCGAAAACAGACACCTGCATCCTTCCTGAGGAAATTATTAAAAAGGCTGATGCTGTTTTTGATGCGGTTTACAATCCGACAGAAACGCTGTTTATAAAATATGCAAAAGAGGCCGGGCTGAAATATTCAAACGGGCTTTCCATGCTTGTGTGGCAGGCCGCTGTGGCAGAGGAAATCTGGAACGGCGTTACATTTACCGAAGAAGATATACGAAAGGTGATTGACAAAACAAAAAAGGAGCTTGAAAAGTGATGAACATTGTTCTTTGCGGATTTATGGGTGCAGGAAAAACAGTTGTGGGCAAAGAACTTGCCAAAATTATGGGCAGGAAATTTGCCGATACGGATGAAATGATTGAAGCCGAAACCGGCATATCCATTCCTGCTATTTTTGCCGCAAAAGGTGAGGAGCATTTCAGGGAGCTTGAATATGAAATATGCAAAAAAGCGGCAGAGCTGAAAAATGCTGTTGTGTCAACAGGCGGCGGTGCAATGACCTTTGAAAGAAATGTGAAAGCAATCAAAGAAGGTTCTAAAATTGTTTTTCTTGATGCTTCCTTTGATGTTATATGTGCCAGAGTAGGAAACGGCGCATCACGGCCGCTTTTCAAAAACCGTGAAAATGCAGAAAAGCTTTTTGAGGAAAGAAGAGAAAAATATCTGAAAGCAGCAGATTTCATTGTAAACGGGGATGAATCTGCCAGAAAAACTGCATTAAACATTGCCGCCCTGTTCAGATGAAATGTTTACAAAACTGTAAACTATACAATATTGCACTTATATTCCCGATATGCTATAATGAACAGGATTTTTTGATGTAACAGAGGTTTAAAATGAAAAAAACTGAAAATAACAGTGATTCCGGATTTTTTTTTACCTTTAAAAAATACAGATCACTTCTTATAGAATTAACACGAAAAAATATAAAACTGAAATACAGAGATTCCTTTCTCGGAATTTTATGGAGCTTTGTGCAGCCGCTTCTGAATATGATTGTACTTTCCGTTGTATTCACAAGTATCTTCGGCAGAAAAGGAGACGGCATTATCTGCTATCCAATCTTCCTTTTCTCGGGCAGGCTGCTGTTTGAATTTTTCACAACAGGCACAAAAGCTGCGCTTAACTCGTTCAGGGTAAACGCACCGATTATAAAAAAGGTATATGTTCCGAAATATATGTATCCTGTTTCGGCAATCCTTTCAACATTTGTTACGCTTGGGCTTTCTTTTCTGTGCTTTATCTGTGTGTGGATCTTTTTTAAGCTGACAAATATATCAAACGGCGGGACAATGCCTCTGAACTGGCATATGCTGCTGGTGTTTGTGCCAATCTGCATTCTTTTGATTTTAGTTGTGGGCGTAGGCTTTATCCTTGCTGTGCTTCAGGTGTATTTCAGAGATATTCAGTATATATGGGATGTTCTGTGCACACTTCTGTTTTATATGGTGCCGATAATTTATGACGCTTCCACAATAAAATCCGAATGGACGCAGGCCTTAATCCGCATAAATCCGCTTACCCATATCATCACACTGTTCAGGCAATGTGTGGTGGACTGCAAGCCGATGGATATTAATATGATTCTATATTCACTTGCATGGGCGCTTGCCTCTCTTCTGATAGGTTTATTTATTTTCAATAAAAAGAATGATGATTTGATATATCATATGTAATATTATATATAGTAAAAGAACTGTAATGTGCTGCATTACAGTTCTTTTTTTACAATTTGTTTTCCTCCTGATATTCCTTTGAATATTCAACATTTTCAAGGCTTGGAATCGGCACACCCATTTCTGTTCTTGCATCCGGCTGAATTGTCGGATTGCTTACACTGACACAGTATTTGTTTGTTAATGCTGCATTCAGGTGATATTTCTTTTTATAATTCCCGTCAGGAAAAGAAACCGCCTTGTCCTTTTCAGGATATTTCATTGCCCGAAAACTCCTTTGCCACCTGTTTTAAATCTGTTAAACTGTTAATTTTTGCTCCGCTTTGTATTATGGTTTCCTGAAGACTTTTCGGAAGAGCATTAAAATAACTGTTCATTTCAGGCGTTAAATTAAATAAATCCGGCATATCATCATTCCTTTCTTTTATTTCATTATTATTCTTTCCATATCGCTTTCTAATATTTTTAACTGGAAAAAGAAAAATTTTGAAAAAAACAATAATTATTTGTATACATTCGGTTTTGCAGAGTAACTTTTCGGCATTTCCTAAAGAAAAAATAAAGAAAAAATAATATTTTTATAAACAAGATGAATAATAATGTTACACATTTCAAAATTTGTAAGTGTTTTTGTCAAGCAAAACCCTTCATTTTTGTTCATTATGCTTATTTATTACAAAAAAGTTACAAAATGCTTATCTATATTTCACATAGATTAAATTATTACAAACATGTTACAATTACTGTCGACCCAAAGAGAACGGCACACAGCCAATCCATTCAAGGGGGAGTAATCATGAAAAAAATTATGAAATCTGTTCTGCTTGCGACAGCAGCGTTTATAATGGCATTAACCATATTTCCGTCTGCAGCTTTAGCAGAAGACAGTTTATTTGAACCAAGACTTTCTTCGCCTTCCCGCAGCAATCCGTATTATAACAGAAGCCTTAATGCGTATTCGCAGTCTGGATACGGTATGCCGAACTGCACAGCCTATGCTTACGGCAGGATTTATGAAATCACGGACGAAGCGCCGAAAATCAGTTCAGGCAATGCAGGCAGCTGGTGGTTTTCGAATAAACGGAATCAGTATTATGAATACGGTCAGGAGCCAAAGCTTGGTGCTATTGCCTGCTGGAGCGGTCATGTTGCCGTTGTGGAAGAAATAAACGGAAACACGGTTACAATATCACAATCTCACTGGGGCAGAAGATATTTTGATACAACCACCTATTCAAACCCGAAAACAAAATTCCGCCAGACCTTTTATGGCTATATTTATGCCTCGGATTCTGTTTTTGAGGCAGAGGAAGAGCCTGTTGAATACAGATACACCTCCGAAACATCTGAATTTGAAATTGTAAGAATTTCACCCTTTGATGAAAACGGGCTGGCAGCAGAGATTACACAACCTTTGCTTATGAACAGCCATATGATAACCAACGCAATTATATAATTATTATTTTAATACATTATATTACAGGAAACGGAAGAGTTAAGCTGAAGTGCGGTAACGCAGCTTAGTACTCTTCCGTTTTTTTTGCACTTGCACAGGAAGATTGCTAATGTTCATAAATTATTTATAAAAAAAGTGTTGACAAATGAAAATATTGGATATAATATAATTATAGTGTTAGCACTCGAAAGGCAAGAGTGCTAATTCGCTGAAGGTGGTGTTTTTCTTGATAGGTGAACGGCAGGCTGCAATATTAAGCATTATAATAGACAGCTATATAAAAACCGGCGAACCGATTGGTTCAAAAACACTTGCCGCACTGCTCCCCTATCGGATTTCCAGCGCAACAATAAGAAATGAAATGGCTTATCTTTCAGAACTTGGTTTTTTGGAACAGATGCACACAAGCGGCGGAAGGATACCCAGCAAGGCTTCCTACCGCTATTATGTAAATCATCTTTTAAACACGGAACCGCTGCGTGAGCATGAAAGGAATTTCATTACATCCAATCTTTCCGTAAACGCAAGCGATCCGGAAAGGCTTTTGCATGACGCCGCAGTGCTTCTTGCAGACTTAACAAAATGTGCAGCTTTCTGCAACACGGTTAAGGATGAACTGGACAGCGTGCAGGGCGTGGAATTAATTCCGGCAGGAAACGGAAAAGCAATGCTGGTTATGCTTACGGTGGGCGGAAAAATCAAATCCTCCGTTTGCAGAATAAACTGCCCGGTTGATCACAATTTCAAGTCGCTTTTCTATTATATTGTAGCGGAATTTTTTACAGGCACACCGCTGACAGAGGTTAATCTGGGTCTTATGCAAAGCACAGTTCCTGTTCTTGGAGAAAAAGCTTTTGATATGTTGCCTGTTTTAACCAGCCTGTGTGCACTTTGCAGGGAGGCATCCGAAAGCACTCTGCTGCTTGAGGGTGAAACCAATCTTCTTTCCCATGCAGAGCTCGGAAACGGAGTTTACAGGCTTTTATCCTTTCTTGCAGACAAAAGCCAGCTGAAAAAATTCATAGAAGAATATGCAAAACACGGGCAGGAAACGGCACTTTTCATTGGCGATGAGAATTATCATTACGAGCTAAAAAACACATCCACCGTATTATCAAAGTTCAGTTACAATAACAGCCAGACGGCAGTTTTAGGCATTATAGGCTCAACAAGAATAGATTATTCCTCTATTCTTCCCAGAGTTGAATATATAATGAAAACCGTAAAGGAATTTCTCCAAAAGGGAGGCGTTACATTTGAGTAAAAAGGAAAAAGAGAAAAACATTGAAGCCGAGGAAGCCGCAGAAATTCAGGCTGATTCGGAAAAGGAAACGGCAGAAGAAAGCACTTGTGAAAAGGAGCTTGCAGATACAAAGGAACAGCTGCTCAGAATTACTGCAGAATATGCAAATTTCAGAAAACGCAGTGAAAAAGAAAAACAGGACACCTTTGTTTTTGCAAAATCCGAAACCATCAAGGAGCTGCTGCCTGTAATTGACAATCTTGAAAGAGCCCTTGCAAACGATAAAGAGGATTTTGACGGGCTGAAAAAAGGCGTTGAAATGACATTTGACAGCCTTATTGCAATTCTGAACAAAATAGGTGTTGAGATTTTCGGCACTCCGGGTGATGAATTCAACCCAAATCTTCATAACGCAGTTATGCATATTGAGGATGAAAATTATAAAAACGGCGAAATCGTTGATGTATTCCAGAAAGGATACAAAATAAACGATAAAATAATCAGACCGGCTATGGTCAAATCAGCAAACTAATACAGGAGGAAATTTATTATGGCAAAAATTATAGGTATTGATTTAGGAACAACAAACAGCTGTGTAAGCGTTATCGAAGGCGGAGAACCCGTTGTTATCGCAAACGCAGAGGGTGCAAGAACCACTCCGTCCGTAGTGGCTTTCAGCAAAGACGGAGAAAGAATGGTGGGCAATGTGGCAAAGCGCCAGGCAATCACAAACCCGGATAAAACCATCAGCTCTATCAAAAGGCATATGGGATCTGATTACAAGGTG
>CAJUDJ010000033.1 GCA_910584985.1 uncultured Eubacterium sp. | reverse complement strand
GTTTCTTGCATGAACCCTGAGAATATCCTCTCTGCCCTGCATATCGGGTTTATTAACGGTAATCTGCCTGTCAAATCTGCCAGGTCTTAAAAGAGCAGGGTCAAGAACATCAGGCCTGTTGGTTGCAGCCATGATAATAACGCCGGAATTTGTTCCGAAGCCGTCCATCTCGACAAGAAGCTGATTCAGCGTCTGCTCTCTTTCATCGTTGCTGTTGCCCATGCCTGTGCCTCTGTGCCTGCCCACTGCATCAATTTCGTCAATAAATACAATGGCAGGCGCTTTTTTCATAGCCTGTTCAAATAAATCTCTGACACGACTTGCACCCACGCCAACATACATTTCAACAAAATCAGAACCTGAAATGGAAAGAAACGGCACGCCTGCCTCACCGGCAACTGCCTTTGCAAGAAGCGTTTTACCCGTTCCGGGAGGGCCCACAAGAAGCACACCCTTAGGTATTCTTGCACCAAGCTCCGTAAATTTATTTGGGTCTTTCAGAAAATCAACAAGTTCCGAAAGGTCTTCCTTTTCTTCATCACAGCCTGCAACATCACTAAAGGTTTTAACATCCTTGCTGTCTGCCGCATTTTTTGCCTTGATTTTTCCGAAGCTGAGTGTTCTGGCTGTTTCGCCGTTGATAGAGCCAGTCATCCTGCGCATCATAAAGAATCCGAGGGCAATCAGAAGGCCCACTGAAATCACCATCGGAAGAACATTCAGAAGCCAGCTTTTTGAGCTGGTAGCCTTGTAATTATAGCTGATCGGCTTGTCGGGATGCTCCTCGTTATACTGATTAACGCTTTCTTTTATATCTGAAAGAAAAATGGAAACGCTTTTAACATTATATTTAACAACCGTATCGGAGTCGGCAAAGGTTTTATATTCCATTGCGCCTGTTGTTAAATTAATTTCAAATTCGGCAACCTGATTTGTTTTAAAAAGTGCCACAACCTCACTGTATTTCATTTCTTCCGTGCTTTTGTTAAAAATCAAAAACATAGAAGCAAACATAATTGAAAATGAAATCAGGCAAATAATAATTGATTTAAGGTTTCTGTTTGCATTGTTCATTAAATCTTATCCTCCATGGAAACATTCACAACCATAACATATTCTGTTTTTTCACTGATTTTTACTCTTTCATCAGCAAAATAGCCGTAAATGCCGATAACACCACTGTCATCTGCAATAACAGGAATGCTTTTCCTGTTTTCAACAGGAACTGAAAGCTCATTAAAAAGCTTTTTCAATGATTTTGTGCAGCTTCTGCCGGCAGGAGAAATTGTATCACCGCTTCTTCTGCTTCTTACAGAAATACTGCCAACTATTTTATCATAATCACAGCAAAAATCAAACTTTTTGCCGCACAATTCACATTTATTTAAAAAATCTTTAAAAGAATATTTTTCTTTTGTAACAGCAAATCCGGCAGACTTATCTTTTTCAGCCAAATCAGCAATGCGAAGCAAGCCTTTGGCTGACACAGCAAACATACTGCCGCTCAGCTGCACTCTTGATGATGTGTAAAGCAGCCTTATCATTTCATTCAGATGAAATTCGTCTGCTTTCAGATTATATAAATCCAGATATTTAAGTAAAACTCTTTTAATAACTGATATATGATATGCCTTCAATGCCGCAGTATCAATGCAATTATCGGTATAAACCGAAGCAAAGGCATTATCTGCCTGCTGAGAAATAAAATCGCTGTCCTGCTTAACACTTTCTATAAATCGGTTTAAAGCGCCTTCGTAAGCCGTATTTAATGCACTGAAAAGCGGCAGAATATCGTTTCTGATATAATTTCTGCTGTAATCACTGCAATGGTTTGTGGAATCCGTACAGTAGCTGATTTTGTTTTCATCCAGAAAAGTCCTTATTTCCTTTCCCGAAATATGCAGCAGCGGGCGGATGATTTTTCCCCGTTTCTGAGGAATGGCACAAAGGCCGTGAATGGAAGTTCCTCTTATCAGGCGGAAAAGCATAGTTTCAATATTATCACTTAAATGATGTGCCGTTGCAATTTTATCACATTCAATGGAAGCAAAAAAATCATATCTTCTGTTTCTGCTGTATTCCTCAACACTTTGCCCGGCCGCCTTTGCTTCCTGCAAAGCATTTATATGAAGCGTAAAGCATTCAATGCCATTTTTTCTGCAGTAATTTTCAGCAAACCGGCAGTCCACCAGACTTTCCTCTCCCCTGATTCCGTGCTCTACATGGGCCGCTTTCAGGGTAAGGGAATATTTATCCCGCATATGCAAAAGAAATTCGGCAAGAAAAACAGAATCCGCACCTCCCGAAAAAGCAATTAAAACCGTATCCTTCTCGGAAATCAGCCTTTCTGTTTCAATTTTATCAAAAAGATTACTGTTCATACTGTCTGTCAATGCTTCTGAAACGTGTAAATTCCTTATCAAAGGTCATTTCGATTGAGCCGGTTGGACCGTGTCTGTTTTTCGCAACAATAAGTTCTGTTTTGCTTACATCCACATCCTCCTGCTTTTCCTCGTCAAGCTCACCCTTATAATATTCCTCACGGTAAAGAAACATTACAATATCGGCATCCTGCTCAATAGAGCCGGATTCTCTTAAATCTGAAAGCTGTGGCTTATGGCTTTTTCCTCTACCCTCCGTGCCGCGGTTCAGCTGTGCGCAGCACACAACAGGAATATTAATATCCTTTGCAAGCATTTTAAGATGCCGTGTGATTTCGGAAACCTCCTGTGCTCTGTTGTCCCGCTTTGTGGCAGACTGAATCAGGCTGAGATAGTCAATGATAATAATATCAACATTTTTCATTCTCATAACCCTTGATTTAATCTCAGGAACTGTGATGGATGGTGTATCATCAAGATATAGCTCCACATCGTTAAATGCACCTGCCGCATTGCCGAGCCTTGCCCATTCATCCTTATCAAGCTCACCTGTAAGCAACTTCTGGCTCGGAATGCCTGCATAAGAGGACAGCAATCTGTCCGCAAGCTGCTTTTTAGACATTTCAAGGCTGAAGAAAATACACTTTTTCTTTGCCGTCATTGTTACATTCTGCGCAAGGTTAAGTGCAAAGGAGGTTTTACCCATGGCAGGACGCGCACCGATAAGAATAAAATCCGATTTATTCAAACCTGTTATATATTTATCCAGCGCACCGAAGCCTGTTGAAACACCCTTATACTGTTCTTTATCCTCACCTGTTATTTTATAAAGATTATCATAAACATCATTTATTATAACATCGGAAATCTTTTTCGGGCCGTTTTCAACCTTTCCTCTGCTGATATCATAGATTTCCTGTTCCGCCGAATTCAGCAGCTGCACTGCTTCAACTGCACCGCTTGTCGCTTTTTCAATAATACCCTGTGAAACCGTTATAAGTGCACGCAGATAATACTGCTCCTCAACAATTTTGGCATAGGTTTCAACATTTGCAGTTGACGGCACATTATCCCTTAAGGTTAAAAGGTAATCCCTGCCGCCTGCAAGGTCATACAAACCTTCTTTAACAAGAACATCCGCAATAACAACAGGATCAATTTTTGCTTTTGAGCCCGTATACATCGTAAGCATAGAACTGAAAACAATCTGGTGCTGAGGAAGATAAAAATATTCCGGTTTTACTTTGGAAATGATGATTTCCATACAGTCGGGATCTGTTAAAACAGAACCGAGCACAGCCTGCTCTGCCTCAAGGCTGTAAGGAAGCATAACTGAATTTGAAATACTGGTATCAGGCATTTTATTTAATCCTCAATAAGAAAAGTTGTTTATATTCTGATAAATCAGGCTTCGGAAACCTGAATATAAATGCTGGCTGTTATACCCTGATAAACCTTTACCTCAGCGGTTACTGTGCCGAACTGCTTAATATCATCCATAGCAATTTTACGCTTATCAATGTCTATATTCAAATCTGTTTTGATTTTAGCCGCAACATCCTTAGCATTCACAGAGCCGAAAAGCTTTCCGTTTGCACCTGCCTTAGCAGTAAGCTTAAAGGTTTTTCCGTTAAGCTTATCTGCGTCAGCCTGCGCTGCCTTGATTTCTTCTGCTTTATGGAATTTCTTTGCATTTTCCTTGTTGTTAAAATCATTCATAGCCGTTGCATTGGCTTCTGTTGCAAGACCCTTCGGAAAAAGGAAATTTCTTGCATAACCGTCTGAGGCATTCACAAGCTCGCCTTTTTTGCCCAGATTTTTCACATCCGCTTTCAAAATAACCTTCATTCTTCTCTCCTCCTATATTTCCATAAGAACCGGCAAAACCATCGGGCTGCGCTTTGTTTTTTCATACATAAGCCTTGTAATATCATCACGCAGCTTAATCTTTACCGTGTTCCAGTCGTGATATTTCTTATCATAGGTTTCATCAATGATTTTCAGTGCCATATTCCGCACGGAATTCATCAGGTCCTCATTTTCCCTTACATAAACAAAACCCCTGCTTACAACATCGGGCCCGCTTTCAATAAGACCTGTCTGGGTATTTATCGTTGCAACCACAATAATAAGACCATCCTGTGAAAGGCGCTTTCTGTCGTTTAAAACGATATTTCCAACATCACCGACACCGATGCCGTCCACATAAACCTCACCGCTCTGAACAGTGTCAATATATTTAATTCCGCTTTGGGAAATTTCAATATGATCGCCGATTGTGCCCACATAGATATTTTCCTTGCTGTAGCCCATAGCCTGCGCAAGAAGCGCATGCTTTTGCAGATGCTTCTGCTCACCGTGAACCGGAATAAAATATTTGGGTTTAACAATGCCCATCATCAGCTTAAGTTCCTCCTGACAGGCATGGCCGGAAACATGAACCTCATACATCTTTTCATAGATAACCTCAACGCCCTGCTTCATCAGCTCATTCACAACATTACCTACCATTTTTTCATTGCCGGGAATCGGTGTTGCTGAGATTATAACATAATCGTTCGGGGTAATAACAACCTTTCTGTGTTCACGGAAAGCCATTTTGGTAAGTGCGCTCATGGGCTCTCCCTGTGAACCGGTTGTAATGATAACAAGGTGTTCATCCTCATAATTCCGGATATTATCAATATTTATCATAATATTTTCGGGAACATTCAGATAGCCAAGCTCACTGCCGACCTGCACAAGATTTTCAAGGCTTCTGCCGAGAACGACAACCTTTCGCCCTGACTGCTGCGCAACATCAATAATCTGCTGAACACGGTGAATGTTTGAAGCAAAGGTTGCAACAACAATTCTTCTTTTTCCCGCTTTTCTGAACAGATTTACAAAGGATTCCCCAACCGTTTTTTCACTCATGGTGTAGCCCGGCCGTTCTGCATTTGTGGAATCCTGAAACAGTGCAAGCACACCTTTTTTGCCGTATTCCGCAAATCTGGTTAAATCAATCATATCGCCGTCAACAGGTGTTGTATCAATCTTAAAATCGCCTGTATGAATCAGTATGCCTGCCGGGCAGCGCACAGCAAGCCCCACTGCATCGGGAATGGAGTGGTTTACGTGAATCAGTTCAATGTTAAACGAACCAAGCGTTATATTATCATGCGGCTTGATTTCAACAAGCTTGGCACTTTCCAACAGATTATGTTCTTTGAGCTTGCCTTTGATAAGGCCGATTGTAAGCTTTGTAGCATAAATCGGAATATTCACCTTTTTTAAAAGATAAGCAATTCCGCCTATATGATCCTCATGCCCGTGGGTAATAATCAAGCCTTTGATTTTGTTTATATTTTTTTCAATATAGGTGAAATCGGGAATTACAAGATCAACACCGGGAAGTTCTTCATTCGGAAATGCAAGACCGCAGTCCACAATAAACATATCCGATTTATACTCATAAACCGTCATATTCTTCCCGATTTCATTCATACCGCCCAAAAAGGCAACACGAACAGACTCCTCCGGTTCGGGAGGCTTCACTGACGGTTTCTTATTAACCTTGCGATAGGTATAAAAACGCTTTTGGGAATTCCGTTTTCCCGCACTGCCTCTATCGCCGGTTATATTCTGTTTTGCCATTAAATTTTCTCCTTTATAAATAAATTTTTTCCGTTCTATTAAAAATTAGATATATGATATATTATATTTGCCTGATTGTCAAGTCAGGTATATATTGATTATTACCGTAAATAATGTTAAAATATTCCTCAAGGTGATTAAAAAATGAAAAATGTTGAAATATATACAGACGGCGCATGCAGCGGAAATCCCGGAAAAGGCGGCTGGGGAGCCGTGCTGGTTTACGGAAACAAAGAAAAGGAAATCAGCGGTGCCGCTTCTGATACAACAAACAACCGAATGGAGCTTACAGCAGTAATAGAAGCACTGAAAATGCTGAAAGAGCCCTGTATGGTTACTGTAACAACGGATTCAAAATATGTGTGTGATGCAGTAAATAAAAAATGGGTATATTCCTGGCGTGAGAAGGGCTGGAAAAAAGCGGACAGAAAGCCTGCATTGAATGTTGACTTATGGGAAAAGCTTCTTGCCCTTCTGGAAATACACAAGGTTGAATTTGTATGGGTGCGCGGCCACAACGGCCATCCTTACAACGAAAGATGCGACAGCCTGGCAGTCAATGAATATCTTGCACTTTAATTACAGGTTTAATTTTTCAGGCTCAGGCTTCAAAATAACCAAAGCCCTTTCCAAGCCTGCCGCCGCTTAAAATATAATTTTTAGCGGCTTTCTGAAGAGATGTTTTTTGCGGATAGCAAAGAGCATCTTTTTCTTTTCGACCGAAAATTCTTTCAATTGCCTGGCTGTCGTCCGGGGATGACATTGTAATTTTAAAGAACGACTGAAAGCGGATAATATTGCTGTTTTCATCCATAAACTCTTTATTTTTATCGTAAAGCAGCCAGCTGTCGCAAATAAAATATTTAAAACGGTAGTCAGGAAAATAAGCCTTGAAAAAAAACTTTGCCTGCTCTATCGAAGAAACACAGGCATCATAATCAAGCCGTTCGCCTCTCGGAATATGAACATTGATTACATTTTCGGCAATTTTTAAAGGCGTTTTATCAGAATTATAAATTACATACGGAAATCTGAAAATCTGAAATTGCAGTCTGCCCAGCTTAAAAAGCTCAAAACAAATGTGATTCCTTACCCAGTGATAATTTTTAAGACCCTGATTGCGGTTATCCTCACACCATATTCTAATATCATCCATCGTATCAAAGAAAACAGCATCATCAATGCCCTTTGCTTTATACATCCGATATGTGGTTTCGGATGCTTTTAAAACAACTGCAAGCCTTGTTAAATCATTTTTAAATTTCAGGCAGCCTGTTTTTTTATGCAGAAACTTATCCGAAAGACGCAAAATACCAGCCTCATTCCTGCGAATTAGGCTGGCTGCATCCTTTTTTAATTCTGAATCAATATTATATTTTTCAATAAGTTCAATATTCATAATTATTCCTCAGGTGAAACGGCCTGAGCGGAAACGTCTGTTTGAGGCTGCGCTTCAGCTTCTGTTTCTGATTTACTTTTCAGGCCGCTTGAAAGAATATATTTCGGACCTTCTCCGTAATCAATTCCGTTTTCTTTAAGAAGCGGCAGAATCTCTTCATTAAGCAGAATCGGATCAGCATCTTCATCCTGCACAACAAATTTTGTGCCCTCGTCAAGATATTTCACTTTCCGCTCAAGCTCTTCAAGATTATTCATTTCTTCGCCCTCAAAGAAAATATAAGTTTTTTTAACCGTAATAATGCCTTCAAATTTATTTTCCGTTACTTCAATATAAGGGCGTGATGTGGTCTGCGTTTCGGATTCCTGATTTCTGCTGCCGATTATTCCGCCATAATACAGACCGACAAGCACAGCCGCAATAATAACGGCGGCAAGTATAATATAAGGTGCTTTTCTTCTGCGTTTCACCCTTCTGAAACGGTGGCGCACAAGATTAGACTGGTTATTTTCATATTCTTCAGCAGACGGTGCATTTACATCACCTGCATTTTCAAGGTAAGAAGCGTCTGTTTTTTTATGAACAACAAGCGGGCTGTCCAACCTTTCCGCATCAAATTTTTCGGACATAGCAATTCTCTTTTCATAACAAATAGTTTATTGAATTATAACATATAAAGAACAAATTTTCAATATTTCATTGAATTTTAGATATATTATTGATATAATTATTATAAAATTAAACAGAAAGTAAGTGAATATATGAGAATACTTACATTTGATATCGGCGGAACAAATATCAAATATGCATTGTGTGATGAAAATTTCAATCTTTCAGACAAACATTCAGTGCCCACTGATGCAAAACAGGGCGGTCAGTATATTATCAATAAGGTTATTGGAATCATAGAACAGTATGAAAATATAGACCGTGTTGCCATCAGCACAGCCGGTCAGGTGGATTCGGAACACGGAATTGTTGTTTATTCAACAGATAATATTCCCTATTATACGGGAATGATGGTTAAAAAAATTATAGAAAACAAAACAGGTATCCTCACTTATGTTGAAAACGATGTTAATGCCGCGGCAACAGGAGAAGCATTGTTCGGTTCTGCCCGCGGTGTAAAGGATTTTATATGCCTTACCTTCGGAACGGGAATAGGCGGTGCTATTTTTTTGAATGGAAAATTATATAAGGGCGTTGGTTCGTCTGCCGGTGAATTCGGGCATATCATAACCCATGCAGGCGGAAGAGCATGCACCTGCGGCGGAGATGGATGCTTTGAGCAGTATGCTTCCGCCAAAGCACTTACACAGGCAGTTGAAAAGGTTGCCGGAAAAGAGCTGAATGGTTTTGAAATTTTCAGCGATGAAAATTTCAGCAATCCTGAAATCCGCCATGTAATTGACAGCTGGATAGACGAAATTATCATTGGCCTGAAAAGCATTATTTACACATTTAATCCTTCCCTGCTTGTTCTGGGCGGCGGAATTATGAATGAAAAATACATTATTGATCTTATAGACAGAAAAATATATAAACAGCTTATGGTTAATTACAGAAAGGTAAATATCGTTAAGGCAGATCTCGGAAATGATGCAGGCATGCTCGGTGTTGCTTATGAAGTTTCAAAGCTGTAAAAAACACATATAAATGCAAAAGCAGACATTTAAGTCTGCTTTTTTTGGTGCACCTGACAGGAATCGAACCTGCACATCTCTCGATACTAGATCCTAAATCTAGCGCGTCTGCCAGTTCCGCCACAGGTGCTTATATGAAATGGTTTGCAGCAGGAAAATCCTTTTATCTGCATGATTTAGTATTTTAGCACGATTTTTCGGTTAAAGCAACCATAAAATGAACACATTTTGTTTTTTTGAATAAAATATACTGTGGTTGTTATAATCATATAAATTAAAATGCATTATATTTGCATTTCTGAATACAGGTGTATTCGTGAAGCCGTTGAAAAACGGCTTTATTTTTTTACAGCTTATTCTGATTACATACGGCTTAAGAAAAGATTGACTATGCATATCTGATAAGCTATAATAAATGTGAGGTGGATTGTATGAGAAATGTGATTATTAAAAGAAGAAAAGAATTTTCCGCCAGCCTGATCAGCATGAAAGTTTATATTGAAGATTATCAGGCAAGTGAAACAACGATAAACGGTGTGCCCTGCCGCAAAATAGGAGAATTGAGAAACGGTGAGGAACGCGCATTTCCTGTTGCCGAACATGCGGCGAAAGTTTTTGTTGTTCCAAATAAGATGAATAAAAAATTTTCCAACGATTTCTTTCAGCTGCCACCTGGTAATCAGAATATCTTTTTAACAGGAGGAAACGGATTAAATCCCCTTATCGGCTACAGATTCCAATTTGATGCGATTTCAGGCGAAGATGTAATTCAAAACAGAAAGAAAAACAATAAGCGCTTTGCAGCAATTAATATTTCCATCATTGCTTTCATTGTAATTTTCGGATTTCTCGCCGGCTTTGCACTTGCATTTTTTGAGGATAATTATTCATCATCTGCTCCCAAAACCTTTACCGTTGAAGGAATGCAGATTACATTAACCGATAATTTTACAGAAGAGAATTACGAAGAGTATACATCCTGCTATGATTCAAAAAATGTTGCTGTATTTACTTTAAAAGAAGATTTCTCTTTGTTTGAAGGCGGCGGCGAAAATTATTCGATTGAAGAATATGCAGATCTTGTTGAAAAGGCAAACGGACTTTCCGATGATACACTTGAATATATTAAAGGTATTCCCTGTCTTAATTATGATTTTACAAATCCTGATTATAACATTACATATTCCAATTTAACATTTTTATATAAAAGCGACAACGCATTCTGGATTGTTCAGTTTACATCCGAAAAAAACAAATTTGACGAGTATTCCGCTCAGATGGCAGAGTGGGCCGAAAGCGTTATATTTTTGACAGCCAATCAGCAGGCATAAATCCATATAATTCAATAAACATATAAAAAGCCTCTTTACAGAGGCTTTTATTGTTTCTTTAACCACAAGACTTCTCCTTCAGGAGAAAACTGAATTAAATTATTTGACAATGGCAGCAACGGCACAGTAAACACTTTCGGCACCGTACGCCCTGAGCGTTAAGGAAACAGAGGTCAGCGTTGAACCTGTTGTTTTAACATCGTCAATCAAAAGAATTTTCTTGCCGACAACATCCGCGTTTTTCTTTATATCAAATGCATTATACATATTGGCAAACCGTTCACTTGCCTTCTGCCGTTTCTGTTTCTTAGTTCTGCGCTTCTTGATAAGCACAGCCTTAAGCGGAATGCCGCATTTTTGAGAAACAATTTCCGCTATAAGCTGTGCCTGATTAAATCCTCTGTCCGCCAGATCGGATCTTCGCATCGGCACAAAAGTGATAAAATCAAATGCTTCCGTTTCATAATGACTTTGCACGGCAGAAGCAACGGCTTCACCGTAAAATTCCGAAAGACGGGGCATTTCATTCATTTTCATATTCAGAATACCCTTTGAAACTGAATTTTTATAATAAAACGGAGCGATTACTGCCTTATATTCGGTTTCCCGTTTATATTTTTTGCAGACACATTCCGCCTTCCTGCAGCCGCATTTCGGGCATATCGGCTTTTCAATAACAGGAAGCGTACTGCAGTCTTCACAGTAGTCCTCATCAAAGCATACAACCTCGCCGCACACTCTGCACCGTTTTGTAAACAGCACGATTTTCAGTTTTTCGAATAAATCCTTAATCATACCGTCAGATAAGGTGCGATGGAATTGTAGATGCCATCACTGATTCCGCTGATATTTTTAATCTGTTCAACACTGGTATATCCGCCAATATGTTCACGATAAGCAAGAATTGCATTTGCCCTTGTTTCACCGATTCCATCTATCTGCATCAGCTCCTGCACAGTGCAGGTATTCAGATTTAAAGGATACGAAACAGCAGGCACTGACGAATTGCCACTGCTCTGCAAATCTGCTTTATATGCATTTTCATTGTTTGTAACCGTTGTATTTTCAGCAGATGAAACGGATGTTTCACCGCTGCCTGCGTCCGAAGCCGCATGGCTGATTTTGGGCTGACCCAAAGCAATATAAATAAACACTGCACCTAGCACAATCAGTGCAATGGCAATCAGCAGCATCGTGCTTCTTTTATCGCTTTTTACCGCCGTTTTCTTTTCTGTTTGTTTTTCCATAACTGTTCCTGCCGTTTTTTCCTGAGTTTCTGTGCGTAAAGCTGCCTGCCTGAATCAGGCAGTTTTTTCCGTTTCCGATTAAATCTGTTCTGTGTGCTTTTCTTAATGCTTCTTCACACAGCTGTCTGTTCTTCGGATCATAATACTGAAGCAGAGCTCTCTGCATTGCTTTATCGTGCGGCGTTTTGGCAACATAAACCGGCTCCATCGTGTAAGGATCAAGCCCGGTATAAAACATACAGGTTGAAATAGTGCCGGGTGTGGGATAAAAATCCTGCACCTGTTCCGGTTTTATATGGTTTTTCTTAAGAAAACAGGCAAGCTCTATTGCATCGTCAAGCGTTGAGCCCGGATGGCTTGACATAAGATAAGGCACAAGATACTGTTCCTTATTTATCTGCCCTGTATAGCGGAAATATCGCTTTGAAAACTCTACATAGGCTTCTATGTGCGGCTTTCCCATTTTGTCCAGCACGGAAGCACTGCAATGCTCCGGAGCAACCTTAAGCTGGCCTGAAACATGGTTTTCAACAAGCTCTTTAAAAAAGGTGCTGTCCTTATCCTGCAGCAGATAATCATATCGGATTCCGCTTCTGATAAACACCTTTTTTACCTTCGGAAGATTTCTGACTTCCCGCAGAATATTGAGATATTCCTCATGATTTGAAATCAGATTCGGGCACGGCTTCGGCGCAAGGCATTTTTTACCCTTGCAAAGCCCGTGCTCCAGCTGAAAATCGCAGGACGGTTTTCGGAAATTCGCAGTAGGACCGCCTATATCGTGAATATAACCCTTAAAATTATGCAGGGTTGTGAGCTTTTTTGCTTCTTCAACAATGCTTTCCTTGCTTCTTGCCGTTATATATCTGCCCTGATGAAACTGAATAGAGCAGAAATTGCAGGCGCCGAAGCAGCCGCGGTTGTGCGTGATTGAAAATTCAACCTCTTTTATTCCCGGCACACCGCCCTGAGACTCATACATCGGATGATATGTACGCATATACGGCAGCGCATACACCCAGTCAAGTTCCGCTGTTTCAAGCGGGGGCATAGGCACATTCTGCACCACCATTTTGCTGCCGTTTCTCTGCCTTACAGCTCTTCCTCTGATATGATCCTGTTCATCCTGTTCGATACGCACGGATTTTGCATATTCCTTTTTGGACTGAACACAGTTTTCAAAACTCGGCACTTCAACACCGATATAAGGTGTGTTTTTTACATCCACAGCATAACAAGTACCTTTAATATCCGTTAAATCATATATTTTTGCACCGCTGTTCAGGCGTTCTGCAATTTCAATAATCTGATTTTCACCCATGCCGTAAATCAGTATATCTGCCATGGAATCTATCAGAACAGACGGCCTTACGGCATCATCCCAGTAATCATAATGCGCAAAACGGCGCAGGGATGCCTCAAGCCCGCCTATAATAACAGGTGTGTCGGGATAAAGTCTTTTTGCGATATTGGAATAAACAATCACTGCTCTATCCGGTCTTTTCCCTGCTTTTCCGCCAGCAGTATAAGCATCATCGCGGCGGATTTTCTTTGCCGCCGTGTAATGGGCAACCATGGAATCAATATTTCCGCTGGTAATCAAAAAACCAAGTCTCGGTTTCCCGAACTGCATAAAATCAGCATTGCTGTGCCAGTCCGGCTGACTGAGCACAGCAATTTTAAAGCCCTTTGCTTCAAGAACTCTTGTTATAATAGCAGCACCGAAGGAGGGATGATCAACATAAGCATCGCCTGTTATGTAAACAAAATCAACCTCACTCCAGCCCCGTTTCTCACATTCCGTTTTCGTAACCGGAAGGAAATCATTCATATAAATCACCGCTCCCCTGATTATCTATCACATCAGGTTCATTATCAAACATGGTATCTTCCATTGTCATCTGTTCTGTATTTTCGGCAGTAAAATCTGCACCTCTGCCGCAGGCACGCTTTTCAAGCCACATCTGCTTTGTCATAAGCACCTGCCTGGGCTTGCTGCCCTCAGGAGCACCGATAACACCGTATTCCTGAAGCTGGTCAATTATTTTTGCACCTCTTGCATAGCCAACGGAAAGCTTTCTCTGAAGAAACGAGGTTGAAGCCTGCCCTGTTTCAATCACAATTTCAGCGGCCTTTTCAAACAACTGATCATAGATATTTTCTTCTGTTCCCTCTTCAAAAGCGGCATTCGACTTTTTATCTGTAACAGCCTTTGCTTCAATTTCCTTCTGAATTTCTTCATCATATTCAGTTTCACCCTGATTTTTGATGAAATTGCAAAGCTCTTCAACCTCTTCATCACTGATAAAGCAGCCCTGCACACGAAGCGGCTTGCTTGCGCCGATCGGATTATACAGCATATCACCCTGACCGAGCAGCTTTTCTGCGCCACCGGCATCCAGAATGGTTCTGGAATCTATCTGTGAGCTTACGGTAAGTGCTATTCTGGAAGAAATATTTGCTTTAATCAGACCTGTAATTACATCAACGGACGGCCTTTGTGTTGCAATAACAAGATGCATACCGGCGGCACGCGCCATCTGCGCAAGGCGACATATGGAATCCTCAACCTCCTTCGGTGCAGCCATCATCAAATCTGCAAGCTCATCAATGAAAATACAGATTTTCGGCATAGGTTCCATATCCTCGTGCTTGGCAACATATTTATTGTAGCCCTCAATATCCCTTACGCCTGTTTCGGAAAATTTATTATATCTCTGAAGCATTTCGGAAACAGCCCAACCAAGCGCACCGGCTGCTTTTCTGGGATCGGTTACAACAGGAACAAGCAGATGCGGAATACCGATATATTTTGAAAATTCAACCTGTTTCGGATCAATCATAAGGAATTTGACCTCATCCGGCTTAGCCCTGTAAAGAATGGATACAATAATGGAATTCATGCAGACAGATTTACCCGAACCGGTTGTGCCGGCAATCAGAAGATGCGGCATTTTTGCTATATCACAGTAAACACATTTGCCGCCTATATCCTTGCCGAGTCCGGCAGAAAGTTTGGAACGCTGTTCATAAAATTCGGGTGTATCAATCAGTTCACGCATGGATACACTGTTTTTAACCGTATTCGGAACTTCAATTCCCACTGCTGCCTTTCCGGGAATCGGCGCTTCTATTCTCACATGGGTTGCTGCAAGATTAAGTGCAATATCATCGGAAAGATTTGTTATTTTTGAAATGCGTATGCCTGCGGCAGGCTTAAGCTCATATCTTGTAACAGTCGGCCCGCGGCTTATATCCGTAATGGATGCATCTACATGGAAAGAGCTTAAGGTTTCAATCAGCCTTTCCGCATTGTTTTTCAGTTCTCCGCTTATATCCTTGGTTTCGGCATGCTTACCCTCCTTCAGCAGGGAAACAGACGGCATTATGTAATCCTCCACTCCGGCTTTCATCTGTTCTTCGCTGACCTTAAATTCCTCAACAGACTTTTTGGGCTTTTCTTCCGAGACATCCTTAACTATATCATCTATTGTTTTTTCCTTAACGGTTTCTTCCGCCTCTCGTTTTTTTCTGTTGCGTTCGTTTGCAGCATTGATTTCATCAATAATTGTGCGTGGAACACTTGCTTCTGCAGCTGAATTTTCAGGCACACTGTCCGCCTTTTGTTCAGTCTGCTTCTTTATTTTTACAGGCTTTGTCTCTTCACCCGGCGGTGTTACATCAAGCGGAACATCCACATTGCCCCTGTTCAACCTTCTCTGTTCAATTTTTTCATTAATGACAGGTGCAACTTTTTTATAAGTTTCGGTTGCAGGCTTTGCCGCACCTTTGAAAAACTGAACAACCGTAATTCTTGTAAGCAGCATAAAATCAACAAAGATTAAAACAATATCCACAATAATTGCAGGTGCTTTTCCCAGTGTAAGCAGCAGCCATCCCACCAAGGCACCGAAAAATCCGCCGTTGAAATCAGCAGAAGCATCCGTAAAAGCGGAGGAAACCGCAAGCTTGAAATCATCACCCGACTGATTCTGAACAATATGTATAAAAGCGGAAATCAGCAAAACCATTACAACGCTTTCAATACCCATTGAGATCAGTCTTCCGCCCTTTATCTGTTTTACCGATGAAATAATGATAACGGCAATGGTAAGAATCGGAAAAACACAGGCGGCAAGTATTCCGAAAAGCCCCACATAAGCATTATGAAGAAAATGCCACATACGTTCGCCGCTTATAACAGCAACAAAAAAGAAGATAACAGATAAAGCAAAAAGCGAAACACTTACAATTCTGCTTACAGCAGCTTCTTTTCTTTGCCTTTCCGCCGCTGCCCTTTCGGCTGCCGCTCTGGACCGGGGAGCCCTTTTATTTTTCTGGTTTGAATGATTAGCCATAAACAACCCTCTTAATTATAGAATAATCTGAAAAATTCCTGTTACCGCTGCAATTGTGCCAACAGTAAAATTGTAATAGGAAAAATATTTTAAATACATATTGCCGATTATGATTTTCAAAAGCTTTGAAACAAAGAAAGCAGCGGCGGCAGCAATAACTACGCCGATAATACCTGTAATTATATTTACATAGGTAACACAGTTTACAATTTCAATTATGCCCTTTACCAAAAGAACAGGCACGGAAATACTGATAAAATAACGCAAAGAAATATTTTTGTTTACACCGCTGATCACAGCTGCTGAAATCAAAACTGCCGAAAGCGATAATCCCGAAACAGGTATTGTTATAAATACAAGCAGTGCCAGCAGAACCGCCACGGGAAGCGAAAGCTGATTTCCTTTCTGACTTTTCTGAAGCGTGAAATGTGCAAGCAGAAGCAATACCGCACAGATCAAAAAGCCGATTCCCTCGCTCAGCAGATTTGTGTCATAGGAAAAAGAATCTGCCAGCTGAAACAGGCTGCCCTTTTTTCCTGCCGGAATAAAATACAAAAGCATCGGCACATAGGCAAACAGCGTGTAATACATAAATTTTCTTGAATTTGTTGCTGTTTTCAATTCGAATTTTTTTGTAAAAACATCTCTGAAGGTGTTTACAAATTCAATAAACAGCCGCAGAAACACTTTATGAAAGGCAATTAAAATTCCGATTGCCATTCCGATATGTATAAGCCCCGTAAGCTCAGAGGAAACCCCTGAATAACGGGATGCAAAATCATGAAAAAGCGCTGAATGGCCGCTTTCAGAAACCGGCAGTATGAATGTTATGGCTTGTCCTATTGCCTGAAAAACTGCAGTTAAAATTGACAAAATTTTTACCTCCGAACATAGAAGCATTATCCACAAAATATCCCTTTCGCAGATAGTCAAACGGATTGCTGGAACGAACCGAATTCACCGCTTCTATTGTTTTTTCATCAAACAGAATATCATTTTCATTAATTATTGACCAGAACACGCCTTATTCTCCTTTTCTATAGTTTCATCTAGGAAATCAAGCGCATTTGACAGCCCGCCAAGCTCATCAATCAAACCGCACTGCACAGCACCCTCTCCGTCAAGCACAGTGCCGACATCCATAATCAGCTCGCCTGTTTTCATCATAAGCGCACGGAAAGCATCAGCTGAAATTTTGGAATTGCTTTCAACAAAATTCACAATTCTGTCCTGCATTTTTTCAAAATAGGACAAAGTTTGCGGCACACCGAGCACCAGCCCATTCATTCTGACAGGATGAACCGTCATTGTGGCACTTGGCACAATAAAACTTTTTTTGCACGAAACGGCAAGCGGCACGCCAATGGAATGACCGCCGCCAAGCACAAGCGAAGCAGTGGGCGTTTTCATGGTAGAAAGAAGCTCTGCAATGGCAAGCCCTGCTTCCACATCGCCGCCAACGGTGTTCAGAATAATCAGCAGGCCCTCTATTTCCTTGCT
>CAJUDJ010000032.1 GCA_910584985.1 uncultured Eubacterium sp. | reverse complement strand
GACAACAACGGCACCGGCGGCAACCTTTGCATTTTTTCCTATTGTGATCGGACCGAGCACCTTGGCACCTGCACCGATCATTACACCGCTTTCAATGGTGGGATGCCTTTTTCCTATATCCTTGCCTGTTCCGCCGAGCGTAACACCCTGATATATCATAACATCATCGCCGATTTCCGTTGTTTCGCCGATAACAATGCCGTGCCCGTGATCAATACACACCCTTCGCCCTATTGTTGCACCGGGATGAATTTCTATACCTGTTTTATGCGCACTTCGCTGGCTGATTAACCTTGCCATAAACGGCATATTATGATTTAAAAACCATTTTGCTTTTTTGTGGCTTCTGAGCGCTTTAAAACCGGGATAAAGCAAAACAATTTCAACTGCGCTTCTTGCTGCAGGATCATGATCCATAAAGCTTTTAACTGTTTCTTTAAAATCTTTAAACATATAATCCCCCTCAATTTTAATATAAAAAAGCCTCTGCCGTAACGACAGAGGCAATAGAATTGCGGTTCCACTCTTGTTTATACTTAACTGCTTAAAACAGCTTTGCATATAACGGTGCCTTCCGCCGCAAAATACTGATATTTCCTTTGCGGAACTCACAGGTGCATTTCAATGAATTCTTTATATGGGCCTTTCAGCACAGCAGCCCACTCTCTGAAAAAAGAAATTTCACTTACTTCTCCTGCTCCAAGTTTTTCATATATTAAACACAATATTATTATAGCAAAAAAAGAAGAATTTGCAACAAAAATTTAAAGTTATTTCGTTTCTATCATAAACCAACCGTCTTTTGTATATTTGATTCCCGACAAAACAGAAACAGCGCAGGCGATCCAGAACATAACCATTGCTGCCATTCTAAAAGCTTCTTCATGAATCGGAAGCTTTGTGATTTCAACAACGGAAAGCACAAGAAATACGATGCCTGTGGAAGCCATCTGAAGAAAGGTTTTCGCTTTTCCGAATTTATTTGCGGCAATAACCTTGCCCTTGGAAGCGGCAATCATACGCACACCGCTTACAAGGAATTCCCTTGCCAGCATAAATGAAAAGCAGACAATATCGCAATAGCCGAGCTTAACCATTATAATAAACGCTGTCATAACAAGTGCTTTATCGGCAAGAGGGTCCATAAGTTTTCCGAAATCCGTTACAATATGCCTTTTTCTTGCTATATTGCCGTCCACAGTATCACTCATACAGCCAAGAAAATAGATAACAAGCGCCACTGTCCAGTGAAACGGAAATTCAATCAAAACTGCCGCCAGAAGAACCGGCACGGTAATCATTCTGAAAATTGTTATTTTGTTAGGTAAATTCATTCTATGCACTCTCCTATTAAATCATATCCGTCATAATCCGTGATTCTGACCCGAACAAAGCTTCCCGTTTCAAGCGGCACAGCCGAAGTAAAAATAATTCCGCTGTCTATCTCCGGTGAATCCAGATAGCTTCTGCCGATATATTTTTCCCCATCCTTTTCATCAACAATCGTTTTATAAACAATGCCGATCCGATTTCTGTTGGCATTTTCGGTAATCGTGTACTGAATATCCATCAGCACATCCGCCCTTTTCTGCTTAACAGTCTCATCAATCTGATGTTCAAAGGCAAAAGCAGGGGTATCTTCCTCAGCTGAATATGCAAAACAGCCCATTTTATCAAATTTTATATCCTTAACAAATCTGCAAAGCTCTTCAAACTGTTCTTCGGTTTCACCCGGAAATCCAACCATAAAGGTGGTTCTGAGCGACAGATTCGGAATTCTTTCCCGCATTTTCAGAAGCAGTTTTTTCAAAGAATGATAATCACCGTATCTGTTCATGGATTTCAGAATATCCCCGTTGCAGTGCTGAAGCGGAATATCTATGTAAGCACATATTTTCTCTTCCGCTGCAATAACATCAATCAGTTCATCCGTAACCCTGTCGGGATAGCAATAGAAAAGCCTGATCCATTCGATTCCGTTTATTCTGCAAAGCCGCTTCAAAAGCTCGGCAAGCTTATATTCGCCGTAAAGTTCCTTGCCGTATTTTGTTGTATCCTGTGCAATAAGTATAAACTCCTTCACACCGCCTGCGGCAAGTGCTTCAGCTTCATTTATAATGCTTTCCATTTTTCGCTCTCTGTAGCTTCCTCTGATCAACGGAATCGCACAGTAGGAGCATCTGTTATCACAGCCATCGGAAAGCTTTAAATATGCCCAGTGAGAAGGTGTGGACAAAAGCCGTGCATCATCAAGCGGAAGATAACATTTATCGGGAAAATATGAGGTGCTTATGCCCACCAATGCTTTTTGGCAAACCTTAACAATATCTTCATCCGCACCGATTCCGATTACGGCATCCACCTCGGGAATTTCTTTTTGGATTTCCTCCTGATAGCGCTCTGCCAGGCAGCCTGTAACGACAACCGACTTAATAATGCCTGCCTTTTTATATTCGCACACCTCAAGTATTGCTTCGATTGCTTCTGCCTTTGCAGATTCAATAAAACCACAGGTGTTGATTATCATAACATCCGAATCTTCAATTTTCTGAACAATCTGAAAACCGCCTTTATTCAGTTTTTCAAGCATTATTTCCCCGTCCACCTGATTTTTCGGGCAGCCGAGAGAAATCATTCCAACCTTAAACATAACCGTTATTCTCTATTCTGTATAATGCAGCTTTAACATCGCCATAGGAAAAACCTTTTCTCACAAGTGCGGCAACAACCTTTTCCCTGCCGTTATCTGCATAAAGCTTACTATAATATTTTTTTTCAACAAGTGTAATAATGGTTTCAACGGCATCTATTTCGGAATCATCAATAATTTCTGCCGCAATCTCCCTGCTTATTCCGCGTTTGTAAAGCTCCTGCCTTACATGGTTATCTGAATAATTTTTATTTTTATACAGATGCTCGGCAAGATTTCGTGCAAACCGTTCATCGTTCAGATAGCCAAGTTCTGAAAATCTTTCAATCGCTTTATCAGCCGCTTCTTCATCCGCTGTGCGAAGAAGCTTTTCCTTTAATTCTTTAACAGAATGATCCCGCCTTGAAAGCAGATCTGCACATTTATTAAAGGCTTTTCTGTAATTAATTTTCCGAACAAGCAGTTCCCACTGTTCCTCTGATATTTCCGTTCCGTTTTTATAGAAATTTTCAGCCCAGAACTCAGCATCAGTGGTTATTTCGTATTCACCGTCAAGAAGCAGGTGGATTTTACTCCCCCTGCCCTTTTGTGCATGAATAATCATTAATCTTCATCATCTTCAACTGCAATATCCAGCTTGGCTCTGGCAGCCGCTCTTGTCTGCTTTGCAGTTGGCTTTTCCACGGCCTGTTCATCATCAAGCGAAGCTTTCGGAACTGCCTTAGCCTGATATTTATGATTGGAGGATGCCTGAAGCTCGGAAAGCTTATCCTTAATCTGCTTTTCAAGAGAAGCAAGGAATTCGGGATCGTTTTTAATCATATCCTTAACCTTATCTCTGCCCTGACCGAGCCTTTCTTCGCCGTAAGAGAACCATGAGCCACTCTTTTTGATAATGCCGTATTCAACAGCCATATCAACAACTTCGCCCTCTTTACTGATTCCCGTGCCGTACATAATATCAAATTCAGCCTGCTTAAACGGCGGTGCAAGCTTATTCTTAACGATTTTTGCCTTTGTTCTGTTGCCTATAAAATCAGAAGCGGAAGTGCCTTTGATTCCCTCAACCCTTCTTACATCAATACGCATAGAGGAATAGAATTTCAGAGCACGGCCGCCTGTGGTAACCTCAGGGCTGCCATACATAACACCAACCTTTTCACGAAGCTGGTTAATGAATATAATAAGACAGTTGCTTTTGTTGATTGCGCCTGTAAGCTTGCGGAGAGCCTGGCTCATAAGCCTTGCATGAAGACCTACATGAGAATCACCCATATCACCGTCTATTTCTGTTCTGGGAACAAGTGCGGCAACAGAGTCTACAACGATAATATCAACTGCATTGGAACGAACAAGCTGTTCCGTGATTTCAAGTGCCTGTTCGCCGTAATCCGGCTGTGCCACAAGAAGCGAATCAATATCCACACCGAGATTCTGTGCATATACAGGATCAAGTGCATGTTCTGCATCAATGAAAGCAGCTTCGCCGCCTTTTTTCTGCGCTTCTGCAATGCAGTGCAGTGCAAGCGTTGTTTTACCTGAAGATTCAGGGCCGTAAATCTCAACAATTCTGCCCTTCGGCAAACCGTTGATTCCTGTTGCAATATCAAGAGTGAGCGAGCCGGTTGAAATAGCTTCAACATTCAGGTGGCTGTTTTCACCAAGACGCATAACTGCATTTTTGCCGTATAACTTTTCAATCTGTTTTATAGCGGAATCAAGAGCCGCTTTTTTATCGTCTGCTGCCATAAAATAATCCTCCTTAAATTACTATAATATTATAATAAAAATACGAAATAAAATCAACTAAAACCGTAAAAAAGGGAACAAATTTTCCCTTTAAAAAAATTATGTTAAAAAATACTTGCATTTTGTTAATATTTATGGTAATATCATTGCGTTGTAAATTTATAAGGAGGTGTTCGCTAATGGCAAAATGTGAATACTGCGGCAAAGAAATGACATTCGGTATCAAAGTATCTCATTCACACAGAAGATCAAACAGAACTTGGAAACCAAACGTAAAAAAGGTTAAGGCTATTGTTAACGGCTCTCCGAAAAGAGTAAATGTTTGCACAAGATGCCTTCGCTCAGGTAAAGTTGAAAGAGCATAATTACCGCAAAAATGACCGCTGATTTTCAGCGGTCTGCTTTTTTGTGCTCTGTTTTATTGATTATAATATTATTTTATGTTATTCTGTTTTTATAAATAGTAAGGAGTTTCTGATTATGAAAATCATCCCCCAGCCGCAGTGCATAACCGAATTAAGCAAAACGGTTTTTGACATGAAGGGCTTCACACTTGGGAAAAACAGTTTAAGTGAAGAAGCAAAATGCGATTTTTTATCTTTCTTAAATCTGCCGCAGGCAGAAAAAGAAAATATTCTGTTTAAAGAAAGCACAGATTTATCGGATGAAGAATATATAATCGAAACAGGATCTGAAATTGTTATTTATTCCAATTCCGCTTCAGGGCAGCTTTATGCCCTTCAGACGCTCAAGCAGATTCTGTTTCAGTGCGGCTGTAAAATACCGCACATAAGGGTAAAGGATTATCCCGCCCATAAATTCAGAGGTTTTATGCTGGATGCAGGCAGATATTTTTTCAGCGTGGATGATGTAAAAAGCATTATCCGCAGAATGGTTTTGCACAAGCTGAATGTGCTTCATCTTCATCTTACTGAGGATCAGGGGTGGAGAATTGAAATCGAAAAGTATCCTTTGCTTACCGAAATCGGTTCTTCAAGAAAGAAAACAAACTTTAATCATAAAGCGCACAGCGGCTTCTACACAAAGGCAGATATAAAAGAAATTGTTGATTATGCACATGCTTTCTGTGTCAAAGTAATGCCTGAATTTGACATTCCGGGCCATTCAAGAGCCGCAATTGCCGCTTACAATGATTTAACCTGTTTCCCGAGAAAGCTGCCTGTTGCGGACCATTGGGGTGTTAAACACGATGTGCTTTGCGTAGGAAATGAAAAAACCATGCAGTTTGTTTATGATGTGCTGGATGAATTCTTTGAAATGTTTCCCGATGAATATATACATATCGGCGGCGATGAGGTTCCGAAGCACAGATGGGATTTATGCCCTGCCTGCAATGCTAAACGGAAAAAGCTCGGGCTGGAAAACAGCGATGCACTTCAGTTTTGGTTTATGAATACAGTTAAGGATTACTGCAAAAGCCATGGAAAACAGGCTTTTATGTGGAGCTGGGAGCTTGAAGATGACACACTGCTGCACACCGATTTAGGATTTACAAAATGCGGTGAAATGAACACAGGAAACCGTCCGTTTATTGATACTTCCACACAGGCATATTATATTGACCTGCCTTACGGCTACATCAGTCTTAAAGACTCGGCAAACCATAAGATTTACAGCGGCAATGCAATCGGCGTTGAAGCAACTTTATGGACGGAATATGTTCCGAATATGAAAAAGGCAGACACAATGAGCTTTCCCCGAACAGGCTGCCTTGCCGAAACAGGATGGAGCGGCAGCTGCACATGGGAGGCCTTTTCGGAAAAACTGGATTACTATTACAGCTTTCTGGATAAAAACAATATCGGCTATGCAAAAGCCAACAAGGCAAATCCAAACGCATTAAGGGCCAAATTAAGCATTTTATTATTTGAACGCCGCCAGCTTGTCTGGGAGGGGCTTCATAATCTTTTTGATGATAAAAAAATTGAAAAAATTGCAAGAAAGCAAAGCTGAAAGAAAAACCGCTGATGTTGAATCAGCGGTTTTTTCACTTAATTAAAATATATATTGAATTATATCGGCATCTGCCCAAACACCGCTGTCATATGACGGAAGATGAACAATCGGGTCGTAACAAACAACTTCAAGCTTATATGCAGCAAGTCTTCATTCAATGAATTTTCAAAAAACTTCTGATAAGACAACCTGAGTTCATCAACAGAATAAAAATCAAGTGAACAGCCGCCTGCAAGACGCTTCTTTTCAGAAGCATTACGGCTTTCTTCCTCTTCCTCACGCTCTTTGATTAAATTGCAGGTCTCTTCATAGTGCGCTTGCCCATTTAACAACCTCATATCTGTATAGCTGTGCACAAGTTTTTTTGCCACTTTATAAACAGATGTGGTTTTATAATAAAGGTTCATCTCTTTTTCCGCTGCTTTATCAGCTTTTTTCTGAGCCTGTTTTCGGCTGCCGTACCGCTCGGCATCGCATAAGCCGTTTTAAGCTTTTTCTTATCGGGAATAATCCGACCCCGTTCGGATTATTCTGCTTAATCAGCCTATCTGCTTGTCCAGAAGCTTTTGCCTGCTCTATTTCATATTTCTTGATTTCACGCAGTTCTTTTGTTTTTTAGGCAGCGTCTTTGCCGTATCTATAATGGCAGATATACCGCTGAAAATTCTTTACCTCGGGCCGCTTTTAATTTCAGAATAATAAATTTTTCATCATAAGCATCCGCTTTTAAGCAGTTTTTCTGCCTTTTTTGCTTGTTTGTATTCATCATGATGATTGATGTGATACCGCCTGCCGTTCATAACGAAATTTGAACCGGTCTGGTGATAATCAAATTTTACATTGCATTCATCGCACTGCTGCTTTATATGCTTCACCCATTCAAAGCGGCATTCACGAGCACCCTTATAGGATTCGCCGCCAACGGAAATCCTGTCTATTTCCCCGCTTTGCAGATATACACTGAAATCTATATCCTCCAAAAGCGGAGAAGCAAGAATATATTTCCGGCAGGCATTTATTTGTATCAATATCGGAAGTCGTTCATCCGCCTTTTGTTGATTTTCACAGGTAACAGCAATAATTACATTCTCATAACCCTCATCCCAGTCATACGGCTTGCAGCTTTCAAATCTTTCAATTCGCTTGGTGCAGATCAGAAATTTCAGATCCTGCCGTGCTTTCATCATTTCCCACGCTTCGCCGCGCCACGCATCTGCTTCTTCAATAAAAAAATCAGAGGTAAAACAGGTTGCAATTTCGCTCTTTGATAAAAGCTTATATGCTCCGCTTTTATCTTTTTTCAGCGGCAAGTCAAAGCTTGTTTTTGATTTTGTTATAATATCTGCATTTTTACTGCGCATACTGTCCAGATAAAACACATAGCAATTCTTACAGCCCGGGCTGCATTTATGGCAGCCGTGCCACGGATTCCACATATTCATACAGCTTTCTCCTTTGTTTCCGTTTCTATTATAGAACAAAAGTTTTTCTTTGTAAATAAAAAAACAGCACGAAATAAAAATCCGTGCTGAAATAAATTACATTGTTTCTGCAGCAGCCTTTTCCGCTTTTTTCTGCTGGCTGTATTTGGAACTGTAAGTAGCAGCAACCATAAGAAGCACAAAGCTGCCGCCAAGGAAAACAAAATAAACCTTTGCAACAGGTGTAGAGCTTGTAATACCCTCAACATTGGCATAAAGCTTTCCATCTGAAAGCAAAGCCGTAACCATCTGCCCTTCTCTGTAAGAATAGGAATTATGAACATTGATTAAATCATATGTTTCACCGTTATAGGAAACCTTAACATCATAAAAATCTGTTTTGGAATGTGTTTTTTTATTAACCACACTTTTGGTTTCTGAGCTGACAACCATAGCCTTAACCTCTTCATAATCCGGGGTTTTGGCATTATTCATTGCAAACCACAGAGCAACTGCGGCAACCAGACATACCGCAAATGCAGACCATAAAACAATAACCTTTGTTTTCATAAAATTCTTCCTTTCAAAAATATTACGAAGCCTTCTTTTTATCCGAAAGCTTATTTTCCGTACCATTCAAAATACGCTTTATATTTGCCCTATGCGCAACAATTACGATTGCAGCAAACAGAACAGCAATTAAAATCAGAAACAGATTCTGATAAAATAAAGCAATCAATACAGGATATAAAACCGCTATAATAATTGAACCAAGGCTTATCATTTTGGATATAACAATGGTTAAAACAAATATAACAAAAAGAATAAGTGCGATGCGCCAGTCTACCAGAATTACCATTCCTGTGCAGGCCGCAACGCCCTTTCCGCCCTTAAATTTAAAATACAGCGGAAAAATGTGCCCGAGCACACAGAAAAACCCGGCAAATTCCTTATAATTAATCATTGTTGCGGCAGTTTCCTTGTCTGCAGCAATTTTTAAAAAGTATTCAAGCGGTGCATTCAGAATAAGAAATGCAATCAGAATTGCAAGCGCCACTTTCAGTATATCGCCCAGCATGGTTAAAACTGCAAAATGCTTTCCGTATGTGCGCAGCATATTTGTTGCACCTGCATTGCCGCTTCCGGATTCTCTTATATCTTTTTTTGCCACCGTTCTTGAAAGAATGATTGAAAAGTTAAGACTGCCCAAAAGATAGGAAATCACAGCAATTAAAAGATATTTAACAACTATCATTTCTTACCTTCTCCCCTTTCTCTTATAATAAATCTTACAGGTGTTCCGTCAAGCCCGAAAACCTCTCTTATCTGATTTTCCAGATAGCGCTGATAAGAAAAATGGAATAATTCCGCATTATTAACAAAGAAAACAAATGTGGGCGGCCTTGTTGAAGCTTGTGTCATATAATAGATTTTAAGCCTTTTTCCTTTATCTGTCGGCGGCTGAACCCTGGCTGTTGCCATTGCAAGCACTTCATTCAGCCTGCCCGTTGAAATGCGCATGGAATTTTGGGAATGAACAAAAGCAGCTGTTTCAAAAAGCCTGTCAATCCTCTGCCCTGTTTTTGCGGATATAAAAATAATCGGTGCAAAGCTCATAAACGAGAAATCAACCGCAAGCTTTTTGCGGAAATCATTCATTGTATTACCGTCTTTTTCAACAGCATCCCATTTATTAACCGCAACAATGCATGCTTTCCCCTGTTCAAGCGCAATGCCGGCAACCTTGGAATCCTGCTCTGTGAAGCCCTCTGTTGCGTCTATCATAATAATACAAACATTTGCCCGTTCAACAGCCATTCTTGCCCGTATAATGCTAAATTTTTCAATCGCATCGTTGATACGGCTTTTTCTTCTTATTCCTGCAGTATCAATAAAATTGAATTTTCCGAAGCTGTTTTCAACAAAGGTGTCAGTTGTGTCCCTTGTGGTTCCTGCAATATCCGAAACAATCGCCCGGTTTTCACCGCTGATTCTGTTTACAAGCGAGGATTTTCCCACATTCGGTTTTCCGATTATGGCTACATTTATAATTTCAGCATCCTCTTCTTCCTGTTCAGTTTCAGGAAAATATTGAATGACTTCATCAAGAAGATCGCCTGTTCCGTGCCCATGCACGGAGGATACCGCTATCGGATCGCCGATTCCGAGATTATAAAACTCATAGAATTCCGGTGCAGGAGCACCTATGCTGTCGCACTTATTGACACAGAGAATAACAGGCTTGCCGCTTTTCTGAAGCATTGCGGCAACTTCATAATCCGAAGCAACAACGCCGCAGTTCAGATCCGTTACAAGGATAATTACATCTGCCGTATCAATCGCAATTTCTGCCTGTGCACGCATCTGGCTCAAAATCACATCAGTGCTGTAAGGCTCTATTCCGCCTGTATCCACAAGCAGAAATTTATGATTCAGCCATTCACAGTCGCCGTAAATTCTGTCTCTGGTAACGCCGGGTGTGTTATCCACAATGGAAAGACGGCTGCCTATTAATTTATTGAATAATGTGGATTTGCCCACATTTGGTCTGCCCACTATAGCAACAATAGGTTTGTTCATAGAAAAACCTCCTTATGATAGCAAAACAGAAATCGAACCTTGTTTTGTTCAACTCTTGTTTAACTAAGAAGAAAGACGGACATATCTGCCCGTCTGATTGTTAAAGCAAATCAATAGTTACGCTTCTTCCTTAGCAATAACTTCCTTGCCGTTGTAATAACCGCAGCTTGCACATACCTTATGAGGTACTGTATATGCCGAACAGTTAGGACACTTAACAAGTGTTGGTGCATTTAACTTCCAAACGCTTGAGCGTCTTTTATTTCTTCTTGCTGATGATACTCTTCTTGCTGGTACTGCCATTTTTATAGCCTCCTTTATTCAAAAAACTGAATGATTTACTCTTCATCAAGCAATTGCAAAAGCGCTGCCATTCTTGGGTCAACATCCTTTTTGCAACTGCATTTTCCTGTATTAAGATTTTTGCCGCATTTTGCACACAAGCCCCGGCAGTCTTCGCTGCAAAGCATCTTGCTTGGCAAAAACAGCTGAATTTCCTCTTCAACAAGCGCATCCAAATCCAGAACACCGTTTTCAACAATGATATAATCGTCAAAATCGGCATCACCTGCCATATTCGGAACAAGAATTTTATTCAGCCTGAAGCAATAATCCTTTTTAACATCACCGGCACAGCGATCACATACACCGCAGAATTCAAAGGAAACCGAAACATCAAGATAAACCACATCTGCCTTCTGAAAAACAGAGCCCCTGATATTTACATCCTTCTTTAACGGATGATATGTGCTGTACTCCAGATTACCGAGATACAAAGCATAATCAACAGAAATCGACTCATTACTTCCGTTAAACAGATTGGTAAGGTCTATTTTCATATTGCCACCTCATCTCGCACTTTAAGTATTATATATATAAGAATATATTTTGTCAATAGAAAATTCACAAAAAGAATAAAAGGCGTGGCAGAAGAAGCGCATTATATGAACTGTTTTGTTCACATTGTATGAATAAATCTCGGTGTATACTTACGTATTCACCGAGATTTTTAATCGCATTATGGGCAAAATCAGAAAATTCAAACCAAATATTTCTTTATGAAATGTGCCCCAACCACACCGTTATACTCTTTCATTACGCCTCTTCGCAGTAATCGAAAATTTCAACCGGCAAATCCTCTTTATCACAGCTGATTGTGAAAATGAAATCAACATCCGTTGCCTCTGAAAGCTCGGAAAGCATTTCAAAAAACTGAGGAAGTTTTGAATAATCCCTGCCAACAATTTTAAAAGTTGCATCAATGAGTATATCGGTTACATCGTAGTTGCCTGCACAGATACCTGCAAGAAAGCCATAAAATGCCTTATGACCGTTGATTCTGTATGTATCTGTTTCAAGAAGCCTTGCCTTTGAAGATACATCATAAGTGAGCTTTGGTTCTTTTTCAACGCAAACAACATTACCGTCTGAATTTTCAACACAGGAATTAACAAGGTCTATAAGCTTCTTTGTTTTGCCTGCACCCTTGTTACCTATAATAAGTTTAATCATTTAAGATTCCTCCAAGGTTTATTTCATATCATTATTCTATCATATACCGAGTTCTTTTTCAAGTTTTTCTTTTTCATTTTCATAACCCGGTTTGCCGAGAAGCGCAAACATATTTTTCTTATAGCTTTCAACGCCCGGCTGATTAAAAGGATTAACTCCGAGAATATATCCGGAAACAGCACAAACCTTTTCAAAGAAATAAATCATATAGCCGATATGTTCTGCCGTAATTGCATCTGCTTCCAGAATAAGATTCGCAACACCGCCCTCTGTGTGTGCAAGCAGAGTACCCTGTCTTGCCTTTTCATTTACGAAGCTCATGGTTTTTCCTGCAAGGAAATTCAGCCCGTCAATATTACCGTCCTGCTCAGTAATTGTGAAATCAGCAAGCGGTCTGTTAAATTTTATGCAGGTTTCAAACATCAGGGAAGCTCCGCTTTCCTGAATAAACTGGCCAACAGAATGCAGATCCGTTGAAAATACGCAGGAAACAGGATAAAGCCCTTTGCCGTCCTTGCCTTCGCTTTCTGCAAAAAGCTGCTTTAACCATTCATTGAACATGGTCATACAGGGTTCATAGGAAATAAAACATTCCAGCCTTTTTCCTTTTTCATAAAGGCAGTTGCGGATTGCAGCATACTTTAAGCAGTCATTTTCATTTATATCCTCACTGTTCAAACTGCTCTGTGCAAAAGCAGCACCGCTCATAAGTGCATCAATATCAATGCCTGCAACAGCAATCGGAAGAAGACCCACAGCGGTTAAAACAGAATATCTGCCGCCTACATCATCCGGAACAACAAAAGTTTCATAGCCCTGTTCATCTGCAAGCTCTTTAAGTGTGCCTTTCGCCTTATCTGTTGTGCAGAAAATGCGTTTAGCTGCCTCCTCTGCCGAATATTTTTTATAAATAATATCACGGAAAACTCTGAAAGCAATCGCAGGCTCTGTTGTTGTGCCGCTTTTGGATATTACATTAATGCATATATCCTTATCTTCACAGAGAGAAACAAGCTCCGTTACCATAGACGGGCTGATTGTATTGCCGATGAAATAAATCTGCGGTGTATCTTTTGCAAGTGCATTATAATTCGGCGACTTAAGAGCCTCGATTACAGCTCTTGCACCGAGATAGGAACCACCGATGCCGATAACAATCAGAATATCGCAGTTCTTTTTTATATATTCGGAAGCTACTTTAATTCGTGCAAATTCATCCTTATCATAATCTTCGGGCAACGTTACCCAGCCGAGGAAATCATTTCCCTCTCCGTTTTTTGCATGCAGCGTCTGCATGGCAGCAACAGCACGTGGAGCCATATCTGCAATATCTTTTTCCGAAACAAATTTTTCGGCATATTTGTTAATAAGTTTCAATTTTTCCATTATCTGTCTCCTTTTCATTTAACTTCAAGTGATTATTTTACAACAAACCGAAGCATATATCAACCTATTTTTTTTAAATATTGCTTAACATTTTTTTGAAAATATATGAATAGCTTACCGTTTCAATATTTTTATCTGCCTTCAGATAAATTGTTTTTATTACATCTTCGCCTGAATACAACACTATTGTGCCCAGATTATCGCCTTTATTTACAGGTGCGGGCATTTCTTTATTTATTTCATACTTATATGTAATTTCACCGCTGCCTTTTGCAACAAGAATTTTTTCCGTTTCATTGATTGCAGGCGAAATATATTTTTCCCTGCCGTTTTTTATTTTAACATCGGTTATCTGCGCTTTATCAAACTGCGGTTCGGCAAGCTCATAATTTGCAAATCCGAAGTCAAGAAGATTCACGGCACTGTCAAACCGTTCATCGCTGGTTTCACAGCCAAGAACAACAGCCACCAGATTCATTCCGTCCCGTTGTGCTGTGGCACAAAGGCAAAAACCGGCATTGGATGTTGTGCCTGTTTTAAGTCCGGTAATTCCGTTATATGTATTTACAAGTTTATTTGTGTTATTCAGTTCTGTTTTTCCGTTTCTTAAGGAATCAAGCCATATAGATGTATAATTCTTAACGATTTCATGCTTCATAACTTCTTTTGCAATCACTGCTATATCATAGGCACAGGAATAATGATTTGTAACGGTGTCATCAAGCCCTGTGCAATTTTCAAAATTGCTGTTTTCAAGCCCAAGCTCCGCCGCCCTGTCGTTCATCATTTTAATAAATCCCGTGTCAGACCCTGCGATATATTCACCAAGCGCCGTGCAGGCATCATTTGCAGAAGCAACAACAACTGCCTTGAAAAGCTCATCCGCTGTCATTTCCTCGCCCACCTCAAGCCATATCTGTGATCCGCCTTTGGACACTGCGTTTTCAGATGCCGGCACCTTGTCTGTAAGAGCGATTTTTCCGCTGTCCAGTGCTTCAAGAATAAGTAGCATACTCATTACCTTTGTAACAGATGCCGGAGAAAGATGCTCATATGCATTCTTTTCATAAATAATATCTCCTGTATCTATGCACATCAGAATGGCGGATTTCGCACTTTCCATGCTTTTTTCTTCCTTATTATCCGTTTGTGCAAAGCACACGGAAGTGCTTAACATAAAAATGGCAAATGCCGTAAAAAATGCTGTTATTTTTTTCATTAAAATCACCACTATATCTTATTCAGATTTTATTGTAAAAATAACGCAAATCTGATATAATAAATTAATTATTTTTGGAGAAGAATTTATGAAAGCTGCATTTTACACCCTTGGCTGCAAGGTGAATCAAACAGAAAGTGAATATATGGCCGAACTGCTTGAAAAAGCAGGCTTTGAAATTGTAAGCCCGAATGAAGAGGCAGATTATTATATTGTTAATTCCTGCACGGTAACGGCAACTGCAGATCAGAAAACAAGGCAAAATGTTAGAAAATTCAAAAGAAAGCATCCGAATGCCGCTGTTATATTAACAGGCTGTATGCCGCAGGCTTTCCCTGATGATGCCCAAAACCTTATGGAAGCAGATATTGTTACCGGCAATAAAAATGACGGCGATATTCTGGAGCTGATAAACAGATATAACATTGAAAAAAGAAGAATTTTTTCCGTTAATCAGCATAAAAGCGGTGAGGCCTTTTCGGAGTGTTCTGTAAAAAAATTCAGCGAACGGATCAGAGCTTTTGTTAAAATTGAGGATGGGTGCGACCGCTTCTGTTCCTACTGCATCATTCCGATGTCAAGAGGACGGGTGCGTTCCAAAGCTCCTGCGGATTTAAAAAAGGAAATAGAACATCTGGCGGAAAACGGAATCAAAGAAATTGTGCTGGTTGGCATTAATCTTTCCGCTTACGGGAAAAACGAAAGCTTCAATATTGTTGATGCGGTCAGAATCTGTGCGGAAAATGAAAAAATTATGCGTGTTAGACTCGGAAGCCTTGAGCCGGACCATATCACACAGGAAATTATTGATAGGCTTTCACAAATTGATAAATTCTGCCCGCAGTTTCATATTTCCCTTCAGAGCGGCTGCAACAGAACACTTAAAAATATGAACAGGCATTACACAGCCGAAGAATACAGAGCACTTTGCCGCCTTTTAAGAAATGCATTCACAGATGCATCCGTTACAACGGATATTATGGTTGGCTTTCATGAAGAAAGTGAAGAAGATTTTTATGAAAGTCTTGCATTTGCAAAAGAAATCGGCTTTGAAAAAGTGCATGTGTTCCCCTATTCCAGCCGCGAAGGAACCAATGCTTCCAAAAAGGGCGACAGTGTAAACAAAAAGGAAAAAGAACACAGAGCCGAAATTATGATTCAGGAAACAGAAAAAATCAGAAAAGAATATTTTGAATCCTTAATCGGGAAAACCGTCTGCGTTCTTTTTGAAAATGAAATTGAAAAAGGAATTTATCAGGGATACACAAAAAACTATACCCCTGTAAGGCTTGAAGCTGCCGAAGATATTGTTGGCCGGGAATTAAATGTGATGATAACGGAAAACGGCGGCGAATACTGCTGTGCTAAATTACCGATTTAATATTCTTAACCTCTTCGGCAACCGAGGCATTTTCCTTGTCATTTAAATAGCTGTAAGAAAAAATGTAAAAACCGTTTACATTTTCAAGCTGCTTCAGATATGAAATCTGCCTTGAAATGATATTATGGCTTTCTTTAAACTCATTAATGGCATAGTCCTTGTCTGCCGAAGCAAATTTATCCTCCTGCCCTGATTTATAAAGTGCCAGTCCCACATAAAGGCGGCAGCTTGTTACAAGCTCTGCCCAGTCCTTTGCCGTTTTGGTAAACGGCTGCGATTCATTGTAAAAGCCGAAATAAATCTGAGGACATATATAATCCACAAAGCCTTCTTCGGTTGCCCACCGTTCTACATCCGCATAAAGATTGTTGTAATTTGCAGAGATTTTGGACTGCGGACTGATTCCGAATTCAACCGATGCATTTATCTCTTTAATTGCAGAATAAACCGCCTTTACCATAGCGGAAACATTCTCCCTACGCCAGTCTTCAAGTTTAAGTTTACCGCCGTTTTTTACATAAGCGGCATAGCTTTCCTTATCCACATCCTCTTTTGTAGAGGGATAAAAATAATCATCAAAATGAATGGCATCAACTGCATAATTTTTTACAATTTCCTTTACCCCGTTTACAATCAATTCCTGAACCTCGGCAGAGGCCGGATTGAAATAAATTTTATCATCAATATACACATTTGTTTTTTTATCTTCACTTCCATACCACTGCTTGGCTATATTATTATCAGATAATTCTTCAATTTCGGGCGACTGGCTTACTCTGTAAGGATTAATCCATGCCTCTATTCTTAAGCCCAGATCATGTGCAGTATTAACCATAACGGCAAGCGGATCATATTTCAGTTCACAACCCTGCACGCCGAAGCAATATTTTGAAACGGGAAAATAATCGGATTTATAAAAGGCATCGGCACACGGCCTTACCTGAACCGTAACTGTGTTAAAGCCGTTTGATTTAACGCCTTTAAAGGCTGTTTTTGCCGCCTTTTCAAAATCCTTTTCCGTGTTGCTGTTGGTTGTCAGTTTTTCAAGCTCAAAATAGGTTATCCATGCCGACTTGACATAAACAGCATTCACTGGCTCATCCTTTGAATTTTTTTCACTGCTCGGCACAGAGCAGCCGCAGAATAATAAAATTAAAGACAGAATACAAATAATTATTTTCTTCATACTTGACACTTTCCCTCAAATTTGTTAAATATAATTTATAGGCTGAAAAAACGGTGCAGCAAACCGCACGGATATAAGGTGATTTAGATGAAATACAGATTAGGAACAGGATTAAAAATCAAGGATAAGGGCGAAACCGTTTCGCTTGTATGCCCCAAATGCGAAAACAGGGTTAAATTCAGTGTGTTTTCCAATATTGAAAACAGGCTGAATTCCAACTTTCCGTTTATAGACACAAAAAATGTGTATTTCCTTGTCTGCCCGAAATGCGCTGCTGTTTACACTGTGGATGAAATAAAAGGCAAAACTTTTGAAACAGGCGAAAAGCTTTCCATAGGAAATTTTGACTTTAAAACGCTTAAGGAATTCCACAATGGAAGGCTTTAAACTCATCCTGTTCTATTTTGCTGCCATAAGCCTTATAACCGTAATTGTTACAGCGGCGGACAAAATGAATTCCAAAACAGGCAGACGCAGAGTGCCCGAGGACTTTTTATTGACGCTTGCCATTCTCGGCGGCGCCGGATTTGAATATCTGACCATGAAAATAATAAGGCATAAAACGCGGCACAAAAAGTTTATGGCGGGGCTTCCTGTTCTGTTTGTACTTCAGATTGTTTTAATCGCAATCCTTTATATATATACACAAAGAGGGTGAATTCCACCCTCTTTTCTTTTTAAAGAATAATGCAGATTAAGCCGCTGCAGCCTTCATTGATAACTCTTTCAATCGTTTCCCTGAATTTGTTTCTTGCGTCATCGGGCATGCGTTCCAGCTTTCCGTGCAGTCCCTCGTTTACAAGCTCATGAAGCGATTTTCCGAATATGTCTGTTTTCCACAAATCTGCCGGATTTTCCTCAAACTCACGCAGAAGATACATCACAAGCTCCTGCGACTGGCTTTCACTGCCCACAATCGGCGCAACCTCCGTATAGGTATTGCACTTGATCATATGAATAGACGGCGCCTGTGC
>CAJUDJ010000031.1 GCA_910584985.1 uncultured Eubacterium sp. | reverse complement strand
AGCAGAACATCCGTCATTCCGTCAAGGCTCATTTTCCATTTATATGCCATTCTGCCGCCGTAAAGCACGGCAAGTGCAAAGCCGAAGGCAATAACGATTCCGTACCAATGCACATCATAGCTGCCGATGGAAAAAGCAACGGACGGCAAGTCAAAATCTATACCAAGTCCTTCAAAATAAACTCTTGTATAATCGCTCATCTATTTATACCTCTGATTTCAATCCTTTGATTTAACAACAGACAATGCGCTGTATTTCTCCTCCAGCATATCTGAAAGGCGTTTTTCAATATCTGCCGGCGAAACGGATTTATAGATATCCAATGCCTCAAACAGCTCATATCCGGCAAAGTAACAGCCTATAAGCGAATTAGCAATTCCGTCTATATCATTATATTCCATAATCTCTCTGCCGTACAGATTTTTGCGAACTGTTTCAAACAGTTCAATATCAATGCCCTCTTTTTTCAGCCGTGCAATTTCCTGCTGAATGGCATCTGCAACTGCCTGCGGATTCACGCTTTCGCCTTCAAATATAACGGCTTCATAGCCATAGCCCACAAAGTATTCCTTTGAAAAGCTTGCATTAATCAGCCCCTCATTAAACAGCCTGCTGTAAAGCGGCGAGGTTTCGCCTGCAATTATTTCAAGCATTATCTCTGTTTCAATAATTTCCCTGTGCGTTCTTTCAGGCGTTTCACATTTTTCCTTGTAACCAAAAGAAAAAACAGGCATGCTCATTGCAAGATGATATTCTTCATACGGCTTAACGATTTCTCTCGGTTCTTTCTCAAAAGTGCGTTCAACCGTTACACATTCTGATTTTTCAAGAACTTCATCGCATATTTCCATAATTTTTTCAGCATTCACATTGCCGACAGCAACAAGCGCCATATTATTCAGATTATAAAAGGTGTTATAGCATTCATAAAGCAGTTTATCGGTAATTTCGGAAATAGACGGCACAGTGCCGGCAATATCAATCCTTACAGGATGATTTTTATAAAGGCATTTCAGAAGATTGAAAAGGCTCATCCAGCCGGGCACATCATAATACATTGTGATTTCCTGCCCGATAATGCCCTGTTCCTTTTCAACGGTTTCCTTTGTGAAATACGGATGGGTAACGAAATCAAGAAGAATTTTCAGGCTGTCCTCAAATCTGTCGCTGCACTGGAAAAGATAGCAGGTTTTATCAAACGAAGTATATGCATTTGCCGAAGCTCCCGTTTCTGCATATCTCGTAAATGCATCCAGTTCCTCGCTTTCAAACAGCTTGTGCTCAAGAAAATGGGCTATACCTTCCGGAACAGCCGTATATTCCTCACTGTCGCTTCTCTTGAAACGGTTGTCTATTGAACCGTATTTTGTGCCGAAAATAGCATATGCCGATTTATAGTTTTCCTTTGGCATAACAAAAATTTTAAGCCCGGATTTGTGGTTGATTTCATAATATTTTTCCTGCAAAATATCCGATGTGATTTCTTTCATCATTTGCCCTCCTTTTCTGAAACAAGCCTGTAAACCGTGTCAAGCGTTATGCGGTTTGCACATGCAATAACCTGTTCCTTGGTAACTGCATTATTCCGTGCTGCGCTTTCAGACGGAGAGCTTAAATGCTTATCCGTTATTTGCAAAACATACCATCCTTCAAGAGATTCCGGTGTATCATAAACGGAATTGATGGAATCTGTTAAACCGATTTTGGATGCACTGAATTCATAATCAAAATTTCCGTTTTTGATTTCATCAATCTGTTTCAGTATCTGTGCAACTGCTTTATCCATATTTTCCTCTTCGCAGCCGCACTGAACCAGTATAAAACTTTTCTGGCGCACATACCTTGCCGAGCAGTAATAGCAAAGGCTCATTTCCTCGCGCACCTTTGTAAACAGCCGTGAATACGGGCCGCCGCCGAAAATATCCGCAAAAGAACGCATGGCATAAGCGCTTTCATCCTCCGGCTTCAGATTCACCCTAAAGCCAAGCACAAGTTTGCCCTGCTTTACATCTATGCGCTCCGAAACCTCATTAACCTTCTCTGCCTGCGGAATAAAAACAGCTTCAGGCAGCGGCGCAAAAGTCCGTTCCCTGTTTTCAAAATGCTTTTTCATAAGAGCAGAAATTTCACTTACATCGGCACTGCCCACAACGGTTAAAAGAATTTTTCCAGTTTTTAATATCTGATTCCATGCTGACAGCACATCTGCACTGTTTATTTCAGACACAGCTTTTTTTGTGCCGTAGCGGTTTACGGCATAGGGCTCACCGCAGAACATAATTTCCTCTGCCCTGCGATTTGCATATATTCTTTTTTCGTTTTCTTCGCTTTCTATTTTTTCGGTCAAAATTCTCTTTTCTCTTTTCACATCCTCTGGAGCAAAGCTGCCGTTCTCATCAAGCTTCGGTTCAAACAGAAGCGAAAGCAGAAGCTTTGCACATTCCATTGAAATTCTTTCACTGTCAAACGAAAATCTGTCATCAACGCAGGTGATTCCCATTCTTAAAAGCTGTGTTTCGCCTATCTTTGATACAGACGGCTGAAGAACGGCACCGTAAAGGGATGCAAGTTTTTTGTTAAGTGCGGTTAAATCGGGATACTTTTCTGAGCTTCGGCAAAGAAGCATAGGAAGAATTGCATATAATGCAGCTGTCTGTTCCGCCAAAGGAACTGCAATTGAAATTGAAATTTCATTGGTTTTGAACCGAGATACAGGAACAGAAAGGATATCAATTCCCTCACCGATATTTTCATTTATAAAATCAGCCATTTTACCCTCCGATATAAACTAAAGATATTCTATATAATAACATAACAATACAATTATTTCCATAATTTATTGGATTTATTATTTCATTATAAAGAAAACTGCCTGCGTGCTCCTTTATTCCGTTTGGCAGGCAAACAACTAAAGGAGCAGATAAAGCAACGCAAGCAGCAGTTTATGATCCGCACCCTCATGCGACAAGAGCATAAGCAAAACAAGAATAATAAAGCTTGAATCGCCTGAAAAAACGGAATCTTCTTTTTTTTCTTCAGGTATATCTTCCTGCGGTTTTGCTTTTTCCCTTGCGGGCGGAGGCGGAGGTATATTCTTTTTTTCCGATTGAACACTGTTTTGATGATTGCCTTTCCCTGATGCCACATAGCTTTCTGCCCTGCTGTGCATTTCACGCACACGCCTTTTAGCCTCCTCTATATCCATATTAGAAAAGGATGCCATTTAAAACAAATCCTTCAGCAAGGGCAGAATTTCAAACATTTTTAATATTCGGATGGCCGTATCGGCCTTGTTTCTGTTTTCCGGCGAAAGGTGCGGTTTCAGTGCAAGAATCAAATCAGTGTTTTTATTTGAGGTTTTATTCATTCTGTCAAACATGGATTTTGCTTTCATAATCATATTGAAATCATCGCCGTTAAAACCAAGCGAGGCAAGGCTGTTTGAGCTTTTGCTTTCACCGGAAACAGGTGAAGGCTTACTGCTGCCTTCTGCTGTTTCCTCTCCCAAAATAGAAGATGCAACACCCTTAAGCATATTTATATCATCGGATGACAGACTTGAAATAATATCGTTTAAATTATCCATACATTATCCCTTTAATAAGTTTTTAAGAAGCTCCTTTGCCTCTGGGCTGGAGAGCAGTTTTTCCGCAGCATTTTTATCTGTTAAAACGGATTTCAGTTTCTGAGAAGCATCTGATGATAAATTCTGCCCGATGAAATCATCCAGCTTTCCGCTTTCTGCGGCATTTTTCATTTTATTTACATCAACACCTGTTTTTTTTGAAGCATTCTTCATTAATTTCTTCATCTGTTCTTCGCTTAAATTCATTTTAGACTTGTTTTCCCCTTTCACTTTTAATATAATTAAATAAACAGGAATAATAATTATCCTATATCATTATTATGAAAAAAGCAGGGAATATATGAATGAGATTAACCGCAATATCAGACAGCCACGGCAGAAAAGGCAATGTTTTTGATATCATTGAAAAAAATATAGAAAACACCGATTATTTTCTGTGCCTGGGCGACTGCCGCAATAATGATGATTTTGAAGATGCCATGCTTTATTTCGGAGATAAACTGCATCTTATCTCCGTTCGCGGAAACACAGATTGGAGCTTAGCTGAACCCGAAGAACGGGAATTTAAGCTTTCAGGTAAACGGATTCTGATGTGCCACGGGCACACCTATAATGTAAAAGCAACTTATCTTTCCCTTCTTCGCCGGGCACGGAATATTAAAGCAGATATTGCCTTTTTCGGCCATACCCATCAGCCGCATATCAGCTGTGAAAACGGCATTTATATTGTAAATCCGGGCACTGCATCGCTTGGATATTACAGCATTGTTGATATTAACAGCGAAAAAATTGAATGCAGAAATCTGAAATTATAACGGAGAAAAATATGATACTGAAAACCTCACAAGTCAGTCTTTACTATGAAAAATACGGCAGCGGAAAACCACTGATTATGCTGCACGGCAGCGGAGAGGACTGCACCATTTTCAAAAAAGCGATAACCGTTCTTGAAAAGCATTTCACCGTATACGCAATAGATACAAGGAATCATGGCAAAAGCTCAAGAGTAGACGAGCTGCACTATGAAGATATGGCACAGGATATATATGAATTCATCTGCCTTCTGAAGCTGGAAAAGCCGGTTGTTTACGGCTTCAGCGATGGCGGAATTGTTGCCCTTATCCTCGCACTGAAACATCAGGAACTTCTTGAACGGATTATCATAAGCGGTGTGAATACACGGCCGGACGGGCTTGTTGCCGCCCAGACGGCAATGTATAGATTTGCCTATTTCTTTTCAAGAGCAAAACGGATAAAGGTTATTCTGACAGAACCGGATATTTCAAATGATATGCTCAAAACCATTCATATCCCCGTTGATATAACAGGCGGCGACAAGGATATGATAAAGCAGTCGCATATGAAGGAAATTGCAGATCATATACCAAACAGCACCCTTACTATTTTTAAAAATGAACTGCACGGCACATACATTGTAAACAGCACAAAAATTGCAGACTATATTCTGAAAATCTGCAATATGTAAAACCACATTAAAAAACCTATGCATCCTGTGATGCATAGGTTTTTCTTTAATCAGCACACTGATTTTATGCAAAGGTAAATTCACCGTCTTTAAAATCAACTGTGCACTTGCTGTTTTTGCTTATTTTATGCTCAAGAATCAGCTCGGAAAGCGGATCTTCGATTTTCTGCTGAATGGCACGGCGTAAAGGTCTTGCCCCATACACCTTATCAAAGCCTGCATCGGCAAGTGCAGAAACTGCATGTTCCGTAAACACAACTTCAATTTCCATATCTGCAAGGCGTTTTTCAAGTGATTTCAGCATACGCTTTGCAATTTCAACAATATCTTCTTTTTCGAGCTGGTTAAAAACAATAATTTCATCAATTCTGTTCAGAAATTCGGGCTTAAAGGTTTTCTTTAAATCTGCCATAACAAGTGCTTCAATATCTGCAGCTGCACTGTCGCTTCCGCCGAAGCCGAGCGCCGTTTTATTGTCCGTTATCTTGGAAGCGCCCACATTGGAGGTCATAATAATAATTGAATTTTTAAAAGATACCTTTCTGCCCTGCGAATCGGTTAAAACACCATCCTCCAGAATTTGAAGTAGCATATTGAAAACATCGGGATGCGCTTTTTCAATTTCATCAAACAGAACCACGGAATACGGTTTTCTTCTGATTTTTTCCGTCAGCTGGCCGCCCTCATCAAATCCTACATAGCCCGGAGGCGAACCGATGAGCTTTGAAACCGTGTGCTTTTCCATATATTCGCTCATATCCAGCTTAATGATTGCTTCCTCATTTCCAAACATAGCTTCGGCAAGTGTTTTACAAAGCTCTGTTTTGCCGACTCCCGTTGGACCCAGGAATATAAACGAGCCGAGCGGACGGTTCGGATTTTTCAGCCCCACCCTGCCGCGGCGGATTGCCTTAGCGATAGAGGAAACAGCCTTATCCTGCCCAACAATTCTTTCATGCATAATCTGCTCCATATGCAGCAGCTTTTCCGATTCCTCTTTTGTAAGCTGATTAACGGGAATACCCGACCATGCAGAAACCACCGAAGCAATATCCTCTGTTGAAATCTCCTTCACATCATGCGAGGAGCTGTTTTTCCACTTTTCCTTTTCCTCGTCAAGAAGCGTCTGAAGTTCCTTTTCCTTATCACGGATTTTTGCTGCATTTTCAAAATCCTGACTTCTTACGGCAGATGCCTTTTCCTCCTGCAGCCGTTTGATTTCATTTTCCATTTCTTTTAGGTTCGGCGGAGCTGTAAAGGCTTTAAGCCTTACGCGAGAAGCAGCTTCGTCAATCAGATCAATGGCTTTATCCGGCAGAAATCTGTCTGCAATATAGCGTGAACTCATTTTTACGGCTGTTTCAATCGCATCATCTGTGATTTTTACTTTATGATGGGCTTCATACTTATCACGAAGCCCTTTCAGAATGAAAACCGTTTCTTCCTCAGTGGGCTCGCCGACCATTACACTCTGGAAACGGCGTTCAAGCGCAGAATCCTTTTCAATATTTTTTCTGTATTCATCTATTGTGGTTGCGCCGATAACCTGAATTTCGCCTCTTGCAAGTGAGGGCTTAAGGATATTGGCAGCATCTACCGCACCCTCTGCCGCACCGGCACCCATGATTGTGTGAACCTCATCAATAAACAGGATAACATCCTTTGCGTTTCTGACTTCATCCATTGCTTTTTTAATCCGTTCTTCAAAATCACCGCGGTATTTTGTGCCGGCAACCATTGAGGTTAAATCCAGTGCAACGATTTTTTTGCCTGCAAGCAGTTCGGGCACTTCATCCTTTACGATTTTCAGCGCAAGGCCTTCGGCAATGGCGGTTTTTCCAACACCGGGTTCGCCAATCAGGCAAGGATTGTTTTTTGTTCTTCTTGAAAGAATCTGCACAACTCGTTCAATTTCCTTATCTCTGCCGATTACAGGGTCTATTTTGCCCTCTCTTGCCGATTCGGTTAAATCCTTTCCGAATTCGTCCAGCGTGGGCGTTGTGCTTTTTCCTTTTCTTGCTTTTGGGCTTCCCTTAAAATCTTCCTCTGTTTTTCCAAGCGATGAGCAGACCTCTTCAAGCAAGGTGTGTTCATCTATGCCGCAGATATTCAGAAATTTAACTGCGTATGAATCGCTTTCCCGAAGAAGCGAAAGAAGAATGTGCTCTGTTCCGACAAAAGAATTCAGCATTCCCCTTGCAATTTGAAAGCTTACCTCTATAATTCTTTTGCTTCGGGGTGTAAAATCATCAGGCGAAAGATGCGTTGGTGTTCCCGTACCTATATTTTTTTCAATTAAATCTTCAATTTTATCCAGTGAAACACCCTTTTCTTCAAGAAGCAGTGCACCGACACCTGTTCCCTCTTTCAGCAAGCCCACAAGGATGTGCTCCGAACCCACATAAGTATGCCCGAAGTTTTCAGCCGCTTTAATCGCAAGGTTTAAAACATCATTTGCTTTTTGTGTAAAACTGTTAAATCTATACATTATAATTCCTCCCGTTATGTATAAGAGGAATAATATTCCTCTTATTTCAATTTTTCTCTGATTTTATCAGCTCTGATTTTCGACGCAAGCTCAGGTGCATCTGAACTTTTACTGCCCGAAAGCACCGTACCGTCTGCAAGATTATGGATGAGATAATCAACCGAAAACAGATTTTCATCATATATGGAGAGCGAAATACCCAGGCGCACATCTGACAGAAGCTGTGCGGCTTCGCCGAAATCCAGACGCCTTGCCATTTTAAGTGTGCCCAGACTTCTGTATAATTTATCCTCCCACACCTCGCTGTTTTTCATAACATCACGAAGGTTTCTTTCCTGCCTGATAATCTGTGCGGTAACCGCATTGATATTATCTATAGCTGCCTTTTCACTGATTCCCATGGAAATCTGATTGGAAAGCAAATAAAATGCACCCTTATCCCCGTATAATGAGCGGAGCGACAGCCCGAGCTTGCCAACCATGGCAGCAAGCCTTGCTGCCCCGCCGTTTGATTTTATCGCAGGCAGATGAAGGGCAACGGAAACCTTTAGCCCTGTGCCTAGATTAATGGGGCTTGCTGTTAAAAAGCCAAGCCTTTCATCGTATGCAACAGGCAGATTCCGGATAAAAACATCATCTGTTTTATTCGCAAGAGCATAGGCCTCTTCCGTTGCAAGCCCACCTGCAAAGGCAGTGATCCGTATATGATCCTCTTCGCAGAGCATTACGGAAACATCTTCATTTGAGGAAAGAAGGAATGCGCCCTTTTCCTTTGCAAATTCAGGGCTGATAAGCTGCTTTTCCGCATAGGAAACAGCCTCTATATCAGAAAGTGCAGATAAATCAATCAGATTGAAATCTCCTGCAAGCTCGGAATTCTTAACACTTGCATAAAGCTTTTTCACTGTATTTTTTTTGATTTCCCTGCTCATTCTGCTTTTAAAAGGTGTGTCATTCAGATTTCTGGCAAGTCTTATCTTGGAAAAAAGAACAACATCGTTATCTGCGCCGCCGCCATTATACCATTTCGCCATTTTGTTTATCCCTCCTGTGTTAATTCCTTTATTTTATCACGAAGCACGGCCGCATCTTCAAACCTCTGCTCTTTAATTGCCTGTTTCAGCTGTGCCTTAAGACTTTCGGAAGTATTTTCCTTTTTTTCAGCAGTAATCGGTTCTTCGGAAGTGTAGGTTACATTTTTGCCCACATGCTTTGTTTTTCCGTGAATTTTTACAATGGAGGGTTCAAGCTTATCTGCAAATCTTCCGTAGCAGTGCGAACACCCCACTGTGCCGCTTTTAACAATATCATTAAAGGAAGAACCGCAGTATTCACACCTGTCCACTCCGGAAAGCACATTCATGGCCGGAATGCCTGCCCCGAGCAGATTTCCGAAAAATGTGTCTGCAAAAAGACTTTCGGGTGAAAATTCTTCCATCACACCAAGTTCCGCGGCACATTCGCTGCAAAGGTGCATTTCTGTTTTGTTTCCGTTAATATTTCTTTTAATATGGGTGGTTGCTTCCCTTTCATTACAATGCTGACATCTCATAAATCATTCATCCTTTCCTAATCAATATATGCAAGAAGCATTTGTTTAAACTGCTTTGCCCTTACTGCATTGCGCACTTCCGCAGGCAGACCTCTTAAATTACTGTCTGCCGTGGCGGCAATAAGCAGCTTCGCCGTTTTATCGTCAATCAGATTCTGATAATTCAGATTATATATATTGGCTTTGGCAGAGCGCTCATCAATCGAAGCACCTATGCTGTTTATCAGCGCAACAAAGGCGGAATTTTTATTATCTGCCCTTGTGATATAGATACAGCCGCCGCCGCCCCTTCTGCTTTCAATTCTGTAGCCCTGTTCGGGTGTAAAGCGCGAGGTTATAACATAATTTATCTGACTTGGCACACAGCCCAGCTGCGAAGCGAGATCGTTTCGCTGAATCTGAATTGTGCTGTTTTCCTCATCAAACATATCCAGAATCATATCGGCTATAAGATCTGTCATCTTCAATTTTTCAGCCACTTCCCATCTGTTTTTATTAAGCCTTTCTGTTTTGTCAGAGTCTGTTCTTCATTTTTGACTTTGACTTTCTTTGACTTTCTATTGTTATAATAGCACAAAGGTCAGATAAAGTCAATAATTATTTTTTATTTTTTTATGAAAAAAATACACTCGGGTATTTCTACCCGAGTGCATCTTTTTCAGCAACTAATCAGCAGCCGCAGCCACAGTCATTATTGCCGCAACCACAGCCGTTGTTAAAACCACCGCAGAGGAGAAGGATTATGATGAGAATGATAATCCAAGAAGAACCGCCGCAACCGTTATTGCATCCGCAACCCATAGCCGTACCCCCTTTCGCTTTTCTAAATCATCCTATGAAAAGCAGAAAGAAGTGTTACAAAAAGGAAAATATTTTTTTAAATGGAGCGGTAAAAAACGCTCTGTTGTCAATCCGAATATTCCGTTTTAAATAATGCCGCCGCTCACGGATAGATCCTGCCCTGTAATATAGCTGTTTTCCGCAAGAAACAGAATTGCCCGTGCTGCTTCTTCGGGCGTTCCGAGCCTGCCAAGCGGCACTTCCTCCGAAAGCTCTGCTTTATCAAACACAGCATTCATTCTTGTATCTATAATGCCGGGCGAAACACAGTTTACTGTGATTCCGCTTGGGGCGAGTTCCTTTGCAAGTGCTTTTGTTAAACCGATAACACCCGCCTTGCTCATGGAATACAGCGTTTCACAGGAGGCACCGATCTCTCCCCATATAGAAGAAACATTTATAATTGCGCCGCTGTGCTTTTTCAACATCTGCTTTGATGCATATTTACAGCAGAAATAAACTGCCCTTGCATTCACAGACATCAAGCTTTCGTAATCCGCAGCCGTAGTATCATTGATCATTTTGATCAGGCTTTCACCTGCATTGTTTACAAGCACATCCACACTGCAAACTGTTTCAAAAAGTCTTTCAATATCACTTACATTGCTTAAATCGCATTTAACGGCAGTAACACCGTCAAAATCAGGCATTGTTTTATGACAGGTTATAAACACATCATATCCCTTTTCTTTAAACAGCAGCGCTGCTGCCTTTCCGATTCCGGTTGCACCGCCCGTAATTAAAACCTTTTTCATCGTATCACCGACAGTATTGTATCATACACGGTTGTTTTTTTCAATAAACTGTGCTACAATTACAAACGGTGATATTTATGGAAAGAGAATTTTATACTATTTCAGTTTATGTGGACAAGGATGAAAACCTGATCGGAATTCCCTGCGGAGAAAGTGAGAAATACGGCATTGCCGATATAGATACGGTTTTGCTTTTAAAAGCACCCTATTCTGCAAAACAGACCGAAACCTTTATTGAAAAGGTGTTCAATGCCTGCTACACAAAGAAGCATAATGACGACAGCCCGGTTTCCACAATTGAAAGATACACAAAAAAAAGCGGTTTTGTTGAAGCAACATCGGATTTAACACTGATTTCACTGGTTAAAACGCCGCAGACTTATTCGATTATGCCCACCTTTAATGACTGGGAAAAGGGGCCGCTGTGCATAGACGATGATGAAAGAATCGTTGCAAACCCATATAAAGAGGGCGAGCTTTATGACCACATCCACGATATTATAATGGTGTATGTTAAGGCGAATGCTTTTTATAAGGAAATTGCAGAGGTTGAAGAAAAGAAAAATCAAAAGAAAAATTAAAAATCACAATCCCGATGTTAAAAACATCGGGATTTTTTCTTTTTATTCTAATTTTTCCTGCACCTGTTCGGGCAACTCATCAAACTGAACCTCTTCCCATTTATAAACACCTGTAATTCTGATTTCCAGCTTCAAATAAGCATCCTGACGCAGTTCCTTTGAAGCTTTGAATCTGAATTTTTTTGATTTGCCGCTTTCATTACAGCTTTTCAGATTATATTCATAACGCTGTTCCTCACCTGCAGGCAAAACCTGCATCTGTGCATTATCAATTTTTGTATAATAAATCTCATCATAATTTTCAGACCAGTATAATGCGCCTGCAATTACACCGATTAAAAGCAGACCCGATATAACTGCCGAAATGATTTTTTTCATATTGATTCCACCTTTCTTTTTATTCCTTTGCATCACTTACAATAGCATAGTAGGCTCTGGATGTAAATTTATAAACAAAAATATAACAAAGTGCAAACACGGCGAAGCAGCTTGCCGTAACCAAAATTAAAAAGGGTAAGTCTGTTATGGAGAACAGCATCAGTATTTTATAAATCATCGGAAACGCAAAGCCAAGATGAAGCGCTGACATCAAAAGCGGCAGGAAGAACACCGTAAGCACCTGTGAATTAATGCTTTTTCTGATTTCCTTTTTATTCATTCCCACCTTCTGCATAATATCAAAACGCGACTGATCCTCATATCCTTCCGAAACCTGCTTGTAATAGATAATCAGAACGGCTGCAAAAACAAATACAATTCCGAGAAGTATTCCCAGAAAGAACAGAGAACCGTAAAGACCGTAAAATTCTATTTTCTCTACTGCAGCACATTCAGAATATGTCATACCGAATGCATACTTATTTGCCGCTCCCTGCATTTTATCGCAATAGGAATTAAAAATATTCGTCTGCTTTTCATCATCGCAGGAAAGATCATAGCCGTAATAGCTGCCAAGCGTAACAAAACGGTCGCCCTTGAAGTCGGCAAGCTGCATCATCGGCGAAACTGTTTCTTCCATATCGGGCACAAAAAGAAATATGGATCCTGTCATATTCATAGCAGAAGTTCTGTTTCCAACAAAGCCTTCTGCCTTCTTTTTGATTTTCAGCGTTCCGGCAGCCTCTATTTCTATTGTATTTCCTTCAAATTTTGAATTCTGAGTCATATAAATCAACGCCTCGCCCTGTTCAAGCGTTTCGTTTTTATTCATAATCCTGTTATAATCATCAATACCTACAATATAAACATCATAGGAATTGGAAAGTGTTGTAAGATTGGAAGTTTCCAGCCTGTTATCCTTTTTTCCTGCCAGAAATCGTGCCATATTGTAATCCAGTATATTTTCCGGCTGCTCACCCTGCTCCTTAGCAGCCTGCACAGCAGATGCCTTGATATCTTTAATCTGCTGTGCATTAAAATCCGCAAATTCATTCACTGTCATTTGAATGCCGATATTTCTCGGATAACGCTTTCGCAGACTGTCCTCAGCGCCCATATAAAGACAAACGGTTGAAGAAACCATAACCAGTACCATTGTGCACAGAATACAGATGGAAGCAAGCCCTGCGCCGTTTCTTTTCATTCGGAATACCATAGAAGAAACAGATATAAAATGGTTTGTTTTATAATAATAATTCTTTTTCTTCTGAAGAATTTTGCAAAAGGCAACGGAACCGGCAATAAACAGCAGATAGGTTGCCAAAATTACCATAACAACAGCAATCATAAACCAAATCAGAGCATTAATGGGATCTTCAATGGAAACCGCAATAAAATAGGCAAAGCCTAAAATAATAACACCTGCAAGCGCAATAATCCAGTTTGATTTCGGCGGCTGTTCGCCAGAGCTTTCACTGTGCAGAAGTTCAATCGGATTGGATACCCTGATTTGCTTTAAAGTATTCAGCAGAATAAGCAGAAAAACAGCAGCAAACAAGCATACCGTCCACAAAACCGCATTCATGGAAATACGAAGCGAAAAATCGGTTTGCATCTTCAAAATATTAACCATAAGCAATTCGGCTGCTTTTGAAAAAAGAATTCCGCAGAACAGACCGCTGAATAGGGAAAGCAATGAAACAAAAACACTCTCCCATATAAGCACACGGGCAAGATTCCATTTTCCCATACCAAGAATATTGTAAAGCCCGAATTCCTTTTTTCTTCTTCGAATTAAAAAGGAATTTGTATAAAACAGAAATATCAGTGAAAAAACACCCATCACTATACAGCCAAGCCTTAAACATAGCTGCATCACGGTGCCACCGAACATTCCGCCAAGAATTTCGCTGTTTGAAAGGAAGGATATGATATAAAACATCATAATCATTCCCGAGCAGGTAAGAAGATACGGAATATAAAGGCGTCTGTTTTTCTTGATTCCGTTTAATGCAAGGCGTGAATAAAGTCCTGTTTTCATCTTCCATCACCGCCTGTTGCAAGTAATGTAAGGGTGTCTGAAATCTTCTGATAAAGTTCTTCATCACTCGAAACACCTCTGTAAATCTGATGAAACACTTCGCCGTCCTTAATAAAAAGCACCCTGTTTGCACGGCTTGCCGCCTTAACCGAATGTGTAACCATCAGCACAGTCTGCCCCGAAAGATTTATTTTTGAGAAAAGATTCAGCAGCTCATCCGATGCCTTGGAATCCAGCGCACCCGTTGGTTCATCGGCAAGAATAATCTTTGGGTTTGTTATAAGTGCTCTTGCAACAGCCGCACGCTGCTTCTGTCCGCCGGAAACCTCATAAGGATATTTCTTCAGCAAATCGGAAATACCAAGCTGCTGTGCAACGGGCACAAGCCGTTTTTTCATTTCCATGTGATGCATACCCGCAAGCACCAGCGGAAGATAAATATTATCCTCCAGTGAAAAGGTATCCAGTAAATTGAAATCCTGAAAAACAAAGCCCAGATTATTCCGTCTGAACGCTGCAATTTCCGATTCCTTTATATTTGAAAGTTCACTGCCTGCAAGCTTTACGCTTCCGCCTGTAGGCTTATCAAGTGCGGCAAGAATGTTCAGCAGTGTTGTTTTTCCGCTGCCCGATTCTCCCATAATGGCAACGTATTCACCTTCATTCACCGTAAAGGTAACATTGCGCAGGGCTTCCACCTTGTGTCCGCCCATTTTCGTTGTGTACACCTTTCTTAAAGCATTTACTTCAAGTATACTCATATCATTTCCTCCTTTAGCAAGCACCCTTTAACTTGTGTGCTTTCTGAAAAGATTATAACAAAAAAGAGAAATGCAAATCCATTGATTCGGCTTACATTTCTCCGCTCAGTTCTTACATTTTTGTAAGGAATTATTCAACAAAAAGCTTTTTCTTATCCAAATTTATTTTAATCACCGTTCCGTTTTTCCCTGAGGAAAGAGCAGAAATTGTATGCCCGAGATTTGTGCATATTCTTTTACAGAGATAAAGTCCGATTCCGCTTGCCTTTTTATCTGTTCTGCCGTTACAGCCCGTAAAGCCTTTTTCAAAAATACGCTGAATATCCTCCGGCGCAATGCCGATTCCCGTGTCTTTAATGCAAAGCGTTTTCGGGCTTTCAAGATATATGGAAATCTCCCCTTCCGGTGTATACTTAAGGGCATTTGAAATCACCTGTTCTATCACAAAGGAAAGCCACTTTTCATCTGTAACGGCAGTTATACCGAACGGCTCATAAGCAAGATGAATCTTCCGCCTTATAAACTGCCCCGCAAATTTTTTAACCGCACCTTTTATAATTTCATCCAGATTATATTCTTGAATTACATAATCCGTATAATCGGAATCCAGCCGAAGGAACATCAACACCATTTCCACATACTGTTCTATTCTGAACAAATCCTCGGCAACAATTCCGGAATACTCGGCATCGCTGTTCTGCAGGGTCAGTTTTATGGAGGATATGGGTGTTTTAATCTGATGCACCCAGGCTGTGTAATAATCCGTCATATCGGAATATTTTATATTCATTTCCGTTGTTCTTTGCCTTTGTTCATCATCCATCAGGCGAATAATCTGCTGATAATCCTCATCATCGACTGTTTCAATATGCGGAAGAAAATCAAGCAGATTTTCCGTATATTTACGGATTTCCACAAGCCTGTTATGCTTTTTCAATTCCTTTTTATAATCAAAGAATATAAAAACAGCAGCAAAAAAAGCACAAAGCATTGCAGGATACAGAACTGCCCCTGCCGGAATTTTATAAAGAATAAAGGAGCATAAAAACAGCAGCGTAAATAAGGAAAATAAAAAAACACCTGTTTTTCTCTGTTTCAGATAATAATAAAGAAATTTCATAATTAACTTTCCTTAATAATATAACCCATTTTAAATTTTGTGGAAATGAAATCCTCAAGTCCAATCGAATCCAGCTTTTTGCGCAGGCGGCTTACATTTACGGTAAGCGTATTTTCATCCACAAAACTGTCTGTTTCCCAAAGCCGTTCCATCAGTTTTTCACGGCTTATAATTTTACCTTTATTTTTCATAAGCGTGTGCAGAATAATATATTCATTTTTTGTAAGCGGTATCTTGCTGCTGTTATAAATAAAAGAACTGTCCGCCGTATCCAGCATCGCACCCCTGTGTTCCAGCACAGTAACGGCTGATGAAAAATCATATGTTCTTCTGAGCATTGCCTGAATTTTGGCAATCATAACACTCTGGTCAAACGGCTTGGCAATAAAATCATCAGCGCCCATATTCATTGCCATAACAATATTCATATTGTCTGAAGCGGAGGATATAAAAATAACAGGCACTTTGGACGCTTTTCTGATTTCAGAGCACCAATGATAGCCATTATAAAACGGAAGAGAAATATCAAGCAGAATCAGATGCGGATTATATTCGGAAAATTCAGCCAGCACATTTCGGAAATCCGAAACACATCTGGATTCCAGATTCCACACAGTAAGCTGTTCTTTAATGGCCTCAGCAATTCCTCTGTCATCCTCAACAATCAAAATACGATACATAGCCGCCGCCCCATTCCCGAATATAAATACAGTTTTATTCTATCACAGCCGTCAGGATTTGTAAATCCGTTTGTGCCCGAAAGCACTTTCGGCAATCTTTTCACAAAGGCATTCATAAGATATACCGGCTGCCGCCGCTTCCTGCGGAAGAAGGCTTGCAGGTGTCATTCCGGGAAGTGCATTTGCTTCAATAAAATAAATATCCTCCTTTTTATCAACCATAAAATCTATTCTTGAATAGCAGGAGAGGTGAAGAAGCCTGTGCATCTTCAGCGCAGTTTGCTGCAGTCTGTCAGAAAGATTTGCAGAAATATCCGCCGGGCAGACTTCCTGTGTTAAATCTGCCTGATATTTGTTTTTATAATCATAAAAACCGCTTTTCGGTTTGATTTCAATAACAGGCAGCGGCTTATCATCCAGAATGCCCACGGAAAATTCCCTGCCCTCTATTTTTTCTTCAATCAGAACAGCATTGTCATACGGTTCTGCAAGCCGTATTGCAGAGGCAAGCTCATCCCCGTTATTCACCATAGCAACACCTATGCTTGAACCGCAGTTCGCCGGCTTAACCACACAGGGAAACGATAACGATGCAGCTTTCGTATTCATACTCCATTTTGCTGTTTTTATCTGATGCGCACAGGCAATCATTTTTGAAATATTTTTATCCATTGCAAGCATACAGCCGTCATAACCAGAGCCTGTATATTTGATTCCATTCAAATCAAAAACCGCCTGTAACTTGCCGTTTTCACCTATACCGCCGTGAAGCGCAATAAAAACGAAATCTGCTGTTTTACAGGCTTCCATTACATTTTCGCCGATTTCATTTTCCTTTTCACATATTTCTATTGCTTTCGGCGCTGTTCCATTTACAGCATAGGTCTTAATTTCATCTGATTTATTTGTAAAGCATATTTGCTTTACATCTTTAATATTACAGCAAATATCCGCAATACACACCTTATTTCCCTGCTTTATGAGCGACTTTGCAATTTTTGAAGCAGAGGAAAGCGAAACCTCTCTTTCCGGGCTTAATCCCCCTGCCAGAATTAAAATGTTCATCATTTTCCACCTCTGAAGCTGTTTTTTGATTATTATATTAATGTTTATTTGCATTTAAAATATCTATTTGTGCTTTACAATATGCAAATTGTGCTTTATAATCGAATTATGGAAAATGTGATGATAAATGCCGAATACGGCAAAAGAGGATATTTAAAAGAAAATTTCAGAGTATTTTATAATAAAGATATTTACAGGCAGAAATTTGATTTTCATTATCATGAATTTGACAAAATGGTATTATTCAAATCAGGAAAAGTTTGTTACATTATTGAAGGCAAGGAATATAACCTTACGGAAAATGACATTCTGCTTGTTCGCCACGGTGATATTCACAAGCCTGTTATCCGTGGAGATGTGCCGTATGAAAGAATTATCATATGGATAAACAGCAGTTATCTGAAAGAAAACGGCAATCTTTCCGCCTGCTTCGATAAAACAAAGGAAACCGGGCTGAATTTATTAAGACTGCCCCATGAAACAGCACAGGAGCTATTCAGCCTGGCCGAAAAAATAAGCACGGAAAGCGAAACGGCATTTGCCGCCGAGCTTATGAAAGAAAGCCTATTTAATCGGCTTATGATTCTGACAAACCGCGCCGTTATCCATTACAGCGATTTATCCGTTGCATATAAAAGCGACAGGCAGACCGATGAAATTATACACTTTATAAAAAACAATCTTTTCAAACCGCTCTGCGTTGATAAAATTGCTGCTGAATTCTATCTGAGCAGATATTATCTTATGCATAAATTTAAAAACACAACGGGGAAAACGATTTATTCCTATATACTTTCAAAACGCCTGCTGCATGCCTGTTCTCTTCTTGAAAACGGAGTCTCTGCAAAGAATGCCTGCTTTGAAAGCGGCTTTAACAATTATTCCGTTTTCCTGAAGGCCTTTAAAAAAGAATTTGAATGCTCACCAAGTGAATATATAAAAAAAGAAAAGATGTAAAGCATAACGCTTTACATCTTTTCTTTATAAATTACTGTTATATAGATTTAATCAGGTTCGGCAATTTTTTAATTGCATTTGGCAGCCCACCTAAAATCTTTCCGACACCCTTAAAAGTGCTTTCATCATCATTCAGAATCTGAAGAAGTCCGTCCGCCATTTTCGGGCTGAATACACCCATAGACATAGAAATAAAGTTTCTGATTGGAATCTGAACAGCCATTGCCTGAAGCATTGCACCATCTCCGTTTTCCGCGCTGCCTGCAAATCGGTTTATAACACTTTTAACAATTTTGCCAATTCTTCTGCCCCATTTTGTATGCGAAGCATCATCAAGGCAGTTATAAATATTGATTTTAGCAGATGTATCACGCTGTGCAGACGGAAGCGGTTGACCGTAAACTGCAGCCCACTGATTGCCGTTCATTTCTGCAAGGTTTGCAGTGTAGTAAGCAGGCGCTGTTTCCTTATAATCCGGAATTTCAGCCTCATTGGTTGAAACAACATTTACAACGGCTGAAAGCCTGATATCACGGCTGGATGCTGCCACAAACACATCAAATTCACCTGTCTCAACATGCCAGTCGCCTATATTTACATTATAATAAGCAAATGCACGCTTGCCGAGGGTCAGTGT
>CAJUDJ010000030.1 GCA_910584985.1 uncultured Eubacterium sp. | reverse complement strand
CCCTGTTAATCAGGAGGAGGACGGCACATATATTTTCAATTCCCGTGATTTGTGTATGATTGAGCATATACCCGCACTTGTCCGCAGCGGCATAGATTCCTTCAAAATTGAAGGCAGGGCAAAAAGCGAATATTACACGGCTATTGTTACTTATGCTTATCGGGCTGCCATTGATGAATATCTTAAAAATCCGTCAGACGGCTATAAAGTGCCGCAGTGGATTCTGGATGAAATGGAAAAAATAAGCCACAGGGAATACACTACGGGCTTTAATTTCGGTAAAATGAAAAACGGTCAGGTGCAGGACACGGGCGGTTATATCAGAAACTGGGATGTGTGTGCACTTTACAGGGATTATAAAAACGGTAGGCTCACGGTTGATCAGCGCAACCGTTTTTATGAGGGCGATGTGCTTGAAGTGGTGGAACCGTTCAAAAAACCCTACACAATAACCGTTGAAGATTTATATAGCGAAAATGACTGTGAAAAAACAGCTGTTGCAAACAAGGCTACGGATGTTTATTCGTTTAAATGCAGTAAAAATATTTCTTCCGATGCAATTTTAAGAAGAAAGCGAGATTAAAATATACACCTCTGTGAATAATACACAGGGGTGTTTTTTTATGAAGAAAAGGCTTTTGGTGTTTACTGTGCTGATGTGTTTTCTGTTTACAGGCGCTGCAGGCAGAATCGGTTTTGTTATTTTCAGCGGAAATTATCAGGTTTCATCAAAGCATAACAGCTACACGGTAGATATAGACAAAATATATGAAACGGTCTATGATCGTAATTTAAGCAGAATTACAAATAAAACCACCGGGCTTATCGCTGTTATTCGCCCCACAGAAAAATGTATAACCGAGCTGAACAGACTTTTTTCTTACAAAGAAAGAGAGGAAATCGTTGAAGAATTAAAGCAGGGCTATCCTGTTATAAGAGAAATAGACCATTATGTGCATTGCAGATATATAAAAATTTTTGAAACCACTTCCCGCCACAGCGATGATATGATTGCAGGGCACATTGTTTCCTCATGTGAACGGCTTAAACCCGAGCTTGTCGGAAGTAAGTCCATCAATTTTTCCGTTGATGCTATCGGCAGGCTTCTTGACGGGGATGACGGTGAAATCCTTGAAGAAAATTATAATACCAAGCGCGGAATTATGCTTACACTGGACAGCAGCATTCAGAAGGCTGCGGAAAAGGCGGCTGAAAGCATAGACAGCGGTGCTGTTGTTGTTCTGGATACCGAAACAAGCGAAGTGCTTGCGGCTTACAGCAAACCGAATGACTATCTGAACAGGGCTTTTTCCTCTTACTGTGTGGGTTCTGTTTATAAGCTGGTTGTTGCAGCCTGTGCACTGGAAAACGGAGTCAATGACAGTTATGAATGTGAAGGAAAGGTTACGGTCGGAGATACAACCTTTGCCTGCCAGCGTGATACAAAGCACGGAAAGCAGACGATGAAAGATGCGCTTGCAAATTCATGCAACTGCTATTTCATAGAGCTTGCACTTAAGTTGGGGGCAGATAAAATCATTGAAACCTCTGAAAAATTTGGATTTGGGGAAAAGAATGCGCTTTATGACGGCTGGAGTGTTACGAACGGCAATCTGCCGGATGCCGATTTTCTGAAATCCAAAGGTCAGCTGGCACTGCTTGGTTTCGGGCAGGGCAGCCTTACGGATTCACCGCTTCATTTTGCCTCTGTAATAGCTGCAATTGCCAATAAAGGAATGTATAAAGCACCTCAGATTGTAATGGGGGATGTTTCGGATAACGGAACTGTTACACACAGAGCAGGGAATTCTTCTCACAGAGCAATCAGTGAAAAAACAGCAAAAACGCTTTGTGAATATATGCGGTATGTTGTAACGGACGGATCTGGAAGAAGGGCAGATTATAATCACGAATCAGCAGGAAAAACTTCTACGGCGCAGAGCGGCATAATGAACGGCGACAAAGAAATTTTTTACACATGGTTTGCAGGCTTTTATCCATACAGCAATCCGAAATATTCCATTGTTGTAATGACGGAGGACGGTGTAAGCGGCGCAGTGGACGGCGGCCCTGTTTTCCGCTCAATAGTTGAAAATATCGGCTGAAAATGATAAACTTGTTTTTGAGGTGAATTTTATGCAGTACTCAAAATTAAAAACACTGTTTATTTATAAATATCTTGAGGCGTTTTCTGATGACGATAACCCGGTTTCAACAACTGAGCTAATAGAAATGCTCAGGGAAAAGGGAATTAAAGCAGAAAGGAAAAGTGTTTATTCGGATATAAAAGCCTTAAATGATATAGGCTGTGATATTATGACAGTGCGCTCACCCAAGGGCGGCTTCTGTATGTCTACCAGAAAATTTGAACCGCCGGAAATCCGCCTGCTCATTGATGCTGTTTCTTCGGCAGGCTTTATAACACCGAATAAAACAAAGGCACTTATTGAAAAACTGGAAAGTTTAATATCCTCCAACCAGGCAAAAACGCTGCGTTCCCAGGTTTATTGCGGCGGCGAAAACAAATGCGATAATGAAGAAATTTATTATGTTATAGACAGGCTTGATGAAGCTATAAAAAGCAAAAAACAGGTTAAATTTATTTATAAAAGAAGAAATATTGATAAGGAGCAGAAAAAGTCGTATACAACAAGAGTGTTTACGGTTTCGCCCTATGCGCTTATCTGGAAGGATGATCATTATTACCTTGTTTGCAACAATGCAAAATATGATAATCTCATTAATTTAAGGCTGGACAGAATGAAGCAGATTGAGATTCTGAATAAACCGCAGCGCAGGGTAAGCGAAGTAAGTGAATATAAAGTTTTTAATTCTGCCGATTATTCTGCAAAAATGTTTAATATGTTCAGCGGTAAAACGGACAGGGTTACGCTTTTGTGCAGCCTTGAAATAAGAGAAGAGATAATGGACAGGTTTGGCACAAAAATTCCGCTGAAGGCATATGACGAAGGGCATTTTGAAACCACCTTTGATGCTGCTGTAAGCGATGGGCTTGTCAGCTGGATTATGCAGTACGGTTCAGATATTAAAGTAATGGAGCCTGATTATCTGGCAGAAATGGTGATTGAAAAGGCCGAAAAAATATTATCGGTTTATTAATTTACATATTTTATTAATTTATTGTTAACATTGTGAATAAATTATTAACAAAGCATTGACCTTGTTATATAAAAAGGCGTATAATTCTTTCTGTTGAAATCAGATAAGGAGAGAAGATGTATGATAAGATCAATGACCGGCTTCGGCAGAGCCGTTGCAGAAGCGGACGGTTATGTGATAACCATTGAGCTGAAATCTGTTAATCACAGATATTTTGAATTTAACTGCCGACTGCCAAGGCAATACGGCTTTCTGGAAGAAAAACTGAAGTCCTATATTAATTCACGGGTGGCAAGAGGAAAGGTAGATTGCTTTCTTACCGTAGAAGCACTGAATACTGAGAATGCACAGGTTGTTATTAATCACACGCTTGCCTCGGCATATGTTAAGGCATTAAAGGAGATTTCTTCGGAATATGCTTTGAGAGAGGATTTCGGCACGGTTTCCATATCTCATTTTCCGGAAGTTCTTGTGCTGAAAAAGGCAGAAGAGGATGAGGAAAAGCTTTGGCTGAATGTTAAAGCAGTGGCTGAAGAGGCTGTTGACAAATTTATTGCCATGCGTGAAAAAGAAGGCGCTAAAATGAAGGAAGACATTCATGCAAGAGGGCAGTTTATTCTGAATTGTGTTTCCTTTGTGGAAGAGCGTTCACCAGAAACGGTTAAGCAGTATAATCAGAAGCTTGTTGAAAGAGTGCATGAGCTTCTGGGCGATGTTTCGCTGGATGAAAGCAGAATTTTGCAGGAGGTTGCCGTTTTTGCTGATAAGGTTGCAGTTGCCGAAGAAACCGTAAGGCTTCGTTCCCACATAGAACAGCTAGGCAGTTTTCTTGAAAGCGATGAAGCAGTGGGCAGAAAAATGGATTTTCTTGTGCAGGAAATAAACCGTGAGGCCAATACAATCGGTTCAAAGGCAAATGATGTTGAAATTGCACGCAAGGTTGTTGATATTAAAGCGGAAATTGAAAAAATCCGTGAACAGATTCAGAATATAGAATAAGGTGGCATTTATGAATTTAGTGAATATCGGTTTCGGAAATCTTGTGAATGCAGACAGAATCATATCCATCGTAAGCCCTGAATCTGCGCCTGTTAAAAGAATTGTGCAGGAGGCAAAGGCAAACGGCAGCCTGATTGATGCCACGCACGGAAGAAAAACAATGAGTGTTATAATTACCGATTCGGATCATGTGGTATTATCCTATATGGATTTAAAGCAGATTTCATCCAGATTCGGTGCGGAGGTGTGTGATGCGTAAAAAGGGAATGATGGTTATTCTTTCCGCACCAAGCGGGTGCGGAAAAGACACTGTGTTTCGTGAAATCTCTAAAATAAGGGATGATGTGTGCGAATCTGTTTCGGCAACCACAAGACAGCCGAGGGACGGCGAAAAAAACGGTGTGAATTACTTTTTTATAACAGCGGAAAAGTTTGAAGATATGATTGAGAAAAATGAATTTCTTGAATATGCGTGTTATAACAGATGTTATTACGGAACACCTGCAAAGGCAGCCATGGAAATGGTAAACAGCGGAAAAATCTGTTTTCTGATTATAGAACGCAAGGGTGCGCAGAAGGTTATGAAAAACTGTCCGGATGCAGTTTCTATCTTTCTTATGCCGCCTGATATGGAAACGCTTGAAAAGCGGCTGAAAAAGCGTAATACGGACAGCGATGAACAGATATTGAACAGGCTGAAAATTGCCGAGGATGAAATAAAATCTTCATCTGTTTTTGATTATGTGGTTGTAAATAACGAACTTGAAAAAGCAGTTGATGAAATAAATACAATATTGATTGAAGAATTAGAAAAGCGCAACGCTTGATTTAAAGGAGAAATTACTATGTTTAATCCAGATTTGAAAAAACTTTTAAAGAACTGCAACAGCAGATACAGCCTTGTTGTCGGCACAGCCAAAAGAGCAAGGGAAATCCGCGAAGAAGCTGTTAAAAGAGAAGAACTGCTTGACACGAAAACCGTTTCACTTGCAATTGACGATATTGTAAACGGAAAGTATATTGTTGAAGAGCCGGAAGAGCTTAAATCAGAATAAGTATGAACAGGCTGATTGCCACAGTTGCCGTTGAAAAAACTTTTTTCAATTACGATTCGGATTACGATTACTTTGTGCCCGATGACTTAAAAGATTCTGTTTCTGTCGGTACACGGGTGAGGGTGCCGTTCGGAAAGGGAAATGTTTTAAGATACGGTATCGTTGTTAAGCTTTTTTCCGCAATCAACAGTGAATTAAAAAGCATCGCTTCTGTTTCGGGAAAATCTCCTGTTTTATCAGAGGAAATGATCGGGCTTGCCTTGTGGCTTAAGGAAAGATGCTTCTGCACAACCTATGAATGCTTAAGGCTGATGCTGCCCAGGGGAATCGATAAAGTTGGCGATAAAAGCAGCCGTATGATAAGGCTTGCCGTTGAAAACGAAGCAGAAATGCCAAGGCTTACACCGAAGCAGAAAAGTGTTGTCAGCCTACTGTTTGATGTTGGCACTGCCGCTGTAAATGAGGTTTGTGCATTTTGCTCTGTCGGTGAATCTGTTGTAAAAAATCTTGTGAAATACGGTGTATGCGAACTGTATGATAAAGAGGTTTACCGCAGTCCTTATCATGTAAGCGGTGTTTCGGACAAAAATGAAATTGTTTTATCAAAGCAGCAGAAAAACGCTTTTAACTGTTATTGTGAGATGCTTGAAAATGGCGGCGGAACAGGGCTTCTTCACGGTGTAACCGGTTCGGGAAAAACACAGGTTTATTTACGCCTTATTGATGAAGCCATTTCTATGGGAAAAGATGTTATCGTAATGGTGCCTGAAATTGCGCTTACGCCGCAGATGCTTTCCATTTTTCATAGACGTTACGGAAAAGCCGTTGCTGTTTTTCACAGCGGTCTTTCGCTTGGAGAGCGTAATGATGAATATAAAAGAGCAGACAGGGGCGAAGCAAAAATTGTTATCGGCACAAGAAGCGCCGTATTTGCCCCGCTTCATAATATAGGTCTTATTATTATGGATGAAGAGCAGGAGCATACCTATAAGAGTGAGCGCACACCGCGTTATCATGCGCGGCAGGTGGCGAATTACAGATGCAGATATAATAAGGCTCTTTTTCTTATGACCTCGGCAACCCCAAGCGTTGAAAGCTATTCGGCTGCACGCAGCGGCAGATATAAGCTGTGTGAGCTTACGGAGCGTTACGGTGATGCAAAGCTTCCCGAAGTTATCACGGTTGATATGAAAGCAGAGATAAAGGCAAATAACAAATCGCCGGTTTCAGAAACACTGAAGCAGTTGATTCGGGAAAATCTGGATCAGAAAAAGCAAACCATTCTTCTGATAAACCGGCGCGGCTTTAATACTTTTATTGCCTGCAATTCCTGTGGTCATGTCATAACCTGCCCGCATTGCAGTATCAGCCTTACTTATCACAGTAATAACAACAGGCTTATGTGCCATTACTGCGGCTATTCCAAGCCGCTTGACAATATATGCCCCGAATGCGGTGAAAACAGTGTAAGATACAGCGGCTACGGCACACAGAGAATTGAGGATGCGCTTCAGTTTCTGTTTCCAGATGCACGGATTTTGCGGATGGATGCAGATACCACAGCAGGCAAATTCGGGCATCAGAAGCTGTTTGATGCGTTTTCAAACGGAAACTATGATATTCTGCTCGGCACACAGATGGTTGCAAAAGGTCTTGATTTTCCGAATGTTACACTTGTGGGTGTTGTAAATGCAGACAGTGCACTTTATGATGAAAATTATACATCGCAGGAAAAATGCTTTGATCTTATCACGCAGGTTGTGGGCAGAAGCGGCAGAAGGGACGGAAACGGAAAGGCTGTAATTCAGACGGTGAATCCGTTTAACCAGATTATTGAATTTGCTGCCGGGCAGGATTATAAATCCTTTTATGAAACGGAAATTGCACTCAGGCGGCTGCTTGTTTATCCGCCGTTCTGCGATATATATTCAGCATCATTTACTGCAGAAAATGAAAATTCCGCTGCAATGTGCGCAAAGGCTTTTTTTGATATTCTTGTTGAACTGAACAGCGGTGCATACAAAAACGAAAAGTTGATTGTTCTGGGGCCCAGCCCTGCAAAAATCAGCAAAATCAATAATCATTACAGATATAGGCTTGCAGTGAAATGCAAAAATTCAAAATCTGTTCGCAGAATGTTTAATGAAATTCTGAAAAGAATGAGTAAAATAAAGGAATATAAGGATGTTTCGGTAAGTTTGGACCTGAATCCTTATGATTTGGTATAGGAGAATATAAATGGCATTAAGGAATATTGTTAAGGTTGGAGATCCGATTCTCAATAAAAAAAGCCGTGTTGTTGAAAAATTTGATGAAAAGCTGGCTGTTCTGATAGACGATATGCTGGAAACTCTTTATAAGGAAAACGGTGTCGGTCTTGCAGCCGTTCAGGTTGGAATTTTAAAGCGTGTTGTTGTTATAGATGTCGGCGAAGGGCCGATGGAACTTGTGAATCCTGAAATTACATTATCTGAGGGAGAGCAGAAGGAACAGGAAGGCTGCCTTTCGCTTCCCGGAAAATGGGGAACAACCGTTCGCCCTATGAAGGTGCAGGTAAAGGCGCAGGACAGAAACGGAAACTGGCAGGTTTTCACGGGTGATGGACTCAAGGCAAGAGCTTTCTGCCATGAACTGGACCATCTGGACGGCATTTTGTTTACATCAAGAGTGATTAACGGAGTTGTTGAAGGCTGATGAATATTGTTTTTATGGGCACGCCTGATTTTTCTGTGCCGTGTTTGGAAAATTTAATAAGCAGCGGCTATGAAATTTCCGGTGTATTTACACAGCCTGATAAAAAGGTTGGCAGAAAGCAGCTTTTAACGCCGTCTGCCGTAAAAACAGCAGCACTGAAGCATAAGCTTTCTGTTTATCAGCCGAAAACGCTTAAAGACGGTGAAGCACTTGAAATTATAAAAGCGCTTCATCCGGATTTAATTGTTGTTGTTGCCTACGGAAAAATTCTTCCAAAGGAAATTCTGGAGTTTGCACAACACGGCTGCATCAATGTTCATGCTTCGCTTTTACCGAAATACAGAGGTGCTGCGCCGATTCAGCATGCTGTGCTGAACGGTGATATGGAAACAGGCGTCTGTGTTCAGCAGATGAATGAGGGAATTGACACAGGCGATATTCTGTTTACGGTAAAAACGGAAATTGATATTAATGAAACCTCCGAACAGCTTTTTGAGCGGCTTTCGGTAATCGGTGCGGAAGCTTTGCTGAACACGGTGTCGCTTATTGAAAAAAATGAACTAAATCCCGTTGAACAGCCGCAGGGCGATTTCGGCTATGCATCCATGATTGATAAATCCATGAGCAATATTGACTGGAGCAGAACGGCTTTTGAAATTCATAATCAGATTCGAGGGCTTCAGACCTGGCCTGCTGCTTCCACTTTTATAAACGGAAAAAGTGTAAAAATTCATAAATCGGTTTTAAGCGGCGAATGCGGTAATGAACCGGGAAAAACCGTTCATAATAAAGATGTGCTTACTGTTTCCTGCGGGGACGGAAAATGCATTGATATTCTTGAAATCCAGCCTGACGGAAAAAAGAAAATGGATATAAAGGCTTTTCTTTCAGGCAATAAGATTGAGCTTGGAACAATATTAGGAAAATAATATTTGTTAATTATATTTAAACTGCACTCCTGTAAGGCTGCAAAGGAGCTGAAATGCAGGTATATGTTTTGTTGCAGCCGGAAAGGCATGTGAATGAAATGGGAACTTATTTAGCATATTATATGACGGGATTTATTATGATTCCTGTGTTTATTTTTGCTGTTGTATGCCAGATAAAAGTGAAATCAAATTTCAATAAATTCAGCAGAATAGCCAATTCAAGGGGAATGTCCGGCGCTGAAGCGGCTTACAGGCTTTTGCAGCTTAACGGAATAACCGATGTTAAAATCAAATGTATTGCAGGTGATTTAACAGATCATTATAATCCCAAAACAAAGGAAATCTGCCTTTCTGAAAATGTGTTCAATTCCCGCAGCATTGCCGCTGTCGGCATCGCATGCCACGAAGCCGGCCATGCCTGCCAGCATGCAGAAAGCTATTTTCCGCTTAAAGTGCGCAATATGGTTATACCGATTACGAATATCGGTTCGATGGCAGGCATTCCGCTTGCTTTAATGGGATTTTTCTTTTCCTTTGATCCGCTTATTTATATAGGCATTGCGCTTTATGGGGCTGTGGCGCTGTTTCAGCTTATTACGCTTCCGGTGGAATTTAACGCTTCGGCAAGGGCTTTAAGAACAATTGAACAAAATGGATTTTTGGTTGCCGAAGAAAATCAAGGCGCTAAAAAGGTGCTTACGGCTGCTGCATTAACCTATGTTGCTGCGTTGGTTTCCGCACTTGCCACACTTTTAAGATTATTGCTTTTGGCTAACAGGAAAAGATGATGAAAAACGCAAGACAGACTGCATTTGAAACATTATACAGAATTTTTTACGGCAATGCCTATTCAAATCTTGCACTTGATCAGGCGCTTTCGGAGCTTGAAAGCGGTAAATCCTTTGCGGCAAGGCTTGTTTACGGTGTTGTTGAACGAAAAATTACTTTAGACAGTATTATTGAAAAGCATTGCAAAAAGCCGAAGCCAAAGGTGCTTGTAATATTGCGGATGGGTGTTTATCAGCTTTATTTTATGGATAAAGTTCCGGCAAGTGCTGCTATAAATGAAAGTGTTGCGCTTGCCAATAAAAACGGGCTTTCCTTTTATTCCAAGCTGATCAATGCTGTTTTACATAATGCAGATGAAAACAGAATAAATATAGATGAAATAAGTGATTTAAGTATAAGATATTCCGTGCCGGTTCATCTGATAAATATGTGGAATAAAGCTTACGGCAGGGAAAAGGTGGGTTCTTTTCTTCCGTACCTTAATGAAAATGCACCTGTGTTTGCCGTGCCGAACATGAATTATGTGGATGCGGATGAGCTTTTATATGAGCTGAACTGCGATGAAATAGAGGGTGAAATAAGAGAAGGACTTGTTCAGATTACTTCTTCCTTTGATTTAAGCAAATGCCGTGCCTTTCAGAACGGATTGTTTCATATTGAGGATATTTCCTGCTACAATGCAGTTAAGGCGCTTGGAGTTCAGGAAAACGATGTTGTACTCGATATTTGCTCGGCTCCCGGCGGAAAAGCGTTTACAGCTGCTTCGTTTATGAAGAACAGGGGAAGCATCTATGCACTGGATATTCATAAGCATCGGGTGGAACTGATTAAAAACGGTGCACAACGCCTTGGGCTTACATCTGTTATTCCAATGGTAAATAATGGTATGGAATTTAACTCTGCACTTCCGTTTTCCGATAAAATTATATGTGATGTGCCGTGCAGCGGTTTCGGAATTATAAGAAGAAAGCCGGAAATCAGATATAAAGATTTAGACAGTATAAAACAGCTTCCTGAAGTACAGAAGCACATTCTTGAAACTTCTTCCTTATACCTGAAAAGGGGCGGAAAGCTTTTGTATTCAACCTGCACGCTGAATAAGCGTGAAAATGAAAAGGTGGTTGCAGAATTTATTGAGGAAAATAAGGATTTCTGCATAACGGAAAGCAAAACTGTTTTTCCCGGCGAAAACGGCGGAGACGGCTTTTTCTATTCTGTTATCGAAAGGATATAAATGAAAACGGACATTAAATCTTTAAGCTATGACGAACTGAATAATGCATTGACGGCTCTGGGGCTTCCCTCATTCAGAACAAAGCAGATTTTTGAATGGCTTCATAAGCATGGCGTTTCTTCCTTTGATGAAATGACGAATATTTCTAAGGATTTAAGAGAAAAGCTGTCTGAATACTTTTATATTTCTTTTTGTGAAACAGAGCAGAAATTTGTTTCAAAGCTGGACGCAACGGTGAAGTATCTTTTCAGGCTATATGACGGTGAATATGTGGAATCTGTTGTTATGAAATACAAATACGGTTACACAATCTGCGTATCAAGCCAGGTGGGCTGTAAAATGGGATGCACCTTATGAGCTTCTACGCTGGCAGGCTTTAAAAGAAATCTTGAAGCAGGGGAAATTGAAAGCCAGTTGCATACTGCCCAGCGTGATCTTGATATAAGAATTTCAAATATTGTTCTGATGGGCATTGGTGAACCTCTGGACAATTATGAGAATGTTCTGAAATTCTTTTATAATGCGAATCACAAAAACGGGCTTAATATTTCTATGCGGAATATAACGGTTTCAACCTGCGGCATTGTGCCTCGAATATATGATCTTATGAAGGAAAATCTGCCCGTAACCTTAACGATTTCACTGCATGCACCGAATGATGCCATAAGAAGCAGAACAATGCCTGTAAACAATAAATGGGGTATAGAGGAGCTATTAAAGGCTTGCCGTGAATATATTAAGAAAACCAACAGGCGCGTATCCTTTGAATATACGCTTATAAATCATGTAAATGACAATTATAAATGTGCCGATGAGCTTGGAAGAAGATTAAAGGGAATGCTTTGCCATGTGAATTTAATTCCTGTTAATGATGTTGCAGAGCGTTCAAATGTTCAGACGAGCAAAGAAAATATGCAGAGATTTATTGATGTATTGAAAAACTACGGAATTAATGCTACAATAAGAAGAACACTCGGAAGCGATATAAATGCTTCCTGCGGTCAGTTAAGAAGAAAGCGGAATGAGGTGCAGTAATTGAAAATAGTTGCTAAAACCGATAAGGGTATTGTAAGAGCGTCCAATCAGGATGCCTATGCAGTCGGTGAATTTCCCGATGAGGTGGCATGGGCTATTGTTTGTGACGGAATGGGCGGTCATGCCGGCGGAAATATTGCGTCTGCTCTTGCAGTTAAGGTGATCAGTGATAAAATCAATGCTTCTTACAGAGAAAATATGAGGGATTCCTCTATCAGAAATATGCTTGATTCTGCACTTACGGCTGCAAATATGGAAGTGTATGATATGGCGGAAGCAAATTCCGAATTAAGGGGAATGGGAACAACCGTTGTGTGCGCAATTGTCAGAAACGGGTGTGCCTTTATTGCCCATGCAGGGGACAGCAGAGCTTATATCTATAACGGTTCGCTTAAGCAGATTACAACGGACCACAGCTTTGTGCAGACGCTTGTGGATATCGGCAAAATCACCAAGGAAGAGGCAGAGCATCACCCGAATAAAAATAAAATAACAAGGGCAATCGGCGCAGAAAAGGCGATAGATGTTGATTTTGACGAGGTTGACCTTGAAGAGGACGATGTGCTGATTCTTTGCACAGACGGACTTTCAAATTATGTTACCGATGATGAAATGATTAATGAGGTGCAGGACGGCAAATATTATGCGTTTGCAGACAGACTCATTAAAAGGGCGAATAATAACGGCGGCGGAGATAATGTAACCGTTGTTGCAATTTCAAAATAATCGGAGTGTTGGCTTATGGAAAATTATGTAGGAAAAAGGCTTGACGGCAGATATGAAATCCATGAAATTATCGGTGTGGGCGGAATGTCTGTTGTTTATAAGGCTTATGATAATGTGGACGACAGAATTGTTGCCGTTAAAATTCTGAAAGAAGAATTTGCAAATGATGATGAATTTGTAAGGCGTTTCAAGAATGAATCAAAGGCAATTGCCGTTTTATCGCATCCGAATATTGTTAAGGTTTTTGATGTAAGCTTCGGCGACAGAATCCAGTATATCGTAATGGAATATGTTGACGGAATCACCCTTAAGGAATATATACAGAAGCAGGGCATTATTACCTGGAATGACGCTGTTTTTTTCATTTCTCAGGTTTTAAAGGCTTTGCAGCATGCACATGATAAAGGCATTGTGCACAGGGATGTTAAGCCGCAGAATATCATGCTGCTTCCCACAGGCGATATTAAGGTTACGGATTTCGGAATTGCCAGGTTTTCAAGAACGGAAACGGAAACACTTACAGAAAATGCTATCGGCTCTGTTCATTATATCTCTCCCGAACAGGCACAGGGAAAACCAACCGATGAAAGGGCGGATATTTATTCGCTTGGCGTTGTATTTTATGAAATGCTTGCGGGCAGAGTTCCTTTTGAGGCAGACAGTGCTGTTTCCGTTGCACTTATGCAGGTTAAGAATACGGCAAAAAGATTAACGGATATCAATCCCGATATTCCCGTCGGTCTTGAACAAATCTGCATTCATGCTATGCAGAAAAATCCGCTTGAAAGATATCAGACTGCAACGGAAATGCTGCTTGATCTTGAAGAGGTAAGCAGAAATCCCAATGCAACCTTTGATTATTCTTATATTGTTGATAAGCAGCCGACAAAATTTGTTAAAAATGAAAGCCTTGCTTCCGGAAAAGGTGAGGAAAACAGTAATACAGACAGACTGGAACTGAAAAGAAACAGGCAGAAAATTGCTGCTGCCACCATAAGCGGTCTGCTGCTTCTTGCTGTTGCTGTAGTGGGGCTTGTATTATGGCTCACAAAGGGTGTTAATGCCAATTCTGTTAAGCTGGATAATTTCGTAGGTATGTCTTTTGATGAGGTAATTTCAAATAAGGAATATGAATTTACTTTTGTTTCTGCTTATGAAAGAACAGATGAAAAAGAGCCGGGAACCATTTTATCGCAGAGCCCTGCTGCCGGTGAAAGGGTTATTGCAAACAGTATGGTTACGCTTACGGTTGCAAATCCTGTTGAAGATATACTTGTGCCCAATGTGGTTGGTCTGCCGCAGGAAAGAGCAGAGAACAGGCTTTCGCAGGAGGGGCTTACAAATATTAAAATAGCCAAGATTGACAATGATTCGGTTGAAGCCGGAAATGTTATTTATACAGAGCCCAAGCTTAATTCCTATGTTTCAAAAGACACAATGATAACCGTTTTTGTATCTAACGGCCCTGCATCCACAACGGTTGAAAGCTTTAAGGTTCCGAATGTGGAGGGGCTTTCCAGGCAGGATGCAGAAAGATTTATGAAAAAAGCCGGGTTTACCAATGTTGTGTATGAAACGGAGGATCATGCAGCACCAAAGGATATTGTTATCAGACAGTCCGAAAATTATGGAAACACGATACGGCCTGACAGCAGAATTGTTCTTACGGTTTCAACAGGTGTAACCACTACGGCAGCACCTGCCGAGCATACGGTTAAGATTAAGGTTATTCTTCCCAAGTGTATTGAGGAGGATAAGAGCACGGAACTTGATAATCTTGTGTTATATATAAACGGTGCACAGAACAGCACAAGGCAGGTTAAGCTGGACGGCACTGCGGCAGAGCTTGCCGTTACGCTTGAGGCAGACGCTTCGGCAACGGTTGTTGTTTCTCTTGAAACACTGCAGGTTCGGCATAATTTTGAATTTAAGAATGTAAATGAAGATAAAGAGGCTACAGTTGATTTCAGCGAATATTCATATAATATGGTGCAGGAATAATATATGACAGAAGGTAAAATTATTAAAGGTATCGGCGGTTTCTATTATGTGGAAACCGCCGAGGCTGTTTATGAATGCAAGGCAAAGGGAAGCTTCAGAAATATGAAATTATCTCCGCTTGTGGGTGATAATGTTGAAATTTCCGTTAATATAAATGCCGAAAACAGAATAGAAAAAATACTGTCCCGGAAAAATGAACTTGTGCGCCCTCCGCTTGCTAATCTGGATCAGCTTTTTATTGTTGCTTCTCTGGTTGATCCCGTAATCAATACTTTTATTATTGATAAGCTGATTGCCGTTGCAGAGTATAAGGGAATAGAACCGGTGGTGGTGCTTACAAAAACCGATTTGAGCAGCACTTATGAGGATTATAAAAAAATATATGATTCTGCCGGGTTTAAAACGATTCTTTGCAGCAATGCGGATAAAAGCGGCACAGAAGAGATTAAAGCACTTCTCAGCGGAAAAGTTTCTGCATTTACGGGAAATACCGGCGTTGGAAAATCAACGCTTTTGAATTCTGTTGATGAAAACCTTATGCTTAAAACAGGCGAAACAAGCAAAAAACTCGGCAGGGGAAAGCATACCACCCGCCATTCGGAGCTGTTTAAGGTTTGCGGCGGCTATGTGGCAGATACGCCCGGTTTCTCTTCGCTTGAATTTGAGCGGCTCGGAAAGGTTATGAAAGAGGATTTGTTTGATTGTTTCAGAGAGTTTGAAAGCTATTTTGGAAAATGCAGGTTTTCCACCTGTTCGCATATTGGCGAAAAGGGATGTGCCGTGTGCGAGGCTGTGGAAAAGGGTGAAATAGAAAGAAGCCGTCATGAAAGCTATGTTCAGATGTATAATGAGGTTAAGGATATTAAGGAATGGGAAATAAAAAAATAAAGTGTGTGATTGTTTCGGGTGCGCCTGATCAGGATTATGATTTCTTAAAAAACAGGCTGCATGAAGATGCTTACATAATTGCAGCAGATTCGGGTTATCTGAAATGCATAAAAGCAGGATTTGTTCCTGATTTGATTATCGGTGATTTTGATTCTTCCGAATATCCTGAAATGGACACGGAAATTATAAGGCTTCCTGCCGAAAAGGATTTCACAGATACTTTTACCTGTGTAAAAAAAGCAGTTGATATGGGCTTTTCGGAAATAGAACTTCTTTGCGCCATAGGCAACAGAGCAGATCATAATTATGCAAATATGCTTTGCCTTGATTATTGCAGAAAGCATAATGTGAAATGTGTGATTTCAAACAGGCACAACAGGATTCAGCTTGTAAAAAACGAAATCACAATAAACGGAAGCGAATATAAGTATTTTTCCGTTTATGCTTTTCTCGGCACCGTGGAAGGGCTGACAATAAAGGATGCTTATTATGCGGTAAATCATATAGCTTTGCAGCCAAGTGATCAGTTTGCACAGAGTAATTGCTTTAAAAATAATATGCCTGTGAAAATTTCTGTTCAATCCGGAATAATTTTGTTAATTCAGAGTAACGATTAAAAATCTTTTTCATAGTATATAGTAAATGCAGTAAAGTGAGGTGCTTACTATTATGAAAAAGATGTGCCGCAGGGACTTTTTGTGGATTGCATTCGGTGTAGGTTGCGTGGTAACGATATGCCTTCCGACATCATGGCTCATCCGAATTCTTGCAGTTGTAGTAATCATTCTCGGTATACTTTGCTGTAAAAAATAGTGCGGAGGAATGATTTTGAAAGTTATAGTTTTAAATCCACCAAAATTTATGGCACCGATAATGAGAATGATCTTTAAAATAAAAAAAGTGAATAACTGACATAAACAAAAAGCTTCGTAAATTTACGAAGCTTTTTGTTTTTCGGGAAGCAGAGTTCTTTTTTTGCACGGGAACAGTTATAAAATATGCTTGTTTTGCATATGTTTTAGCAGTAAGGCAGGCAAAAAATTGTTTGCTTAAATATAAAGGAGTACTGCTATGGAAAATAACATAAGGGAAATCAAAGAAAAATGCAATATTTTTTCAAAGTGTGTTGATGTTGACCTTGATTTTCAGGAAAATCTGATGGCTTACAATGATGATATGCTGAAAATCGTGCGATGCTGCATCAATAATTTTGTTGTAAACACGGATTACAGCAACGGCACATTAACGGTGTACGGAAAATCCAAAATTTATCTTACTTATGTAAGCGAAACAACCTCCTGCCTGACCACTGCGGATTTTGAAGAGGATTTTCAGAAGGCAATCACAATTGAAGGCAATTATGAGGATGTTGTGGCTGAAGTATTTGTTATGAACAAATACAGCAATTTCAGAGTAATCAATCAAAGAAGAATAGATATTCACAATGCCTTTGCACTGAATATAAGGGCTTGCGCCTGTCAGCCTGTTCAGATGATAGAAAGTGTTCCCGATGTACTTGTAAGGCGTGATTCGGTGAAATATTTTTCCCTTGCCGGAACGGCCTATGCCCGGGCAGAATTTGAAGAGGATGCAGCCATTCCTGCCGACAGTGAGGTTGTTAAAAGGATTATCAACACCTTTTCAAATGTGCACACCGATGAGGTTAAAATTATAAAAAATAAAATGCTGGTAAAGGCAACCGCTGAGTTTTCACTGCTTTATACAACAGACACGGATAATGAAATTATCCGTAAATGCGAAAAAACAGTTTCCATAAGCAAAATTATTGATATTATCGGAATAGACGAGGACGATCATGCCGTTGTGAATGTGAATGCAGGAAATATGTATGTAAAGCCAAAGGCTGATAAGAATAACGAACTCAGAATGATAGAACTTCTCGGCGATGTTAATATCAGTGTTTCTGTTTTCAGAGAAATCAGTGCCGAGCTTTCAACCGATTCTTATGCCACGGACAATGAAATAACCAATACCTTTTCAAAGCTTAATCTGAACACAAACGGTGTTTTAGTATCCGATATTATCAATGAAAAATGCACCTTTGATTTTGACAATATCAATATAACCGAGGTAATTGATTTATCGCTGAATATAACGGATGGAAAAAATCTTGAACTTGCCGCATTTATCCGAAACGAAAAATCAGAGGTTATTTTTATCAGTCAGAAAAAAGAAATCTCCATTCCTTCGTTCAGTGCTTCGGCGGTTTATATTAAATCGTTTGATTATGTAATCAATTCTTCCAATCAGATTAATGTAAGATATTTAATTGAATACACGGCTGTAAAATTTGAAGAAAAGGCTTTTCATGTTTTATCCGATATAAAGGTTTCGGATAAGCCGATGCCCGATTCACCGGCATTAGTGGTGTATTTTGCTAAGGAAAAAGAAGCCCTGTGGGATATTGCCAAAAAGTTCAGAACATCTGTTGAACTGATTAAATCCGAAAACGAATTAAGAGAAGATGTGCTTGATGCAAGGCGGATTCTTTTAATTCCGGGAATGTAAGGAGGGAATAATTTGAGCATTTATAATGATATTTCATCAAGAACACAGGGCGATATTTACATAGGTGTTGTCGGCCCGGTAAGAACAGGAAAATCCACCTTCATCAAGCGCTTCATGGATACGCTTGTTATTCCGAGAATAAGCGGTGAATTTCAGAAGGAACGCGCAAGAGATGAGCTTCCGCAGAGTGCTGCTGGCAGAACGATTATGACAACAGAACCAAAGTTTATTCCTGAGGAAGCAATAGAGCTTTCCATGCAGGATAATCTGCATTTCAGGGTAAGGCTGATAGACTGTGTGGGCTATATTGTGCCGAGCTCTGTGGGCTATATTGAAGAGGACCAGCCGAGAATGGTAAGAACACCTTGGTATCCCGAAGAAATACCATTTAATATGGCAGCCGAAATCGGCACGCAAAAGGTAATTAACGAACATTCCACCATCGGGCTTGTTGTAACCACAGACGGATCAATCAGTGCTATTCCGCGTGAAGAATATGAAGAGGCAGAAGAAAGAGTAATCAATGAACTGAAGGAAATAAACAAACCTTTTGTTGTTATTATGAACTGTGTTGAGCCAAACAGCAGTGAAGCGGTTTCACTCTGTGCCGCCATGTCTGAAAAATATGATGTGCCGGTTCTTCCCGTAAACTGCCTTGAGCTTGATGAGGATGAGATCAATGCGATTCTTGAAAGGGTGCTTTATGAATTCCCTGTTTCAAGTATTTCCCTTAATTTCCCTTCATGGATAAAAAGTCTGGAAGCAGACAATGAGCTTAAATCCAAACTGTTTTCATCTGTTAAGGACTGCTGCAGAGATGTAAGCAATATCAGAAGCGTAAAGCTGTTTGCCGATGCACTCGCTGCAAACGAAGATATTGAAAGCCTGAACATTTCCGATCTTGATTTGTCTGACGGCAGTGTAAGCATTAAAATATCCATTGATAACAGCTATTTCTATTCTATTCTTTCAAAAGAATGCAATGTTACCATTCATAATGAAAAAGAGCTTATGAAGGAAATTATGGAGCTTACGGCAATCAGAAGAGATTATAAGCGATTTTCGGCTGCCCTTTCTGAGGTGGAGAGAACGGGCTACGGTATTGTTATGCCGGATATTGAAGAATTAACCCTTGAAGAACCTGAAATTATGAAGCAGGGGGGC
>CAJUDJ010000029.1 GCA_910584985.1 uncultured Eubacterium sp. | reverse complement strand
AACCGGAGTCGGACAGCCGCCCTGTACTGACATCTGCGAATTATCTGCCTGTCTGAACGGCTGTTTTTTCTGCTGTTCGGCAGATAAGCCAAGTGCATTGTAGGCAGCCCGATCATAATAATGATCATATACATACCAACCGTCAAGGTTTGTTGTATCAATCTTAACAGCTGTATCTGTAATACGGAAATCCTCGGCATTCATACCTGCGGCAATTAATGCCTGCGTAAGCTGCTCTTTGAATTCTTCAAAAGTGCCGTTAAAATCTGCGGGAACTGAAACCGCAATATCAACCTTTGGCGTTGGGTTTTTACCGATATTTATTGAAAGACCAAACGCATTGAATGCACTGAACTGAAGAAAACTGAAAAACATAGCAAGGCAAAGAACTGAACTCAGAACTTTTCTGAATAATTTCTTCATTTTAGTGAAATTCTCCTTTCTTTAAATATTTTTGATTTGATCTGTTTTACCAGTGATCGGCTGCAAAAATACTGAAGATTGCAATGCAAAAAAATTCCCTGTGCGGCCAAACCTTATATATACTATTAAGATAATAGTATCGCCGGAAATAAGCTGCACAGGAAATAACGGTGTTTGACTGAAAAATCAAATTTTGCACTAATCGACCGAATTATAAATAATGCAGCAAAGAAGAACAAGGTTCAGTATTTATACAAAAAGCATACTACTATAAAATTTAATTGTCAATCGCAACCCCCCCCGAAATTATTAACAATTTCTTAAATCCATAATTTTTTTAACATTTTTATTTGATTTGTAAATTTTTTTATTGCTGCTTTTGCCCCTGAATTCTGCTGAAACCGGCGGTTTACCTATGGTTTATGTGCTGTAAATGAATTCGCTTTACACTAAATCATTACAAAAAAAGCAATGTAAAGAAAACACACTTTACATTGCTTTTTTTAATCCTTTTAACTTGTATTTCTGCCTTTTGGCGATTGATGTTGCATTTAATATTTATACATTTTTATGTATTCTTATATATCAAAATGATACTCAAAATCTGTCCATTCATGCCGAACAAAATTGCGTATTCTTACAACAATTTCAGCCCTGTATACTTCCACCTGAAGACCCATTCCGGTGTCCTGAACATCCGCATCACCGTCATCATTTTCTGAACCGAAGGATGGAACATTTATATATGTAATATTTTCGCTGTTATCAATTCCGTATCCGTTTTCAAACACACCCATATGAAGATGACCGGTAAAGAAGAAAATTCTGTTATCATATTTCGTAAGCAGATTATAAAGCTCCGTGCTCTGTTCACCGACGTGCCCTTCCTGCCACACATCCGCAAACACATCGTTCAGCGGCCAATGGCTGAAAAGAAACACAGGTTTTTCGCTTTCAGCAGCAGCTTGAAGCTCCTGATCCAGCCATGCAAACTGCTCAGGTGAAATATACTGTGCAAGCCCTGCATCCTTATCAGATGCAAGAATAATAAAATGATAGCCGTCTATCATCGCACTGTGATAAAGGTTTTCAATTTTATGATTTAGAAACGCATTGTTATATTTAATAAATCTGTTTTTCAAATCATCATAATCGCCTGAATTATGCTTACCCGGGCATATCTCATGATTGCCCGCAGCCATAAGCACATTTTCAATTGTATTATACTTATCAATCAGCCCGTAAAGCATGCTTGTTTCAAAGGCCTGCCCATTCATAGTGTTATCACCGAGCATAACAAGTGCACTGCTTTTTGCCTCTGCAGCTGCCATATCCAGAAGCCCTTTGCCGTAATTATGATGCCGTTCGGAATTATTACCTTCCAGATGCCCGTCTGAAATAACAGTAAAGCTTGTTTGCAAATTATCCTTATCAATGGGCGAATACGCTGCAATTTCTCCTGATGCAGAAAAAATAAAAAATGCAAGAACGGATGCAACTGTTTTTAAAAACCAAGTCATAAATCTAACCCCTTTCCATAGGCAAATGGTAGTAATTATAGCCTTTCCCCAGCCTTTTCCTATCCCCATCATAACATTAATATTATTACTTTGAAATATTAATCTTTAACGCACATCTTCACCGTTTTGCCGGCAGTTAATAAGCCGGTGTGATTGAATCACACCGGCTTAATTTTATTGCTCAGCTTTTTTTGGGAAAGATTTTCTGCGTACCAAAACAAGCATTGCTGCACTCAATATTGCTGCAAATATAAAGAATATCAGTTTAAACATGTCGCCTGATCCTGTATTAACAATATTCTTATCTGCAATGCCGTCTCCATCCGTGTCTATATTAACATCAGCCACGCCATCGCCGTCCGTATCAATATTGATATTCGGCTTGCCATCACCCGTTGTGTCTATGTTGACATCGGGTTTTCCGTCATTATCCGTATCTACATTTACATCGGGCTTGCCGTCATTATCCGCATCAATATTGATATTCGGTTTACCATCGCCTGTTGTGTCTATATTAATATTGGGTTTGCCATCACCGTCTGTATCAACATTCACATCAGGTTTGCCGTCATCATCTGTGTCAATATTTATATCGGGCTTACTATCACCGTCCGTATCAATATTCACATCGGGCTTGCCATCACCGTTTGTATCAATATTCAACACGCGTTTATAGGTATAAACAACCGTTATCGGAGCTTCTGTCATTTCGCCTGTTTCGTTATCTGTACTGCGAAGCAGCTTATATTCAGCAATATCCTTTGCCTTTGCCGAATATGCATCCCCGACTATTCCGTTTATAACATCTGTTTCACTGAGTTCGTTTCCGTTTTCATCAACATATTTAACGATTACCTCTGCATCCTTAAGGCTGTAATAATAATTAACAACGATAACGGATTCTTTCATTTTGCCTGAATAATCCTGCGGTTCAGATTTCTCAGTTTCCCTTGCCATACGCATCAGCATTGCAGCTTCAGAATCTTCAACCGAAACATCAATAAATTCATAACCGTAAATATACAAATGAGCTGTATCAAACCAATCAAATACTTTTCCGTTTATAACCGTTGATTCGGCAAGCTTATTTGAATTTTCATCAAGATGATTTACAATAACCTGTGCATCTTTAAGGCGATAAATATAATTTACAATAATCTGATTTTCCGTTAAAATGCCGCTTGTGTTATCGGGCGTTTCAATCAGATTATAGCCGTAAAGTTCTTTCGGCTTTGTTGAATATTCATCAAATACCTTGCCGTTTATAGCTTCACTTGGTGCAACTGATTTGCCGTTTTCATTGATATAATTAACAATAACGGCGGTGTCTTTCAGCACATAAACATAATCAACTGTAATTACATCTTCATTGAAGATACCTCTTGAATTAGAGGGAACTGCCGTAAGTTTGTAGCCCGGAATGGTTTTCTGGATTGTTTTGTAGTCATCAAAATATTTTCCGCTGATAACTTCGCTTTCTGCAAGCTTGTTCCCTTCAAGGTCAACATAATTTGCAGTTACTTCGGAATCTCTGAGCTCATAAACATAATTTACAACGATATTATACTCTGTATAACTTCCGTTTGCATTGTCAGGCACTTCAACCAGATTGTAACCGAAAATATTTTTGGGGCTGGTTTCATATTTCTGATTGAATTTTGAATAGTAAGCCTCACTGTCTGCAACGGCTTTTCCTTCTCTGTTCAGGAAATTTACAACAAGCGAAGTATCATTCGGACTGTAAATGTAATTTACTGTTATAATATCCGCTTTATACTTGCCTGTGTCATTTGCAGGAACAGCTGTAAGCTCATAGCCCTTAAACTTCTTAGCCTCTGTTTTATAGGTTTGGGCAACCTTGCCGTTCAGCACAACGGTATCCAGCTGAACTCCGTCTGTGCCGCGGTAATTAACGATAACCGAAGAATCATTTGCTGCATACACATATTCAAGCGTTATGGTATCCTCGGTAAATATGCCGGATGGCTGCGCAGGGCTTTTTACAAGCGTATAGCCACGGATTTCCTTAGGGCTTGTCTGATAGCTTCCGAACACCTTGCCGCTCAGAATAACAGGATCGTCAATTTCATTGCCTTTGCTGTCTACATAATTAACAACAACCGAAGCATCTTTCAGAACAAAATTGTAAACAAGATTAATCTGCTTTTCAGCAATTTTTCCTTCATTTTCAGCAACGGGATAATCGGCAAGATAATAGCCGTATACGGCATCTGATGCAAGAATTTTATCTATGATTTTCTGTGCATCCGCGGTGTAATCCTCATAAACCTTACCTTCAATAATCTGTGTGGGGCTGATTTCAACCGTATTGCCGTTAATATCCTTGCCTATAAAATCAAGCTTAACCGAAGATTCCTTAAGCGTATAGTAATAATTAATTACCTGCTGATCCTCTTCAAACCTGCCGTTTGCATTTGCAGGATATTTTTCACTGTTCAGATCATAGCCATAAATATTTTCGGCCGTTGTATAATAATCATCAAGTGCCTTTCCGCCGATAACCTTGCTCTGAATAATTTCCGGCGGAATTTTATCGCCGTTTTCATCAAGGTAATTTATAACAATCGTGGAATCCATCTGCTCATAAATATAATCAACGGTAACCGTGCTTTCCGTCATTCTGCCTTTGTAATTTTCGGGTGTTTCCGTAAGCACATAACCGTAAGGACGCGGATCTGCAGCCTTGGTTGTATAGGCATCATTAAGCTTATAGGTTTCGGTTATACCCGGTGCAATCTCTTCTCCTTTCAGATTTAGATAATTCACATCAAGCGTCAAAATCATATCAAAATAAGCGGTAAGGTGCAGCGGCTTGCTTAAGCCCGTAACCGTACCCTTCAGATTGCTTTTATCCGCATTAAAGGAGAAGCCTGCAGGTGTTTCAAAATCTCTGGTGGAATCAAGCTCTATATTTGAATTTACCCTTGAATCAAACGGCATAGATACCATAAATTCATATTCGCCGTTCAGCCTCTGGCTGTAAATGTCAAGATAAAACTTACTTTCGGCAAGATTCAGCTTAACTTCAACCGAATGATCCTGATCCATTGTAAGCAGCACGGAATTCTTTTCAACAAGATCCGGCCTTTCCACACCGTCAATAATAACCTTGGACACCCACTGTGCTTCATCCGTAGACCATTTAACCTCAATTTGCTCGCCTTCGGCAATATCACTTAAGGAGGAGGTAATATTTCCGCCGTCATCGATTTTGGTGCTGAGATTGTATGTTACAGGCTCAGGCACATCGGGAGGCGGTACGGGCTTTGTATTTACAATAACCTCAACATCGCTCTGAATATTATTTACGGTTAAAGTGTTGCCTGTAACCGTCTGCGGAATCAGGAAATCCGTCTGCCTTTTCAGGAATACGCTTTCAACAGTGTAGCCGTCCGGAATATTCCATGTAACATCGGCAGATTCACCCTCTATTACAAGTCTGCTCGGAGAAATCGTGCCCACACCGTTCAGTGTGGTTTTCAGATTGTGTCTTACGCCGAGCGGCAAAGAACCATCTGCCTTTTTAAAGGTTACCTTAACATTATGTGTTTCAACCACATTATAGATTTCGCTGAAATCTGCCGCAAGAGGAACGTTATCCGCCGCAGCTCTGAGACCGAAGAAAGACCTTAAACGGCTCATAAAAGTTGTTGCAGGATAAATCTGCTTTCCATCCATCTCAATCGTATCAAGCACCCAGTCTGCAGCAGGTGTTGCCGTTAAATGATAATCTGTTGCATAAAGAAGTGTCTGTGAGGGTGAAACCGAACCTTCGCCCTCATAAGTAACATTGAACTGCACAAGATTCGGTATAAGATATACTTCCACCTTATGATCCGAATCAATATCATCAAAGGTATAGCTTAAATTATCATTTTCATCAAGTTCTACCGCTTCGCCGTCTACATAAACATATCCGACCTCATACTGTTCCGGAATATCTGCGGTTATGTTCCATGTAATTTCCGCATTATCACCTGTGGATACAAAGGAGGATGGTGTAATGCTTCCGGGGCCGCCGAAAATCGCCGTATCCACAAAAAGATTTTTATTTTCGGGCGGTGTATCGGGATTGGTCGGATCATCCGGTTCACAGATAACCTTTACGGTATGATTTGCAGTGATATTATCAAAGGAACAGGAGGTTATGGTAAGATCTGCTGCCGGCACACCGTCAATCAGTATCTCTTTGACATGATAGCCTGCATCAACCGTCCAATCCACTGTGTAAAGGGCTGTGCCTTCGGCAACCGTTGCAGAATTTGTAATCGTTCCGTTTGTAATGGCAGTGCTGATATTGTAATATCCGTTCTGCTGAACAAAGTTCGTTACAGGCTCGGCATAAACATCAACCGTATGGTTGCCCGTTACCGTATCAATCTGAAGATAGCCTCTGTCAATCGTTTTCTGACCGCCGTTCAAACCATTTATAAGAACCTTTGTGATTTTATATCCGCTCGGAACACTCCATTCAACTCTTGCACTTTCGCCCTCTTTAACCGAGAACGAATCCGTAATTTCTATTTTGGAGGTGCCGTATTTATGTGTTGTAATTAAATAATAATTATCATCCGGCGTGATAATATCGGGATTGTCCGGATCAGGTCCCGGATCGGGATCTACCGCACCGTCTTCTTCAAAAGTAACAAATACATTATGGTTTCCGTTTATATCGGTGAAGATGTGTGTGGGATTATCCAGCTTATCGCCGCCAACCCACTTGTTGTCTATAAGCACATGGGAAACATGCCAGCCGGGAGCTGCCTGCCACGAAATCGTAACATCGCTTCCCATTGTATAAAAGCCCTGGCCTGTTACCGTGCCGTTACCGTTCCACATACAGGAAACGGCTGCACCCTGCTTCCAGTGTGCAACAAGCGTTGCCGGTTCATAATTGAACAGGGTTTCTGCTGAAATCTTCTGATCGCCGAGATACCAGCCCTCAAATTCAAACGAATTGCCCGAAATGTCCTGCCATCTTGAAGGAACAGCAGGGTAAGATGCAATCTTGCCGGCAAGATTCATTTCATATGCCGTATCTACCTGTGGTGTTAATTTGGATGTGGCTGTTCTGCCGTTAAGTGCTGTTGCTTTTGGGTTTACATAATTATAATCAAAGGTTACATTTACTTCCTTGGGTATCCAATAAGCATAAACCGTTTGATTATCCTTTATTTTACGCTCTGCATTGAAAACATTTCCCTTTCCGCCGGGGCTTGTAAACCAACCGCCGAAGGTGGCATAGGTCTGTGCAGAAAGTGTTTTGATTGCACTTTCCGGCACGGTTGCACCGTATTTAACCTTAACCTCGTCATTGGTCATAGACGATATGCCGTTATCAAAGGTTACCGTAAGCTGCTGCCTGTCCAGATACGCTTCAAGGTGAAGCGGATTTGCAGCATTTGCAATTGTACCGCTGAGCTTGGATTTTGAAGTGTTCAGCACAAATCCTTCGGGAATGGTAAGCTGAGAAGCAGAAATATTAACAGCTGCTCCAACTGTTCCGTTTGTAATCGTGGCGTTTGTTTTCTTATATGGCTTGCTGCCCGTCAGCTGCTCCTCATATATATCAAGATAATAATAGGATTCGGAGGTTAAAATCCAATATGCTTTAAACTGCATGGTATTGGAAGGAAGATTTTCGGGAATTCTATAATCCGAACCTGCAGGATAAACATTGCCCGTAGTATCCTGCCATCCGCCGAACTGCTTTCCTGCAGGTGCGGTAAAGGTGTTGTTCGGAAGTGTAACCGTCTGCAGCTCGTATGCACTCATATTCGTTGGTGCTGTGCCGCTTCCGCCGTTTGCCGCAAAGGTAAGCGTGGCATTCTGAGCAGGACGCATAACATCGCCCTGATCCTCATTATCTTCAATAAAGATGGCAACGGTTTTTATGGTGGACATCGCATTGGCATCATTCATTACCCACACGGATACGGTATGTACCTCGCCTGCCTGCCATGTTTTCGGGCGTGTAATAATACCGCCCATATTCTGAAAAGATCCGTTGCCTGCTTTTGTATCCAGCACACCGGGTTCTGTTTCATTATCCGTGCCCATATCCAGAACATAATAGAGCTTATCCGTCATTCCGACTATATCCTTAACGCTTGCGGAAACATCCACCGTCTGCGGATTAACAACCGCACTGATTTCAGAACCGAGCTGCGGCGGGTTAGCGGATTTACCGATGCCCAAAAGATAGGAATAGGTTTTGGTCTGCCCCGGCTGAATTACCCTGTCATGCCAGGAAATGGCAATACCGCTGTCCGTATTCGTTAAAGTGTTGGTGGTGGAAGCCCCCCATAAATTATTTGAACACTGATTGTAAACACCGTACCAGATGGTATCCGTATCCGTTACGCCGTAAGCATTCTTACAAATCATGTTGAACTGTGCGCCGGTATCACTCTCAGCCATTCTGGCACCTGTTCCTGTGGGGTAAATCGGTGCTCTGTCATTTGAGTTTATCTGAACATCCGTCCAGTTGGCAAGCCCGATGGTATGCGCAACCGTTGTAGGATTGTTTACATCATAGCTGATTCTTATATATGCACCGTCATTAACGATGGAAAGCGTCTGTGTGATATTCATTCCGTTGACCGTTTTTGTAATGCCGTTTCCGCCGAACTGAACATCATTGTTCTGTGCACCATCCACCTTGAAAACGCAGTAATAACCTTTATTGTTATAGGAAGTTCTTATGGAAGCCGAACTGCCGGAAACACCCATAATATCAAAAGCACGCCTGCCCGATGTTGTATACCAAACATGTGAGGACTGCTCTGAGGTGGGCAGGGCAGCACGGGAAGCTGCTTTTTTCACATTTTTGCTTTGATGAATAAGTTCTATCCACGGCAGCTCCGCATTTTCATCCGCAAGTGCATATCCGCTGCCGAAATCGGCAACAAGCCTGCAGGAAACGGGGTTTCCGTTTTCATCATGAGCACTGCCTTCAGGATTCCATTCCTCACCGTCAGCCGGATTCCAGGAAACAGGAATTTTAACCGTTTCACTTTGCCCCAAAACAGAAACGGGAAGTGTTTCCGGCATTGGAATTTCGTCAAATGCGGCACCGTATTCCACAGCCAGCTTTTGATAAGGCTCTTTGCCTGCGAGATCATAGCCGTCTACAGCCGTAATCAGCTTTACGCCGGATTTCTCTTCTACTGAATTTTCAGTTGCTGCCGTACTGCTGCCGGTAACCGAAATGTTTTCGGAATCAGAAGCATACGAGGTTATGCACTGTGTAGCTATAAGCATAACAACGATTAAAACAGCAATAAACGATTTGAACTTTTTCATACCCTTCACTCCATCTTAACATCGTCTGCAGAAAAACTGCTTATCTGAATTTTTTCTGCATTTTCTGCTATAATTACAGATAATTATTGATATTTTGATAATACAACAAGTAAAATAAAAAATCAATACCACGCACTAATATTTTATAATTATTTATGCTTTATCTGCGCAGAACCTGCTTTTTATGATACTTGATTCCGTATCCGTAATCTGCTATACTTATTTATGGACAATACATACAGGAGCAGAAAATGAACAAAAACAGAATTGATTTATACACAAGTATTGTGCCAAACCGCCGCCAGCTTATCATTCAGGAAATGAAATTTTACGCGTTTGTTCACTACGGCGTAAACACCTTTACCAACCGGGAATGGGGAAACGGAAAAGAAAGTGAAGCCGTTTTCAATCCGAAGAAGCAGAACACGGACCAATGGTGCAGCGCAATTAAGGATGCCGGCATGAAGGGCGTAATTCTTACCTGCAAGCATCACGATGGCTTCTGCCTTTGGCCCTCAAAAACAACAGAGCATTCCGTAAAAAACAGCCCTTACAAAAACGGAAAGGGCGATGTGGTGCGTGAAGTTTCGGAAAGCTGCAAAAAATACGGACTTAAATTCGGCGTTTATCTTTCCCCGTGGGACAGAAACGCAAAATGTTACGGCACACCCGAATACAACGATTTTTACATAGCACAGCTTACGGAATTGCTGACCGGCTATGGCGATATATTTATGCTGTGGTTGGATGGTGCCTGCGGTGCAAAAGCAGACAGCCAGCCTGTTCAGAAATATGATTTTGAAAGAATATGGAACACCGCCGTTCAGCTTCAGCCTGATATTGTTATGAGCGGCTGTGCGCCCGATGTGCGCTGGATTGGAAATGAAAGCGGAAAAACCCGGGAAAGCGAATGGAATGTGGTGCCTAAATTTGAATACGACCAGCAGAATATCGCCGCAAACTGCCAGACGGATGATGATATGAAAAAATTTCAGAAGCGCTGTCAGGATGTGATGCTGCCCGATATGGGTTCACGCAAATTCTTGAGCAATTACGATGAATTTATGTGGTATCCTGCGGAGGTGGATGTTTCCATACGGCTTGGCTGGTTCTTCCATCCGATGCAAAGGCTCACATTAAAATCTCTTAACCAACTTATGAAAATCTATTATAATTCCGCAGGCAATAACTCCCTTATGCTTTTAAATATTCCGCCTAATAAAAACGGGCTTTTTGCAAAATGTGATGTGAAACGGCTTAAAGAAATGGGAAGATGGCTGAAAAAGGAAGAGAATTTGGTTATTAAAGAGGCCAAATGTGAAAAATCGGCAGATGGCTTTAAAATAAGCCTTACCTTCCCCTTGCAGTCTGTTGACCGCATACGCATTTCAGAGGATACAACAAAATCACAGCGTGTTGAAAAGTTTGAAATTCACGCAAACGGAAAAAAGATTTTTGACGGCACAATTATCGGCTTTTCAAGAATTGCTGTTTTTGATCCTGTTGTAACAGACAAAATCACAATAAAAATTACAGAATGCCGAAATGAGCCCTATATTGACAAAGCTGAGGCCGTTGCAACCGGTGCATACAGAGTGAAATAAACTATAATAGGCTTCTCCTAAAAAGGAGAAGCCTATTTAAATACACCTTTATCCAATGCAAAACTGCAAAAAATCCCATCTTTTCAGATGGGATTTTTTAACTATGCTATAAAAACAATAGTTGATGCAATCAGAAACTGCGCAGCATAATAAAGCAAGTGATTAATAAAGATATGAACCGGTTTATCCCAGCCCGTACTGAAATAGGTGAAGCAAAGCACCACATCAGACAGAAGGAACAGAACCGCACCGACTGCAAAAATAATCATGGCCACGCTTCCCGTTACGACAGCAGAAAGAACAGAAATAATTGCCGTGGCAGCAAGAACCGTTGAATACATAATCACAATATTTCTGTATTTGCCGAAATCAATTTTAAGCATTTTCGAGGAAAGCGCATTCAGCACTGCAATTACAAATGCAGCGGCAATGCAGATGAGCACCCACCACCATTTCAGTTGATTAAGCCATATCAAAGCAGCATTAAAGAACAAATGCCCGATTGCAAAGAAGATAAAGCCCGATCTTAAATATGCATTATTATCTTTCGGATAAATAAATTTCAAATCAAGTGCTGCATCCCCGCACAGGCCAAGAATACCACCCATTATGATAAGCCCCCCGTATGCCGATGCACCGGGATTTGCAAGAACGGCACAAACTGCCGTAAGCAAAAAGCAAAGGCTTGATGCCATTTTGAAAAAAAGATTTTTTATGCTTGCTCCCTTTGCGCGTGAAAACAAAAAGCCTGCTGCAACAATTAGCCCTGCGGCCAACGCCAAATAATACAATGTCATAATATACCCCTCAGTTTATAAAAAGTTTATAAACTGAGTATAGCATAAAGAAACAATTCCTGCAAGCACAATGCAGATTATAATTTGCTGAGTTTACAGTTCTTCACTCTTATATATAGAATAATAAGCGGAATATCTGCCAGCAGCCATGCGGCGGGCCCTGCAAAGCAAACACCGACAAATCCGAACAGCCTTGTTAAAAAATAAGCTACAAGCAATCTGCCGAGCAATTCCCCTGCCCCTGCAATTGTATTCGCATAAGTATAACCAAGCCCCTGAAGCGTGTTTCTGAATACAAACAGCAGCGATACAAGGCTGTAGCAGCCGCCGATTGTGAAAAGATACTGCATGGCATAATCCATAATTTCCGCAGAGGGATTTTCGATAAACAGCCTTACAATATACGGCCCTGCTAAAATAAGCACTGCACTGCATACTACGGAAATCAGCAGATCCAGCACAAGGATTTTTCTGACCGAAGCAATTATTCTTTTATAATTCCCTGCGCCGAAATTCTGTGCAACAAAGGTGGAATTTCCAACGCCAAGTGCACTCATGGGAATATTTGTTATCTGTTCCACCCTGCCTGCTGCAGTAATTGCCGCCACAGCTGTTGAGCCGAAACTGTTGATAGCGGACTGAAGAATCATGGAACCCACTGAGGTGATTGTAAACTGAAGCGAAACGGGAATGCCAAGCTTAAGCTGTTCCCACTGTATTTTAAAATTCGGCTTTAAATCGCTTTTCTTTATGGACAGAAGCGGCTGCTTTCTTAAAACATATATGCCTGAAAAAAACATTGCCACCGCATAGGAAATAACGGTTGCCAAAGCAGCACCCTCTACACCCCGGTTGAATACACCCACAAAAAGAATATCCAGCACAAGATTTGTGATTACGCTTATAATTATAAAAAGGGTTGGCTTTTTGCTGTCGCCCACAGCCCGTGCAATACTTGTAAAATTATTGAAAAGCATCTGAAGCGGCACACCGAAATAAAGAATATTCACATAAGCAGCAGACATTTCAATAATGTTTTCTGGTGTATTTATCAGTCTTAAAATCGGATTGGAAACCAAATGCGCCAAAACCGCTATTATAATTCCGATAAATGCGGAAAGAAGAATGCTGCTGCCTGCATAAAGGTTCATTGCCTTTTTATCGCCTGCACCGAATTTCTGGGAAACGGGAATGGTAAAGCCGCCTGTAAGCCCAAGCGCCGTGCCGATAATAAAGTTGTTTACGGGACCGATACCGCCTACTGCCGCAAGTGCATCCTCACTTATGTATCTGCCGACAATAATATTATCTATTAAATTGTAGGAATACTGCAATGCCGCGCTTGCCATAATCGGCAATGCAAAAAGCACGATGGATTTTACAATTCTGCCTTTCAGCATATCATTTTTCATATCAAGCACCTGATAGAATAAATTTTGCGTACATTATAGCACTTTGGCTGCAAATAGCAATAGAAAAAATAAAAAAGATGCGTTTCAGAACGCCCGCTTTACCAAAGGCATTCCAAAACTTTGTAAACAGCCAAATGATTTGACCATTTCATTTATGTTATATTTTTGTGCATTTTCGTATTAATGATTGACAAAAACTGAAATTTTGATTTGATATAAATAGATTATACATACACATTTTTATTTACTGATTTATTTGAGGAAAATATCCGTATTATTTAATAAATTAAAATCAATTACATCTGATAAGAAAAAATTTGAAAATATAATAAATGATTGTGAAATTTATCGAAATGATTTAATCTGATATTGTTTGCAATATTTTAAATTTGAGCCGAAGCTCGCAGAGGACTGCGTACAGGAAGCCTATGCTGCGTTATATGAAAATCTGTGCAACGGAAAAAAATCACCAATTATAAATCTTGGCTATACAAAGCTATTTTGAATTATAAAAATAAAGCTGTCCGTGATAAAGTCAAGAGAAACAAAAAAGATTTTGCCGACAGTGAAGAAAAAGAAAAAACAATAAATGATTCTTTGGTTTATGAGCCTGATTATGCAGAGCAAATCGTTACGGATGAAACGATTAAAAAAAGAATGCTGATCATTCTTTCTGCTTTAAACCAAAACGAAAAATATTTATATATTGCCCATTATCACAATCATAAAAATTTTAAAGAAATTACAAAGGAACTGGGTATATCGCACACAGTTGCCCGACAGCGGCATGTTGAATTAAAGTGAAAAATTAAAGATATGATTAAAGAATATGAAAAAAGTTGATTTTTTGCTCACACTTAACTTGTTTTGCACACAACATATATAGGCGGGAAAGCTGTGAATAAAAAATCCAGTGCGGAAAAACTGCTTGAAACCGCAGAAACAGGATTAGCGGATTTATCCTGCGAAGAATTAAAGGAAATTATTAAAGCAGAAAGCGAAAAAAACTACGAAAATATCAATACGGATTTACAAAAGTAGTTGTTCAACAAAGATCTTCATCTAATTCATCTTGGTCTACATATAAAGAATTTAGTGATTTATGCAATAGCAGTACATATTATACACTAACAAAGCGTGTTCCTGTTGACAAAGGGTATACATACAGAGTAACAGCAACACATTATGCTAAAAGATTTCTGTTTTCAACACAAAAAACTGATGCAACAACAGGTTATTTACAATTTTAAAAGAATATTTTTTAAGCTGTCAGTGGAAGCACAAAAAGATTTGAGGCAGCAGTTGCTGCAACAAAACAGTATTTTAACGAATATTCCAAAATACTTAAATATGAATATTGCAGAGCTTACTTTTTGCTGCAATAATCCATTGAATCTATTGAAAGGAACTTGAATGATTATGAAAACTGTTTTTAACAATATACAACCATTAATTGCATATTGGACCTTCTTTGGTATCTATATAATGCTTTCCTTTTTTGAAACCTTCAGTTTACAAATCTGTGCCGTTATTGCCTTTACAATTTATGTACTGCTGAATATTCTGATTAGTTTTAACCTGAATATAAAAAATATATTGAGGTATAATCCTTTTGAAATTACAATTGATTAGCGGAGTAATTTGTATTTATCTAAATGAAATATTTCTTCTTTATTACGCTTTTTGCTTCGTTTGGAAATCTGTTTCCGGCGCTTTACTCCGGCGATTTAAACAACCTAAACTTTGTCGGCTATATATTCTCTGTTTTCCCTCCTATTCTTTCATTGGGAATTGGTTTTGGATTAGCTAAACTCAAGCAAAGGCAAATAAATCGGGAAGACTTTAATCAATAAAAATATTTTTAAGACAGAACAAAATACGTATTATATTATAGGAGAAGAAATCCTTTTAAAAAGCGGGAAAATACGCACTCTGCGGCTTTCATTCCCAATCGTTTTCCTGTGTTTGTCTTTCCTGAGGGATTTTATTATCAAAAAGAAATACAGCAGTATTGATAATGAAGAAAAGAAAAGAAAAGAAAAAATAAATTCAACTAACAAAAATACACATTTTTGATTCAGCTGTTCGATATATCTTCCAGATAAAGCTGCAGCTGTTTTCGACTTTTTAAAATCACGGTTTTATCGGGATATTTTTCTTTTATATTCCGAAAATGCTTTTTGCGCTTCCTTGAATACTGATTTAAAATAACCCACAGGAAAAACCATGTATCCATTCTTTCAAAACAGCCGTCTGCCATACTTTCACGCACTTTTCCCTTATATTCGATATTCCTTTTAAATGCACCCTTCATACACACAAAACGGTTATACTGAAGAATGATAATTATGTCTGCCGCTTCAAGCCGTTCTGCCTGATAAAAGCCATCACTGTTGTAATTTCCGTCAATCACCCAGCTTTCATTCTGCATAAAACCGGCAGTGATTTCCCCGCACTCTTCCCTGTCGCGCAAGGCCCAGTTTTCTTCAAAATTCACACAATCCAGATACAGCAGCGGAATATGATAGTATTCCGAAAGCTGCTTTGCCAATGTGGATTTTCCGCTTCCAGAGAAGCCGAGAACTGCTATTTTCATTTGTTCATACTCCCTTCGTCAATTAAGTTTTTTGACCAGCAGAAAAGCCTTTCAGACATTTCCTTAAAATCAATTTTCCCACCTTTTTTCAAAAGAAGAAAAGTGTTTAAAATCTGCTTATCCGCACCGCTGAGCACCTTAACCAGTTCTGCCTTTTTAGAAACATACCTGCCGGTTTGCTTAAAACAGAACGCCTGCAAAATAAAAATCGCCGATTTATATAAATCCTTTAGAATATCCGCCGATTTTTCATACAGCATATTATGCACACAGGCATGATAAATGCTGCACGCAGCAGATTTGACTGCATTTTCAACAGCCACAGCATCTATCCGTTCAAGCAGACAGGCAAGACTTCCGAATAGCGGCTTGGTATCATAATAAAACTGAAAAAGCTCTGCCGCATTCCAATTCAGCAGTTCCTCCTTTCCCGAAAGAAACCCGCACAGGAGATTTCGTTCAGAAAAGCTGTCAAGCAGCCTGTTATACTTTTCAATATCTGAGGCTGTGAGTTCATCCAGAATAACAACAATATCTATATCACTGTTTTCATCCGCTTCGCCGCGCGCATAGCTTCCCTGCAGTCCTGCAAACCATATTCTGCTGCCAAATTCCTTGTTCAGATTTTTCATAAAAAAATCTGTAAAAGTATTGATTTCAACCATAAAGCGCCTCCTAAAATAAAAAAAAGCCCCTGCAAATTGCAAAGGCTTAACTTCTGTGTTCGGAATGGGAACAGGTTATTCTTTTTATATCAGCTACAACTGATTGTATTATTAAAATAACACGCAAATAAAGCTTTGTCAATACCAAACTATAAATTGTTTTTAACAATTGTGCCGTTTTTCCGAAAGCGCTTATTATCACAATAGCCCATATTGAGCATATGCTTTACATCGTCCCAGAAAAAATAATAAGCATTCTTTATTTCAAAATTATCACTCAGATGAATATGGCTTTTATAGTTATCAAGAAGGCCATAATAATCTCCGTTTGCATTGGTAAGCTGAAACAAATCGAGCTCCCTGTCTGCAAAGCAGCTGCCGAACGGGTCTATCATTCCGATTAACTGCTTGCTTTCAGGGTCTGCTATTAAATTCCAAAGGTTATAATCCCCGTGAATCAAATGGCTTTCCGAAACAGGTTCACAGAATATGCTGTCGAAACTGTCATACAGAAATTCCATCAAATCGAATGATGTTTTTGAAAAAAGAATCGGTTTTTTGCTGTGTATTCTGTTATAAAACTCTGTAATCTGCGCTTTATAGCAGCTTTCCCAGCTTATGCAGTAATCATCATTAATATAGCTTCCAAAACCGTTCGAATTGGATACCGCATGAATCGCCAACAGATTTTCAACCACCTGATTGCTGAAAATCATCTTTTCTTTTTCATCCGTGATGTTTACAGCACCTGCATTTACGCCATTTATGTATTCCATAAACAGAATATCAAAACAGCCGTTATCCTTTTTATAATCCGCACAGTAAATTTCAGGCACTTTAACAAGCGCATGCTTACGCATCATATCAAGCTGGCAGATTTCCGTATCTATATAACCCGGCTGTTTATAAACCTTTGCTATAACTTTCGTATTATCATCGGTTTCAATCAGAAACACCCAGCCGTAAAAGCCTTGGTTAATCTGCTTTGCTGACAAACATTTATGATTTAAAAGTCTTTCATAAATTTTAATTACATTGTTTTTTCTGAAAAACACATCAAACAGCATTCTGATAATCCCCCTCTTATAACTGCTTTTTCATAATCTCATAAACAAGAACAGCATCCTTCAATTCATACCTTTGGTGATTTACCGTTTTATAGCCCAGCTTTTCATACAGCATAACGGCAGGCAATGAAGCATCCAGCACGGCACTGTCATAATTCCTTTTAACTTTATTTTCAAGATGATTAATCATATAAGTGCCATAGCCCCTGCCCTGATATTTCGGCAGAACATAAACCCGTGTAATATGATTTTCGTTCAAAGAACCTGTGCCAACCAAAATATCCTTATCAAATAAAGCATAAACTCTGCCGTCTGCAATATCTTGTTTTATATGCTCTTCCGAATGAAGCGAACGGAAAAAATCAACTACCTCAGAAGGATAATAATTCGGGTAAACAGTTTGGATTGTTTCACTTACAATTCTGTGTATTTCCTTGGCCAAATGTATATCTGCTTTTATGTATTGCATTCATCAAACTCCATTGTATAGTATTTTGCTTTAAAGGTTTCGCTGCCGTCCAATTTTGTGTATTCTCCGAAATGATGAAAGGAAAGGCCTAATTTTTCCATCACCTTGCCCGAGCGGGGATTGTCTACCGCATGGTCAGAGCAGATTTTATTTACACCAAGCTGCGTATGCGCAAAATCTATAATGGCTTTCATTGCTTCCGTGCAATATCCCTTGTGCCAGTAATCGTAATGAATATTGTAGCCTATCCCCCAGTATCCCTGCATATAATGATCTTCACCGATACTGCCTGCGCCGATAACCCTGTTTTCATTTTTCAGAACAAATGCCCATATCCATTCTGCGTTCTCATCAAATGTGGATTGAATCCAGCTTATCGTTTCGCTTATATCTCTGCTTGCAGGATAAGACATATATCTGCTTACCCTCCAATCACTTGTCCATGAAAAAACAGCTTCTGCATCCTCTATCGTAATCGGTCTTAAAATCAGTCTTTCCGTTTCTAAAATCGGTTCTTTCGTCATAAAATCACCTCATTTCATAAGTTTATTTAATTCATTCAGAGAAACACGCAGCACCTTTCTGGCAAAAATCTTCTTTCCATAAAAGGCAACACTGTATTTTGACAGTCTGTAATCGGTTTCAACATAAGCAATCAACCCAAGATACAGCCGCACAAGATAAAATCTTATCCGCTCATTTTTATTAAACAAAAGCGAATGTTCGGCAACCGAATTATAACCGTCAATCATCTGCTTATACTTTTCCTTATCAAACGGTGCAATATAATCAAGATGAATAAAATCGCCCACGGGATCGCCAAGCATCATTCTTTCACAGTCAATAACGGAATGCAGCTTCTTATCCCTTACAAAAATATTGCCTTTCCATAAATCAAAATGCAGAAGAGAGGGCTTCTTTACCTCGTCCAGAACATCCTTGCAGTTATCAACAACAGCTCTGATTTTCCGGATATAAGGAATTTTTATATGAACGCGTTCTGCATCCTGCCTGATATTTTCAAGCATACTGAAATAAGCTTCTTGCCAGCTTTGCTTCAGACCGTTCTGAAGATAACCGAAGCCCCTATCGCAATTCGTATTATGAAATTCTGCAATAGCCTTGCCCAGATGAAATAGAATACTGTCATATTCCATATCGGACAATACGCAATTCAGAAGCATTTTACCTTCAACAAATTCCATAATCAGGTATTTCCCGATTTCTGCATCCTCGCCGAAGGCTTTCACTTCAGGAATATGAACATATGGATTGCCTTTAAAATGTTCAAGAGCAAATATTTCACTTGAAATAATATCCTTTTCATAGGTTAGTACCCGAACATCTGCGGCAGGCGCAATCTTTATAACATAGTTCATATTATCGGCAGTAACCTTGTAAACCGAATTGAATTCCCCGCCTGATAAGGCCTTTATTTCGGAAACCGTTCCAAGATTGTGAAAAACAAAAATCCTGTTTATATCAGACTGTAAAACCGTTCTTTTTGTTTTGCTATTCATATCTATTCTCCTCCTCCATCAATATAGCATAGGGGCGAAGAAAAGGCAAGGAAAAAGCCATACACGAATGTGTATGGCTTTAAATAATGTCGGCATAGA
>CAJUDJ010000028.1 GCA_910584985.1 uncultured Eubacterium sp. | reverse complement strand
GCATATTAGCGCCCTCGCAAACAGCCATTACGCCGTTTTCAACAAGCGTTTTTGCAGCTTCGCCGTCAAGCTCATTCTGTGTTGCACAGGGAAGGGCAATATCGCATTTAATATTCCATACGCCTTTGCATCCCTCGTGATATTCTGCATCTGCATGGGTTTTAACATATTCGGAAATTCTTTTTCTCTGCACTTCCTTAAGCTGTTTTATAAGATCGAGATCAATTCCGTTTTTATCAACAATATAACCGTTTGAATCGCTCATTGTGATAACCTTAGCACCAAGCTGTGTTGCTTTTTCACATGCATAAATTGCAACATTTCCCGAACCGGAAATTGCAACGGTTTTTCCTTCAAAAGAAGAGCCATGATCCTTAAGCATTGCGTTGGTATAATAGCAAAGGCCGTAGCCCGTTGCTTCTGTTCTTACAAGTGAACCGCCGTAGGAAAGACCTTTTCCCGTAAGCACGCCCACATTTTCATTTCTGAGTCTTTTATACTGACCGAAGAGGTAACCGATTTCACGGCCGCCTACACCGATATCACCTGCCGGCACATCAGTGTCTGCGCCGATATGCTTGGAAAGCTCTGTCATAAAGCTCTGGCAGAAGCGCATGATTTCCATTTCGCTTTTGCCTTTTGGGTCAAAATCAGATCCGCCTTTTCCGCCGCCGATAGGAAGACCTGTTAAGCTGTTTTTAAAAATCTGTTCAAAGCCGAGAAATTTAATGATTCCTTCATAAACAGACGGATGAAAACGAAGACCGCCTTTGTATGGACCGATAGCACTGTTGAACTGGATTCTGTAACCTCTGTTAATCTGAACCTTTCCGCTGTCATCAACCCACGGAACTCTGAATTTAATAATTCTTTCAGGTTCAACGATGCTTTCAAATATACCTCTTTCGATATATTCGGGGTGTGCCTCAGCAACACCGACAAGGGTTTCAAGCACTTCAAACACTGCCTGATGAAATTCAGGTTCATTTGGATTACGCTTGATAACTCTTTCCATAAGGCCCGCAAGATATTCGTTTTTGATTGTCATTTTCCTGTCCCTCTTTCGTAGCATTTTCTGATTGTATTTCAAATCATATAAATATTTTATCAAACAGCTGTTTTGTTGACAATGAACAAATTTATAGAAATAATTTTGTGTAAAATGAAAAAAACTGTATACATTTAATATAAAATTGGTAATATTTTGAGAGCGAAAACTCACATTTTCCGTTTACTTATTTTGCGGCTAAAATATTTTATTCCGTTTTCTTGAAAGATATGGTAATATATAGTATAATAAATAATGTATTATATTGATGAAAGGGGTTAAGTTTATGAAACTTACAAAAGGCGCTTCAGAAGCCACGCAGAAATATATGCTGGACGGAATCCGCTATGTATGCGAAAATTTTAAAGAAAGAGCGCCGGGAACACACAGTGAGCGCAAGGCGCAGAAATATCTTGCAGGTGAACTTGAAAAATGGGCCGATAAGGTTGAAACAGAGGATTTCACACTTCATCCGGGTGCATTTATGGGCTGGATTCCCGTTGCCGGCATTATCGGTATTTTTTCTGTGCTTTTCTTCTGGCTTACATATAAAAATGTTGTTTCAGGCAGTGTTCTGGCAGTTATTGCAACCGTTTTTGTTTTGCTTTCGCTTGCATGCCTTGTTATAGAATTTCTTATGTACCGTGAATTTGTTGATTTTCTTTTTCCCAAGAAAACTTCAAGAAATGTTATGGCACGCCGTGCTCCGAAGGGCGAAGTAAAAAGAAGAATCATTTTCGGCGGTCATACGGATGCCGCAAATGAATGGACCTATTCTATTCACGGTGGTCTGAAGAGCCTTGCGCCTGTTATGGCCGGTTCAATAGGCGGACTGATTGCCATTTCCGTTTTTGATGTTATCTGGCTGATTTATTCCTTTGTCGGAAACGGTTCGTATGAAGGCAATTTCTGGCTTGTCTGCGGAATTATTCAACTTGTTCTTGTTCCGTTCTTTATTGCAATATGCTTCTTTATCAACTGGAAGGTTATTGTTGACGGAGCAAATGATAATCTTACTGCCGATTTCATTGCTATGGGTGTTTTAAAGGAAATGGCTGATAACGATTTGAGATTTGAAAACACAGAGGTATGTGCGCTTCTTGCAGGTTCTGAGGAAGCAGGGCTCAGAGGATCTGTTGCTTATGCAAAAGCACATAAAGAAGAACTTTCAGAGGTTGAAACCATTTTTATAGCAATGGATACAATGCGTGAAATCGAACAGCTTCAGATTTATACGCAGGGCTGCACTGGAACACAGAGAAATTCAAATGCAGTTGCTGAGGTTATCTATGAAGCCGGTGTAAACTGCGGCATTGAAATGAAGGAAACAGACCTTTATCCCGGTGCCATTGATGCTGAGGGCTTCAGCCGTTACGGTCTGATGGCTTCCGGCTTCTGCGGTGTAAACCATGATCCGAAAACTTATTATCATACCCGTCTTGACACGCCGGATAATATGAGCGAGGAATGTATTAATCTTTCCCTTGATATATGTATTGAGGCTGCAAAGCTGTATGATGAAAAGGGCGGTATTGATGCTTTCCGTGCCGAGGGTGCTAAACGATTCAAAAAAGGTCATAACAATTAATTCTGTTTGTCTGATGATAGTGAGAAGCCGTGCTTTGCACGGCTTTTATTTTTAAATTCCGAAAGTGAAACTATGAGGGTCTTCAAACAGCGGAATAAGCGGTGGCAGAAAGGTGAAAAGGAAAAACAAGGAAGCAATAAACAGAAACAGCAATATTGAAATATTTTTGCCTGCCTTTGAGCCAAGTCTGCTGTTTCGCATAAATTCATAGCTTCCGGCAAAAGAGATAGCTGTTCCTGTGAAAAAGGAAAGTATATCCATAAATGTGCTTGTTGTTCCTGTAATGCCGCTGTAAGTATAGAAAAATGCCACAATAAAAATCAGGCCGCTGATAATGCCATTTATTTTTGACTGAAAATAATTCGGCTGTTTTTGAAGCCAAAAGAATTCAGCGGCTGTCCACAGTAAATAGGGGAAAAACAGAAGCTTAAGATGTTCCCAAACGCTTTCGTTTACCGGGCAGAATAAACCGATAACTGTGCTTGAATTCAGCCACTCAAAAAGAAAATGATTCAGAGTTCCTGTTATGCTTACAAAAATAAATCCGAGAACCTCATATCTGAATTGTTTTTTGTTCATAATATCACCGATTATATTTTATGTTAAAAGCGAAAAATTATCTATAATTCAAATTTTCTGTTGACTTTTCAATTTTAATTTGTTATATTATTTAAGCACCTTATCGGTGCAATAACTTGACAGGAAAATCCCGTCAGCTTGCAGAAGTACTCAAGTTGGTGACGAGGCGCCCCTGCTAAGGGCGTAGGGTGGGTAACCGCCGCGAGAGTTCGAGTCTCTCCTTCTGCGCCAATAAAAAAGAGCATCGTAAGATGCTCTTTTTTATTTTAAAAATAGGAGAGATAAGAAGACGAATCTGGTTATATTTGAGAATATAGAATGAAAGGCTCTTTTGTGTAAAGGGAACTGCCGCATTTTATATGCGGCTGAGGGATTGTTCTGCATAATTACCGAAAGATTTACATATATCGTTCTGACTTTGCAATTCTTCTGTTATTATAAAGAAATCCCTTGTAAAAACGGAGAGTTTTCAGTATTATATATACGAAAACTTTTTATTTGCAGGGAAGAATGATGAACGATATTTTTTCAGAACAGCAGCCTATAAAGATTGCTGTAATTGACACGGAAACAAATTGGTACAATCGGGTTATGTCTGTCGGTGCTGTTGTTGCTGACGGTGAAACATTTCATGTTATGGACAGCAAATACTATATTCTGTCCCCCGAATATGAGTTCGGCGGAATGTTTTCCTATGCGCTGCCGTTAAAAAATAATAATCAGGCAAGGATTTGTTCGCGGGAAGAAGCTGTTGAAGAGTTAATTGCTTTTCTGAAGCAATATAATATAAAAGCGGTATTTGCCTATAATGCCTTGTTTGATTTCAGCCATCTGCCTGAGCTTTCAGAGGGTTTTGTATGGTATGATATTATGAAAACAGCTGCATATAAGCAGTTTAATTATAAGATAACGGATGATATGGATTGCTGCAAAACAGGCAGGCTGAAACGCAATTACGGTGTTCAGGCTATCTTAAGGCTTATGACGGATAATGATTTTTATTTTGAAACGCATAATGCACTTTATGATGCCGTGGATGAACTGAAAATTATGAAGCTGCTGGGGCTTCCTGTAAGTGTGTATAAAGCGATTAACTGATATAAATTTAAAGAAAAAGCGGGAAGATTCCGCTTTTTTATTTTGTCTGTAACCGGTATTTGAAAATAAATCTTTGTGTAAATGTATAAAAAAATCATAAAAAGTTAAAAAAATTAATGCACATTGCATTACGATGTGATATAATCTTATAAACTATTTTAGGGGGGAATAGCTTTTATATGTCTGATAAAAGTGAATCAAAGGTAAAACAGCTTTTTACCGATATTAAAACACATTGGAATAAGCCTGCTCACGGCAAGTATGTTCCATATAAGGAATATCTTTATATTCTTGTCGGAAACGGCAGCAACTATGTGGGCAAGAAAACACTTGAATATTTAACCTTTGCAGCAAGCTGTTATTTAATGATGTATCATTATAAGCTGCCGTATTTAACCTTTTCCATTATTGCCCTTATCAATATGCCGCTAAATTATATATGGACGATGATGACCTGGGTAATAAACGATAATCTTGGCTTTCTTAAGAAAAAAACCGAGCGAAAGTTCAATGCGGTTTACTTTCTTTTGATAATTATAGGTCTTTCTATGATAATAGGCGACTATTCACAGTTGTTTAACCAAACAGGCAGCTTTGTTACATATCTTAACGGACTTGAGGGTATCAGTGCTGCGTCCGCCTTTAAAATTTTGGGCACGCATATTTTGTGGAACGGCTGGTCCGGTGCAAGAAATATTTTCTGGCGCAAAAAGCTTGTTCCCAAATTCGGCAGATATAAGTACTCACTTTACTGCGATTATATACCAAAGGTTGTTATGGTTTTTCTGATTGGCTGGCTTCCGTTTTATACAACGATAACAGATGTTACAACGCGTGTGTGGGTGGCAAATCTGTTGTTTGCAATTTATAATCTGTTCGGTTTTGATACACAGCTTGAAAACTGTGCACAGAACTGCAGCCCGAATGTGCGCGAAAGAATTTTTGTAAGAACTTATCCGATAAAGCTTTCGCACTTTGCCCAGTCCATTCTGGCAATTCTGCTTCCTGTATTCATCGGAATGACAAAGGATGAATGGGCAGATATTGCAGTGTTTAAATATATTATACCGATTACCTTTCTCGTTTCCTCAACACTCACAATGATTTTTGCAGGTAAAGTTAAGGAGCGAATTCCGCAGCCGCCGATTGAAAAAAAGGTGAATATCAGCTTTTGGGACGGTATTTTCGGTGTAATGCGCAATAAATATCGCTGGACTTTAACCATTGTCGGTCTGTTGGATTCTCTTGGCAACGGAATGCTTGCCTTTACAACTGTTTTGTATCTTTACACTTTCCGCTTAAGCGGACTTACTTACAGCCTGATTGTTGCGCTGATTTCCTTTGCGGGCACCCCCCCGGATTTTTTCACACCGTATTTTATGAAGCGCTTTTCCTACAAGCAGATTATGATGTTTTACCAGCTTTCAAGGGCACTCTGTTACAGTGTAATCGTATGCAGCTATATATTCTGCGGTGAAAATCTTGTACTTTGCGGCACATTAAGCGTTGTTATGCTGCTGATTACGGAAATGTTCCAGACGGTTCCAAAATCCGTAGGCCATGATATGGATGTTCGTATCAATGACTATCAGATGTATCTTTCCGGTGAAAGGCTTGAAAGCTTTTCCGGCGTATTCGGTTGGTTTACAGGGCCTGTTACTTCATTTGTAAGCATGATTATTCCGATTTTTCTGCTGAAATTCGGATTTAACAGCAACTGGGATGTTTTGTTTATTGATTCATCAAGAATTAAAATCATAGTAATTCCGATTATCTTTGATATTGTGGGTTATCTGCTTATGACCATTCCCTATATGTTCTGGGATTATGACGATGATAAGCAGAGCAAGGTTATGGAGGTGCTTCGCAGAAGGGAAGAAGTAACCCGAAAAATGTTTAGCGCCGAGCATAATGAACAGGCGGCTTACCATGCAGAAGAAACTGCTGAACCCGAAATGGAAAAAGAGGAGGTGATGTCATGAAAAAAGGCTCAAAAAAAGAAAAAGACAGCACATTAAGTGATGATTTCCTTGCCCAAGAAGCAAGCGAGGAACTGGAAACTGCCCCGGCCTATACGCTTGACATCCCCGATGATGAAATCTGGACCTATCAGATAGAGGGGCTTCAGGCACCGCATATTAATAAGCCGTTTAAAAATGCAGTGCAGAAGAAAATACTTGTGGTGCTCATTCTTATTGCTGCAATCGGAATGGCATTGTATTTTTCCTTCCGTGCCGTGCATAATGATATGTATGAGTATAAAGCACTTGAGGATGGCACCTATGAGCTTGTTAAATTTACAAATCCGGGCAATGTTAAGGATGTTTTGATTGATTATGTTGTGGATTTGGAAACAGGTGAAAAGGACACCTCCAAGCCCATTTCCGTTATCGGTGAATATGCCTTTAACTGTGATGAGGTAATTAATACGATCACCTTCGGCAAGGATGTAAAATCTATAGACGGCAAATCTATTTACAGCTGCTGGTGGATTCAGAATGTGTGGATAGACGATGAAAATCCGTATTACTGTGATATGGACGGTGTAATTTATAACAAGAATTTAACCGAAATTGTTTTCTATCCCACAGATCATGATAAATATTTAAGGGCGCAGCTTGGTTATGATAATCTGGTGGATGATCAGGGAAATCCGATGGAGGAGCTCTGGGGCATAACCGAAATATATGATGAAGCTTTCCTTGCAGAGTATAACAGGCAGATCAGAACTTATGTAGTTCCGTCAACGGTTACAAAAATAGGGCAGCTTGCATTTGCCTATTCCAATATAACGGATTTGTATCTGCCCGAGGGTGTTAAAACTCTGGAATCCATGGCTGTTTTCAAAAACACAGTGCTGCTGAATGTGTTCAGCTATAAATCGGATGCTGTTATTTCCGATGTTACCTATAAAGCTGTTGATTCTATGAGCAGTGTGTATAACTCACTGCCTGAGGGGCTTGAATATATCGGCTCGGATTGCTTCTATTACTGCCGTGGGCTCTCGTATATGTATATTCCGTCTTCCGTAACCTATATAGGGCATCATGCATTCTGGGATACGGCTTATAAGGAAAACGGAAGCCTTGTTGGCGTAACGGCCATAAATGCAGGTGCAGACGAAGCGGAATTTTCAGAAAAAACACAGTGCGGTGATGAATGGCGGCCGAAATATGATTATATGCTGTTTAAAAAATCAGTGGATGTGAATTATGCAGCGGTAAGGCAGTAATTGTTTTCTGAATAGAATTTTAAAAGGAGGGGTTAACCCCTCCTTTTTGTTATGATTGAATTACAGTGGATTATTTTGCAGGTGTTTTAGCTTCTTCAATCAGATTGCTTTTCTTTTTTTCTTTTGTAGGCGTTGCGGCGGCATTTGTAACGGCGTCAATAATTCTCATAAGACCTTCCGGTGTGCCCTGCTTTCGTGCATTCACATTAAAGCTGTATTTTGCCCGTGTGTCGGTTTTTCTTGTCTGCTGCGAGCTATGGGAAACATTTCCTGAAAACTTGGCAGTAACAGGGCTCCAGATGGATTTATATTCTGTGCTCACCGTGCTGTCTACATTATTTTTGGCAACATCCTCTTCTGCTGTTGTAACTTCAAGGTCAAAGGCAATATTTACATCCTCAATGGCAAGATTGGGAATGCCCGTAAGTGCAAGAAATGGTGCCTGAATATAGCGTTCCTCAAAAGCTGCCTTTCCGCTTGCATCCACTGTGTTTTCGTTATATTTCATGGTTACCATTCTTACATTGCCGTTCTGGTCAAGGCCAACATCCTGCACAAACTGTGCAAGCATATGGCTCATCTGGCTCTGCGCCTTTATTGTTGCAATAAGGGGAGCAGCAACCATTTTTTCAATCGGAAGGCTGTTTATGATTCCGCCAACTATTTCATGATTCATATATTTTCTCCTTTTTTATACGGTTGTTTCAAGATTATATGTATTGATTGTGTTTGCTAATTTTTCAGAAATTCTGCTGATTGCTTCCGGTGTTTCCGAAGCTTTGAATTTCATGCTTATGTCAATATTGTTGGCATCGCTGCTGCTGCAGTTTACGGCATCAATATTGAAGGATGAGCGTGTTACCGAGAAGAGTTCCTCATCTCCTTTATAGCTGCTGCCGAATTCCTTTATATCCAGATCAAGAAGATTCACCTTGATTTTTACCTCCATTTCGTCAAGATTCAGTGCATTATGGCTGCTCATGCAGAACAGCGGAATATCAACAGCATGTTTATCATCCAGACGAATGGTCTTTGTTAGAATCCTGCTTTTATCATCAACATATTTATCAAGCTGTGTTATAAAATGAGTTTCAAGTATTTCAACACTGGAATTCACACAGTGCTGAATTCCACGGATAACATCGGAAAGTGTTACTGCAAATTTCTTGTTTGATTGTTTTTTATTCCAAAATCTGTTTTTCATTTTTATCATCCTTTATGTATTAATACACTAATATGTATGCTTGTATAAACTTTATTATTCTTTTTCTCCTTACCGGGCTTACAAAATGAAAAACTGTATTTGATTTAATGCTTTATATATGATAACATATTCTTAAAAGGAATGATTTGATGAACGAAAAAATCTTTATACTTGAGGATGATGCTTTTCTTCGAGAGGGTTTATCTGAAATGCTTCAGAGAGAGGGTTATGTTACCGAAGCTGCCAGCAGCTGTAAGCAGGCAGGGGAAATGCTTTCCGAATCAAACTATAATCTTATGATTTTTGATGTTATGCTGCCGGACGGAAGCGGTTTTGACTTATGTGCGGATATAAGAAAAACAAACATCAGCACTCCCATTTTGTTTTTAACAGCCTGTGATGATGAAATACAGATTGTAAGAGGGCTTGATGCCGGTGCAGACGATTATGTTACAAAGCCGTTTAAGCTGCTGGAGCTTCTTTCCCGCGTGCGTGCACTGCTCAGAAGAAGCGGCGGTGTAACCGTTGTAAGCAGTGATATTGTGATAGATATGAATAATATGTCTGTTAAAAAAGGCGGAAAAAATATTTTTGTTACGCCAACGGAATTTCAGATTTTATCTATGCTGATGCGCAACAGCGGCATTATTGTTACAAGGGGAACGCTTCTTCGGAATATATGGGACGATAACAATAACTTTATTGATGATAATACACTGTCCGTGCATATAAGCCGCCTGCGTGATAAGGTTGGGGCGAAGCATATCAAAACCATACGCGGAGTCGGATACCGATGGGAGGAAAGCGAATGAACGAAACCGAATTTGCTTTGCTTGTAGCTGCTGTGCTGTTTCTTTTGGCAGCAATTTTCTTTTTTCTTTACATTAGACAGAATAAAAAAATTCTTAAACTGAAAAACAGCATTGATGAATTTATAAAAAGCGGAAAATCAACGGATTTCAGTGTGTCAGAAAATCGTTTTGCCATGCTTCAGAACAGTGTTGCCGATCTCGAAAGCATTATAAATCTTGAACAAAGCAACAGGCTTTCCGAAGCAAGAAAAAACACGGAATTTATTTCTGATATTTCGCATCAGCTGAAAACACCGATTGCTGGCTTAAGGCTGTACTGCGAAATGGAAAAATCCGTCTCTGAAACAGAATATACACAAAAGCAGCTTCAGCTTATAGACCGAATGGAAAATCTGATTCAGAAGCTGATAAGGCTTGAAAAAATAAAATCCGATTCCTATGTTATGGATTTTCAGTCAAACAGAATTTGTGAAATTGCCGAAAGCCTTATTGCGGAATTCCGCCATCTTTTTCCGAATAAGAATTATCAGATAAAAGGAAAGAGCATGCTTCGTTGCGACAGAGCATGGCTTTCCGAGGCAATCGGGAATATAATTAAAAATGCAAGCGAGCATACGCCTGAAAACGGAACGGTTTCAGTTATCATTGACGGCAACGCCCATTCAACATCCATTGAAATATCCGATAACGGCGGCGGCATCAGGGAAGAAGAAATACCGAATCTGTTTGTTCGGTTTTACCGTGCCGATACGTCAAATCCGAACAGTGCCGGAATAGGCCTTGCAATCACTAAAGCCATCGTTGAAAAACATCACGGCATTATTAATGCCGAAAATAAAAACGGTGGTTTATCGGTAACAATGTGCTTCCCGCATTTAGACGGTTACGAGGCAATATAAATATTATTGCTGGCTTTTCCTGATGGAAAAGCCTTTTTGTGTTTCGGGTTTTTCTTCTGTTTGGACTGAACCTGATTTTATTCTTAAGAAAATGTAAGATAAATTTAAGTGAAAAGTAAGATAAATGCTTTATTATAAAGATGAAAAATAAAAAATGTGTTATCAGGAAAGGAACAGAAGTAATGAATATTATTGAATGCACGGATTTAACAAAAGAATATCTCAGCGGAGATAATGTTATCAAAGCAGTGGATAATGTTACCGTTCAGTTTAAACAGGGGGAATTTTGTGCAATAACAGGTCCCTCCGGTTCGGGCAAATCCACTTTTCTTCATATGCTCAGCAGCCTGGAATATCCTACATCGGGTTATATTACCTACGGCGAAAAGAAACTTTCCGATTATAATGATAATCAGCTTTCCATTTTACGGCGCAGGCGCTTTGGTTTTGTATTTCAGGCATATAATCTGGTGCAGGAATTGACAGGATATGAAAATATTCTTCTGCCTGTAATGCTGGATAAGAAAAAAGCAGACGAGAAATATCTTGAAAAAGTAATTAAAATTCTCGGAATAGAGGACAGGGTGGATCATCTTCCGTCTGCGCTTTCAGGCGGACAGCAGCAGCGCATTGCCATTGCAAGGGCGCTTGCCAATAAGCCGGCTATTCTGTTTGCGGATGAGCCTACAGGTAACCTGGACGGAAAAAGCGGCAGAGAAGTGCTTTCGCTTCTGAAATATGCAGGAAAGGAATTCGGCATAACCCTTATTCTTGTAACGCATGATCTTCATGTTGCCGAGCAGGCAGACAGGATTTTAACGATTGAGGACGGCAGAATTGTAAACGACAGTAAAGCCGGCAAGGAGTAATTTATGAAAAGGAAACTGACTGTTAATTCCATTGCCGGTAAAAATTTAGTTAAGCGCAAAGGGCAGTATGCCTTGCTTATATTTGGTATTGTGCTTGCGATGGTATTTTCGTCAAGTGTGCTGTTTTTCCTGTCCTGTATGCAGACCTCTTTGGATGTTTCATCAAAAAATCTGACCGGGGCACAGGATGCAATCTATTTTGATGCAGGCGATGCGGTTATGAAAAAGGCAGCTGATAATGGTGTTATTGATGAATACGGCTTTGCCCATGTTATCGGCATGGGTTATTCCGAAGAAAGCGGAGAGAATCATGCATATTCTATAGCTTTTTTGGATGAAAAGGCAAAAGAACTTTCTTATCAGTCCTTTATTGAGGGAAATTATCCGACTGCTGAAAATGAAATTGCCATAGAAAAATCAACGCTTGCAAGGCTTGCTCCCGATGCCCGTATAGGTGATGAAATCACTTTAACTTTCTGTTCACAGAATGGCACAGCACTTATGGACCAAACAGAGGAAAAAACATACAGGCTGGTTGGTATTGCCAAAAATAAAAAGGCCAACTTGGAGTTTAATATGGAAATGCTGGAAATATCTCAGTTTTTGCCATCTGTTTTTGTAAGTGAAAACAGCCGGACAGCACTTGGCGGGAAAGAAATGCTGATTTCCTATCTTACAGAAGCAGAACCGCAGCAGAAGGATATGAATTTATATGTATATTGTGATGATGAAAGCAACGGTCTTGCAGAAGACCATTTATTGTATTGCACCGAAACAAGCTATTTTTTGAATAACATCAGCAGTATAATAACTGAAAATCTTACCTTTATTATCATTTTTTCCGTTATTCTTCTTGTTGCTTCCTGTATGGGTATTGTAAATGCGTTTTCTTCTAATTTGAATGACCGCAAAAAGCAGATTGGTATGTTCCGCACGGTGGGCGCAACAAAACGCCAGATTATCTATATATTCGGCAGGGAAGCCTTTATAATCAGTCTTGTTTCCGCTCCTGTCAGCGTTTTGGTTTCTTATTTTGCTGTGTTTGGAATTTCAAAAATGCTTGGTGAAAATTTTACATTTGTTCCAAATTGGAAGGTACTTGTTTTATGTTCTGTGTTCGGAATTTGCTGTGTTATGACAGCAGCCTTGATTCCGCTTTCCAAGGCTTCAAAAATTTCACCTGTGCAGGCAATCCGAAATATTGAATATACACGCAGCATGAAAAACAAAAAGATAAAAACACAGAAAAGCTTTCGTACTTCTGTGCTTCTTGCCAAAAGAAGTGCCTCCTTTCATAAAACAAGGCAGATTACTGTTTGTGCAATTCTTGTAATAACCATTGTTTTTTCTTGCTATGGTTTTTCGTTTGCAGATTCCTTGATTAAAGAGGGAAATCCGTATTATCTTGCCTATGATTATGTTGTTTTTCCAAATGGTGCAAGTTATAGCGGCGTTTATCATTATGCAAACCAATATGTTAATTTTGAAAATTTAGAAAACGGATTCACGGACCGTGATTTGCAGAATGTACTTAAGCTTTCATATGTGCAGTCGGCGCATGGCGCACAAAAAGCAAACGCTTTTGTTCTGTTTGACAGCAAAACAGATTATTTCTTTGCAAATTACAGCAGAAGCGCCAATGATGTTAATATGGATTTTAAGATAGACGAAAACAACATAGACGAATATTTAAATCAGGTTTATGATTACACGCTTGGCGAAATTAAAGAAAAATACGGTTATGCCAAAGAATTGCTGCCGTCAGGCATTGAGGCTTATTCGCCGCATCTTTTTGAAAGGCTTCAGGACAGCGTTATAGATGGAAAAATCAATATAGATAAAATAAATTCAGGCGAAGAAATCATACTTGTTGCACCTGAAAAAACGGCATATAAATATGAAAAAGATAAATACGGGTATGAACGCATTTCTGATTATACAGATGACAGAATTAACGATAATATAAAATATTATAAAATTGCAGAGCGGAATATCAAAGCAGGAGACAGAATAACCGTCAGCACTCTGTCAAATGAAAACGCAGCAACGGCTGATTTTCCTGCGGATTGTGTACGAACAGATAAGGAAGTTACAGTAGGTGCAGTTCTTTCAAAACTGCCCGAACATTTTCAGGGTGATGAAATCATGCTTGGTATTTGGGACAATATCAAAGTAATTACCTCGATAAACGCAATGAAGTATTTTTCACCGTATGAGGAATACTGCAATCTTAATATTAATCTTAAGGAAAACAGTGATGAAAAAGTTTATCTTGAAATGCAGGATTTTCTTGAGGATTTGTCTGCAGACATCAATTATGCCGAAATAAGATCATTTTATAACTATATTCAGGAATCGAAGCAATTCAATACATCTGTTCTGCTTTCCGTTGCTGCCATTGTTATTCTGCTTATCAGCGTTGCGGCAAGTATGATAAACAATACAATGTCAGCACAAATCAGAAACGGCAAAAGAGTTATCGGTACATTACGGGCTGTCGGTGCCACACAGGAACTTCTTGCCAAAATCTATGTTCGTCAGCTTATGACGATCTTTTTATGGAGCTTTGGAATCGGCTTCGGCTCCTATATTATCAGTTTTATAATACTTTATATAAGGATGCATAATGAACGCCCATGGCTTGTCTTTTCAATTTGGCAGACGGTTTTAGCGTGCATCATTCTGTTTTCCGTATGCAGTCTGAATATGTGGTTTAAAATACGAAAAGAAACAAAAAACAGCATAATAGATAATATCAGGGAATTATGATTATGAAAAATAAAAAATTAACGGTTAATTCCATTGCAGGAAAAAATTTAATAAAGCGGAAAGGGCAGTACACACTGCTGATTCTGGGCATTATTCTGTCTATGGTTTTTTCATCCAGTGTTCTGTTCTTTCTTTCCTGTATGAAAACCTCCATGGAAGAAATACAGAATAACACGGTTGGTGCGCAGGACGGCTGCTATGTGGATGCAAGTGAAGCACTTTTGCAGCAGGCAGTGCAGGAGGGTGTAGTGTCTGATTACAGCTTTGCATATGTAATCGGCAGTGTGTATTCAGAGCAAAGCAGGGACAATAAAATTTCAGTGGCACGGCTTGATCAAAAAACAAAGAATATTTCCTATCTTACTTTTGTTGAGGGTGCATATCCGAAACAGGAAAATGAAATTGCGCTTGAGAAAGCAGCCTATATGTCGCTTTGCCCTGATGCTGAAATCGGGGATACAATAACGATTCATATGCTGATTCAGAACGGTATGGAATTTCTTGCCGAGCCGGTTGAGAAAAGCTATACGCTTGTTGGAATTGCCGAAAATAAAAAATCAAATCTGGCAGCTTCAAATGATTGCCTGAATTTAATTCCTTCTGCATTTGTAAGCGATGATACGGTTGCAGAAGCCGGGGGAAAAGAACTGCTTATTTCTTATATCACAGAAAATAATAACAATGAAAACGGAAACTTTAAAACTTTCTTTACCTATTTGGTAAATGATAAAACTGCTTTTGAATACGACAACTATGTTATGGCGTATTTTACAAATCAAAGCGGCGATGAAACGGATTCTCTGAAAACAGATATTATCTTTGCTGTTATTCTGGCTGTGGTTCTGCTTGCTGCCTCCTGTATGGGCATTGTAAATGCGTTTAATTCCAATCTGAAAGAACGCAAAAAGCAGATTGGAATGCTTCGCACCGTTGGTGCAACAAAACGCCAGATTATTCATATATTCGGCAGGGAAGCCTTTATAATCAGCCTTATTTCCGCCCCGGTAAGCATAATTCTGTCTTATGCGCTTGTTTACGGAATTTCAAAGCTGATGGGGGACAGCTTCATCTTTATTCCCGATTGGCGTGTGCTTATCGGCTGTGCAGTTTTCGGCATTATCTGTGTTATGTGTGCAGCATTGATTCCGCTTGTTTCGGCAGCTAAAATTTCCCCTGTGCAGTCTGTAAGAAACATAGAATATGCAAGAAAAATGAGGAAAAAGAAGATTGTTTCCAAAAAACAGTTCAGCCCATCAGCTCTAATAGCACACAGGGAAATGCTTTTCAGCAGAAAAACAAATACGGCGGTTATTGTTATACTGGTTCTTACTATTTTTGTTTCCTGCTATGGCTTTTCATCCTATAAAACAGAAAAAGCAGATGTCGAAGATTATATGTCCTATAATTATGACTATACTTTAAAAGTTCCGCCGGGAAATGTAATCGCTGGTGTAAACATATTAGAATATGAAGGTGGTTTTACAAATAATGATCTTCAGAAAGCACTTGCATCTCCTTATGTAAAAAGTGCATTCGGTGCACAGCGCTGCAATGCCTTTATGCTGTTTGATGAATTTACGCCGTATCTAAAAACGCTTTATGCCTGCAATTCGGCTAATTATTATGACAGCGAAACATCGGAATTTATTTATCTGAATCAGAATGAAATTGATTCTTATCTTGCAAACGATTATGAAAAACAGTATGGCCCTGTTATGCAGAAATACGGCTATTCCGAAATGCTTTATGAAACAGGTATAGAAGCATATTCGCCTGAAATTATCGCCAAATTGAACGATTCCGTTGTTGACGGCAGAATTGATATCAATAAGCTCAATTCAGGTGAGGAAATTATTCTGTTTGCGCCAACGGAATTTGCGTTTTATTTTACAAACCAAAGTGATAGCGGCTATGGTATGGCACCGCGGATTGATGATAAAATCAATAAAAAAAAGACGCAGTTTATGCAGGCAGAGCGCGATATAAAAGCAGGCGATAAAATAAAGCTGAGTGTTATCTGGGGCAGTGATGTGGATGAAACATTTGAATTGAAAGGCGATTATTCCAGAAAAGACAGGGAGGTTACCGTTGGTGCAATATTATCAGAAGAGCCGGAAAATTTTATGGATGAAATTTATTTCGGAATCGGAAATCAATTAAAGGCGGTTACAACCGTATCGGGAATGCGGCATTTTTCTGAATATGAGAAATTCAGAAATATAAATATTTCTTTGAAAACCGACTGTGATGAGGAAACAGAGTTGTATATGAATGAATTTCTGTCAACCATCACTTCAAATGTAAAAGATTCTTATATTGAATCGGATTTTGCAAGTGCACAGGCAAACCGAAAATATTATAACACAGTACTTTTCTCTATGATTTCAATTATTATTCTGTTTTTAAGCATAAGTGCAAGCATTATTAATAATTCCATGTCTTCAAAGATAAGGGAAAGCAAGCGGAAAATCGGAACAATGCGTGCAGTCGGCGCCTCGGTGAATATCATTATGAATGCGTATATGCGTCAGCTTCTTACCACTTTCACAATCAGCTTTGCATCCGGATTCGGTCTTTTCGGCATATTTATGCTGATTGCTTTTATTGTTACCAAGGTTAAAGACAGCACGGCTGCATTCTATCTGGATATTCATATCTGGCAGACAGTGCTTGCCTGTGCAGTTCTGTTTGGTGTATGCAGTATAAACCTGTGGCTGAAAATCCATAAAGAAATAAAAAACAGCATTATTGATAATATAAGGGAGTTGTAGAATATGAAAAAGTTTTTAACATTTATTTTAACTTTTGTACTGTGCTTTTCCTTTGCTGCCGTGGTTTATGCCGAGGATGTAGCTGAGGAAAAAACGGATGCCTCCAATCCGAGAGTTATGCTTACCTCTTATAAAATGGAAGGGGACAGTCTTTCACCCGATGCGGAAAAAGCAGTTGAAATTGTAATTAAAAATTTCAGCAAAACAAAAGCGGTAAGCAATATAAAGCTTTCTCTTACAGAGGAAAGCGGCGATATTAAAGTAAGCGGTACAGGCACAAAGTTTGTGGAAAAAATTAGTGCAAACAGCTCTTACACATGGAAAGTGCCGCTTGTCGCTTCAAAAACAGCAGCAACAGGTGAACATAAGCTGAACCTAACGGTTGAATATGAGGATAAATATTATACGCCGTATTCGGCATCAGATATCATCAGCATCAATATTAAGCAACCGGTTTCGCTTGAATATGATGCACTTATGCTTCCTGTTAAGGTTACACAAGGCAACACGGAAACGGTTTCTCCGATTCTTATGAATACGGGGAAGAGTATAATCCGCAACTGCAAAATTTCGTTTGCCGTTGATGGGCTTGAAACAGGCAGCGCTTTGTTTATCGGTGAAATTCAGGCCGGAACAAGTGCAACAGGGAGCACGAATTTCAGAGTAAGCACGGAGAAGCTTGGCGAAGCAACGGGAACTGCCGTAATCAGCTATGAGGATGAATTCGGTGAGAATTATTCACAGACGGTTGATTTGTCGACAATTATTGAGGAAAAAGTTGAAATTACCGAAGAACCAGAAGAAAAGGAAAAACAAAAATATCCGCTGTGGTGGCTGTTTATTCTGATTGGTCTGGCTGCAGGCGGCGGGCTTGGTTTTGGCATAACAGCTGCTGTTCATTCCTCAAAACAGCGCAAAGAGGATGAAATGAGATTATAAAATATCGGAATTTTTATTAAAACACAAAACAGAAACAACAGTAATGTTGTTTCTGTTTTGTGTTTATTCTTTCTGTTAAACTGAAAATTTTGCTGTGCTTTATGAAAAATCGAAATCTCATACCTATATAAGTAAAAAAAGAGCACCTGATGGTACTCTTTTTTATTGGCGGAGAGGATGGGATTCGAACCCATGTGGCTTTTGGCCAAACGGTTTTCAAGACCGCCTCGTTATGACCGCTTCGATACCTCTCCGTATCTGCTCGAATATAGTATCACAGGAATATATGGTTGTCAATACTTTTTTAAAAAAGAAAGCCGTTTTAATACAAAAACGGCTTTAATTTTGAATTATTCCTCATTCATTTTTGCAAAGCATTCACTGCAATAAACAGGTCTGTCTTCTCTTGGCTGGAACGGAACCTTGCATGCAGCTCCGCAGCTGGCACAAACAGCATCATGCATTTCTCTCGGGCCTTTTGCTGCTGCTTTTCTTGCGCTGCGGCATTCCTTGCATCTCTGCGGCTCGTTTACAAAGCCTTTTTCAGCATAAAATTCCTGTTCGCCTGCTGTGAAAACGAATTCATTTCCGCAGTCTTTGCAAACTAAAGTTTTATCTTCGTACATCCTTTAAACCTCTCTTTCATATAAAATTAGTTGCAGTGCAACCTCTGGACAATCAGAAGGAAACTACTTTCAGTTTCTTTCTAATGCGCTGTAAAGCGTTATCAATCGCCTTTGGGTTTTTGCTTAATTTTTCTGCGATTTCACTGTAACTGCAACCAATCATATGTAATCTCAAAACATTGTTTTCAAATTCGGAGAGTTCATCCTGAAGTTGTTGTGTTAGCATTGACACGCTTTCCTGAGCAAGGAAAGAATCTTCGGCACTCAGCGAGGTACCGCCGTTTTCGGCGAACCATTCTTCAAGCGGAACAATGTTTCCCGGGGGAACATCTTTTCGTCTGCTTACCTTGCGAAGAGCCGTTTGTAGAGAATTGTTGATACATGTGCAGCAATAGGTGCTGAACAGGATTCCTTTTTTGCAATCAAAGGATTTGACCGCTGCAAGAAGGCCAATCATTCCTTCCTGTATTAAATCCTCCCGTTCAATTGCAAAGCCTGCATACTTTGAAGCCAAAACCTCAACTGCTGTTCTGTATCTTGTGATAATGAAGGTTAATGCTTCATTATCTCCTTCTTTGGAAAGTGAAAGAATTTCAGTTTCAGTTAAGTTTTTTAACATCCTCATATCTTCTTCACCTATTCTAATATACACCTAAAAGTATATTCCGTCAAGTTTTATTTTTGCAGTAAATACAAAGGAATTTTACCGGAATTAGACATTAAATCTGAATTCAACAATATCTCCGTCCTTCATAACATATTCTTTGCCTTCGCTTTTAACAAGTCCTTTTTCCCTGCAGGCACTGAGACTTCCGTTTTCCGTTAAATCATCAAAGGCAACAACCTCGGCTCTTATAAAACCGCGTTCAAAATCCGTGTGGATTTTTCCGGCTGCCTGCGGCGCTTTTGTGCCTTCTTTAATTGTCCACGCCCTTACTTCTTTTTTGCCGGCGGTAAGAAAGGATATTAAGCCAAGCAGGTGATAGCTTTTTTTGATAAGCCTGTCAAGTCCGCTTTTTTCAAGCCCCATATCAGCAAGGAAAATTTCCTTTTCATCCTCATCAAGCGTTGCAATTTCTGCTTCCATTTCAGCACAGATGGGAAGGGTTTCTGCGCCTTCTTCTGCTGCAATTTTCTTAACAATGTTATAATTCTTATTGTTTTCAATTCCGTTTGCAAAATCATCCTCGCTCATATTGCAGGCATAAATCACAGGCTTAATTGTAAGCAGGGAAACCTCTTTAAGATATTCCTGTTCCTCCTCGGAAATTTCAACGGCTCTTGCTGTTTTTCCGCTTTCCATTTCGGCATAGAGCCTTTCCAGGAAAGCCACCTCGGGTGCAATGGTTCTGTCGCCCTTCATAGCTTTTTTTCTGCTGTCTATTCTTCTGGAAAGAATATCAAGGTCTGATAAAACAAGCTCAAGATTGATTGTTTCAATATCTCTTGCAGGGTCAATCGAACCGTCAACATGCGTTATATCGTTATTTTCAAAGCATCTTACAACATGGATAACGGAATCCACTTCCCGGATATGACTCAAAAACTTATTGCCAAGTCCCTCGCCCTTGGATGCACCTTTTACCAATCCTGCAATATCAACAAATTCAATTGTTGCAGGCGTGAATTTATCGGGGCAGTACATTTCTGCAAGCTTATCCAGTCTTTCATCGGGAACGCTTACCATTCCCACATTGGGCTCAATTGTGCAGAAAGGATAATTGGCACTCTGCGCGCCTGCATTTGTAATTGCATTGAATAATGTGCTTTTTCCGACATTCGGAAGTCCTACGATTCCAAGCTTCATAATCTTCACCACAGCCTTTTATCATTTATAAATTATTTAACAAAAAGCATTCTATCACAGCTTAAGGAATTTGTCAAAATCAAATAAAGATAAATCTTGACATATTAATATAAAAATAATAAAATAGTTATTAAAATTAAATTGTAGGAGGGTTAATATGAAATTAAACGGTTCACAGATCGTTCTGGAGGTTCTTAAGGAGCAGGGTGTTGATACCGTGTTCGGTTATCCCGGCGGAACAATTCTTAATATTTTTGATGAGCTTTATAAATACGGCGATACTTTCAATCATATTCTTACTGCGCATGAGCAGGGTGCTTCGCATGCTGCGGACGGATACAGTAGGGCAACAGGCAAGGTTGGCGTTTGCTTTGCCACCTCGGGTCCCGGTTCCACAAATCTTGTAACAGGAATTGCAACAGCTTATATGGATTCCATCCCTGTTGTTGCCATTACCTGCAATTATGCAACATCAGGTCTTGGCAGGGATTCTTTTCAGGAGGTTGATATTACAGGTATTACAATGCCGATAACAAAGCATAATTTCATGGTTAAGGATGTTAAAGAGCTTGCTGTAACGCTGCGCCGGGCATTTGAAATTGCACAAAGCGGCAGAAAAGGGCCGGTTCTTGTTGATATTCCAAAGGATATTACGGCT
>CAJUDJ010000027.1 GCA_910584985.1 uncultured Eubacterium sp. | reverse complement strand
GTTAAGCTGTCCACCACATCATTGATGGCATAATTCAGCCGTTCCCAGACAAGATTAGTGGCACATGCATGAAAGCGCGGGCACTTCTGCTCCTCCTCCACACAAGCCACAGGTGCAAGGCTTCCTTCCGTTAATCGGAGTATCATGCCCACGGTGTATTCTTCGGGTCTTCTGGCAAGACGGTAACCGCCGCCCGATCCCCTTTCACTTTTCACAAAGCCTGCTCTGTTCAGCATAGAAATAATCTGTTCAAGATATTTTATGCTGATTCCCTGACGCTCTGAAATCATTTTAATGGAAACATTTTCACCTGTATTATGAATTGCAAGATCCAGCATCAGCCGCAGTGCATATCTTCCCTTTGTGGATATTTTCAAACCTTTCACCTCTTTGAATTCAAACGCTTTTCTTCTTTTTATTGCGCAGAATAATCATAAATATCATACCGATAATGCCGCCTGCTGCATTCATCATCATATCCACCATGGTATCCACAAGGCCGATATAGCCGTATTCACCACGGTACTTTGCCAGATCAAACATTGCCGTTTCGGGTCCTTCCTTGGCAAGCTGAAGATTTGTACCGTGAAGTGTATCCATAAGAAATTCATAAAATTCCCAGCTTACGGCAATGGAAAGTGCAAACATAAGCGCAAAAATAGCTGCAAGAGTAGCCGCACACTGCCCTTTTTTGCGCTGAATAATACACGCAAAGTCATAACCGAAAGAAGCACAGACAAAACCTGAAAGCACATGCATAAAATTATCAAACCACGAAACCGAATCAAATACCCCGAAATAAGAACCGATAACGATGCCGATAAAAATAATGACATTCAGCAGAGTCTGTGAAAGCGGCGGCACTTCTTCAATAAACGAACCATTGCCGAAAATCTGAAACATATCCCACAAATGCGTAAAAATAAAGCAGAATAAGGATTCAAAGCCCATAACCAAATCGCCGTTTATAAAAGAATAGGCAGCACAAATGATCATAGAAATTCTTACAACTATCCAGAATGCAAGCTGCGCTTTCGGTATTTTGTTTATAGGATCTTTTTTTATTTTATAAGCCATAATAAATTTAATCTTTCCGAATAATATATGTAATATAATACCACAAGGCCGAAAAAAGTCAATTACAACTGAAAATATTAACAGACATATAATAAAAGATAAACAATTGATAAAGATTTATACCGTCTGCTTGAAAGTTTTTTACATTTTATATAAAATAGTAACGAAAATTTAGAAATGGAGCTTTCTTATGATTGAATACACAACAAAATACAATGTAAAAACAACCATGTATCAGCAGTTTGAAAATTCAGTAAAGGAAAGAGGAGATCATCCCTGCCTTTACTATTATCACAACACACTCAGCTGGAATGAAACATCCGATATGATTGATAAATGCGCCGCAGCGCTTGCTGCAAACGGTGTTAAAAAGGGAGACAGAGTTGTTATCTGTCTTCCGAATATGCCGCAGTGTGTTGCCGCAGTTTATGCAGTAAATAAAATCGGTGCCGTTGCATCTATGCTGCATCCGCTTTCCGTTAAATCCGAAGCAGATTACACCATTAATCTGGTTGGCGCAAAATATGCTTTCTGCTTTGATGTCTCCGAAAAGGCATTTGCGGAAAATCCCGATTTAACCGTTATCAAATGCCGAACCGCACAGTATTTCCCGAAATCTCTGTTCGGCGTTGCCGCAAATCTTACATACAAAAAGAAAATAAAGGGAAAAACTGCTCCGGCAACCAATGTTAAAAAGCTGATTGATTTTGCAGATTTCATTAAAGAGGGCGAAGCTTACATCAGCGAAAACGGCGTTCCGGAAACAGCTGATGATCCGCAGGCAACCGCGGCAATTATGATGACAGGCGGCACAACCGGCAATCCGAAAGGTGTTATGCTTACATCAGAAGCAATCAATAATCTTTCCTATGAGCTTGTTGATGTTGTGGAACAGGTTATGAATATGAAAGTGGATCAGGATCATGACGGCATGCTTACTGCCCTTCCCGTGTTCCATGGATTCGGCTTTGCGCTTTGCATGCATGTTTCCATGTGCGTTGGTATGGCACAGGCTCTGTTCCCTGCTTTTGATGCAAAAATGTGCAGCGATGCGGTTAAAAAATATCATCTTAACTACATTTTCGGTGTGCCTGATTTCTTTGAAAAGGTTTACAAGGCAGGCTATCTCAAAGGTGTTGATATGAGCACAATGAAGCTTATCGGCTCCGGCGGAGATGTTGTTCCCTATTCCCTTACAGAGAAAATGGATAGGCTTCTGAAAGAAAACGGCGCAAGAGTGCATTTTGTTTCCGGCTACGGCTTAACGGAATGTGTTACGGTCTGCACCTTCACCGATCCGCGCCGTGAAGCCCCGCAGGGTTGCATCGGTGTTCCGTGCTACAATGTTGAAGCCATGACGGTTAAGCCCGGCACAACCGAAAAATGTGAGGGTGAAGACGGCGAACTCTGCATCTATGCGCCTACGCTTATGCAGGGCTATTGGAACGATCCCGAAGAAACCGCCAAAATGCTTGTTGAGCATGAAGACGGCAGAGTATGGCTTCATACAGGAGATATGTGCTTTATTGATGAACGCGGCGATATTTATTATCGTCAGCGTCTGAAGAGAGTTTATAAAATCAGCGGCTATCTTGTTTATCCGTCCTTTATTGAAGAAACCTACCGTGCAATGGCAGAGATTTATGACTGCTGCGTTATCGGCAAGGAAAACGGCGGAAAAACCATGCTTAAGCTTTTCGTTGTGAAAAACAAGAAGTTTGCACATGACGATGAAGCAGAGCTTATCAGCAAAATCAAACAGTTTGGCAATCAGAACCTTTCAAAATGGTCTGTTCCGAAGGAAGTTGTTTTCATAGATGAGCTTCCCAGAACAAAGGTTGGCAAGGTTGATTTCAAGGTTCTCAACTAAAATCAAATATAACAAAAAGCGGATAACAGGCACCCTGCTATCCGCTTTTTTATATTCTTTTTACCATTTATTGTGCACACGCTCTGCAAACACAAGCCTGTCTTTAATTTTAATCTCTGTGCCGTCATCAAGCACTGCCGTGCCGGACATCAGACCGAACACCTGATGCGGAATCATGCAGATCATCTTCAAATTCACAGGTGCCTGTCTGTCTATAACCGGTTTAAAGGTCATTTCAAATCTGCCGTCAGACGAAGTAAAGGTCCATGGCTGCATATATTTATATTCACCGTTTTCCATTGGGATATTGAAGGTAATATCCTCAAGCTTATGTGCTTTTCCGTTATAGAACAGCATATTTTCGCTTGCTGCCGATGTGTTGCCGAAACCGTAGCCTATATTGAAGCCGAAAACATCGCCGCTTTCAAGCACCGTCTGCCCGGAGCCCCAATACCAGGTATTATCATAGGTCCAGACGCCCCTGCCCCAGTCCAGCGTGGCAAGCGAGCCGTTTTCCCTATTGAATTCATACCGCCTGCCATTAAATTCAAAATAGCCATCAGCACGCATACAGTTGATTTTCTGATTATAGTAAAAATGCTTATCCTTGTCAAAAGGTGTTGCAATAACCATGCTTTCTTCGGGAAAGTCCGTTAAAGTAATATCAAAAATAAGTGCTTTCTTACTGTTGCAGTAATTGTCATAAGAGCCGTAGAGATGACGCACCGTGCCGTCATTATCAAAATACATATCCAGTGTGCCCACCTCTGCATGCACATTTCCGATTTCGCTTGTGGCAGGCAGCTTAAGCTTCCCGAGCGGGAAAAAGCCAAGCTCGGAATCATTTGTCTGAACTGGATTATCTCCGAATTCCAGATGGGAAACCGAAAGGCTGCTTACATAGCCTGCATCTGCAAGCGTAAGGCAAAGCGCATAATCCTGATTGCCTATGTAATAATAATCCCATTCCTTAATGCGCATTTTGGGCGCCTTAATATCCTCCCTGCTGTACTGCCAGAAAAGCTTTTTGGCATAGCCGGGTTCAGCAATATTTCCGTTTGAATCAAGAAGCCTTTGCTTCGCAGTGATTTCATGCTGCATAAAATTACCCCTTTTTCTTTTATTTTAACATATCCGTATGAAAATAGAAAGGGGTTTTAACATTTTTTGTATCAGTGTAAGGCGTTTTCCGCCAACGGCAGAAGAACAGAAATACGAAGTTTTCCGTTATGATACACTGCCAAAACATTTCCGCCCATCTGCTTTGCCAGTGCACGCGTGATGGAAAGACCCAGTCCGGTGGAATGCCTTGCGGCTTCAACCGTATAAAAGCGATCAAACAGTCTGCTCGCCTGCACCTTATCAAGCCCATCAGCTGTGTTCTCAAATAAGATTTCGCCGGTTTCCTTAAGCGTTATGTTTAAATCACCGCTGCTGTATTTAACTGCATTGCTCAGAAGATTTGAAAATATGCGTAAAACAGCCGCATAATCTGCCCTGCATATCACCTTTTTTTCAGGCAGAACAATTTCAGGCATTATTTTATGTGCAACAAGCGTGGCATAAAAGGCTGCCACGCTTTCTTCAAGCACATTATTCATCAGTATATTTTCTGTTTTCAGTTCTTCCCCGGATGTAAGAATAACCGAATATCGGAACAGCTCCTCTGTAAGCTGAGTCAGCAGTGTGCACCGTTCACGGATAATGGTTAAATACCTTTCGGCTTCTTCTGATTTTTCCTGTGTTTCCAACAAATCCAGATAACCGCATATTGCCGTAAGCGGCGTACGGAGGTCATGCGATATATTGGTAACAGCATTTTTCAGTTCTGTATCTCCCTGCTGAAATCTGTGCCGTTCTTTTCTGAGCATACGAAGCTGTTTATTTATGCCTGCGGCAAGCGAACGCATATGCTTATCCCGCGAAGAAATATCAATCAGCACATTCGTATCGGTTTGCAGACTTTCAGAAAATGCCGTTTCCATTTCTGCCGCCGATTTTTTCAGCAGATAAATTTTCATAATTAATACCGTTATAATGATTACGGCAATGCCGATTGCTGCCCACAGCCAAACCATACAGAATGCTCCTTATTTTATTTCTTTTTTCTTGAATGCAAATATGCCGCAGATGTTTATAGTAACAGTCAAAACCGCCGAATAAATCAGATTCAGCACAGGGTGGGTGATTTCCTCATTGGCAAGCAGAATACCCTGCCCTGTCGGCAGAAACTGCAGCAGAAATTCATATACCTTTCGCTGAACACCGCCTATATAAAACGGATTGGGCTGCGGTTCCGCTGCCTGCACCACACCCGCTGCGGTCAGTTCCATATTGCTTGCCATTTCAGGTGCGGCAAGTCCATTGTAGATTGTGCTTGCAAAAATCACCAGAGCAAGGCCAAACACCATTGCCGAAACAGCCGTTACCGCCCTGTTGGACGAAAGCATACTGAACATTGTGAAAACAGCAACCATTGCCATTACCGAAAAAGCGCCAATCAGAACAGAAAAAAGCAGTTTTTTTGCATCACCCTGCCAGCCGCCCAGAATCGGAATTCCTGCGGCAAGCACACCGCCAAGCATAAGCAGATAAATAATAAGCGATCCGGCAAGTGCAGAAATAAAATTTGAAAAATAAATATTTATACGCGTATGCCCCACCGACAGCTTGTTTCTGATTGTTCCGAAGCCATATTCTTTTCCGATAAAAAGTGTAATAAATATTGCCAAAACAACGGAAAGAAATGGAATAAATTCAAAAAGAATTCCGTTAAGCGTTTCTTTCGCAACCGCACTTTCCAGCATCTCATTCTGCCGTGCCGCATCTATCGCTTCAAGAGCACAGATAACAAAAACAGCAGCGGAAACAATCCATAAATCAACATCCCTTTTCATTCTTCGGAAATTTGCAGAAAGCAGTTTATTCATTTTTTCCGCCTCCTATCAGATTTACATAATAGCTTTCAAGGCTTTCGTCCCGTTCCGAAGCAGAAATCAGATCACAGCCCACAGCAGAAAGAGTTTTTGCAAGCTGTGCTATATTCGCTTTGGCATAAATATCTGCCGCCGAAGCGGAAACGATTTTGTATTCAACATGTATTTTATCCAGCACCGTTGCCAGCTGCGCTGTGTTTGAAACCTCAACACGCATGCACTTTCGGCATGCTGCTTCAAGCTCCTGCGCACTGATTTCCTTAATAATTCTGCCGCTGTCAATAAAGCCGTAATGCGTGGCAAGGCGTGAAAGCTCATCTAAAATATGACTGGAGATCAGCACGGTTATCTGCCTTTCCCTGTTCAGCTTCAGAATAAGCTCTCTGATTTCAATAATCCCCTGCGGGTCAAGCCCGTTCACAGGCTCATCCAGCACCAGAAAATCAGGATCGCCTGCAAGTGCCACGGCAATGCCGAGCCTTTGCCGCATACCGAGCGAAAAATGCTTTGCTTTTTTTCTGCCTGTGTTTTCAAGCCCAACCAGCTTCAGAATTTCATTTATTCCGCTGAAATCGGGCAGACCGAGAATGCGATACTGCATTTTCAGATTTTCTTCGGCCGTCATATCCAGATAGATGGACGGCGTTTCCACCACTGCGCCCATTCTTCTGCGTGCCTTTGCGATATTTTTATCCGTATTTTTTACGCCATAAAGCGTATAGCTGCCTGACGAAGCATCCTGAAGCCCGCAAATCAAGCGGATCAGCGTGGTTTTGCCCGCGCCGTTCTTTCCCACAAAGCCGTAAATTGCACCTTTGGGAACAGACATGGAAAGATTGTTCAATGCCTTGAAGTGCCTGTAATTTTTGCACAGGGCATCTGTTTTTAAAACATATTCCATAAGAGTACCTCCTTTATGATTTGCTTTATCCTACACCACAGAGATTAAGAAAGCGGTTAAGAAAATCGTAAAGAATCTGTAAAAATCACGAAAACTGACGCATTTTGAAGCCGATTCCCCAGACCGCTTCTATATAATCCTTTCCGCTTGCCTCACGTAGCTTTTTTCTTAAATTGCTGATATGAATTTTCAGCGAGCTTTCCGTGCAGTCGGGTGTATCGGCGCTGATCCTGTCCAGCAGAACGGATTTTGCAATTACCTGTTTCGGATTTTTCATCAGCAGCTTTAAAATGGCATATTCCGTTCTTGTAAGCTTTACCCCGCAATCACATACGGTTATAAGGTGTGATTGCGTATCCAGCCGTATTTCATCAAATATCAGTTCTTTTTCAAGACCCCTTTGCCCTGCATTTCTGAGCTGAACGCAGATTCTTGCCTTAAGCTCACTGATATTGAACGGCTTTGTAACATAATCGGCTGCGCCGTCCATCAAAAGCATAACCTTATCGTTTACATCCACCTTTGCACTGATAACTATAATGGGAATATCCTTAATTTTCGACAAAACCTCCTCACCGCTCAGACCGGGCAGCATCAGATCAAGCAGAATTAAATCCGGCACGGTATGTTCAAGCAGCATAACGGCCTCTGTGCCCGAATAGGCACGCAGAACGGCATAGCCGTCTGCTGCAAGCGTTTCCTGCAGCATATTGCCTATGCTTATATCATCGTCAACAATCAGTATTTTCTTCATAAACATCACCGAAATTATTTTACCACCCAAAAAGCACATTTTAAAGCAATAAAAGGTAAAGAAAAAGTAAAAATACTTTCTGAATCAAATTTCAGAAAGTATTTTTACGCCTGTTAATCTTTTATATGAATCCAGTATCTGTTTATCAAATCACCGTCTGCATCTGTAATTTGATTCTCAAGAATACCGCCGCAATTCCGAATAACCTTGTTTGAGCCTGTATTACTTTCCAACGCGGTAAGCAATACCTTGTATAGCCTTAACCTTTTGGACTCTTTCAATGTCAATTTCAGTATTTCCGTAGCATAGCCCTTTCTTCTTTCACTCGGTCTTACACCGTAACCGATATGTCCGCCGCGTTTATAGCCGTCAACCGTCAGATAATGCCTTAAGCTTGCACCGCCTATAAGTCTGTCATTTTCATCAATAACAAAATATGCCGTCTGGCTGGCATACTGTTTATCTGCATTCCCATGTTCAAAATCGTCAATCCTTTGAATAAAATCGGCAAAATCCTCCAAGGTTTCGCATTTCGTTTTGAAAAACCAGGGATTGATATGTTCCTCATCTTCCCATTCCTTATACATTTCCCGATACTGTTCAAAATAGATTAAATCAGGTTTAACCAAATACAAGTGCATCATAATTTATTTCCTTTCTTATAACAATCAGAATTCGATTTGTCAACGGATAATATACTCGTAAACGGAAAAGCACACATTCCCTATCCGCTCAATCCGTTCGTATTTTTCACCTGTGCAGGTAAAACCGATTTTCCGATATAATTTTTCGGCAGGCACATTGCCTTTGACTACATCCAAAATAATTTTCGTGTTTTTTCGTTTTTTTGCAGTTTCAATCAGCTTCTGCAACATTTTCTCGGCAAGCGCCGTGCCTCTGCATTCGGGGAGAACGGCAAACAGATGCAGTGAGGAATACCGGCCGTGATTTACCGCTGCCATTGCACTTACGATTTCACTGCCCCTTACGGCAATGAACAGATTTTTATTGTTGATATGATTTTCAATATCCTGCAGGCAGGGATAAGCCCCAAACTGCCACAGCGGCGAATACACTTCGTTTTCAAGAGCACGACAGACAACTCGGTAAAAATCATAAATCTTTTCTGCTTCCCCTTTTTCGGCAGGCTTGATTATAATACTCACAGCAAATTCCTCTCAAGCATCCAGTCTGTTATCACTTTTGCCCTGCTTTCCAGAGCAGGAAGCTCCGTTTTTCCAAAATATTTTAATTCATGGCTTTCGCCGTCTGTAATTTTCATTTCGCCGTTTACATCTTCCGCAAGATACAGTGCAATAACAGAGTAAAGTGCATCACCGTTCGGATATTTAAAATAGAAATCTCTGCCTGAAAACACATTTAAAAGCCTGAATGCTTTTGCCGTTAAATTCGTTTCCTCTTTCAGTTCTCTTGCCGCCGTTTCTTCCAACGTTTCTCCGAGTTCAAGAGAGCCGCCGGGAATGCCCCATGTGTTTGTATCGCTGCGCAGATTCAGAAGAATTTTATTGTTTTTTATAACAGCAACCGTTGCGCCTGCTGCAAGCATAGGTGCATGCCCGATATGCTTTCTGATTTCCCTTATATAGCCCATATCTTTTTGTTGTCCTTTTTCCCTGTTTTTAAATAGAATTATACACGAATTCAATAAAAAAATAAAGCATTCCGTAAAGAAGTGCTTTGTGATAAACAGATTATCGTTTTGAGAACTGCGGTGCACGGCGGCTTGGCTGCTTTGCAGCAAGCCGATGATGGTATGGTCCGTTCGCTCTGCTTCGCAAACCGCTCACGATGACTGTGCAGCCCGCCCATGCAAAAAAACAAATAAACCGCTCCGGATAAGGAGCGGTTTTTGTAATCTGTAATGATTATCGTTTTGAGAACTGCGGTGCACGGCGGGCTGCCTTGAGACCGTATTTCTTTCTTTCCTTCATACGAGGATCACGGGTAAGGAATCCTGCTTTTTTAAGAGCAGGGCGAAGGGATTCATCATACTGAATCAGTGCCCTTGCGATACCGTGGCGGATTGCACCTGCCTGGCCTGTTACACCGCCGCCGTTTACACGGCATACAATGTCAAACTTTTCTGTTGTTTCCGTAAGATTAAGCGGCTGGCGAACAATCAGCTTCAGAGTGCCGAGACCGAAATAATCGTCAATATCTCTGTCATTAATTGTGATTTTGCCTGTTCCTGCATAAACACGAACTCTTGCTACAGATTCTTTTCTTCTGCCTGTGCCGTAGAAATAAGGATTTGTTTCGTACATAATCTATAAACCTCCCTTACATTTCCCAAGCTTCAGGCTTCTGTGCCTCATGCTTGTGTTCTGCGTTCTTATAAATGTGGCATCTTGTAAGCTGTTTTCTGCCCTGTGTTGTGCTTGGAATCATACCCTTAACAGCAAGTTCCATAGCAAAATCACTTTTTTCATTCATAAGCGTGCTGTATTTTACTTCCTTAAGGTTACCGATGTAACCTGTGTGATGCTGATAAAGCTTCTTATTGAGTTTATCCCCTGTAAGAATGGCTTTATCTGTGTTAATAATGATAACGAAATCGCCGCAGTCTACATTCGGTGTAAAAATCGGCTTATGCTTTCCGCGGAGAAGAACTGCTGCTTCAGCTGCAACTCTTCCGAGCGGCTTGCCCTCTGCGTCAATAACATACCACTTGCGTTCAACTTCGTTAGCTTTTGGCATAAATGTTGACATTATGAATTTCCTCCGTAATAAATTAGTTGCATTTTCAATGCGTGGGAATATAATAGCACAAGATGGTTTTTTCGTCAATATCAAATTTAAAATAATATGGCATTACTCTTTTTTTCTCTGTTTTCCTTTATTTTTTATATGTTTTTCTGATTTATAATTTACAAAAAGGCGGTGTTTTTATGGATCCTTGCGCAATAAATATGTCTGTTTCAGCGCTTGCCTGCGCACTTGCGAAGGGCAAAACAGAAGCCGAAATTGCGGCACTCAGTGCTTTTTTTACACAGCTTGGTGATTCTCTTGAAACGATAAGTGCTTTTCAGGGGCTGAATGGCAGCTGCAACAGCAATAAAAAGTAAAATTCCTACTCTTTTTATATGAAATGGTATTGAATTTATAGAAATAATTTGATACACTATTAATCTTGAAAGGTTGATTGTATGAAAATATCAGAAATACTTGAAACGAACAAGGTTAATATTTCCTTTGAGATTTTTCCGCCCAAGGAATGGAACAAAATTGAAAACACAAAAACCGTTGTGCGTGAAATGGCGCAATGCAAGCCTGCATTTATGAGCGTAACCTACGGCGCGGCAGGCACCACATCCGGCTTTACAACGGAAATTGCAAAAGAAATCAAAGGCTGCGGCATAACGCCGCTTTCTCACCTTACCTGCCTGACCTCAACAAAGGAAAAAATAAACAGTGTACTGGACGAGCTTTCAAGCAACGGTGTTGAAAATATTCTTGCCTTAAGAGGAGATATTCCCGAAGGCTTTGTTTTTCCCGATAAGCAGCATTTTCACTATGCATACGAGCTTGTAAACACAATAAAAAACCACAGTGATTTCTGCATAGGTGCTGCCTGCTACCCGGAAATTCATCCCGAAAGTGCAGACAGAGTTGCAGATTTCCGGTATCTTAAGGAAAAGGTGGACTGCGGCGTTGATTTTCTTACCACCCAGATGTTTTTTGACAACGAGATATTTTATCGTTTTAAAGAAAACTGTGCAATCAAAGGAATTGATGTGCCGCTGATTGCAGGCATAATGCCCATTACAAACGCAAATCAGATTAAAAGGAGCGTGGAGCTTTCGGGCTGCGCATTTCCGAAGAAGTTTATGAAAATTCTTGAACGCTTCGGTGAAAGGCCTGCTGCAATGAAACAGGCAGGTATAATTTATGCAACAGAGCAGATTATAGATTTGATGGCTAACGGCCAGAATCATATTCACATTTACACAATGAACAAGCCCGATGTTGCAGAGGCGATAACGAAAGGTCTGTCTGAAATCATAAATGAATAAGCAGGAAATTTTAAGATATTTAAGAACAAAAAGCACAGTGCAGGATGAAATGCTTTTAAAGCTGATTGATGCGGCTATGGAAAAAGTAAACCAAACCGTTAAACCAAAAAGCATTTACCGCATTTTTGACTGCTGTGTTACCGAAAATTCGCTTATAATCAAAAATTTTGAATTTAAAAGCAAACGCCTTGCCGAAAACCTTAAGGGATGCACAAAGGTTGCCGTTCTTGCCGCCACTGTAGGCACGGAGGGAGACCGCCTGCTGCGCTCCTGTTCCGGCGAAGGTGCAAAACTTGCCATTATGCAGGCTGTGCTGGCATCAAAAATAGAAGAAGTTTGCGACAGCGTGCAGCAAAGCATTGAAACGGAGCACGGGGTTACAACAAGGCAGCGGTTTTCACCCGGTTATTTTGATTTGGATATAACAGAGCAGAAAAAAATTTTTTCACTGCTCGATATCACAAAACGCTGCGGAATCACACTTACGCAATCCTGCCAGATGATACCCACAAAATCAGTAACGGCATTTACAGGAGCAGATTATGAATATTAAATTTTTTGACGGAAGTATGGGCACAATGCTTCAGGCCGCCGGGCTGAAGGCAGGCGAGATTCCCGAGCTTTTGAATTTAACAGACGAGGAAAAGGTGCTTGCCGTTCACAGGGCATATGCCGCGGCAGGCGCAGAATATATAACCACAAACACCTTCGGTGCAAACAGGCTGAAAATAAGCAATGCACAAGCGGTTATAAAAAAAGGTGTTGCACTTGCAAAAAGCACAGGAAAAAAGGTTGCGCTTGATATAGGCCCCACAGGAAAGCTGCTGAAGCCTATGGGCGATCTTGATTTTGATGATGCTGTTGAAATATTTGCCGAAATGGTAAATGCCGGCAAGGACGGTTCGGATGTTATTCTGATTGAAACGATGGGCGACACTTATGAAATAAAAGCAGCCGTGCTTGCCGCAAAGGAAAACAGCACACTGCCCATAATTGTTACCATGATCTTTGATGAAAGCGGCAGGCTTCTTACAGGTGCAGATATAAAAACAGCAGTTGTTCTGCTGGAAGGACTGGGTGTTGATGCCATCGGGTTCAACTGCGGACTCGGCCCGAAGCAGATGATTGCATTTGCAGAAGAAATACGGAAATGGACAAGTCTTCCGATTCTTATACAGCCGAATGCCGGGCTTCCCGAAAGTGTGAACGGAAAAACCGTTTTCAATGTTTCACCGAAGGAATTTGCACAGGATATGAAGAAAATCGCCGAAATCGGCGTTTCCTGCCTTGGCGGCTGCTGCGGAACAACACCTGAACACATCCGGGAAATGATTGAACTATGCCGTGATATTCCGGCTGCTATTCCCGATAAGAAAAATTTCAGCCTCGTTTCCTCTTACAGCGAAACCGTTGCATTTTCGGAAAAGCCTGTTATTATAGGGGAAAGAATTAACCCTACCGGCAAAAAGCTGTTTAAAGAGGCTCTGAGAAGAAACGACATAGATTACATTATCCGTGAGGGCATTGCCCAGACGGATGCAGGCGCCCATATTCTGGATATAAATGTGGGGCTTCCCGAAATTGATGAAGTGCAGATGATGAAAACTGCCGTTTATTCGCTGCAAAGCGTGCTTTCAGCTCCGCTTCAGATTGACACAACGGATATTTCAGCACTGGAAGCCGCATTAAGAATTTATAACGGAAAACCGATGATTAATTCGGTAAACGGAAAAGAAAAAAATATGGCACAGATTTTTCCGCTTGCCAAAAAATACGGTGCCGTTACCGTTTGCCTTTGCCTGGATGAAAACGGCATTCCCGAAACGGCGAAGGGCAGAATCAGAATTGCCGAAAAAATCATAAAGACCGCCGCAGAATACGGAATTGAAAAAAAAGACCTTATTGTTGATGCGCTGACCATGACCATCAGCACAGATAAAAACAACGCAAGGGAAACGCTGAAGGCAGTGAACTATATCAGAAATGTGCTGGGCGTTCATACGGTTTTAGGTGTATCAAACATTTCCTTCGGTCTGCCGAAGCGGGATGCCGTAAACACGGCTTTCTTTACACTTGCGCTTCAGAGCGGCCTTTCGGCAGGCATTATAAACCCGAAATCGCAGGCAATGATGAATGCCTATTATTCCTACAATGCGCTTGCCGCACTGGATAACAACTGCACGGAATATATTGAAAGTGTTATGGTTTGTGAAGCACCGAATCAGGAAACAAATGTAACCCTGCACACGGCAATCGTTAAGGGAATGAAGGAGGATGCCGCCCTTTGCGCAAAACAGTTGCTTGAAACAAGAGATTCTCTGGATGTAATCAACGGCTTTATCATTCCCGCACTGGACGAAGTGGGCGCAGGCTTTGAAGCGAACAGAATCTTCCTGCCGCAGCTGCTTATGAGTGCCGATTCGGCAAAGGCTGCCTTTGATGTAATAAAAGAAAAACTTATTTTAAGCGGCGTTAAAGAAAAAAGCGGAAACAAAATCGTTCTGGCAACCGTTCACGGCGATATACATGATATAGGCAAAAACATTGTTAAGGTGCTGCTTTCAAATTACGGATTTGATGTGATAGACCTCGGCAAGGATGTTCCCGAGGAAACCGTTGTGAAAGCCGTTCTGGACAACGACGTTAAACTTGTGGGGCTTTCGGCTCTTATGACAACAACCGTTCCGGCAATGGAAAAAACCATAAAGCTGCTTCACGAGCAGACAAATGCAACGGTTTTTGTCGGCGGAGCTGTTCTGACGCAGTCCTATGCCGATATGATTCATGCGGACCGGTACACGAAAGATGCAATGGAAAGCGTAAGATTTGCAAAGGCATTTTTTGCACAGGATAAAGGAGAACACATATGATTGAATTAAAGGATGTTGAATTTAAGGTTGATTCCTCAAACGGACAGCTTGAAATTATTGATAAAATAAATCTGAAAATAGACAGCGGTAAATTCATTGTGATTACCGGGCCGAACGGCGGCGGAAAATCAACGCTTGCCAAACTGATTATGGGCATTGAAAAGCCCACGGGCGGACAAATTCTTTTTGACGGCACAGATATTACAGATATGCCCATCAACGAAAGAGCAAATCTCGGCATCGGCTACGGCTTTCAGACACCGCCAAGGTTTAAGGGGCTTACGGTGCGCAAGCTTTTGAGCCTTGCACACGGCAGTGAGCTTCCGAGCGATGCATGCTCCTCCTATCTTACAAGCGTGGGGCTTTGCTCGGCAGATTATCTGAACAGAGAGGTGGATGGCTCCCTTTCCGGCGGCGAAGTGAAGCGAATTGAAATTGCATCGCTTATGGCAAGAAATCTGAAGCTTGCTATTTATGATGAACCCGAAGCAGGCATAGACCTATGGAGCTTTGCAAAGCTGGTTGAAAGCTTTAAAACCATTTCCAAGAACCGCCACGAAAGCGTGCTTATCATAAGCCATCAGGAAAGAATCATGCAGCTTGCGGATGAAATTGTGATTCTTGCAAACGGAAAAATCGCAAAACAAGGCCCGAAGGATGAAATTTTTCCTGAGCTTTTAACCCAGCTTGGAGCGGAAAGCAGCTGTGCTTTCAGAAAGGAGGTTTGATTTATGCTTAAAATAGACAAAGAAATGCTTGAAACCATTGCCGATCTGCACGAAGTGCCGCAGGGCGCCTATAACATACGAAAAAACGGCGCTGCAATGGGCAGAAGAAGCACGGAGCATATTCAGATTATTCCGAAAGAGGATAAGCCGGGTATTGATATTAAAATTGCACCGAATACGAAAAACGAAAGCGTGCATATCCCTGTTATTCTTTCCGAAAGCGGCATGACAGACCTTGTTTATAATGACTTTTACATCGGCGAAAACAGTGATGTTGTTATTGTTGCAGGCTGCGGAATTCATAATTCGGGCAGTGAAGCAAGCCGGCACGACGGCATTCATACCTTTTATATAGAAAAAGGCGCAAAGGTTAAATATGTGGAAAAGCATTACGGCGAGGGTGAAGGAACAGGTGCACGAATTCTGAACCCGGTTACGGTTGTAAATCTTGGTGAAAATGCATCTGCCGAAATGGAAATGGTGCAGATAAAGGGCGTTGATTCCACAAAGCGGGATACAACAGCCAATCTTGAAAAGGGTGCAAAGCTTACCGTAACCGAAAGGCTTATGACCCACGGAAAGCAGTTTGCGGAGTCCAATGTTGAAATCAATATGAACGGTGATGAAGCCGTATGCCAGATTGTAAGCCGAAGTGTTGGAAAAAACGATTCCGTTCAGGTGTTCCACCCCCGAGTAATCGGAAACAGCGCCTGCCGCGCGCATGTGCAGTGCGATTCCATTATTATGGACAATGCCAAGATTGCATCCATTCCCGAAATTGACGCAACCAATGCAGATGCACAGTTGGTTCACGAAGCAGCTATCGGCAAAATCAATTCCGATCAGCTTTTAAAGCTGATGACTTTCGGAATGAATGAAGAAGAAGCCGAAGAGGTAATCGTGCAGGGCTTCTTAAAATAATAAATGTTTTGATGGATTTCTTTTATCAGGGCAGATTCGCCAGTCGGAATTGTGTTTTAACAGCATAAAATTTCTTTCAGCTCTTGACAAACGGATTTGCCTTTGTTATTATGAAATTACAATTTAACCCCAAACCGATGAGGCGGAGATAAAAGCAGGAAACGAACTCACAGAGAGCCGCGTATGCTGGAAAGCGGCAGGAAACGACTTGCTAAATGGACCGCTGAGGGCATAGTGAACGGCTTTTTGCTTATTATTCTATGACGATACGCCTGCGTTAAAGGCAAAAGGTATGAAAGTACCTTGCAGAGATACGGAACGGCTATGTTCCGCAAACAGGGTGGCACCGCGATAACATCGTCCCTGACAGCAGTATTCAGAATACGGCTGCCGGGGCTTTTTATTTTCCCTGTTCTGTAAAACAGAAAGGGGGCTATTATCTTTATGAAAAGGAGAAACCATATGAGCAAAGGAAGATTCGGCATTCACGGCGGGCAGTACATTCCCGAAGCGCTGATGAATGAAATACACAACCTTGAAAAGGCATACGAACATTACAAAAATGACCCTGAATTTGTTGCCGAGCTTGAAGAGTTGAACCGGCAGTATACAGGCAGGCCATCGCTTCTTTATTATGCGGAAAATATGACGAAGGAGCTTGGCGGCGCAAAAATCTATTTTAAGCGCGAGGATCTGAACCACACAGGTTCACATAAAATCAACAATGTTCTGGGGCAGTGTCTGCTTGCCAAAAGGATGGGAAAAACCCGTGTTATAGCAGAAACGGGCGCAGGCCAGCACGGTGTTGCAACAGCAACTGCTGCTGCTTTGATGGGGCTGGAATGCGAAGTGTTTATGGGTAAGGAGGACACGGTGCGCCAAGCGCTGAATTGCTACAGAATGGAGCTTCTCGGCGCAAAGGTGCATCCTGTTACTTCAGGCACAATGACACTTAAAGACGCTGTAAACGAAGCTATGGGTGAATGGGCTGCCAGATTGGATGACACACTTTATGTGCTGGGTTCAGCAGTAGGTCCGCATCCGTTTCCGACTATTGTGCGTGATTTTCAAAGCATTATCAGCAAGGAGGCAAGGAAGCAGATTCTTGAAAAAGAGGGCAGGCTTCCGAGTGCCGTTATCGCCTGCGTTGGCGGCGGTTCAAATGCAATCGGCTCTTTTGCCCATTTTATCAATGATGCAAAGGTACGCCTGATCGGCTGTGAGGCAGCAGGAAAAGGGGCCGACACGGAATTTCACGCCGCTACGATTTCAAAGGGAACACTTGGTGTGTTCCACGGTATGAAATCCTATTTCTGCCAGAATGAATACGGGCAGATTGCTCCGGTTTACAGCATTTCTGCCGGGCTGGATTACCCGGGCATCGGGCCGGAGCATTCCGCACTGCATGACAGCGGCAGGGCAGAATATGTGCCGGTTACCGATGACGAAGCTGTAAATGCTTTTGAATATATTGCAAAAACAGAGGGAATTATCTGTGCTATTGAAAGTGCACACGCAGTAGCACATCTGATTAAGCTTGCACCGCAGATGAAGAAAAACGATATTATCATCTGCACACTTTCAGGCAGGGGCGACAAAGATGTTGCCGCAATTGCAAGATACAGGGGGAAAGAGCTTTATGAATAAAATGGAAAATGCTTTTAAAGATAAAAAGGCTCTGATTGGTTTCGTTACGGCAGGTGATCCCTCGCTTGATGTAACCGAACAGGTTATTTACAAAATGGTGCAGGGCGGCTGCGATATAATTGAAATTGAAATTCCGTTTTCAGATCCGGTTGCAGAAGGCCCAGTCATCCAATCTGCCAATGTTCGTGCCATCGGCAACGGCACAACAACAGATAAAGTATTTACGCTTGCCAAAAAGGTTTCCTGCAAAGTTGATGTGCCGATTGTGTTTATGGCCTATCTGAATGTTCTTTTCAAATACGGCTACGATAAATTTCTTGAAAAGGCAAAGCATTGCGGTGTAAGCGGTGTGGTTATTCCCGATTTGCCCTATGAGGAAAAGGCTGAGCTTGAAACCGTTGCCGATCAATACGGCATCACCGTGCTTTCATTTGTTGCGCCTGCAACAGAGGAAAGAATAAAAACGATAGCCGCAGAAGCAAACGGCTTCATCAATGCGATGTCAACCATGGGTTACAGAAGCAAGGACAGCATGGTGGTTTCCTCTTCGGCAGAGATTGTGAAATGCGTGAAAGCGGTTACGGATGTGCCGGTTGTAATTGCCGTTGGCGTTGAAGCAGCTAAGGATACAAAGGAATATATTGCTTATGCAGACGGCGTTGTGCTGAATTCCACCATTATAGAGCTGATTGAAAAGCACGGCGAAAACGCACCAGAAGCGGTTTATGATTATATTAAATCCATAAAACAAGTGTTATAATATTCAAAACAGCATATTACTGCTGTTGTTTACATTACATCACCTCATCCGTCAGCTTTGCTGACATCTCTCCTCAGGAGAGTACCTCAAGGAGAAGGCTATAAAAAACAAAGAAGGACGGCAGATACCGTCCTTCAATTTTTGTTGTCTATGACAAATGCGCACGGTGCGTTTGCCAAAATAAATAAAGGGGATTTTTAAGGGAGGACTATTGAGCAAAGCGAAATCTCCTCTTAAATTGTTTCTTTGATACATTTCTTTTCAATTAAAAGAAATGTATACCCGCACGGCAGTGTATTTTCTGCCATTTTCGAAAATGGATTGTCATTCTCTTTTTTGTTTAAATAACCATTCACACCATTTTTCTTTTCTGTAAAAACGGTATGCCATTGCATGGCCGTATTTATCCCAACGGGTATATTTAATATTTCCGGAAAGTGCTCTCAGCTTTTCAACAGCATAATCATCCCTATCTATGGTTACATTGGTATCATCTGCAGAATGTGCTGCCCATAACGGCAACCTTTTCATTCTTTCAAAATCAGCATACTCTGAATTTTTAACTTTTGTATCAAAACCGCCCACAACAGTGAGTGCAGCAGCATAGAAATCCGGGAAAAGATATGCCGAACGCCATGTGCAGAAACCGCCGAAAGATGTGCCGAAAATATATATTCTGCTTTCGTCAATTTGATATTCTGCAATCAGCATTTCCGCAAGCCTTTTAACAGAGCGCACATATCTGTTCAGCCCGTCATTCCAGCTTTGATAGCTGCTTCCGTTGTTTGTTTTGGTATTGCTCTGCGGAATCAAAATATTGCAGTTATGTTTTTTCAGTTTCAGCCGCATCGGCAAGCATTCAAAATACGGCTTGATATTGTCTGTTCCGAGTGCGTCTGCACCGCTGAAAAAAATGACAAGCGGCTGTTTTTCACTGCCCTTCGCTTTTTTAAAACGAAACGGAAATGCCGTGGCGTTTTCCCTGTCCGTAACCCAATAGGATTTATAAGCGGGAAAGCTGCCCATGTTTTTTTTGATACTTGTTGCAGAAGCCTTTTCAATGTGCTTTTTTACAATATCATTTTCCTTATGTATAGCCGTATCGGTTTTTGCCATTTTGCCGAACCATCTGTTCGGCGACAGCTTCAGCTTATGGCCGCTGTAAACGGCTTTCCCGTTTTCAAGATTATATATTTTTGTGCTCCCGTCAATAAATTTTATCACTTCACTGTTTTTTTCAATATATTCAAGGTCGCTGTCCTCAAATGAAAGCAGAAAAATATTGCCTGTTTCACTTTGCCTTACTATAAAGCGGTTTATAGCCTTCATATACGCTTCTTTGTTTATTACACAATAATATCTCATTCTGTTTCCTCTTATTTCAGTTCCTTTAATTTCTTGCGCAGCTCCTGCAATCTAGATCTTACCGCAGACGCCGAAATGCCAAGCGTTTTTCCGATTTCTCTGCTGCTGCAGCCCATTCGGCGAAGCTCAATCAACTCCCTGTCCTTCTGCGGAAGAACGCTTACCAGCATCTGCATTTCAATCTGTTTTGTAAAATCTCCTTTGCTTTCTGTTTCATAAAACAGTTCATTTTCAGAGATTTCAAGCAGTTTTTTCTGCCGCATTTTATCGCAGTATACATGCTTTGCAATTGAAAACACAAGCGATTTTGCATTTTTTATTTGCTCAAGACATGGCAAATAAGCCCACAGCTTCATAAAGGTGGTCTGTACCATATCCTCGGCATCATCTTCATTTGTCCGCTTGCGGAAATAGGATAAAACAGCCGGATACAGCTTTTCATAAATCCTGTCAAATTGTTCATCAATGCTGTAATTCATTATTTTTTAAACTTTAATCTGATGGCCTGCTGCCGAATTTGCTGCAATATAACCGTAAATGTCCTTTGTGCAATGAATATCATGCCCTGCAATAAAATATAATTCTTTTTCGGCAAGCATTTCTTCCGTAATATCGGAAGTAAGTGTTAAATCGTGCCCTGCTATAACAACAATACCATTTCTGTAATTTCCGATTACACTGCTGTTGATTTCTATATCATGGCTGTAGGTTACATTATCGGCCATACTTTTATTTACTGATATGGCTCTTCCGTTCACCGCTATAAAATCAATATCAATGCTTTCCTCATAAATAGCAACTCCGTTTACGATAACTTTTGGGTGCGCATCATTTTTTACGGAATGAATGATACACCGCCCGTTTACATTGTAAATGGCATGATTATCAATATTTCCGGTAAGCAGTCCTTCACCGTTTATATTTTTGATCTCTGCATTTTCGGAAAGATGAATGGTAATTCCCGAACATATGATATCTATATCAGAAAATGCTTCCATAAACGCATCTGTCGGTTGCTCGGGCAAAATAATCATTCCTGCACATATAATCTTTTTAATTTTTTTAAGTGCATCCGGCGTATATTTTCTGAAATCAACCATTCCTGCGTTTTGAATTGTTTTCTTTTTTCCAAACATATTGAATTCCACCTTTTCCATTTAATAATAGTTGTTTTGAACGGACCCGTCAATCAGTAAGACGCAAATAAACCCGAAACTGTCCGAAAAAAAACTAAAAACTGCAAATTTTTTCTGTTTTGGCTTTTTTACTTGACAAAACAAACAATATATATTAGAATGTTTTAGCAATGAGATATGGGTAACAACCCGAAAGGGTTTTTACATATATCAAATTACAGCAGCTTCTGCTGTTTTATATACAGAGCCTTTTTGGGCTCGGTTCATAACGAGGTGTAACTCAGTTTGGCTAGAGTGCCTGCTTTGGGAGCAGGATGCCGCAGG
>CAJUDJ010000026.1 GCA_910584985.1 uncultured Eubacterium sp. | reverse complement strand
GTAAGGCAGATGCTCTCCCAGCTGAGCTATGCTCCCATCGATTGCTAACCACAACGCTGATTATAATACTATATCTTTCTCCAAAAGTCAATACTTTTTTTCAATTTTTTTCTATTGATTTTTCTATAATATAATTTATGTCAGCGGAAGTAAAAATATACTCCTTATCGCAAAAATGGCATTCAACTTTCGTATCTTCCTCACTTTCAGCCATTTCCTTTAAAGAATCCGGCCCCGTGGAAATCAGAGCTGCTTCTACCCTTTCCCGTGAACAATTGCACCTATACTCAGCAGAGGATTCATCAAGCTTATCAATCGGAATATCCTGCATAGCCCTTTTTGCAATAGCATCGGCATTCATTCCGTCAGCAAGCATCTGTGTAACAGACGGAATGCCGGAAAGTGCCTTTTCAACAGCAGCAATGGTTTCTTCGGGGCATCCGGGAAGCAGCTGAATGATAAAACCACCTGCGCAGTTTACAGATAAATCAGGGTTCACGAGAACACCGAGCGCACATACGGACGGCGTTTGCTCTGATACGGCAAAATAATTTGTAATATCCTCTGCAATTTCACCGCTGACAATTTCCGTTGTGCCGATAAACGGCTCTTTTAAGCCTATATCCTTCATAACATAAAGATAGCCGCCTGTTCCCACAGCACCCTTCACATCCAGCTTGCCTTTGTCATTAAGCGGAATTTCAACAATTTTATTTTGAACATATCCTCTTGCATTTCCGCTGCTGTCTGAAACGGCAATCAATGAACCGGCAGGGCCATCGCCGTTAAGGCGCAAAGTAACCGAATGATCATCGCCCTTAAGCATAACACCCATCATGGAAGAAGCGGTAAGCAGCCTGCCGAGAGCCGCAGTAACAACAGCTGAGGGCTTATGAATTTCCTCCATTTTCCTTACCATTTCGGTTGTATCGGCAGCGATAATAAAAGCGCTTCCGTCCTGTGTAATATATCTGACAACATTTCCCATAATCTATTTCCTTCTGCAAACAAAATAAAGCCTTTCGGATTTGCTTTCCGACAGGTTTCGTGTAAGATCATCATATATGCCCAAAACATCAAAATACGGCTTCAATGCACTGCACAGTTCCTCTGTGCTGTATGCGGTTTCGGTAAATTCCTCTGAAAATCTGTCATAATTTTTACCGTTAAACACAAACAGGTCCAGCAGGATTCTGACACGGTTATCTTCAAGCAATTCATTATCCCAGCATAAAAAATAATTTTCCTTATCAAAAACAAATGTGTTATCGGCAAGAACAGCATTATGCTTATAAACCGTGTTTACATCAAAAATAAATATTCCGTTTTCAGCCACGCAATGATAAACACAGGCAAATGCTTTTTTAACATCCTCAATGCTGCCCAGATGATTAACGGAATCAAGATTGCACATACAGGCGTTTACAGGCTCTGCAAGTGTAAAATTCTGCATTTCGGACCGAATAAAGGTTATATCTCCCTTTGCTTTATTATCCGCAAGGGAAAGCATTTCAGCGCTTGCATCCATGCCGATAACCTCATATCCTTTTTGCTTCATAAGAAGAGCCATTGTTCCAGATCCGCACGCAAGATCAAGCACTGTATCTCCGCAAAATATGCCATATTCATTAAAAAAAGAGCAGATGTAATTGCATCTTGCTTCATAATCTACATTTTCAGTTAATTCATCATAACAAAAAGGCAGGTAATTATACATCTTCGTCTTCTTTCAGGCGTTCAAAAATTTTATCATAACCATCACAGCCATACTGAAGGCTTCTGTTTACCCTGCTGATTGTGGCTGTTGATGCGCCTGTTTCATTCACAATATCCGTGTAAACTGATTTTTCGGACAGCATTTTTGCAACCACAATACGCTGACTGAGCGATCTTAATTCCTGAACAGTGCAGAGATCCTCAAAAAAATCATAACATTCATCAATATCCTCTAGCTTCAGAACTGCCTTAAACAGAAATTCAAGATTTTGATCGTCTCTTTTAAGCGGCATAGCAATCACCTCATAAATGTATTACAGTTATTTTAACACATTAAAGCCTGAAAGTAAAGAAAAATCCCTGAAAATATCAGGGATTTTATAAATTTATTCACTTATTAAATCTTTATGAAAATCAAAGCAGTCAAAGGTTGAAAAATAATCCTTCGGGGTTTCCGCTCTTCTGATAAGCTTTGTGCTTCCGTCCGTGCAGAGAAGGAGCTCTGCGGATCTGAGCTTTCCGTTATAATTATAGCCCATAGAAAAGCCGTGTGCACCCGTATCATGTATATAAACAATATCACCCATATTAATTTCGGGAAGCCTTCTGTTAATTGCAAACTTATCGCAGTTTTCACATAATGAGCCTGTAACATCATAGGTATGATCCTTCTGCGCATTTTCCTTTCCGAGAACAGTGATATGATGATAAGAACCGTAAATAGCGGGACGCATAAGATTTGCGGCACAGGCATCAACACCGATATATTCCTTATAAATATGCTTTTCATTAATTGCTGTTGTTACCAAGGCGCCGTAAGGACCCATCATAAATCGACCCATTTCCGTGTAAATGGCAACATCATCCATACCGGCAGGCGTAAATATTTCTTCATAAACTTTGCGCACGTTTTCGCCGATTTCCAGAATATCATTCGGTTTCTGATCGGGAGTGTAAGGAATTCCCACACCGCCGGAAAGATTGATAAAGCTGATTTTAATATCCAGCGCCTTTTTCAAATCAACTGCAAGCTGAAACAAAAGCTTTGAAAGCACACCGTAATACTCATTTGTAACTGTATTTGAGCAAAGAAATGCATGTATGCCGAATTCTTCAACACCTTTTTGTTTCATAATGGCAAAAGCCTCATAAAGCTGATCGGGTGTCATACCGTATTTTGCATCATCCGGCCTGTCCATAATAGAATTGGTAATCTGGAAAATTCCGCCCGGATTAAAACGGCAGCTCATTTTCTTCGGCAGCCTGCCGCAGGCCTTTTCAACGGCTTCTATATGTGTAATATCATCCAGATTGATAATACCGCCCAGATCATTACAGTATTTAAATTCCTCAAGCGGTGTGTCGTTTGAAGAAAACATAATGTCTTCGCCTGTTGCGCCGATCGCCTTGGAAAGCATAAGCTCGGTTTTGGAAGAACAGTCGCAACCGCAGCCGTATTCACGCAGAATGTTAATTAAAAACGGATTGGGATTTGCCTTAACTGCAAAATATTCCTTAAAGCCTTTGTTCCATGAAAATGCCTTATAAACATTTTCGGCATTTTCTCTTATGCCCTTTTCATCATAAATATGAAAAGGTGTCGGAAATTCTTTAATAATTTCCTGTGCTTTTTCTTTTGTTAAAAACGGTGTTTTCAGGTACATAATTAATCCTCCTCAGCTTCAAAAGCGTTTGCAATCAACGCCTGTATTTCATCAACACCCTGCCCTGTTACCGCAGAAAACGGTATAACAGGGTATTTCGGGCTGTTTAATTCTTCAAAAACTGCTGCAAGTCTTTCGGCATATGCCTTTTTTTTCAGTTTATCAGCTTTTGTCAGCACAACGATAAACGGAATATTCATCTGTTGCAAAAAGCTGATCATGGAATAATCGTCAGCCGTGGGCGAATGCCGCATATCAACCAGCTGAACCACCAAAATTATGTTTCTTCCGCTCTGAAAATAACCCTCCATCAGCTCACCGAAGCGATCACGCTCCTGCTTTGAAATCTTTGCATAGCCATAGCCGGGCAAATCCACAAAGCGGCGGTTATCCACATTGTAAAAATTAACTGTAACGGTTTTTCCAGGAACTGAGCTGACCCTTGCAAGATTTTTTCTGTTGAAAAGCTTATTAAGCAACGAGCTTTTACCCACATTTGATCTTCCTGCAAAGGTTATCTCCGGCTTATCAGAAAACGGAAGTTGTTGTGAAATTCCGAATGCCTTATCAAATTCTGCTTTGTTAAAATTCATAATTTCTACTGTGTAACGCTTGTTCGCTTATCTTTCGTATTTTTTATTATGGGGTTTATCTGTTTTTTCAGTGGAACAGGTCTTTTTTCAAGTGCAACTTCCAGTATATTCCGGAAGTCGGAAACGGGAATAAAATGTATTGCACTTTTTACCTCCTGTGCTATTTCTGAAAGATCTTTCAGATTATCCTCAGGAATCAGAACAGCCGTGCACCCTGATTTATAGGCAGCCATACTTTTTTCCTTCAGGCCTCCGATGGGAAGCGCTTTTCCCTTAAGGCTGATTTCCCCTGTCATGGCGATATCCCGCTTAATCGGAATACCCGTAAGCTCCGATACAATCGCCGTGGTTATCGCAAGCCCTGCAGACGGACCGTCCTTAGGCACAGCGGCTTCAGGCGCATGAATATGTATATCCTTATTTTTATAAAAATCACCGTCTATTCCCAGTTCTGCTGCAACGGAGCGCACATAGGAAACTGCTGTTTTTGCACTTTCCTGCATAACATCGCCAAGATTTCCCGTGATAACAATTTTTCCTGTGCCATCCAAGGCAGAAACTTCTATTGGCAGCAGTGTGCCGCCCACTCTTGTCCAGGCAAGTCCGTTCACAGTGCCCACAAGATTAATATTACTGATTTTTTCCTGCTGATACTTTTTCGGTCCTAAAAATGCTTCTATATTTTTATCTGTTACTTTTACGGAAACTCCGTCAGTTTCAAGCGAAACAGAAGCTTTTCTGCAAATGGAGGCAATATTCTTTTCAAGTCCTCTTACACCAGCCTCGGATGTGTAGCAGTCAATAAGCGTGTAAATTGCATCATCTGAAATTTTAAGCTCTTTTCTGCTGATATTATGCTTCTTCATTTCCTTTTTCAGAAGATAATTCTTTGCAATAAAGAATTTTTCCTGCGATGTGTAGGAATTCAGCTCTATAACTTCCATACGGTCATAAAGCGGAGCTGAAACAGAAGAAACATCATTTGCCGTTGTAATGAAAAGCACCTTGCTTAAATCAACCGGAAAATCAATGTAATGATCGTTAAAACTGAAATTCTGTTCCGGATCAAGTGCTTCAAGCAAAGCTGAAGAGGGATCGCCCTTGTAATCATTTCCCACCTTATCTATCTCATCAAGAAGAATCACAGGATTCATTACGCCGCTTTTGATAACTGCATCTATAATTCTGCCGGGCATTGCACCGATATAGGTTTTCCTGTGCCCTCTTATCTCTGCCTCATCATGAACACCGCCGAGTGCTATGCGAACATATTTTCTGTTCATACTTTTTGCAAGGCTTCTTACAATTGAGGTTTTGCCTACACCGGGAGGCCCTGCAAGACATATAATCTGCCCTGAATAGTCTGGATTTCGTTTATAAACGGCAAGCGATTCAATGATTCTTTCTTTAACCTTTTCAAGTGAAAAATGCTCTTTATCAAGTATTTTTCTGCTTCTTTCAAGGTTAATTGAATCTTTGGTATATTTACCGAAAGGAATTTCAAGGCATTTATCCAGATAGCCCCGAACAACTGTGCCTTCATGCGATCCGCCGGGCATTTTAGCCAGCTTGCCGCATTCCTTCAGAAGCTTATCCCTGATTTCTGCAGTGCAGGAAAGTGAGGAAATCTTCTTTCTGTAAAGCTCTGCTTCTTCGGTAGGGCTTTCACCGTCTCCTAGAGATTCGGAAATCACCTTTAATTCCTCACGAAGATAGTATTCACGCTGGTTCTGATCAATGGCTTTTTGCACCTTTTGCTGAATTTCCGCCTCTATTTCAAGCGTAGCATTCTCTTTTTTCAGCAGAACAAACAGCTTTGCAAGCCTTTCGCTTACATCAACTGCCTCAAGAATTTCCTGTTTTTCCTTATAATCAATAAAGGAATTATAGCAAACATAATCACAAAGACTGCCGCCGTTATTCAGCGATATAACATTGATTTTAACATCATTGCTGATTTTCGGAATAATGGAAGCATATTTTTCAAATTCCCTTTTAACAGCCCGAATATAAGCCTTTTCTTCCTTCGTTTCCTCACTGCTTTCAGAAACCAAAGGTTCAACAGCAGCAGTAATATAAGGCTTCAGCTGAGAAAAAGCTATCAGCTCGCCCCTTTGAATACCCTCAACGACAACACGCACATTATCTGAATTCGGGATTTTTAAGAACTGCTTTACCTCGCATATCGTGCCGACAGAAAACAAATCATCAATATTCGGTTCATCCACCGCAGCATCACGCTGCGCAACAAGAAAAACTTTCTGACTGCCGTTCATTGCCGATTTAAGCGCTGCAATGCTTTTCTTTCTGCCAACATCAAAATGAAGCACCATTTCAGGAAAAACAACAAGCCCTCTTAACGGAATAACAGGCAATTCCATCATATCTGTTAAATAATTATAATGATTCATATTATCCTCAATTTAAAATAATTGTTTGTATTATATAATATAAATAAAAAAAAGGCAAGTATATAACCTGCCTTTTTCATTATTTTATGCGTTTTTAAGTGCCGAAACAGTTAAACTCTTTGGCTCTTTTTTCGGATTTTTCAATATAATAGGTTCTGCACCGCTTCGGATGAAATCCTCAGTGATAATAATCTTTTCAACTGTAGAATCACTTGGAATTTTATACATCAAATCCGTTAAGCTGTTTTCAAGAACGCTTCTTAATCCGCGTGCACCTGTTTTTCTTTCAAGCGTAATATCCGCAACAGCATCAAGTGCATCCTTTTTAAATTCAAGGACCACATCATCCATTTCAAAGAGCTTTGTATACTGCTTAAGAATGGAATTTTTCGGCTCAGTCATTATTTTAACAAGTGCGTTCTTATCAAGATTATCCAGCACGGTAATAACAGGAATTCTTCCAATAAGCTCAGGTATAAGGCCGAATTTCACAAGATCGTGCTGAACTGCCTGTTTTAAAATTTCGGAATCCTCCACTTTAACATCTTCGATATTTGCACCGAATCCCATGGATTTTGATCCGATACGTTTCTGAATAATTTTTTCAATACCGTCAAACGCACCGCCGCAGATAAACAGAATATTTGAAGTGTCTATCTGAATAAATTCCTGCTGGGGATGCTTTCTGCCGCCACCGGGAGGTACATTGGAAACTGTTCCCTCAAGTATTTTAAGAAGTGCCTGCTGAACACCTTCACCGCTTACATCCCTTGTAATAGAGCGGTTTTCGGATTTGCGTGAAATTTTATCAATTTCATCAACATAAATAATACCACGCTGTGCCTTTTCAACATCGAAATCAGCCGCCTGAATCAAACGAAGCAGAATATTTTCAACATCCTCACCCACATATCCGGCTTCGGTAAGCGTGGTTGCATCTGCAATGGCAAAAGGCACATTCAGAATCTTTGCCAGCGTCTGTGCAAGCATTGTTTTCCCGACACCGGTTGGGCCAAGAAGAAGAATGTTGCTTTTCTGGATTTCAACATCATCACTTACAGGTGAATATATACGCTTATAATGATTGTAAACGGCAACGGAAAGTGCAATTTTGGCATCATCCTGCCCGATTACATATTCATCAAGCTTTTTCTTGATTTCTTCAGGCTTCGGAAGAACCGTATCGTCCTCTCTTTTTACGGCCGATGCTCTTGCCGAAGGAACGGAATGTTCAATTAAATCGTTGCAAAGATTAATACATTCATCACAGATAAATACGCCCGGCCCTTCAATCAGCTTGTGAACCATGGATTCCGATTTTCCGCAGAAGGAACATCTTGCAACATAATTTCTATCATCGTCTCTTGCCATAAATATCTCCGTTCAGATGATTATCTTTTATCAATAACTTTATCAACAAGGCCATATTCCAGTGCTTCTTCAGCAGTAAGCCAGTTATCTCTGTCCGTATCCCTTGCAAGGTCTTCAACCGTTTTGCCGCAGTTAGCAGCGAGGATTCTGTTTAACCTTTCTTTTGTCTGAACAAGGTTTTTCGCTGCAATTTCAATGTCCGTTGTCTGCCCGGTTAAGCCGTGGCCGCCGATTAACGGCTGATGAATTAAAATTGAGCTGTTCGGCAAAGCAATTCTTTTGCCCTTTGCACCGCTTGAAAGCAGAAATGCGCCCATTGATGCAGCCATACCGATACAGATGGTTGAAACATCGCATTTAATATATTGCATTGTATCATAGATGGCAAGCCCGTCTGTTACAGAACCGCCGGGAGAATTGATATAAAGGCTGATATCCTTTTCACTGTCCTGTCCTTCAAGGAAAAGCAGCTGTGCAATGACGAGCGATGCTGTCTGTGAATTCACCTCATCTGAAAGTACAATAATACGATCATTCAAAAGACGGGAAAAAATGTCCATTGAGCGTTCGCCGTTTCCTGTCTGTTCAACTACATATGGAACTAAAGCCATAAAAAATCACAACCTTTTTAGTAATTATTCAATAACTGCTGAGGCAACAATCAAATCAACAGCTTTGTTTCTTGCAACATCCTCTGCAATTCTTGCAGCAGAAACAGACTTTTTAACCTGCTCTGCATCCATGCCGTAATTTGCGCCGATTTTAGCAGCTTCTTCATTAATTTCATCTTCAGACGGTTCAATGCTTTCTGCCTTGATGATTGCAGTAAGAGCAAGTGAAAGCTTTACCTGCTTTTCAGCACCCTCACGAAGGGAAGCCTTGAAGGTTTCCTTATCCTGACCCATATACTGAAGATATGTATCCAAATTAAGACCGCTGTTCTGAAGCTGATAGGAATATTCCTGCATCATTTCTTCATTTCTCTGTTCAAACATGCATTCGGGAATTTCTGCTTCCATCCCCTCAACAACCTGATCAAGAAGCTGATTTTCAATTTCAGTTTTAGCCTTGCTTTCCTTATTTTCTGCTATTTTCTTCTTAAGGTCTTCCTTGACCTCTTCCAGTGTATCAAATTCTGAAACATCCTTTGCAAACTCATCATCAAGCTCAGGAAGCTCAGTTGTCTTTATTTCATGAATTTTACATTTGAAAACGGCATCCTTGCCTGCAAGCTCGGGTGCATATTCTTCCGGGAAAGTAACATTAACATCAAATTCCTCATCAAGCTTATGACCTGCAACCTGCTCCTCAAAGCCGGGGATGAAGCTGCCCGAACCAAGCTCAAGCGGATAATTTTCACCCTTGCCGCCGTCAAAAGCAAGACCGTCTGTAAAGCCTTCAAAATCAATTGTGGCAGTATCACCCATTTCAGCAGCCCTGTCTGTTACATCAATCAGGCGGGAATTTCTTTTCTGCATTGCGGAAAGCTCATTTTCAATATCCTCATCTGTTGCTTCCGTGGAAGGCTTTGAAACCTTAAGGCCTTTATATTCACCAAGCTTAACCTCGGGATATGTAGTAACCGTCATTGTGATTTCAACACCTTCAGTTTTGCTCATTACGGGAACATTCACATCAGCGGTATCAACAACATTAAGCTCGGCTTCCTTGAATGCAGCAGAAACTGCTTCCGGATAAACAATATCAAGAGCATCTTCAAAAAACATGGATTCGCCGTACATTTTTTCAACCATTCCCATGGTTGCCTTGCCCTTTCTGAAACCGGGAAGCTGAATATTCTTTCTCTGCTTCATATAAGCCTTTTTGCAGGCCTCGCAGAAATCTTCACTGCTTACGGTAATAGCAAGTTCATAAGTGTTTACATCAACTTTATTAGATGATTTAAGCGCCATAAATATGGACCTCCTTAATTATTATATATATCACTGAATAGGCATTATAGCACATATAATGCAGGTTTTCAAGGAAAAATATATTAAATATATTATTTGCAAATCAAATACGGAGTAAATCCGAGCCTGTCGCACGAAATCAGTCTAGCTGATATCCTCTCTGATTCCGTCAATGGAATATTTTGCTGCATCTCCATGAAGATGCCCGTAATAGCATTTTTTTATACCGTATTTCTCCAGAAGATCCATAATTTCCCTGCACTGCGAATAAGTCGTTATGGGCGGATAATGAAGAAATGCGATTTTTTCATCTGTTTGTGCATTTTCAAGGCTTGCTCTCAGCCGGCTGACTTCCCTGTTCAAAATTTTTTCATCGTGTTCTTCTTCGCTTTCAAAAAGCCATCCTCTTGAGCCGCAGACGGAAATATTTCCGCACACAAAGGCATTGTTATGAAGAATTTTAATGGTTTTAAAATTGTTTTCATTCAAAAAAGCATTCATTTTTGACATGGTATTCCACCAATAATCGTGATTGCCTTTAATGATGATTTTATTTCCGTTAAGACTGTCAATAAACCGGAAATCCGCCTTAAGCTCTTCAAAATTCATAGCCCAGCTTATATCACCTGCTATAACAACAGTATCTGCCTCTGAAACAAGCTTATTCCAATTCTTTTTTAATTTTTCTGTATAATTCTTCCAGCCCTCAAAAGTGTCCATAGGCTTATCTGTGCCAAAAGACAAATGTGTGTCTGCGATTGCGAAAAGTGCCATAATCTCTCCTTGAATAAAAAGAATCAAACTGTAAAAAATAAAGTTGAAGGGAGTGAAAACAATGAACGAAATCAAAGGAATTTGCTGCGAAGCAAAAAACTGTGTTTATCACGACAAATCAGACTGCTGCACGGCGGGCCACATTACTGTTGGAAAAAGCAATGCAACAACAACCTCCGAAACAGCATGCCAGACTTTTAAATGCTGTGATGGATGCGAATGCAAATAAGACAAAAAACAACGCAAAAACGGCTCTTTAAACAGAGCCGTTCTTTTTTAAAGATTCAAAAGGCTGAAAACCATTTCGCTCATATTTTCTCGGTTGCATACATTATTAAACCGTACCTGTTTATTTTTAAGATTTGCAAGCGGAGCAGGAACATCTGCTGCTGTAACCCTGTTGAGCTCATCAACCATATCAAATTCATCAAGTGCAGGCGTATTTCCGCCGAGAACTGCCGAAAGCACGCTTTTTGAGAATTTATAAGGCGATGCTGTGGAATCAATAACAGACGGAATATCATCACCTGTGCGCTTTACATAATCATCATACACTTTAACCGCTACGGCAGTATGTGTATCACAAAGGTAATTATAGTTTTCAAAATGTGATTTAATGGTGCTGTCCACATCATTTTCAGCTGTGAAGCCGGCATCGAATGTTTTCTGAATTTTCTGAATAAGTGCATCGGAAACCGTATATTTTCCGTTTTCGGAAAGCTGAAACATCAAATCGGAAACAAGCTTATCATCCTCATCGCTCATATGATAAAGCAGCCTTTCAAGATTGGAGGAAATCAGAATATCCATGCTTGGCGAGGTGGTTGTGTAAAAGCTTCTGTTTCTGTCATAAGTGCCTGTTTTAAGAAAATCCGTTAAAACATTATTGGAATTGGAAGCGCAGATCAGCATTTTGATAGGCAGACCCATTTTTTTCGCATAAAATCCTGCAAGAATATTCCCGAAATTTCCTGTAGGAACCACAACATTGATTTCCTCGCCAGCTTTGATATTGTTCATGGAAATCATATCGCAGTAGGTTGAGAAATAATAAACAATCTGCGGAACAAGACGCCCCCAGTTTATGGAATTGGCAGAAGAAAACATCATATTCTTTGCAGCAAGCTGTTCCTTAATTTCAGAATCCGTAAAAATGGATTTCACGGCACTCTGTGCATCATCAAAATTACCGTTTATTGCACAAACCGAAACATTTTCGCCCTCCTGTGTAACCATCTGAAGCTTCTGCATCGGAGAAACACCGTCAACAGGATAAAAAACAAGAATTTTTGTGTCCTTAACATCCTTAAATCCTTCAAGCGCAGCCTTTCCCGTATCACCCGAGGTTGCAACAAGAATTACAATGGTTTTGCCCTCTGCCGTTTTCTTTGCGGAAACTGTCATAAGATAAGGCAGAAGCTGAAGCGCCATATCTTTGAAAGCACAGGTAGGACCATGCCAGAGCTCAAGTATATTTTTATTGCCGCAGATATGCACTGTTGGGGCAATGGCAGGTGAAGAAAACTTTTCCGCACTGTATGCACCCTCAACACAGTAGCTGAGCTCTTCTTCCGTAAAATCGGTAAGAAATTCCCTTAAAACGGTTTTTGCCCTGTCGATATAAGACATGGAAACCATAGAGCTTATTTTATCCATTGAAAACTGAGGAAGCACACACGGCACAAAAAGGCCGCCCTCCTCGCTTATTCCCTGGGCAATTGCCTTTGAGGCTGTTACCTTTATGGATTTATCACGGGTTGAAGTATAAAACATTATTTTTGTCTCCTATAAAATTTGTTTGTAATATTTTAATATAACTGAAACGCATTTTCAAGGTGTTTTATGGATTTTATTCTGTTATTTTCAGTAAAAACCTCAACAACATCAAATCTTGGCTGAAGCGGAGAAGGGTTTTTCTGAAGATACAGCGAGGCTGTTTTAAAAATTTTGTCCTGCTTGGCACTGTCCACAAACTCTGCCGGAGAGGCAATGGAATTTGTGTTTCGCATTTTAACCTCAATAAAGCAGATAAATCTTCCCTTTTGCATAATCAGATCAATTTCGCCGAAGCGGGAACGGTAATTCACATCAATTAGCTTATAACGCTTCTTTTGAAGATAATCGCAGGCTCTGAGCTCAGCAAGTTTTCCAAGACTGTTCATCGTTCTTCACCAAGCACTTTTTTCAGAAAGGTTTTTCTGTGGGCATCACATATGCCGAATTCGGCGATTTTTTCGTAATGAAGCTTTGTTCCGTAACCCTTATGCCTTTCAAATGCATACTGCGGGTATTTTTCGGCAAGCCTAATCATATATCTGTCTCTTGAAACCTTGGCAATGATGGAAGCCGCAGCAATGGAGGCTGATTTTGCATCACCCTTCACAACTGTTAAGACATCTGTATTCAGGGGCGGTGTCTGATTACCGTCCACCAGCGCAAGAGCAGGCTTTATTTCAAGCCCGTCAACTGCCCTTTTCATTGCAAGAAAGGTAGCCTGAAGAATATTGATTTCATCAATTTCCTTTTCAGTGGCTATTCCTACCGAACAGCACAGACATTCCGAAAAAATTTTATCATAAAGCAATTCCCGTTTTTTTTCAGAAAGTTTTTTTGAATCGTTTACACCTTCGATAATATGACCATCGGGAAGAATAACTGCGGCAGCAAAAACAGGGCCAGCAAGCGGACCTCTTCCTGCTTCATCAACGCCGCAGATTATATTATATCCTTTGCTTTTTGCTTCATTTTCATATAACAGCCAATCCATTTAATCCGGCAGCTCAAGGCTGATGCGCCCGAGCTTTCCTCCTCTGAATTCATCACACACAATCGCAGCTGTGCGCTCATAATCGATTTCTCCGCCCTTTATCAGAAAGCCTCGTTTTTTACCGATCTGTTCAAGAATTTCCCAGCCCTGCAAATTTCTGAAATCCGTAATTTTATATCTTTCTTCAATCATTTCAGGATGTGTTCGGTTTAACACCTCAAGCAGGCGGCAGGAAAGGCTTTCCAAGTCTGTAACTTCATCTTTTACAGAGCCTATAAAGGCAAGCTTATCGCCAACCTCGGCATCATCAAATTTCGGCCATAAAACACCGGGTGTATCCAGAAGCTCTATACCGTTTCCGGCATTGAACCACTGATTGCTTCTGGTAACGCCTGCTCTGTCTGCCACAACTGCCTTATTTTTTCCGGCCATTCTGTTTATAAACGAAGATTTTCCCGTGTTGGGAATACCGACAACCATAAGCCTTATCGGTTTGCCTGCCATACCCTTTGCTTCATTTTTTTCAATAACACTGCTTAAAGCTTTTTTACATACTGCAAAAAACTGATTCAGACCTTTTCCGCTGCGGCAGTCTGCAGCGGCAGCATAAAAGCCTCTGCTTTTATAATAGTCTATCCAGAGCTTTGTGGCAGCAGGATCTGCCATGTCGCATTTATTCAGCAGAACAATTCTTGGTTTTCTTTTAATTAAATCATCAAGCTCAGGATTTGAACTTGAATAAGGTATTCTTGCATCGACGATTTCCACAACACCGTCCACAAGATTCAGGCTTTCTTTAATTAGGCGGCGTGTTTTTGCCATATGGCCGGGAAACCACTGCACATACTGTTTCTGAAAATCAGGCATAATAACAATCCTTAAATTCTTAATATTTATCCTATATCGTGTTTGTCAAGAATGGAAACACACGGATTTGAGTATCCCTCCAGCTCCAAAACCACAATTTCGTTTTCTTCCTTAAGAAGAGAACCGGGAAGATACAGTGATTTCTGAGGGCCAACCTCCCAGTATCTTCCGAGATTAAAGCCGTTAATCCAGACATAACCCTTTGTAAAGCCGTCAAGATGAACAAAGCAGTCTGCTTTTGAAGAAGCAGAAAAGCGACCTTTCATAAACAGCGGCAGGCTGCCCCGTTCTGCTGTGTATTTAAGCTTTTCAAGATTATCGAGCGGCAGTGTATAAACGTCATAGCCCATCTGACGCTGATTGCCTATGTATATATCGGAAATTCCTTTGCGGTCCATCATATTTTCGCCGTAATTTACTCTGCCCATTGCATCAACAAGAACACCGATTTTTCTGCTGCCATTAACGGCAGACATCAGGAATTTGCCTGCATCCTTTTTTCCGAACAAAGCCCTGATTCCCTTCTTGGGTGCGGTATACAGCGTTCTGTCTATTCTCTTTTTCAGCTTTCCGTCAAAATAAATATATCCGAAATCATGAACATCCTTGATATTCAGCGGGGAAATATCATATTTGCCGCTCAAAACGGTTTCGTAATAAATCATTCCGAAATTCTGACCGAAATATTCCATGCTTTCAGGCACAGGCACACGGTATTTTTCTGCAATCATATCCAGATTATCGAATAAAGAAGCAAACGCATCCAGCTTTACCTTGCCTATGGTCTGAAGTGCAGGAGACGGCGGAAGCTCTTTCATTTCGATACCCTGTTTTTCACAAAGAAGCTTTCGCACTTCGTGATAAGCAGGCGTATAATCGCCCCATTCATTAAGCAAAGCACAGTAATCATAGCTGGTTACGGTTGGCGCATAACCGTTTTTGTCATAATTGGCACCCGCCGTAAAGCCGAAGTTTGTGCCGCCTTGAAACATATAGAAATTAAAGCTTGCATCTATATCCAGAAAATCCTTAATTTCTGCCGCAACAGAGCCGGCATCTCTTGTATGATGCTTATCACGCCAGTGATCAAACCAGCCGCACCAGAATTCACCGCACATATTGGGCCCGTTATTTTCAAAATCCTTTAAACAGCTAAATGCGGTTTTTGCCTTTGAACCAAAATTAAGCACCTTGTAAATATCGGGAAGCGATCCGCCCGAAAGCATATTTTTCCAGTTCCCGTCTGAGGTAAAATAAAGCACATCTATACCGCATTCCCGCATCAGATTTTCAACAAATCGAAGATATTCTTTATCATTGCCGTAAGAGCCGTATTCATTTTCAACCTGCATGGCAATAATATTTCCGCCGTTTGTTTCAAGCTGCGGCACAAGCATGGGAAGAAGTTTTTTATAAAATCTTTCAACACAGGCAAGATAATCGGGATAACTGCATCTTATCTGCATATTTTTATCCTTTAAAATCCATGCCGGCAAACCGCCGAAATCCCATTCTGCGCAGATATAAGGACCGGGGCGCACAATACAATATAATCCAACCTTTTTTGCTGTCTCAATGAATTTTACAATATCCAGCCTGCCGTCAAAGCAGAATTCGCCGGGCTTCGGTTCATGAAGATTCCATGAAACATAGGTTTCAACGGTATTGAAGCCTGCAAGCTTTAATTTAGTAAGCCTGTCTTCCCAATATTCGGGCAGCACACGGAAGTAATGAATTGCACCGGAATATAGATTGATCGGCTCGCCGTTTACTACAAATTTTTTGTCTTTGATTTCAAACATAGATTTACCCTCACAACTAAAATACTAAGTATAAGATATTATAAATATCATTTAAAGTCAAGAATATATCGGATTTATGAAAAAAACCGCTTCAAAAGAAGCGGTTTAGAAAAGCTAAAAACTTAAATATCCTCTTTAACTTTTGCAGCCTTACCAACTCTGTCGCGAAGATAATAGAGCTTAGCGCGGCGAACCTTACCGTGGCGGATAACCTGAACAGAATCAACATTTGCTGAATTCATCGGGAATACACGCTCAATACCAACACCGTAAGATACACGGCGAACAGTAAAGGTTTTTGAAATGCCTGAGCCTTTAACAGCGATAACTGTGCCTTCAAACATCTGAACTCTTTCGTTTTTACCCTCACGGATACGAACACCGACTCTTACGGTGTCGCCGATTTTGAATTCAGGAAGCTCTTTCTGCACACTGCCGGCTTCAATAATTTTAAGTGCGTCCATACTTATTTCCTCCTTTTAATTTATCAGATGTTCATAACAAATCATTTTGAAAGAGGACCATCCGCTTAAATGCCTTAACGCATAGCACTTAACGCGTTGCAGGATAGCAACGGAACAAATGCTTGAATACTATATCACAAAGAATATAAAAATGCAAGTATTTTATTTAAAAATCTTATATTCCTTATCAAGAAGTGCAATTCGGGATATGCTTTTCCATTCAAAATCCATATCAATCAGCCTGATAATTGTGTCAAAAAGAAGTGTGGGATTCAGATTTTTCTCGTTTCCGGCAGCAAGGCGGATATTTAAAACAATATCCGTGCCCCTTAAAGAAAGGTTATATTTATCAATAAACGGCTTTATATTCGTTTCCTTAACAATACGCCGTTTCCCCTTTTTTGCTTTTTTTTCTGCCAAAATCTCATCACTTTCAAGCACGGCTTTGATTTTTTCAAGTGCTTTTTGATTATCTGTAAATTCAATTTTATAAACATAATCCGAAAAAGCAATTTCAGAAGAATCCCGGAAATCATCCAGCACATCCAGAATCTGAATGCCTGCCGGCAGCATTTTATTTATATTATTTCTCAGCTCTGAATTTGATATATCTCCTACAATGCGTAAATCCACACTTTCACAATAGCTTTCAACACCGAGCGAAAGCGGCAGTGAAAAACTCATATAAGGGTGCGGATTATAGCCTTCCGTGAACCACAGCGGAACCTGCGCACGGGCAAATGCCCTTGCCATACATCTGTTGATATCCAGATGGCTTATATACTTGCATCGGTCTGTTTTGGAAAAAATCAGTCTAACCTCTCGCATCACAGTTTCCTCCGTTCAGCATATTGGCACCGCAGCCGGCACATTTAATGCGGCAGTGCGGTGTTGTTTTATTTTCGTGCGCCTTTCTGTTTTCATTTTCAAGGAATTTTCTGGATACACCGTAATCCAGATGATCCCACGGCAAAAGTTCTTCAAACGGACGCCTGCGCTTCGTATAAAAATGAGGATCAATATGATTGAGTTCAAAAGCTTTCATCCATGCATCAAAATTGAATCTGTCGCCCCAGGAATCAAATTTGCAGCCGAGTCTGAAGGCATCCAGCAGAACCTTGCCGAGCCGTCTGTCTCCCCTGGCAAGCACACCTTCAATCAGAGAGGACGGTGTTTCATGATAGGAAACCTTTATTTTTTTGCTTGGTATTGAATTAAGCAGATGCTCCTGCTTGTATTTCAAGCTTTCCATGGAATCCTCAGGCTCCCACTGAAACGGTGTAAACGGCTTCGGAATAAAAGAAGCACAGCTTATGGAAACCTGAACACCTGTTCCCTTCTGCCTGTTCGGATTTTTATAAAAAGCATGGATAACCTCCATACCGAGATTGGCAATTCCTTCAATATCTTCTATGGTTTCTGTGGGAAGCCCCATCATAAAATAAAGCTTAACGGAGGTCCAGCCGTTGTCAAAGGCTTTTGTGCAGGTTCTGATAACCTCTTCTTCGGTAACATTCTTATTTATAACATCGCGAAGCCGCTGTGTGCCCGCTTCGGGTGCAAAGGTTAAACCACTTTTTCTTACCTTATTCAGTTTATCAACAAGCTCGTCCGAAAAATTATCCACACGAAGCGATGGAAGCGAAAGATTGATTTTATCCTTCACCGTCCAGTCAATCAGCGAGGTAAGCATTTCATTTACACAGCTGTGATCCGATGTTGAAAGCGAACAGAGCGAAAGTTCATCATAACCGGTTGATTGGATAAGTGCCTTGGACTGTGCATTGATTGTTTCAACACTTTTTTCCCTGATTGGCCGGTATGTAAAGCCTGCCTGACAGAAGCGGCAACCTCTTATACAGCCTCTGAAAATTTCTGCAACTGCCCTGTCGTGAACAATGCTGATAAAAGGAACAACAAATTCCTTCGGATAAAAGCATTTGTTCATATCGGAAACCACTGATTTTCTTATTTTTGACGGTGCACCGTCAATCGGCTTAAGCTCATTAAGCGTGCCGTCTGCATTATAGCTGTCCATGTAAAGGCACGGAACATAAACACCCTCAATATCCTTTGCTCTGAGAAGAAATTCCCTTTTGGATGCGCCGTTTTTCTTGCATTCCTTAAGCAAATCAATAACAGCAGGTGTAGATTCCTCGCCATCGCCGAGAAAAACAAGATCAACAAAATCCGCAATCGGTTCCGGATTGCAGACACAAGGACCGCCGCAGCATATTATCGGCGTTAATTCTCTTCTCTCGCTTGATTTAAGCGGTATTTCAGCCAGATCAAGCATATTCAGCATATTTGTATAACAAAGCTCATACATAAGCGTAAAGCCGATCATATCAAAATCCCTGATATAATCGCTGCTTTCCAGTGCAAAAAGAGGAATATTATGTTCACGCATCTGCTTTTCCATATCAGCATCGGGGGCAAAAACACGTTCACACCAGCTGTCCTCCCTTTCATTTACAAGCGAATAAAGAATTTTCATTCCAAGGTGGCTCATTCCGATTTCATACAAATCAGGAAAGCAAAAGGCATATCTTATATCAACCTTTTCTGCATCCTTAACCACGCTGTTCAGCTCACCGCCAGCATATCTTGCAGGCTTCTGAACATATTGCAGTATTTTTTCAATTTCTCTTTTCATATAAATCCCCATAGTCTTTCCGGCTGCAAACCGTTTAGTGAATACCATCCGCGCCGCCATGCTGCAGCCGGGCAAGGCGTATAGCGGGAATGCAGACATCTCAAAAATATGCCGCAGACAAATTTGAGTTCAGCACAATCGGCACAGTATAATCTTTCACGCTAACCTCTCATATCTTTTAAGTTAAAAGTAATTAAATATAAAGCAATCAGCAACAGCGAAAATATTTTGAATTCAAACATCAGATAACAGGATAATCCTGTAAGCAGAATCAAAAACAGCACTGTAACAGCAGAACTGATCTTTGGAAACAGCAGTTTAATCATTCTGCCGCCGTCCAGAGGTGCGGCAGGAAAAATATTCAGCAAAAACAGCAGCAGGTTAATCTCATTTTCAAAAACAACAAATAATATCAGATTAACAAGCGGACCGCAGAGCAGCACAAAAAATTCCCTGCTTTTAGAAAGTGTATTATTATATTTAAGCCCTGCACCGTAAAACGATAAGGTTATTTTTTTCGGCTTAACCCCGAAAATCAGAAGCATAACAAGATGCCCTGTTTCGTGAAGCGCCGAAAAAAGGATAATATCAACTGCATTCTGATAACCGTAAAGAACGGCAAAGGAAAGCAGTATCATAAATGAAAAATCAAGTCTGAATACAATATTTTTAAATGTAATTTCCAAATCATCACCATAGAATATTACGGCAGCGATTTGTTATTTATTCTTATCGATATAAGATTGCAGAATCATAACTGCTGAAACGGCATCAACCGTTTGCTTTCGCTTTTTAGAGCTTACATTATTGGCAGAAAGAACTTGATGTGCCATAACGGTTGTCAGCCTTTCATCCTGAAAAACAACAGGAAGGCCGCATTTATCCTGAAGTGCCGTGCCGAATGCACGGCACGCATCTGCACGGAAGCCGCAGGAGCCATCCATATTCCGCGGAAGCCCGACAACAATTTTCTGAGCATTTTCTTTCTTTGCAATTTCACACAGCTTATCTATCAGCTTTGGCTGATAGGCTTCTGTAATAACGGTGTAAGGAAACGCAAGCATTTCACTTAAATCCGAAAAGGCAATACCTGTGCGTGCATCGCCGTAATCAACAGCCATTATTTTCATAAACACACCTTAATAAACAACGGCATCACAGCGGGCATTAAGCCTTTCATGATGCCGTTTATGATTTTATCATCTATATAAAACTTAAAATCTATTCCTGAGCCTGCGGTTCATTATTATTTTGTGCAGGCGCCGGCGAATCTTCGGTTGATTCTTCGGTTGTACCTGTGGATTTTGAGTATGCAGGAAGATTGTTTTTATCATACCAGCCGTAATTTCCGCTTGAAAAGTTTGCAAGAAGACCGTTTGACGGGTCATAGGCTCTTCTGGTAATACCGTCATATTCAGGGAAGGCTTTCTGATTAATACCTTTCGTGTCATAAACATCATTCATAACCGTTCTCCACAGAATACCGGCCGGGCTCGGGGACTGTTTAATTTCCTTCTGAACATCATAACCGAACCAGACTGCAGAAATATATTCCGGCGTTCCGCCCACAAAATAACGATCGACACTGCCGGTAGTAGTACCTGTTTTACCGATACATTCCACACCGGAAACTCTGAAGGTGGTGCCGGTGCCGTTGCTCATAACCGTCTGAAGAAGCTTATTCATAAGCCATGCCGTGCTCTCAGACATTGCCTGTTCCTTTGTAACCTCCGGGTTGGCATCAAGAATTGTATTTCCCTGTGAATCCGTAACTTTATAATAACAGTACGGATAATAATACTGACCGCCGTTTCCGAAGGTTGCATAAGCAGCCGTCATTTCAAGCACGGAAACACCATCCGTAAGTCCGCCTGTTGCAAGCGGTGCGGGCAGGCAGTCATAATCCGGATCAAGTGATGTGAAATGGAATTTTTCAGTTAGGAAATTATAGGAATAATCAAGGCCTATATCCAGCAGCGTGCGTGCAGATAATGTGTTGAGCGACCTTGCAATACCTTTCTGAACCGTAACCATATTGCCTGAATAGGTTTTGCCCTCGTTTGTGGGCCATGGCTTTCCGTCATCTTTAATGGTTTCCGTTGGTGCATCTTTAATAAGTGTAGACCAATAATAATTGAATTTGGAATCATTCAGACTTTTCTCAAAAGCCGGAGCATACACAGCAAGAGGTTTAAAGGTTGAACCGGGCTGTCGCTTTGCATCCACTGCTCTGTTAAAACCAAGTGCACTGTCTTTTTTTCCTGTTCCGCCCACAAGTCCGAGCACTCTGCCCTCATAATTCATGATAACCATTGCACTCTGCGCCTTATGATCCTTGATATTTCTGTAATTTTCA
>CAJUDJ010000025.1 GCA_910584985.1 uncultured Eubacterium sp. | reverse complement strand
GTTCATTGCGTGCCACAGCCTTTTTCACAAATTCATATATGCGCCTGTGATAGCGTGAATCCACAACATCGGTTCTGATTTTCTGCCTGCCTGCCGGCAGTTCGTCCAGCACGGAAATATCCAGGTCGCCGTAAATCATAAGTGCAAGCGTTCTCGGAATGGGTGTGGCACTCATAACAAGCGTGTGCACGCCGTTTCCTTTCATTGCAAGCTCTGCACGCTGGTTTACCCCGAAACGGTGCTGTTCATCTGTAATTACAAGCCCTAAATTCTGAAATGAAACATCGTTCTGAATCAGAGCATGTGTTCCGATTACAAGGTCTGTTTCTCCGTTTATAAGCCTTTTTTTTATTTCTCGTTTTTCCTTTGCCGGTGTGCTTCCCGTAAGCAAATCTGTTTTTATATCCGTGCCGGAAAGCAGGCTGCTGATGGTTTCCATATGCTGCACAGCAAGGATTTCCGTGGGGGCCATCAATGCACATTGATAACCGTTTCTGACTGCCGAAAAAACAGCACCTGCAGCAACGGCTGTTTTTCCGCTTCCCACATCGCCTTGCACAAGGCGGTTCATTGCATAATTTGTGTGCATATCTTTAATGCAGTCCGCAACCGCACGCTTCTGTGCATTTGTGGGGGTAAACGGCAAAAGCCTGTAAAATTCTTCGGTATAATTGTTTTTCAGCCTAACGGCAGTTTGGTTTTTCTTTTTGCTTTTCAGTTTCAGCAGACCGAGCTGAAGAATCAGAAGCTCTTCAAAAATAAGACGGTATCTTGCTTTTTGAAGTTTTTCCATGCTTTCGGGAAAATGAATCTGCCTTATGGCAAAATCGCGTGAAACAAGTGAATATTTGAGTCTGAATTCCGTGTTCAACGTTTCTTCAGCCTGCGGCAGATTTTCAAGTGCCGTTCTGATAACTTTTCCGATGGCTTTTGAACTCAGCTTTTCCGTGGCCGAATAGATTGGCAGAATGCCGATGCTGTTTTCGGCTTTTTCAATATCGGGTGAGCTCATTTCGGCTGCGGTAAGATTTTTTTCAATTTTTCCGTACAGTATGTAATCCATGTACTGCCTTAAGGATTTTGCAAGATATTTGTTGTTGAATATGGTTACATGAATGATGGTTTCACCGTCAGTAAAGCTGCATTTGAAAAGCGTTAGTCCTTTTCGGATTCTGTGTTCTTTAACAGGCGTCATAAGTGTGGCTTTTATGCATACGGTTTCGCCGCTTTCACACTGCTTAACGGTTGTTTCTTCGGAACGATCCTGATAGGTTCTGGGATAATAGGAAATAAGGTCCTGAACGCAAGAAATGCCGAGTTTTCTGAAAAACTCGGCTCTTTTCTCTCCAACACCTTTGATATATTTTATATCACTTTCAAGGTTAATCATTTTTACTCCACTGAAATTATGAAATAGTAAATCGGCTGTCCGCCGTTTACGATGTTTATTTCAACCTCGTCTCCGTATTTTGCACGGAGTTTTTCTTCAACGGCTGCTGCCATTTCCTCATCTGCATCCTCACCGTAAATCACGGTAATCAGACTGCTTTGATTTTTTTTGAATATTTTATCGGCTGACTTAAAGGCAATATCCGCAATATCCGTGCCAGTGAATTTTATTTTGCCGTTGCAAAGACCCATGATTTCGCCCTGCTCAATCGGTGTGCCGTCTATCTCGCTGTCTCGTGCGGCAAAGGTAACCTGAGCAGTGGAAACCTGTTCGGCTGCCTCCATCATATTCATCTGGTTGGAATCTGCATCATCGGAATCATCAAACATAAGCATAGCAGAAATACCCTGCGGAATGGTTTTTGTCTGAAGCACTCTTACCTCTCTGCCTTCTGCAAGCGGAATGGCCTGCTCAGCAGCCATTATGATGTTTTTGTTGTTTGGAAGCACAAAAACGGTTTTTGCAGGGGTTGCATTCACGGCATTCAGTATATCGTCTGTTGAAGGGTTCATCGTCTGCCCGCCGCTTACAACAACATCTGCGCCGATGTCCTTAAACAGCTCGGTAAGACCTTCGCCTGCACAAACGGCAACAAATCCGTATTCATTCACAGGCTCTGCCTTTGGCAGAACAGGTTCTTCTCCTGCCTTAACGCCCTCATCGGCATTTCTGTGCTGATAACGCATATTGTCAATTTTAATATTGATAAGCTGGCCGTATTTTAATGCTGCCTGAATTACATTTCCCGGCTGGTTGGAATGCACATGAACCTTGATAATATCACTGTCATCCACCACAACAACACAGTCGCCTATAGATTCAAGAAAAGCACGAAGCTTAAGCGGATCCTTTTCTTTGGCATCATCCGCTTTTTCAATCAGAAATTCAGAGCAGTAACCGAATTCAATTTCGTCAGATGCGGCTGCAACAGTGCTTTTATCCGGCGCAGAAACAGGTGTTACGGCGCTTCCCTCAAGCGGCTGCACAATAGCCGAATTGTCAAAAACGCTTTCAAAGCCCTGCAGGATAAGCACAAGCCCCTGGCCGCCGGCGTCCACAACGCCCGCTTTCTTCAAAACAGGAAGCTGTTCCGGTGTTTTTGCAAGCGCTTCCTTTGCTGCAATAAGGGCTGCAAGCGCAATATCCATTGGGTCATTAACGGTTTTTGCCAGCTCTTCCGCTGCCTCTGCCGCCATTCGGATAACTGTAAGTATAGTTCCTTCCGTGGGCTTCATAACAGCCTTGTATGCGGCATCCACACCTTCGGAAAATGCTTTTGCAACAGCTTTTCCGTCTGCTTTTTCAAGCCCCTTGAAAGCCTTTGAAAAGCCTCTGAATATAAGGGATAGAATAACACCGCTGTTTCCCCGTGCTCCTCTTAAAAGGGCTGATGCACAGCGTGCCGAAGCCTCACTGATTGTGCAGTCATCGGGCAGAACAGCCATTTCCTTTGCTGCTGCGCCGATTGTCATGCTCATATTGGTTCCCGTATCTCCGTCAGGAACGGGGAATATATTCAGTGCATCAACCGCCTGGCGGCTGTTTGCAATATTGTTTGATGCGGAAATTATTCCGTCACGAAACATTTTACCTGTAATCATTTTACGAATAATCTCCTTTAGTTTATTGCGTCTACAAAAACATTGACTTTTGATACTTTCAAATCCGTTGCGGATTCAACCGTATATCTTACCTTATTGGTAATGCTGTCTGCAATGGCAGATATATTAACGCCGTAAGAAACGGAAATGTGAAGATCAACAATCAATGCACCGTTTATGCTTTTCACAATAACACCCTGACAGGAATTATCTGATCCCACACGGTTTTTGATAATGGATTTCACACTTTGAATAGGATTTGAATTTACCATTCCCGTAACACCGAAGCAGGATTGCGCTGCTTTTCCCACAAGGCTTCCGAAGTAATTATTGGTAATTTCAATATATCCGTTTGGATTTTCAAATTTAACCATAAACGAACCTCCGTTCAAGGATTTATATATTAATGTATATTATAACATTCTAATTATAATATATTTTTACCTACTTATCAAGATATATAATTTATGCTGTTTTAAAATACCAGTTTTCAATATTTTTGAAGCAGTCTGATGCCGTGCCCTGCATATCGCCGTTCATTTCTTTTGAAAAGCAAATCATACCCTGTCTGTAAAGCAGCGGAATATAAGGCATTTCTTCCGAAAAAGCCAGCAGAACTGCGCCAAGCTCTTCTTCGCCGTTTAAATAATCTTCATATGCTTTCCCTGCTGTGCACTTTTCCGTATCTATTCCGAAATGTGCATTTCCGTTTTCTGCAAAGAAGGGCCGGAGCGACATATCGGATGTGATTTTTATTTCGCCGATATATAAATCAAACTGTTCTTTTGTAATTCTGCTTTCATATTTTTCATAAGTATCCGCATAGATAAGATTTACACTGAAACCCGTTTCTTCAAGCTGCCGCGAAACAAGTTTTGCACATGCAACACGGTCCGAATTTGTGCTGTTTACAAGAATAGAAAGTGATGGATTTGCAATTCCGCTTTGGGAAACAGCCTGCTTGGCAGCAGCAGTATTTGCGTCCTTTTCAAATATTTCTGTTGTTGAAAGCTCAAAATCGGGGTTAAATAATGCTGTTGCAGCCTTGGCATAATTTCCGTATGCACTTTTAACAAGCGTTTCACGGCTTACGGCAAGCGAAATGGCTTTTCTTATATAGGTATTTGAGGTGATGCCGCTTTTGTTGTTAATTCCTATATAAACAAGGTTATTTATATTAACGGTTTTGCAGTTTGCCTCTATCTTTTTCGATGAATCACGGCTTAAATCGCGGAAAGCAAGGCTTATGTTTCCGATGTTCACGGCATTGTCTATCGAATCTGCGGCAGTTATATTTTCAAGATGAATGGTGGTAAAATGTGGGGAAAATGTTTCGTTTTGTGAAGCCTTTAATACGGTTTCGCCGTTTTCCTCGGCAAAATAGTATCTTCCGTTTCCAATCGGAAAGCGGCTGTTTTCACTGTTTCTGCTAATAATCGGAAAAATCAGCAGATTGTGCGCATAGTGATTGCGATGCTTCAAGTGAAATTCAATTACTGTGGAGGAAGCTGCATTGCACGAGGAAATATCGCTCAGTGATGAACCCCAGCCGGAAGATTCGGCAGCCTGCCTGAACGAATAGGTTATGTCATCGGCTGTCAGTGCTGCTCCGTCAGAAAAAGTAAGATTGTCAGGTATTGTAACCGCAAGTGTTTTTGAATTTGTATATTCATATCCGCTGGCGATATTCAGGGTTGCACTGAAGCTGTCATCAATATCAAACAGGCTTTCAAAAACAAGCTGCGAAAGAATCTGGTTGTTCTGTGCCTTGCTCTCATAAGGGTTTAAGCTGTCCGACTGGGAATAACTCAGCACAAAGGAAGAATCATCGCTTGGGATTGCAGGTTCATTTTGAACGGATTCGGCAGCATCACTGCCTTTTTTGTCAGAAGCACAGGCGGTGAATAATGCAGTGAAAAAGCATAGGCATAAAGCCAGTGCCGTCAATTTTTTTATCATGATTACCTCCTGAAAATTTCCGTGCTTACCGTTTTGCCTGTTTTGCTGTCAACATCAAACAGGCAGCCTTCAATCGTACAGGGCCCGTCCTCATTTTTAAATCTGACGGGAAGCCCGGTCTTCATTTTTTCAATGGCACGCTCTGTTGAAACGCCTAAAACCGAATGAAGCGGACCTGTCATGCCGATATCTGTAATATATCCTGTTCCGTCCGGCAGAATCTGATTGTCAGAGGTCTGCACATGTGTGTGTGTGCCGAAAATAGCAGAAACTCTTCCGTCAGTATAATAGCCCATTGCTCTTTTTTCGCTTGTGGCCTCTGCATGAAAATCAATTATAATAATTCTGCATCCCTCGTCCTTTGCCTTTTCAATCATTTCATCAAGCACCTCAAAGGGATTGCGGATGGGCTCCAGATAAACAGCACCCTGTAAGTTGATTACGGCAATGCGGATATAGCCTTTATCTATGATGGCCATTCCTCTGCCGGGTGCAGACGGATGATAGTTTGCCGGGCGTATAATGTATTGATTTTCTTCAAGAAAAGGGTATATTTCAATTCTTCTAAGGCTGTGATTTCCAAGCGTTATCACATCTGCACCACAGTCAAAAATATGCTTTGCACTCTGCGGCAGTATCCCGTTTCCCACAGCAGAATTTTCACCGTTTACAATCGTTAAATCTGCTGAAAATTCTTTTTTCAGCTGCGGCAGCTTCTGCATAAGATAATCGCAGCCCTGCCTTGAAACAACATCACCAATCGTAAGTATTCTCAATAAAGCACCAATTTCTATACATAAATTTTATATATTATACAATAATATGATGGTAAAAACAACATTTTAAAAATTGTTTACTCAAAATTCATATTAAATTAAAATTTTTCTTGACAAATATTTTTTTTCGTTTATAATAGTAAACGCATTAAAAATTGTATATAGAGGTATAGTGTAACGGTAACACTCCGGACTCTGACTCCGTCATTTAAGGTTCGAATCCTTATACCTCTGCCAGCAGGCGTTGACATTTTAGATGTCAACGCTTTTTCTATGCAAAATAGCCTCAAATAGTCCGAAATCGCCCTTAATCTGCTGTTGATTTGAGGGCGATTTCTTTCTTGCTTTTTCTGTTGAGATTTTCTGTGAGACTTTCAGAGACCTAAAATAGCAAATTTTTGAAGAGCGAACGGGATTGATTCACGGCGAAAAAGTGAGAGACTTTTGCGAGACTTCTTTTAAGATTAAAAAATAAATATAGCGGTGTAGTGTAACGGTAACACTTTGGCCTCTGACTCCAACATCCAAGGTTCGAATCCTTGCACCGCTGCCACAGGCTTGAGAATTCTCTCAAGCCTTTTTTATAAATAAAAATAGAGGGTGCAGGCAACTTTTGATTGCTTGCACCCTTGTTCTTGATTACTATGCAGTTACTGTTTGATTTTGTTTGTGTTGAGCATATTCTTGTAATCGTTTTCTGTTTTGTTCAAACACCTCATCTATCATGTGCGTGTAGATTTTTGCCGTTACTGATATGTCACTGTGTCCCATAAGCTCTTTGGCCACATTGATTGGTACTCCTGCAGCCTGACAGTCAGTGCAGAATGTGTGTCGGAGCAGGTAAGGCTCTAAATCTTCCGATAGTGTTGATTCTATGATTTGATTTCGATATACCGTAGCACCATTTGCAATATCCATTTCTCTTTTGAAGTTATGCCAAGCATGGTAAAACGCATTTTCATCCATTGGTAGTTCATTGTTTTTGACTCTGACGAATACATATTGTTCGTTCTGTCTTTTGAATCTATGTTTTATCAGTTCAGATTTTAGTTGTGGTGGAATAGGTATCTTTCTGCCTGTACCAGCTTGCGTTTTTGATTTTCCTATGGTCAGTACACTGTTTTCAAAGTCTATCCAACTCCATTCCATTCTGCGAATTTCTATCGGTCTGAGTCCACAGTATAGCATTGTTAAAACCATTGTTCCGGCATAGTGAGTTTCTGCTGTTTTGAGTATCATTGCTCGTTCTGTATCAGTTATCGGTCGGCGTTGTCCTTGTGTTACCTTTGGCAAGATAATATCTTCAGCAGGATTATCGGGTATCAATTTCTGTTTTTTAGCTTTTCTCATAATTCTGCGTAGTGTCATTCTTAGCTTTGATACCATACATATTTGTATTTCTTTCTGCGCATCTTTGACAGAAGATTGTATTTTTGCATTACTTGAAGTATCGTTTTTTGATTACTATATATTCCTTGTTTTTCAAGACTTATCTTTATTTTACAAAAACCATAAGTTTGGGGTGTTTGTTCCTGACTCTTCCTTATCTTTTCTGTAAGTGGTAAATCTCTTGCAGGTTTATCATTGAGTTTTAGATATTCGCTTCGTGATACTTTAAAGAAATTACACATCTGACATATGATATATTTATCTCTATGTTTGAATATTACTTGGTACTTTATTATTGATTTCATTTTCTTTCTGTGACCGAGAGAAAATGTTGCATTAATTCATTTTCCATTTCTAATCTTTTTATCTTTGTATCTTTATGTGTTATAATATATTTTAACTCATTAATTTTCATTTTCTCTGTAATTTTATAATCTTTCGGTGATTTGCCTTTTGCTTCAAAGTAATACCTGATTCGATTTTCCTTTGTTTTGCATTATATCTTGTTATGAAATTGCGCACTTGTTTATATGTGTTTCCTAGTTTAACTCTATTTCTCTTAATATCACTTCTTTTGATTTTAAGTCTATTATTTCTTTTACATATTTTCCTATATGGTTGTAATTTCTTGGCATAACAAAACCCTCCTAATGTATATGCTACATCAAAAGGGCTCGTTTTCTACTGTCTACTTTTTACAGATTTGTTCATTTAGTTGTATGCGTATGTTTAAAATTGTTTAAATAATTTTTATGTGGGTATATTATTTATGTAATTAGTTATATAATCAAAAATATTTTCTTTTCTTAAATTCATAAATGTTACATTTGTGGTTATTTCTTTATTATAGGATTTTTCCATTAAATAATAAATTTGATCAATATTACTGAAAGGAAATTTAATAACTGTATAAAACACATTGAAAAATATATATTGATAGTGGGATTTTGATATAAGTTTTTTTAAATTATTGTATTTTGTATTCATAATATAGTATTCTTTTTTAAATGTTGTCATTTTCTTTGAAAAGGTTTAATACAATCTCTGGAATAATAGTATTCTTTACAAAGCGTCTATATTCTTTAGTATTTGGTTCTCGACCATTAATTAAAGATTTTTTGTCTATAGTATTGTCTGAAACACTAAATATTGCTGCGATAGGGATTTTTATTAAACTGGATGCTCGAAATGCTGCTGCTGTTTCCATTTCAATACTATTACAGCCTAATTCTATAATTTTATCTAGGTAGAAATATTGTGCAAATATTGAGTCGATGCTAAAATTAATTCCCATATGCCAATTAATATTGGTTTGATTACATGTTTTTATAGTTGCATTTTTTAATTTATTAAATAAGTCTTTATCGGGTAACACTTTCTCGCAAAAGGTATCTTTGTTAAAACAATCCGTTGATATATATCTACTGGCACCATCACCACTAAATGATAGTTTAGGAATAATAATATCGCCTACTTTTATTTTTTTATCTAATGCTCCTGCGGAACCAATAAAAATTATGTTTTGACAATTAGTATTGCCTAATGCCAATATAGCATCCATTAGTAATGGAGCCCCAAATCCTGTTTTTATATATGTAAATTTTAATCCTTGCCTATTTACATTCCATAATTTATATGACGAGAATAAAGTATTAGTTCTGTTAATAGGTTCATTATCACTTGGATTAATTAGTGAACTTATTTCCCAAGAAGGTGCAATTATAACATTTTTGTGAATTAGATCAGAATTTACTCCTAAAATATTATAACATATCTGTTCGTCGATAACCCCATAAGATTTGATACTATCTGTCAAATCATGATAATTCATTTTTTCACTTCCTTTACTTTTATATTATGATTATAATAGATGAACACTTAAGACAAGTCAATAAGTAAATATGCCTTAATATTTGCCGCCACAAACGGCTCATATTTGCTTTTGAATGTGATTTCGGTTAGTGACTTTCCCGAAATCAAAAATCTCCAAATTCTGCCGACAGTTTTGTGACAAGGTGTTTTTTATTTTGTCATGAGGTTTTTATTACGAGTTTGCGAGTAACAAGGTTCTGACGAAGTCAGGTTCTTATATTGTTCGTCATCATTTTATGAACCGGGGGTGGTTCAAATTTTGCGGACGGTATAGATATTACTTTGCTGTGCATTGTCAAGATATCTTTTTGTTACATCAACATATCCTTTGTCTGTCAGACTTTTTATTGCCTTGCGGCAAGAGTTCTCGCAGATACCACAGTAGTGAGCAATGTTTGGCACTGACCAATAGCTTTGATTTCTCTTGTTCTTTGACTTAACTAAGAAACTGTACACAACAAATTCATTCGGTGTAAGACCTTCTTCAAATATTTTATTTGGTAATGTGAAATAATTTCCGTTAATGCTATCACCTCCAATCCTGAAATTTAGAAAACAAAAAAGAGCCAAACCTTTTACATACAATCCACCCTTAGTGCATACAGTTATTTTTCAAACTGTTTTGATAACACCATGGGCGAATAAAATATGTAAAAAATTTGACTCTATCCATTCTGATTTATTAGGCTTTGAGGATTAAAAGCTTTCACAAACAATTTAATGCTTTCTTGCTTAACCCTGCTCCTGATCTCATGTAGTAAATAATTTTAATCAGTGATAGCAGTAACTTAAAAAGTTGCCCTTATTCAGTTTTCAATGTATAAAGTTAGCATACTCTGTCAACAATATTTAGTTTAGCAAAGTTTATTTTGTGTGTCAAGAATTTTTGCTCGACATATTATTCGCTTTAAACTTTTTTCAAAAATCAATACTTTTATGTTAAATAATCTCACGAAACATTGTAATAAAAGATGTAATTATGGCACTGATTCAATCTCTTTCACAGCACTTGTAAGCAGGGGTATAAGAGTAAATTCGGTTGCACCGTGCTATGTGTTTCCGACACCGAAAAATTCAGGTTATATGATGTATATAAAGCCAAAATTTGCAAAAGATAAAACAGAAAGTGAGGTTTCTGTTTTATGTTTAAGCACGAAAAACAATTATTCCATCCCGTAGAGGTTGAAAAGCCCAATCCACAGTATGCCGCTCTGCTTCAGGAACAGCTTGGCGGTGCAAACGGTGAACTGAAGGCCGCTGTATATGTCGCAAAGCTTTCGTATTAAGGATCCGGAAATTAAGGACTTGTTTTTGGATATTGCTGACGAAGAACTCGGTCATATGGAAATGGTGGCACAGACAATCAATCTTCTTAACGGTCATGATGTTGATTCTCAGACTGTTCCGGCAGGCGAAATTGAATCTCATGTTCTTTTAGGACTAAATCCCGGACTTATCAATGCATCGGGATATTCCTGGACAGGGGACTATGTAACCGTAACAGGTGATTTATGCGCTGATTTGCTATCCAACATTGCATCTGAGCAGAGGGCAAAGGTTGTGTACGAATATCTTTACAGACAGATTAACGACAAAAAGGTTAAGGAAACGATTGATTTTCTTCTGAACCGTGAAGAGGCACATAATGCGATGTTCAGGGAAGCATTTAATAAGGTGCAGAACAGCGGTTCGAACCGTGATTTCGGAACAACAAAAGCCGCAAAAATGTACTTCAGTATGTCCGAGCCATCACCTGATAATAATCCATTTTCTAAAACAGATGTTGAGCCGGTGTCTTTTAATTGATTTGTATGAATCCTTGCAGGAGGTCATTCTGCCGGCAGTGGCTGTGAAGTTTGCTGTTTGCCGGTAACGGTTTCTTTTCTGTAACGGTGCGGAGTGATGCCATAATATTTTTTGAAAGTGCGGATAAATTGTGTGCTGTCCTGATATCCTACATTTTCACAAATCTGCTCTACCTTCATTGAGGTATCCACAAGAAGGTGAGCAGCTTGCTCCATTTTCATGCGCTGTATGATGTTTGAAAAGGTGTATCCGGTTTGCTTTTTTATTGTTGTGCTGAGGTATGAAGGCGTTAAATAGAAATGCTGTGCTGTGCTTTTGAGTGTTGCAGTTCGGTAATTTTGACGCATATAGCTTTCAATTTCCATCATGCGTTCGTTCTGCACATTGTCTCCGCTGGCAAGCTCAATGGTATTTTCAAAATTCTGCACAAGGTAAGGGAAAAATGTTGCAAGCAAACCATCCAGCACATGATTGTAATGCCGCTTTTTTTCTGTTTGCTGTGAAAACATATACAGCAAGAGCTCCGGCAGGAAAGCATCCTGCCCGCAATGAAAGGTAAGCGAATTCCTGTAATGCTTTGAATACAGTGTTTGTGTGAAATAGGCGGAAAGTGTACTTCCGCTGCGTATCAGTGCGGAAAACACACTGTCAAAGGTAGATTTTCTGATTTTTATGGTCAGGGTAACACAATCGGGTTCCGCACGCAGATAATGCATTACATTAGGAGGAATAATGGTTATATCTCCTTGTGTCATAATAACTTCCTTGTTTTCTACTTTATGCAGACAGCGCCCTTTCGTTGTGCACACAATTTCAAAAAAATTGTGGCGGTGAGCAAATATATCTATATATCTCGGCAAATGCTGGATTTCAGAGTTGGTGCCTGCTGGAATGAAAAGCTGTTCCTGCAATATACCCGAAAAATCGGATTTGATTTTATTGGTTTTTGAATTTATATAATCTTTTGCTGCTGTTGTATTTAAAACGGAAAAATCATATGGGTTTTTCTGCATCATAAGATATGTTAAATCAATATAATTTAAATATTTATTTGTATGGCGAAAGTAGGCATAGCCTATTTTTTCTTCATCATCCAGTTTAATAATTTTGGTGTAGGTTTCATCTATTTTCATAATATTTTTATGCTCCCTTGAAATTTTTTAGGGGGTTTTTTATTTATTATAGCAAAAAAAACAGAAAATAAAAAGAAATACCGATAATTTTACGAAAAATATGCCATTTATTTTTATTTGACTATATGCTATGATTTTTTTACGGAAGAAAAAAGGGGAGTTGTAATGATAGAAAAGATAAAAAGGCTTATCAGTAAAATGACTTTAGAAGAAAAGGCAGGACTATGCTCGGGAAAGGATACCTGGCGGCTGAAGAGTATAGCTCAGCTTGGAATCCCGGAGGTTGCTGTTTCGGACGGTCCTCACGGATTGCGTAAGCAGGGTGCGGAAAGTGATCATTTAGGCTTATACGATTCTGTTAAATCCGTGTGTTTTCCGGCAGCCTGTGCAACAGCGGCAAGTTTTGATGAAGTGTTACTGGAAAATATGGGCAGCAGTCTTGGAGAAGCTTGCAGGGCTGAGAATATTGCCGTGTTGTTAGGACCGGCAATGAATATTAAGCGAAGTCCGCTTTGCGGCAGAAATTTTGAATATTTCAGCGAGGACCCGTTTTTGAGCGGAAAACTTGCGGCAGCACAGATTAAAGGGATTCAGAAATGGGATGTAGGTACGGCTCCGAAGCACTTTGCCGCAAACAATCAGGAGTTCAGACGCTCAACCAATTCATCGGAAGCAGATGACAAAACATTGCGCGAAATATATCTTTCTGGTTTTGAAATAGCTGTTAAGGAAGCAAAACCGTGGACGATGATGTGTTCTTACAATAAAATAAACGGTGTGCTTGCTTCTGAAAATCCGTGGCTGCTTACCGATGTTTTAAGAAATGAATGGGGCTTTGAGGGCTTTGTAATGTCTGACTGGGGCGCTGTTGACAGGCGTGTTTCCGCATTAAGCGCGGGTCTTGATCTGGAGATGCCTTATTCAAACGGAGACGGCGACAGGAACATAATACATGCAGTTAAAAGCGGCATTTTGAATGAAGCCGTGCTTGATAGGGCGGTTGAACGAATTTTGAATATCATATTCAGATATGCAGATTCAGATGTGGCTGTCGGCGAATACAGCTTGGAGGAACAGCATAAAACAGCTGTTAAAACAGCATGCGAGTGTGCAGTGCTTCTTAAAAATAACGGTGCACTTCCGCTGAATAGAAAGCAGCAGATTGCATACATAGGTGCATTTGCAAAAGCACCGAGATATCAGGGAGGCGGTTCATCACATATTAATGCTTATAAAGTAACAGATGCTGTCAGCCAAGCAAAAAACAAGCAGAATATAACCTATATTCCGCTTTTTGACGGGGAATCGGAGTTGACAGAGGCTCAGCTGAAAAGCATAAGCCTTGCAGATGCTGTGGTTGTGTTTGCAGGATTGCCTGATTTATACGAAAGTGAAGGGTATGACAGAGAGCATATGCGGCTTCCCGAAGAGCAGAATCGTGCCATTTTAAAAATTGCATCTGTTCAGCCGAACACGGTTGTTGTGCTTCATATCGGAAGCCCGGTGGAAATGCCGTGGATAGATAAGGTTAATGCAGTGCTGTGTATGTATCTGGCAGGAGAGGGAGCAGGTGAAGCGACAGATGCTTTGCTTTACGGAGATGCCAATCCCTGCGGAAAGCTGCCTGAAACCTTTCCGTTCAGGGAGGAGGATACTCCTACATATTTGACTTATTGTACGGATGAAGATAAGTCTTATTACAGTGAAAAAGAATTTGTGGGATATCGTTATTATAATGCAAAAAAAATACCCGTTTTATTTCCATTCGGATATGGGTTGTCATATACGGATTTTGAGTACAATGATTTCAGGCTTTCATCCGAAACGGTTGAAGCCGGTGCAAGCCTTTGTGCCAATGTTACCGTGAAGAATATCGGCAAAAGGGCTGGCAAGGAAGCCGTTCAGTTTTATGTGCACAGTAAAAATAATGTGAAAACAGCACCGGTGCTGAAAGGGTTCAAAAAGGTTTATTTAGAGCCGGGTGAAAGCAAAACAGTTATGGTTGAGCTGGATTACAGAGCCTTTCAGCAGTATAACACAGAGTTAAGTGATTGGTATTGCTGTGGTGGTGAATTTGAAATTTATGCAGCTAAAAGCAGCAGGGATTTATGCTGCTGCAAAACTGTAAATGTGTGCGCCGATAAAGAAATACCGTTTATAGTAACAAGGGATACTACCTTGGGCAGGCTTTTAAGTAATCCGGTTACAAAGGCAGCTATACGCAAAATAACAGGCGGTAAGTCAGGGGCTATGCTCAGCGAAAATACAAGTCCGCAGGCACAGAAAGCAATTCAGGAAATGATTGCAAATGCTCCATTGAGGGCTCTTGTTGGTTTTAGTATGGCAACCGGCGATACGGTGGATTCGCTTGTAAATGAATTGAATCGTATTTTAAAAAAATAATAATCAGCAAGGGAGAGAGATGAAATTGAAAAATAAAGCCGATTGGAATGATATTCGATAAGGTGAAATTCAAAAGCAGAAAAAATGCAGGGGAAATAACGAAGGAAGAGGCAATGGCATCTCTTTCATTAAAATACTAAATACCGTTATTCATACAAGCAACTGCTTGTTCAAAAATAATATATAAATTGAGGTAATTTTAATATGAAAAAATATTTTTTTAAATCATTAGCCGTTTTGATTTTGGCATTAAGTATTATATTCAGCTTGGCAGCCTGCTCGGGCGGTGAACAGAAGAATCCGCAAGCAAATAATCAGCCTGCTGATGCAATTCAGACAGCAGATGATATTACGGAATTTGTAAATGTTTATAATGCAGCACTTGAAAAGAGTTCGGTTAAGTGTATATCATCTTCGCAGAAAGTTGAAAAGGGTAATTTGTGGATAGGGAATAATTCTGACGAAACTATGGATTTAACAGCACCTGAGCAGTCGGAATTGCTTGCAAAATTTGAAAAGAATGAAACCTTCGGTACAGAACTTACCTCGCTTAATGCTGCTGATGTTGAGTCGGTAAATGTTAATGAAAATGTTGTTACTTTTACACTTAAATCAGTAAATACAACAGGTTCTGCTGCTCAGGGTCAGAACGGATATCTTAATATAATTGATACAGACGGTACGCAGGTGCTTGTGGATGGCGTGAAATCCTATGCAAATGTTAAAGGCAATGTTAAAATTAATTCATCTGAATACGGTTTTTCGCAGGGTTCACTTACTGTTACATTTAACAATAAAAAACATAAAAGCATTGAAGCAGTAAGCTTTTCGGGCAGACAAAGCGTCAGAGCTGAGATGAAATATCTGGTAATTACCATCAATGCCGATATAAATTATGTTCTTTCATCTGAATATGCAAAAGTGTAATTTTTAACGGAGAATAAGCTATGATAAAATATAATTTTGATATTTACGGTGATAAAAAAACGCTTGACAGATATTGGGAGCATTGTATAGGAAGCTGCCATGCGGCAACGGCACTGCGTGCGGATTACAGAAAAATGCTTGAGCACTGCCACAGAGAGCTGGGCTTTAAATATCTTCGTTTTCACGGCTTGTTTGATGATGATATGAGCGTTGTCAGCAAACCGATGCTTTCCAATCAGCTTGTGTTATCCTTTACAAATATTGATAATATCTTTGATTTTCTGCTTTCCATCGGTATGAAGCCGTTTGTTGAATTGAGCTTTATGCCTGAAGCACTTGCAAGCAGCAATACAACAATTTTTCATTATAAGGGGAATACTTCCCCGCCGAAGGATTATGAAAAGTGGGCATGGTTTATCGGTGAATTTATAAAGCATATCATTGACAGATATGGCAGGGCAGAGGTGCGTTCCTGGTTTTTTGAGGTGTGGAATGAACCGAATCTTGGCGGAAACAGTTCCCCCTACGGTTTTTGGTCGGGAGATATACAGGAATATTTCAGGCTTTATAAGACAACTGCCGAGGCAATTAAAAGGTGTGATTCACAGCTGAAAGTGGGCGGACCTGCAACCTCAAATAATGCGTGGATTCCGGAATTTCTTGATTTCTGCGAAGAAAGCGGCACACCTGTTGATTTCGTTACAACACATCAGTATCCTACGGATTGTGTTCTTGGCTACGGAGTGGAGGACAGTGCCAATTTTGTGAATCCGCTGCCGCTTGATGATAATGACCGCGTCCACGAGGTGCTTGAAATGGCAGCAAGCGGCGGAGAGGAATTTGAAGCGTTCAAAAAGCAGTATTCCGTGTTCAAGGCACAGCTGTGGGAGCATGTGGAAAGAGGCGTTCTTACGGAAATGACAAAGCGGGCAGTGGAAGAGTCAAGAGGGCTTCCGCTTTATTATACCGAATGGGGAAGTCTTGCGGGCTTGGAGTCAGACAGTGCATTCGGTGCTTCCTTTATTGCAAAAACCGTGCTTGATAATATGAATCTTGTAAAGGGCTATTCTTTCTGGACTTTTTGTGATATTATCGAAGAAAGTGCACAGGACAGCAACGAATTTTTCGGCGGCTTCGGGCTGATGACACAGCACGGTATTCCAAAAGCGCCGTACAGAGCATTTCAGCTGCTGCATAAGCTGAACGGTGAATTATACACGCAGACTTACAGAGGAGAAACGGTTGATATTTATGCGGTTTGGAATCATGAAATTCATACCGTTCAGTTTCTGGCAGTTAATCATAATTCTTTGCTGCACGATATTAAAACCGAGGAAATTGAAATTACTGTTAAAAACGGCAATGCCTTTGCTGCCGATATGCAGCGGATAGACGGTGAAAATGCAAATGCCTGTGAAAAATGGCTTCAAAACGGCAGACCGGAATATCTTTCGAAAGGGCAGATAGATATACTTAAGGGTGAGTCGGAGCTGAAAACGGAAAAGCCGGATATAATGGTTTCAGACAACGGATGTACGGTTAAATTCAGCTTGCCGCCTATGGGCACAGCGCTCATAAATATTTACTTAAACGAATTGCAGGAGAATAAATCATGAGTGTTCAGGAATATAAAACCTCCCTTAAAGAGAAAATTCCCTACGGCATGTATTACTTCGGTCAGGGAATGATTTACACGCTGGTTTCACAGTTTTTAATGATGTATTATACAGACTATGCATTATTGCCCTCTCTGGCGGTTTCTGTTATTATGTTCGGCGGAAAAATCTGGGATGGTATAAATGATACACTGTTCGGCTTAATTATGGATAAGCTCAAATGGAAAAGCGGAAAAAGATTTATACCGTGGCTTAAAATTTCCATGGTGGCAATACCGCTTTCAACCGTTTTGCTGTTTTCCATTGAGGACGTGGAAAACAAAGGGCTTCGTATTGCGGCTGCGGTTATAACTTATGTGATATGGGACTTATGCTATACTGTTTCGGACGCACCGATATTAGCTCTTCCTACGGCAATAACGCCTAATGTTAAGGACCGTGCCTCTTTTATGACCTTTTCAGGTATGGGCGGTGCCGCCTCCATGGCACTGTCAGCAATTATTATTCCTGTTATCTTTAAAAAATACGGTTTCTTTAATGCCGGTTTGATTGCTGCGGCAGTTGGCTTTTTTGCTATGAGCCTTGTAACCTTTACCTGTAAGGAAAGATACCATGTTGAAACAAAAACAGAAAAGGAGCCGACCTTAAAAGAAACTTTTATGTATCTTAAGGGAAACAGATATCTGCTTCTGTTTTACGGTTACAGACTTGTGTCGGGTATGGTTTCGGTTTCCATGCTGTCTTATATGGCAAAATATTGTTTAAATGATGTTGCGGCAGTGTCAACCATAGCCTTGTATTCCATGCCGATGATTATTGCCGTATATCTTCTTTCACCGATTTTGCTTAAGAAACTGGATAAAATTGTGATTTACAGAGTATGTATTATTCTTACAGCGGTTATGTATGTTATTACTTATCTGATCGGTTTTGAAAATAAACAGATTGTGCTTGTTTCCATGGCAGTTATTGCAGCGCTTGCCATAATGCCGTCTATTATTATGGGTGCACTGCCGCAGGATTGCATTGAATACGGAACCTTTAAAACAGGCATCCGAAAGGAAGGTATTACTTTTGCATTGCAGAGCTTTATTTCAAAGGTAATTGCTGCCTTTGCATCGGCTAACGGTGCTTTGATTTTTCATTTTGCAAAATATGACGGCTCACTTGAGGTTCAGCCGCCTGAAATTGTAAATCTGATCTGGAGCTGCTGTATGCTTATTCCGGCGGCAGGAATGCTTCTCGGTCTGGGATTTTTGTTTGCCTATAATTTAAAGGACAGTGATGTTCAGCTGATGAGCAGTGTCAATGAGGGCAAGATTTCCAGAGAAGAAGCACTTGAAAAAATGACACGAAGCTATAAATAAATGCAGGAGTGATTTCGATGTATGCTATTGTTCCGAAACCAAAGAAGATTTTGCTTCAAAAAGAAAAATGCAGTTTGCGTTTTCCGCTTAAGCTGAATGTTTCAGATTTGCAGTTTATTTCGGAAGCTGCCGTTTTCAGTGTGTGCGAAGGCGCATTTATATCAAGCGAAAAGTCGGATTTGCAGTTTCTTTTTCGCCCTGATATGGATTTTGATTACAGAATAACTGCACAGGAAAACAAAATTGCCGTTATGTATAAATCAAAGGAGAGTGCTTTTCATGCGTTTGTAACGCTTTGGCAGATTTATAAAAACGGTGAAAAGTTAAGCTGCTTTGAAATTGCAGATACGGCTGATTTTAAGAACAGGGGATTTATGCTGGACATCAGCAGAGGAAAGGTTCCGAAACCGGAAACCGTGAAGCATCTTGTTGATATGCTTGCCCGATTTAAATATAATCAGCTTCAGTTTTATATTGAAGGCTTTTCCTTTTGCTATCCGACTTTTGCGAAATACTGTGATGCGGCTTGTGCATTAACTGTACAGGAAATAAAGGAACTCAGCCGATATTGCCGGGATCGTTTTATTGCACTTGTTGCAAATCAAAACAGCCTCGGACATATGGCGCCTTGGCTGGAGAAAGAGGAATTTGCTTCTCTTGCCGAATGTGTGGGTGGTTTTTCATACGGTGGGTTTACGATACCATCAACCACGCTGGATGTATCTTCTGAAGAAAGCATTAAGCTTGTTGAAAAAATGGCAGATGATCTGCTTCCTTGTTTTACATCCGATAAAATGCATGTCGGTCTTGATGAACCCTTTGAAATGGGCAGAGGTAAAAACTTTGGTGCAGATACGGCACAGCTGTTTTCGGATTATGTAAACAAACTGGATTCTATTTGTACAAAGCGTGGAAGAAAAATGATGATGTGGGCAGATGCACTGCACAGATTTAATTGCTTTGATAAGGGATTGCCCAAAGATGTTATTTATCTTGAATGGGGATATGAAAAGGAATATCCGTTTGATAAACGCTGCAAAATGCTTCATGATAACGGTCTTGATTTTTATGTGTGTCCCGGCACAAGCAGCTGGCTTTCTTTTACAGGACTCACGGATAATGCGATTGAAAATATTGATAATGCAGTTTGTGCGGCAGTAAAATACAATGCACAGGGTATCCTTCTGACTGATTGGGGGGATTGCAATCATATGCAGCCCTTGCCCGTTTCCTATGCGGCGATCGTATATTGTTCCGGTGCGAGCTGGAACAGCAGCAATCGTCTTACGAAAAAACAGCTTGCCGATGCACTGAATTTGTTCGTTTTTGAGGATTCCAAACAAATTATGGGAAACTTGGTGCTGGAAGCAGGCAACTATTATAAATATGAGGAACTTCAGCTTCCGTGCCGTACTTTGGCGCATCTTTTTTACAGTGAAAATATTAAATCAGCGGAAAAATATGAGCAAAGCCTTGCATTTACTGCAATGCTTCTGAATGTACTTGGTGTTTCGGAGACAGCACAGGCATATCTGCCTGTTGAAGCGAGGCTGGATTTTGGGAGTATGGAAAAAATTCTGAAGCTTATTGAAAATCTTAAAAGCAAACTTGAGGATGCGGATATGAAATGTACGGATGCAGAGCTTATAAGGTATGAATATAAAACCGCATTGGATATGGTTGGGCTTTTTACACTGTGCAGAATGTATATTGCAAAAAATAAATCGCTTTCAGATTTACAGGCACAAGCTGAAGAGGTTGCAGAACAGCACAGAAAAAACTGGCTTTTACGCAATAAATTGAGCGGTCTTGAAAACGGGTTAGCACCGTTTTATTGTTTTGAATAAGGAGTATGATGATGGAGGTTTTATACGCAGTATTCGCTGTATTGTCAGTTGTTTTAATCAGTGCAGTATTTTATTTTATATGTTCACCGATGCCTGTTGTGCGTTTACTCAGGCGTAAGATGGACGGTGAAATTACAATGCCTGAAAATTGTAAAGCAGCAGAAGCAGCTGTTGAAATCCACAAAGATTTGACATATGCTTCGCGCTATGCGCAGAATGAGTATGATCTGTTTCTGCCGAAAGAACAGGGGCGGCATCCGCTTATTTTATGGGTGCACGGCGGTGCTTTTGTTGCAGGTGATAAAAGCGGCACGGAAAACTGGGGAATTATGCTGGCTTCAAAAGGCTATGCTGTTGCGTCAATGAATTACTGCTGGGCACCCGAAGCCGCCTATCCGGCGCAGATTATTCAGGTGGCAGAGGCTTTTTCGGCAATAGGTAATTGTGCATTTTCTGATCGGATTGATATGAGTCGTGTTGCAATAGCAGGTGATTCAGCAGGTGCATATATGGCGTCACAGTTTACTGCTGCACATTCAAATCACATACTTGCAGATAAAATCGGTGTGCAGTCGCCGCTGAAATCCAATGCGCTTAAATGTGCATTGCTTTATTGCGGACCATATGATGTGAAAAAAATGTTTGACATTAAAAACAGGACACTCCGTCTCTTTATCAGCAGAATTGGATGGAGTCTGATGGGAAAGAAAAACTGGAAAAAAGCACCGCTGATTTCCACGGTTACGCCTATAGATTTTATAACGGAAAAATTTGTGCCCTGTTATATAACAGACGGAAATGCATGGTCATTTGAAAATCACGGCAGATCCTTCGGTGAAGAATTACGAAAAAAAGGTGTTTTTGTTAAGGAACGGTATTTTTCAAAGGAAGAATACGGAGAGGTTACTCACGAATACCAGATGCTGCTTGATACGGAAAACGGTTTGATTTGCTTTAATGAAACGATAGAATTTCTATCAGAATATATGAAAACGGAGGAATAGCAATGTCTGATTATAAAGCGGAAGAAATATGCAATGGTTTCTGGAGGATTGTTGATGCAAAGCAGTGCTGCATTTATCTGATAGAGGGTGAAATGCGTTCGTTGGTTATAGATACAGGCATGTCTGAAGAACCATTGTTTCCTTTTGTGAAAACACTTACGGATAAACCTGTTGATTTGATTCTTACGCATGCTCATATTGATCATATGTACAGAGCAGAGGAATTTGAAAAGGTTTATATTCATGAGAAAGAAAGGATGCATTATACAAAAGCATCCCAGCGACTTATGAATTTCGGCAGTATTCCATTTAAACTTAAAAGAAAGGATTATCCTGTAAATACATATATACCTGTTGCTGAAGGCAGTGATATAGATTTAGGCGGTCTGAAAATAAAATGTATCGGTGCTTTCGGACACACACCGGGCAGTATGCTGCTGATTGATGAAACACATCAGGCAGTTCTCTGTGGGGATGCAGTCGGTTCCGGTTCGGGTGTATGGATGTTTTTGCCGGATTGCACTTCTGTTAAGGACTATAGAGACAGCCTTGAAAAAACACTTGAAAAGCTTGCACCATATAAAGCATTCAGCTATTATGGAGGTCATTATGAGCAGGATGAAGGCAAATATTCGCATAAGCTTTCTTATGCCACATTTGAGGATATGTATACACTCTGCTGTGGAATTATAAGTAAAACCTTAGCCCCGACACCTCTTACAAAACTGCCTGTAAAGGTTTTGTTTTATTACAGATATAAAACAGCGGCAATGGTAACCCGCAGAGGAAAAATGAAATAGGAGAAAAAGTATGGAAAATGCAGATAAAATAAAAATCGGGTTGCTTTCAGCCTCAGCCCTTGTTCCAACAATAATTGCTGTTTTATTAGTGGTAATGATAGCTGTTGTTGTTAGCTATGTTTCAAAAATGGGACCAACTGAAATTGCCCGCAAAACAGAGCATTATGCACAACTGGCTGATGCTTCACCAAAAAATGCTACTGTGTTTTTCGGCGATTCTATAACAGAGCTTTGCAAAACAGACAGTGTTTACGGCGAATATAGTATTCAATCGAATACACCTGTTGTGAACAGAGGTATCAGCGCTGAATGCACAGCATCCATGCTGGCAAGAGTGGATGGAAGTATTATAGTCTTGCAACCTAAAAATCTGGTTATACTAATGGGTGTGAATGATCTGAACCAAGGAATTTCGAAGGAACAGATAACTGAAAATATACGTCAGATTATTATAGCTGTTCAGCAAAAGAGTCCGCACACAAATATTGTGCTTCAGGCAGTTTATCCAACGGATATAAACAGAGATTCGTTTTATGAACGCTTTCAGCTTAAAGGACGGGACAGCAAAACCATCAGCTTGCTTAATGAAAATCTTCAGGCTATGGCACAGGAACAGGGTGTAACATTTTTGGATGTTACAAATCTGCTTTCTGATGAAAACGGCAATTTAAGAAAAGATTATACTTTTGATGGGCTGCATCCGAATGTAAACGGTTATCTTGCTGTGCGCGATGAAATTATAAAAACACTTGTTTGACTTATTAATGGCGTTAAATCTTATAAGAGATTTTTGAGAGACTCAAAAGTGATAATTTGGCTTAAAATGGTATGTTTCAAAAAATGATTTTTATACTCTGACTCCGTCATTTAAGGTTCGAATCCTTATACCTCTGCCATATTAGGACT
>CAJUDJ010000024.1 GCA_910584985.1 uncultured Eubacterium sp. | reverse complement strand
GCCCGAACAGAAGCCCACAAGCACCATCGTCATCAGCCAACCCCACTGACCCACCATGCCAACAGAGGAAAGTGTCACATCGCCGAGCCTGCTTACCAGAAGCGTATCGGCAAGCGTAAACGAGCTTGTAAGCATATTCTGCAGTGCAACAGGAACAGCAAGCGTAAGTGCCGTTTTCCAGAATCTTTTGTTGTTAAATAATTTAAACATTCTCCTACTCCGATTTCAATTCGTTTATTTTATCTCTTAGATAAGCCGCATGCTCAAATTCAAGCATTTTTGCAGCTTCCTTCATTTCTCTTGTAAGGTTTTTAATCAGTGCTTCGCGTTCACCCCTTGACATACGCTTTCTGCGTTTGCCATCCAGCTTCTCCTTGGAGGTGATTTCAAGCACCTGTCTTACATCCTTTTTAATGGTCTGCGGCACAATACCGTGCGCTTCATTATATTCTTCCTGAATTTTTCGGCGGCGCAGTGTTTCCGTGATTGCACGCTCCATTGACGGTGTAACACTGTCCGCATACATAATAACCTCACCGTTTGCATTTCTTGCAGCCCTGCCTATTGTCTGCACAAGTGAGGTTTCGGAACGCAGAAAACCCTCCTTATCGGCATCTATGATTGCCACAAGCGAAACCTCTGGAATATCAAGACCTTCACGAAGCAGATTGATGCCCACAAGCACATCAAACACACCAAGGCGCAAATCGCGGATAATTTCCATTCGTTCAATCGTATCCACATCGTGATGCATATAGCGCACTTTAATATCAAAGCCCTCAAGATAAGCGGTCAGATCCTCTGCCATTGCCTTGGTAAGCGTTGTTACAAGCACCCTTTCTTTTCTTTCGGTGCGGATATGGATTTCGGAAACCAGATCGTCCATCTGATCCTCGGTGGGCTTAACGGTGATAACAGGATCAAGCAACCCTGTGGGGCGGATAATCTGCTCCACAATCTGCGTGGAACAGCTTTTTTCAAAATCGCCCGGCGTTGCCGAGGTGAAAACCACCTGATTGATTTTTTTATAAAATTCATCAAACTGAAGCGGCCTGTTATCAAAGGCAGACGGCAGCCTGAAACCGTATTCAATAAGGCTTGCCTTTCTGCTGTGATCGCCGCCGTACATTCCCCTTACCTGCGGAAGCATAACATGGCTTTCATCGCAGAACAGCAGAAAATCATCCGGAAAATAATCCAGCAGTGTAAACGGCGCATCGCCCGGCTTTCTGTTGCTCATAACAGCAGAATAATTCTCAATACCCTTACAGAAGCCTGTTTCCTGAAGCATTTCAATATCATTCATTGTGCGCTCCTTGATTCTCTGCGCCTCAAGAAGCTTTCCGTTTGCTTCAAAATAAGCAACACGCTCAACCATTTCATTATAGATTTTTTCAAGTGCCGCCTTCATTTTTTCCTGCCCCACAACATAATGCGATGCAGGATAAATGCAGACATGGGCAAGTATGCCCTCCACTTTTCCCGTAAGCGGATTGATTTCACATATACGGTCTATCTCATCACCGAAAAACTCCACACGGACTGCGTTTCCGCCTGAGCCTGCGGGAAAGATTTCAAGCGTATCGCCGCGCACTCTGAATTTATTTCTGATAAAATTAATATCATTTCTTTCGTACTGAATGGAAACAAGCTTTAAGATAAGATCATCACGGCTGTATTCCATTCCGGAACGCAGCGATATAACCATATTGCGGTAATCAATCGGGTCGCCTATAGAATAGATACAGGAAACAGACGCTACAATGATAACATCTCTGCGCTCGGAAAGTGCCGCCGTGGCACTATGGCGCAATTTGTCTATCTCCTCATTTATGGCACTGTCCTTTTCAATATAGGTGTCTGTGGTAGGAACATAAGCTTCCGGCTGATAATAGTCATAATAGGATACAAAATATTCAACTGCATTTTCGGGAAAAAACTCCTTGAATTCCGAACAAAGCTGCGCCGCAAGTGTTTTATTGTGTGCAAGAACGAGCGTGGGTTTGTTCACCTGCGCTATAATATTTGCCATAGTAAAGGTTTTGCCCGAACCGGTAACACCCATCAGTGTCTGCTCTCTGTCGCCTCTTTTAATGCCCTCAACAAGTGCTGAAACCGCCTGCGGCTGATCGCCCGTGGGCTTAAAGTTACTTACAAGTTTAAAATGATCCATTCAAAATATTTTCCTTTTTACTGCATAATCGCAGTTAGTATAGCATATATATTTACATTTTGCAATTTATAATATATAATTAATTTATGAAAAGTTTTACCATATCTGAAAATGATGCGGGCCAGCGGGTTGATAAATTCATTCTGAAAACCTTTCCGAAGCTGCCGAAATCATTAATGTTCAAGGAAATCCGAAAAAAGAATATAAAGGTGAATAAAAAGCGAACCGATCCATCTGCTCTGCTGAAGCAGGGCGATGTTATAGCGTTTTATCTGAAGGACGATGTGCTTGAAGAAAAAGTAAAGCATTATGATTTCACAAAAGCCTCAAAACAGCTTGACATAATTTATGAGGATGAAAACATTCTGCTTATAAATAAAAAGGTCGGCATGCTCTGCCATCCGAACGGCAGTGAATATGTGGATACGCTGATTGCATCTGTGAAGCGTTATCTTTATGAAAAGGGCGAATGGCAGCCTGAAAGCAGCACCACCTTTACGCCATCTCTTGCCAACCGGATAGACAGAAACACCGGCGGCATTGTTATTGCAGCTAAAAATGCAGAAGCACTGCGTGTTTTGAATGAAAAAATTAAAAACCGTGATATCGAAAAATATTATCTTGCCGTTGTTCACGGAAAAATGGATAAGGAAACCGATACGCTTACGGCATATCTTTCAAAAGATACAGTCAAAAACAAAGTAACGGTTTATGACTCGGAAAAGGAAAACGCGAAAAAAATTGTTACAAAATACACTGTGCTGGAATATAAAAACGGAAAATCCCTGCTTGAAATAGACCTGAAAACAGGCAGAACCCATCAGATCAGAGCGCATATGGCACATATAGGTCATCCGTTGCTGAATGACGGAAAATACGGAAAAGAACAAGGCAGATACCGCCAGGCATTATACAGCTACAAACTGGTTTTCAATATGAACGATACAGGAACGCTTGCATATTTAAACGGCAGAGCATTTGAAATTACGGACTGTGAACTGTTTAAAGCATTTAAGGAGATGAAGTAAAAGATGGAAAAGAAATTCATAAGAATACTATCGCCGATTACAATAGCCGTTATAGCCCTTCTGGACTGTGCGGTTATAGGCTTTGCGGTTTTCGCCGTAAAAAAACTGATTGAAGCACCCGGTGCAGCATCCGTTTTCTTTGCTGTGATTGAAATTTTTGCGATTATAACAGGCTTCCTTGTAACAAAGGAAATTCTGAAAAACGGCATTTTCTTCTATGAGGACAAACTGGAATTCACCTGTCTTGATGAAAACAATCTGTTTAATTACAGCGAGATTGAAGAAATTGAAACCTATCAGGACACAAAAGCCAGCCTGAAAAAAAATTTTATTGACAGGCACACACTGTTTATCATTACATTAAACAGCGGTAAGATAGTAACCATTGATGTGGGGCTCTGCACAAAAGGCTCGCTGAAAAAGATAAAAAAGGAATTGGCAAAACACATTCTTGATGAAAAAATAAAAGGTTGATAAGCTTATGAAAATTGAAATCCGCCGATTACGACCGAAGCTTCTTGACGATTATTTACATTTTTTTGAAAATGTTGCGCACACAGATAATAAGGAATGGGACAGATGCTACTGCACAAATTACTGTGCCGCACATAATAACCGTATCGCCAAAAGAAAAAACTATTTTGATCCGAACATCAGAAAACAATACGCAATTGATTATGTGAACAACAATCTTTTACAGGGCTATCTTGCCTATGCTGACGGCAAAGTTATCGGCTGGTGCAATGCAAACAGCCGAAAGGATTGCCTGCATTGTTTTGGCTGGAAAAACCTGATAGAAAACAAACAGATTAACAAAAAATCAAAAGAAAAGATTAAATCCGTTTTCTGCTTTACTGTTGCGCCCGAAATGCGCGGAAAAGGTATTGCATCCGCATTGCTTGAAAAAGTTATAGAAGATGCCCGTGCTGACGGATATGATTATATTGAGGCATATCCGAACAAGGAAAAAACCGATATGTATTACAACTATGTAGGTCCGCTTAATTTATACAAAAAATTCGGTTTTGAAATGTGTGCAGAAACAAAATGGAGATTGGTTTTAAGAAAAAGTTTAAAGAGCTGTTCGTAATGAACAGCTCTTTGTGTTTTTTCAAATGCTTATTTATTTTCTTTTTTATGGCAGATTTCCGATGCAGCGCAATTTTCACAGCCGCATCCGCAGGAAGTGTTCCCCTTCTTTTTATCAGAAATCATTTTAAGGATAATTGCCGCCAAGATTACAATAACAGTTGCAGCAACAAGAATAGTTGCAAGATTTTCAATTAAAAATGCAAGCATAAAATATACTCCTTTTATTTTTTAATCAATTCCTTTTTAGAGGTTTTTACATTAACTTTAAGCGAATTGGATTCCTTATAAGGCTTAACAAGCATATAAATAATTAATGCAAGAATTACAGCAGCACATATTACACCTATTATATTTGCGTTTCCTGTAAACAGCATACCGAACTGGTATACAATAAGTGAAATTGCATATGCAAATAAACACTGATAGCCAACAGCAAACAGAGTCCATTTTGCACTGTTCATTTCCCTTTTAATTGCACCGATAGCCGCAAAGCAAGGCGCACAAAGAAGATTGAAGATAAGGAAGGAATAGCCTGCAAGCTGAGTCATGCTTTCAAAATCAAGCACACCGAATACACCAACAACCTCTTCTTTTGCAACAAGACCCATTACTGTTGCAACGGTTGCCTTGATTGTGCCAAAGCCGATGGGCTTGAATATCCAGCAAACCGCACTGCCAATCATACCAAGAATACTTGATTCAAGTTCCATATCAGGATTAAAGGTAAATGAACCGTCTACAACGCCAAGCACAGATGCCGCCCAGATAAATACAGAAGAAACCAGAATGATTGTTCCTGCCTTTTTGATAAATGAAGAGCCGCGTTCCCACATTGAACGAAGAACATTTCCTACTGTTGGCCAGTGATATGCAGGAAGTTCCATAACAAACGGCGCCGGATCGCCTGAGAACATTTTTGTTTTCTTAAGCATTATACCTGAAATTATAATTGCCGCCATACCAAGGAAGTATGCACTTGGGGCAACCCATTTTGCACCGCCGAACAAAGCATGTGCTATCATGGCAATAATAGGAAGCTTTGCACCGCACGGAATGAAGGTGGTTGTCATAATCGTCATCTTTCTGTCGCGGTCGTTTTCAATCGTGCGTGATGCCATAATACCGGGCACACCGCAGCCTGTGCCGATAAGCATCGGAATAAAGGATTTACCGCTTAAGCCGAATTTACGGAAAATTCTGTCAAGCACAAAGGCAATACGCGCCATATAGCCGCAGCCTTCAAGGAAAGCAAGCATAATAAAAAGTACAAGCATTTGTGGAACAAAGCCAAGAACTGCACCCACACCGCCGATGATTCCGTCAACAACCAGTCCGGAAAGCCATTCTGCACAATTGATTTTATCAAGACCATTCTGAACAAGAACAGGAATACCATTCCACCATACGCCGTAATCCTCTGCTGCAGGAACATCTTCGGCTTCAAGAGCGGCATCTACTGTTTCTGAAATATCAAAGCCCTCAATGGCAAGAGATTCGCCATAACTGGCATAAGCTTCGTCAAATGCGCCGAAATCTTCTTCATCAATAGCTGTTTTGATATCTTCAGCACCGATTACATCTGCCTTTACAGCAGTATCAACGGTTGCAATTACATCTTCTGTCCACACATTATCAATCGCATATTCGGTTATTGCTTCATCATAATCAGAAGATCCGATTCCAAGCGGATGGAAGCCATCGCCGAACAAGCCGTCATTCGTCCAGTCCGTAACAAAACCGCCCACCGTTGAAATGGAAATATAATACACAAGAAACATAATAACCGCAAAAATCGGAAGTGCCGCAAATCTGTTTGTAACAACTTTATCAATTTTATCAGAGGCTGTCAACTTATTTTTATTTTTCTTCTTATAACAGCCTTTAATAATTGAAGCAATAAACAGATATCTTTCATTTGTAATAATACTTTCTGCATCATCATCAAGCTCATTTTCAGCAGAAACAATATCCTTTTCAATATGTTCAATGATTTCCTTGCTTAAATTAAGCTGTGAAAGTACTTTTTCATCTCTTTCAAAAAGCTTTATTGCATACCAGCGCTGCTGTTCTTCAGGCAAACCGTGAACCGAAACCTCTTCAATATGGGCAAGTGCATGTTCAACAGTGCCGCTGAAGCTGTGCTGAGGAACAGTGATTTCGCCCTGTGCTGCATAAATGGCAGCTTCGGCAGCCTCAACAGTTCCGGTTCCCTTCAATGCTGAAATCTCAACAACCCTGCACCCGATTGCTCTGGAAAGTTCCAAAATATTGATTTTATCGCCGTTTTTCCTAACAACATCCATCATATTAACAGCAATAACAACAGGAATTCCAAGCTCTGTAAGCTGGGTTGTAAGATAAAGGTTTCTTTCAAGGTTTGTTCCGTCAACAATATTAAGAATTGCATCAGGTCGTTCTGAAATTAAATAATTCCTTGCGACAACCTCTTCAAGTGTGTAAGGTGAAAGCGAATAAATACCCGGCAAATCAGTAATTATAACATCACTGTGTTTTTTTAGCTTGCCTTCCTTTTTTTCAACTGTAACACCGGGCCAGTTTCCCACAAACTGATTAGAGCCTGTAAGGGCATTAAACAATGTGGTTTTTCCGCAGTTCGGATTGCCTGCAAGAGCAATTTTGATACTCATATTTTTTATCCTTTCTTGTCAATTAGTTTGCACTAACCGCCTGTTCAATATATAGGGCAAAGTGCTCTTTGCCCTGCTAATGTCAATTTTCAATTTCAATCATCTGTGCATCCGCTTTTCTGAGCGAAAGTTCATATCCGCGAACCGTAATTTCAATTGGATCACCAAGAGGAGCAACTTTTCGGATATGAACATTCACCCCGCGTGTTATTCCCATATCCATAATACGACGCTTTACAGCACCTTCACCGTGAAGCTTGATAACCTTAACGGTTTCACCGATTTTTGCTTCTTTTAAAGTTCTCATATGTATCCTCCTATACCATTATTTTACTTGCCATTTCCCTGCTGATTGCAATACGGGAATTTTTTACATTAACAATCAAATTACCGCCGATTGCAGAAATGATACTTACTGTTCCACCAGCCACAAAGCCAAGATTTTCAAGATGCTGCCTGACCTCAGGCTTGCCGCCGATTTTCCTTATAATGTTTTCTGCACCTGTATCCGCTAACGTTAAAGGCATCATTTCACTTCTCTCTTTTCATGATAGTTTAAACTAACTCTTTATTCAAAGAAATGGTTAGAATTATCTAACCGAGATTATATTAGCACCGACTAACCAGATTGTCAATAGAAAAAAGTTAATTTTTTCAAAAAAATTGAAAAAGCATTTTATTTATGTTAAACTAAGCTTAAATCTAATTTATTAATAATACTCGGAGATGAACATTTAATTATGAAAATTCAGGAATCGGCAGAAAATTATCTTGAAACCATTTTAATTATAAAAAACAGAAAAGGTGTTGTGCGTTCCATTGATATTGTAAATGAGCTTGATTTTTCAAAGCCCAGTGTAAGTGTTGCTATGAAAAATCTGCGTGAAAACGGATATATTGAGGTGGATGACAACGGCTATATTTCCCTGCTTGCCAAGGGAATGGAAATTGCCGAAACCATATATGAACGGCACACGGCAATTTCAAACTGGCTGATTGCAATCGGCGTGAATCCTGAAACCGCGGTTGAGGATGCATGCCGTATTGAGCATGTAATCAGCGCCGAAAGCTTTGAAGCCGTAAAAAAATTCATATCCGATATTAAAAACACATAAAAAACAGCCGCTTAACTCAAAGCGGCTGCTGCTTTTTCAAACTATCGCATAATGGATTTTAAAAGCGAATGAAATTCCGCTATCGTTATATCTACTGCCTCAATATCAATATAAACATTTCTGTAATAAAATTCCGTAAAGTAAATATTTTCATATTTATATATTTTCAGTTCAAAATTATTGATTACGGAATTTTCTCCATTTTCAAAATGGTAATCCCTGGCAGGTTTTCCGCTTTCGGAATATTGTATTACAATGCTCCTGCCGCTTTTGCTGCTTTGAAAGGATTTCTCATACCCGGCTAAACAGTCATAACCGACAGACAGGTTTTTGCTTATGCCGCTTCTTACATATACGGCGCAGGTATATGCCGTATCTCCGAAATCTTTCGGAACGGACAAATCCGAAAACAGATTATGCGGCGGCATATCGGGAATCCTGCTTATTTCCTTTAGTTCGGCATCTATCTTCCTTTCCGCAGCGATTGTTTCTGCTTCATTTATAACCAAAGTATCGCTGCTTAATGCTTCTGTTGACTTGTTTTCGGCAACAGGGCCTGTTATCGGTGCCGAACCGTTTGTATATATAAGCACCGTGCACAGTATCAGTGCCGCTGCACAGACTGAAGCCAAGGTCCATTTTTTATTTACCCGCACCCTTTTGTTTTCAGATGCCCTTTCAATAATTCTTCTGCGGTTTTCCTCTTTGCTGAAGGTTTCTGAATAAAATTGTTTAAAAAAATCTTTATCTGTCATACCGATTATGCTCCTTTCCGAATTTTGCCTTAAGCTCCTTAACGGTTCTGTAAATACAGTTTTTTACATAGGATTCGTTAAAATGAAGTGCATAGGCAGTTTGTTTTATGGTTAAATCCTGACCGTAATACAAATAAAAAATCTTCTGAATATTCAAACTTTTTGTTTTTAAATAGTTCCCGATTTCTTCCATATCGCATCGGTTCAGCACAATGCTTTCCGGATCTGTGCAGTCAGGCACTTTTTCAAGTATATCCATATCATCCTCCTTTGTGCCGATGAACGATACGGTTCTGAGCCTGTATAATAAGCTGTAATGCTTTTTAATTTTGTTTTTTGCAATTCCCATAACATAGGAATACGATATAATCTGCTTTTTATTTTTCAGAATGTTTTTATAAACATCAATATAAATTTCCTGAAGAATATCATTAACATCCTCCATATCGGAACATTTGCAGACAACAAATTTCAGAACTCTGCTGTATGTTTCATCATAAATCTTATTGAATTTTTCCAGGCTTTCCCGATCGGTCATTTTATCACCTCAATCTATAAGTTCCTTTTTCGGATAAAAAAGTTTCAAAAAAACAAAAAATACACAGAATAAACAGAACCCCGTTTGTAACGGGGTTCTGTTTATAAGCGATTTCATATTTCCTTTTTTATTTTACTGAAAGTGCTGCCGCAGGTTTTACAGGTAATTTCCAACACATAAGAAAGCAGCTTTTTATCAAGCACTGTCATTAACGGCTCATGATCTGTCGGGCAGCAAAGCCTGTTTTTAATTACGGACAGTTCCGCATCCTTTTTTGTGCCCTGACAGCTGTCGTCAAAATCAATATGAACCGTCCCCTCGCTGCCGCAGGCACACTTATAACTGAAATGAATGCTGTCATAAGTGGAATAGCATAAATAGCCGATATTTTCATTGCAGCTGCTGCAATACATCCAACCGCCGTAATTTGCCGCAAGCCTTGTATTTTCAAGTTCCTTGTTTTTTAATATTCTTGCCATATTAATTTCCATAGCGTGATTTTCACACTATTCTCCTTTTTCTGTAAAAATGATATGTATATCAGCATCCTTAAAGCTGATGGATTTATAGGAATAATCCTCATACTGAAGCAAGGTAAAACTGCCAAGCTCTGTTTTTCCGTCATACCGGAAGCCGTCTGCAGTTTTGGAAGCATTATCCGGCATTCCCGCCCTTAACGCTTCAAATGCATCATAAACAGCTCTTGCCGGGTTTGTATAATCAATTTTATCGGAAACGATTTCATATTCCATATCAGAATATCTGAACAAAGCTGATTTACCGTTATAAACAATACTCATTCCGGTTGCATTGGTTGAGGTGGCTGTTACCGTAACCACATTGTCTGCAAGAGAAATATCGCAGGTATAGGAAAAATTACCCGATTCAACACAAGCGCCCTGGCTGAAATCGGCAATTTCGGGATTGTAGGTTTTAAGTCTGCAGCCTGCAAGCAGAAGTATCACAGCAATAAAAAGAGGAATTATTTTTTTCAAGTGCAATCAATCCATTACTCAAATTCAATCATTAAAGCACCCAGAAGTTCAAGCATATCCTCTGCCGTCATTCCCCGCTGGCTGATTTCCTCTGCAGTTATATCACCGCACAAACCGTGAATATAAACAGCGCAGACTGCTGCATCAAGCGGCTGCATACCCTGTGCTGCAAAGGATGCAATCATACCTGTAAGCATATCACCTGTTCCGCCCATTGCCATTCCTGCATTGCCGGTTGTATTTACAAAAACACGGCTTCCATCCGTAACCACTGTATTTGCGCCCTTAAGCACCAGAACACAGCCGTTTTCCTTTGCAAATGCTTTTGCTGCTGCAATACGGTTTGCCTGAACATAGGAAACATCCTCATGAATCAGCCGTGCCATTTCACCGGGATGCGGCGTTAATATCAGCTTTGCTTTTGAGTCCTTCAAAACATCTATATTCGGAATAACGGAATTTATGCCATCTGCATCCACAACAACAGGCACATCGCTTTCCCTTATAATCTGATTCAACAGCACCTGCGTATCATCATTATTGCCGATTCCGCAGCCAACCGCCACACAATCCGCCCACTTTATTTCTTCAAGAATATGTGTTAATGCACCCATAGAAAAGGTTCCGGCTTCATTTTCACTCATCGGAGAAAAAACAGGCTGAATCAGATGTGCAGTCATAACACTGTATATGGATTTCGGAAAGGCACATTTCAGCAGACCTACCCCTGTTTTGAGTGCAGCCCGTGCACTGATTACTGCAGCACCAGGCATAAGGCGGCTCCCGCACAGGTTAAGCTGTTTTCCGCAGTTTCCCTTATTACAGTTTATATTTCTTTTTCCAAAACAGCTTTTGACATAAGCTTTTGTTATCGTTTGAGCATAAGTTCCGTTATAGCAGCTTTCGGGAATACCGATATCAACCGTAACTGTTTTTCCGCAGTATGCATTGGCAGGCGGCAGAATATGACAATATTTCAGTGTGGATATCGCAATGGTCATATCTGCCCTTACTGCATTTATTACTGAACCGTCAGACGCATTCACACCGCTCGGTGTATCAACCGAAACAACAGCCGCATCACTGCTGTTTACCGCATTGAAAACAGAAAGAAACGGTTCCTTCAGCTCACCGTGAAACCCAATGCCGAAAACACAGTCTACAATAAGCGAACAGTGCATATCACATTCAGAAAAGAAGCATACCTGAACACCGCTGTTTACGGCTTCATTAAAATAAGCAAGCGGTTCTGCCAGAGCAGGCTGTTTATCACAAAGCACAATCTGTGCATCTGCACCAAACTTCATAAGTTCCTTTGCAATCACAAAGCCGTCTCCTGCATTCTTTCCGTTTCCGCAAAGCACCAGAACCTTATTTCCGTGTATGCTTTCACCGTAATATTTTATTATTTTTTCAGAACACTTTATACCTGCTCTTTGCATAAGCTCGGCTTCTGAAAAATAGTTTTCAAAGCAGGCAGTCTCTGTTTTTCTGATTTCCTGTGCAGTTAAAACTCTCATAACTACTCCCACAAAATAACCGTTGCAACAGCAAAATCGCCGTCATGGCTTATGGAAACATCTGCATTTTCAACACCGTTTAAATAAGGCTTTCCGCTGCTGCCGTGCAGAATTTCAATTCTGTTAAGGCGGCTGTTTATTCCTGTTCCAAGTGCCTTGAAATAAGCTTCCTTTGCGGCGAAAATGCCGGCAAGCGTTTCCGCTTTTTTTGCATATTCCAATTCCTTTTCCGTAAAGACGGAAGCTATGAAGCTATTCCTTGCAATGCTTTTTTCAATTCTTGAAATTCTGATTATATCTGTTCCGATTTTAAACATTATCTTTTCCTATCGGTTTAACCGTGAAGCTGCTGCGGTATTCCTTGACACCTGTTATTTTATGTTCAGCAGACGGAACAGGACCGCAGGCATTTGAACCTGCTCCCATCATATAGCCGTCAATATGAACGGCAGTCGTATTATATTCCTTTAAATCATCGTTATGCGTTGCCTTTGCACACTGCAGAACATTAAAATGATTTGCACTGAAAACAAAGGATTTTTCACTTTCAAAGCGAAAACCGATTCCGTTATCATCCGTAAGCTCTGCCCAGAAGGTATTATATCTTGAACCGCTTTCCTGCGGTTTTATGTGCTGCTCGTGCATATCCTGAACCTTAAGCTTTGAAACGGCAAACACAGAATGCTCTTTAAAATCAGACAGCGTGGGCATATCATATCCATAATATTTCACATGATCAAACCGCTTCGGCATTTCAAGCGTTATACCAAGCCTTGCAGGATTTTTAACCTTTATATTTTTATAGCAGTAGTGAATATCCATTTCACCTCCGCCGTAAATTTTATAAGTAACAAGCAATGCACCAATATTTCTGCGCTTTGGCGTAAACAGCTTATATTCGGCATTCAGGGCAACATATCCGTTCCCGACACTGTAATATTCCTTCTGCGGCTTTCTGCTGAAGGTCAGCTTATCAAGCGCAGCTCTATGCCATGCTTTGCTTAAATACATATCGTTATCAAGCGGGGCACGGTAAAGCTCCGGCGTAAAACCTCTTTCACTGCCGAGCGGCAGCTGATTTATAAGCTGTTTTCCCCCGTACAGATAGCTTTCAAGCATGCAGTTTTCTGTATCATAAACGATTTCAAAATCACTGCCGTTTATATAAAGCTTTCTTTCACTTTTACTTACAGACGGAGTTTTACTGCCGGTTACAGGCTCTGCCTTATATTCGTTTTTAAGAACAATCTGCTCCCTCGCCGTTTCAAAATCACCGTTATAATAAGTAAATACAATCACGGTGTGATTTGCAGTTTCATATTCAATTTCCCTGGAAACGGTTCTTGTGGGCTCAATTTCAAGTTCAAACACACCGCCGGCTGTTTCCGTTCCGTTGTCCCGAACAGAATATTTTACAAGGCATTTTTCTGTTTTAAAATAGCTGTGGCTGGTAAATTCAAAAACATTTCCCTGCTTATGCTTTGCACGAACAGGTCGGTAGCAGTTTTTCATCTGATAAGCACCTGCATGCGGGGTTCTGTCCGGGAAAAACAGACCGTCTACACAGAAATTACTGTCATGCTTCCATTCACCATGGTCTCCGCCGTATGTATATTTATGATCACCTTCGCTGTGATATACAGCATGATCGGCAAATTCCCAGATACAGCCGCCCATCATAATATCACTCGAATAAAACGCTTTTATATACCTTTCAAGATCACCTGCGCCAACACCCATTGCATGCGCATATTCACAAAGGAAAAACGGCTTTTCATAATATTTTGATTTAAGCCCTCTGCCTGCTGCAATTTTTTCACATTTTTCCTGAGCGGTATACATTTCGGAATGAACATCATAGGACCATCTTCTTGTTCTGGTTGCACCCTCATAATGAATCGGAACAGTCGTTAATTCCTTAAGATTTTTATAGCAGTAATCCTGACATCTGATGCCGCCCGCCTCATTTCCGAGCGACCACATGGCAATGCTTGCACTGTTTTTATCACGCTGGAACATACGGTTTACCCTGTCCCAGTAATGCTCTTTCCACAGAATATTATTGCTTATAAGATTCGGTCTGTAAATTTCACAGACGCCGTGCGCTTCAATATCTGCCTCATCCACAACATAAATTCCGTATTCATCACACAGTTCAATAAAAATCGGGTCCGGCGGATAATGCGAGGTGCGCACACAGTTCACATTAAAATCCTTAAATATTTTAACATCCTTTTCCATATCCTCAACCGTCATTGCATAGCCTGTTTTCGGATTGGTATCGTGATGATTTACGCCAAGAAGCTTAATTCTTTTATTATTGAAATAAAAAATATTTTTTCTAATTTCTATATGCCTGAAGCCAATTCTTTTTCGTATAATTTCCTCGGTTTCCTCTTCGGAGGAAAGAGAAATATATAAATCATAAAGCTTCGGAAGTTCTGCGCTCCATTCCTCAACATCCAGCACATCAAATGTGATTTTATCCGTTTTTCCCGGGCAGATATTTATGGATTTTTCGGCAATTGTTTTCTCTCCGTCCTTAATTTCGGCAGTAAAGCACATTTCCGATTTCAGATTGAAAACAGGGATAATGTCCAGCATATAGGACCCATCTTGATTATAGGTGGTTTTGGCTTCAAAATCATAAATGGAATTATCGCCTGTTCTGTAAATCAAAACATCTCTGAAAATCCCGTTGCTTCTGAACATATCCTGTGCTTCAATATAAGTTCCGTTGCACCATTTATGCACAACGGCAACCACTTCATTTTCACCATCTGCAAGAAAATTCGTAATATCAAATTCAGCTGTATTGTGGCTTCCTTCACTGTAGCCCACATACTTTCCGTTTACAAAAACATCAAGGCTGCCTGCAACACCGAGAAAGGCAATGCTGAAATTTCCGGAAACTTCCTTAATAATAAATTTCTTGGAATAAACACCTGCCGGGCAATCCTCGGGAAAATACGGCGGATTCACCTTGAACTGATAACGCTGATTTACATAATACGGCCTTTCATAGCCTGTATACTGCCACATAGACGGAACTGCAACCGTATCCATTTCCTCTTCATCCGTATTGAATTCCTTGGGAATTTCAGAGCATCCGGCATAATACTTAAACTTCCAGTCGCCCGAAAGTACGGCTACTCTTGAGGAATTGTATCGTTCGGTTCTGATATCGGTTTTTTCAAGTTCTTCCCTGTCTGCAAAAGGAATAAAATAAGCTCTGGGCGTTAAAAGATTTTGCGAGAACACATCAAAGTTTTTGTAATTGTCCTTTTTTAAGCTGTAAATCATTGTTACTCTCCGATCCTGTAATTTATTTTAAATTAAAAAATTGTTTCCAGATGAACCTTCTGCGGCTTCAATCCGCAGGCTTCATAAAATTTCATTGCATTCGGATTGCAGCTCCACACATTCAGCGTAAGATTATAGCAGCCGTTTTCCTTTGCAAAAGCAGCGGCAAAATCAAAAAGCATTTTTCCGATATGCTGCCCCCTGCAGTTTTCATCCACACATAAATCATCAATATAAAGTGTTTTAACATCTGTTAAAATTGTGCTGTCCGTATGCTGCTCAAACACGCAGAACACATAGCCGACAACAGCATTTCCGCGGTCAGCCGCAACAAAAATCGGTTTGCTGTCATCCTTAAGCATAGCGGCAAGCTGTTCATCCGTATATTTCCGTGCACCATATTTAAACAAATCCGGCCTTCCGTTATGATGCACAAGACAAACCTGGCTGAGCAAATCATGAATTTTCGGAATATCTTCCGTTTGTGCTCTGCGAATAATCATAATAATAAACTCCTGATAATTTATATTAAATATATACTACCATAAAAGAAAAAATAAATCCACTGCAAAATTTATTATTCCTGTTCTTTGGTTATAACCCGATGCTTCAGAAAATATATATTACCAAGGGCGGTGAAATACTTGAACGGCAATGTTGAAAAAAGATGTATTGAAATCGGAAAATACATAAGAGATACCGGTGCAACCGTAAGGCAGGCAGGCGCAGTATTCGGCATAAGCAAATCCACTGTGCATATTGATGTAACAAAACGCCTTTATGAGATAGACAGAGGCCTTTATGATGCGGTTGAAAAGGTTTTGCAGGAAAACAAGGCTGAACGGCACATACGGGGCGGAAATGCAACGAAAAAGAAATACAGCAATAAAGGTAATGCAGCTAAAAAAGATTGATATTTTTCCTTTTGCGTGATAGTATATATTTAAACTATTGCAACGGAGGCATAAATATGAATATTGGATTTATCGGCTGCGGTAATATGGGTGCAGCAATCATTAAAGGAATAACAGAAGCCGGAATCATACGCGGCAGTGAAATATTTGTTTATGATGCTGCCGCTTCCTGCTTGGAAAAGGCTTCTGCCGATTATGGAATAACAGCGTGCGGCAGTGCAAAAGAAGTGATTAAAAATGCGGGTTATGTTGTACTTGCGGTTAAACCGAATATGATTACCGCTGTTTTAAATGAAGTTGATGCTGCACTGGCTGAAAAAAACATTGTGCTGATTTCAATCGCAGCAGGAAAAACCATTAAATTTATCCGGGACAACCTTTCGCATGATAATAAAATCATCCGTATAATGCCGAATATAAATGCAAAGGTGGCAGCTGCGTGCAGTGCGTACTGTGCAAACGGCAAAGTTACGGAGGAAGAGAAACGGGAAATCGAAAAAATATTCGGTGCAGTCGGTGAAATCATGGAGCTTCCCGAAAGCAGTTTTTCACTGTTCGGCGTGCTTGCAGGATGTTCGCCTGCCTTTGTTTACATGTTCATAGATGCACTTGCAAGAGCAGGTGTTAAAAACGGAATGAAAAAGGATGTTGCGCTTAAAATTGCCGCACAGTCTGTTCTTGGCAGTGCCAAAATGATTCTGGAAAGCGGTACACATCCGTTTGAGCTGATAGATCAGGTATGCTCTCCCGGCGGAACAACCATAGAAGGCGTTGTTTCCCTGCAGGCAGACGGCTTTGAAGCAGCCGTTCATAAGGCTGTTGATAAAGCAGTGGATAAAGACAGTAAATTATAATAGGCTGAAATCAGATTAATCAACATTTAAAAGTATACAAAGAAAACAAACCGAAATATGCTGAAACCTGTCTGATAACTTCAGCTGCATCTATATCATTATCGCAAAATAAAAGCCGGAGGAATTTGCGTCCTCCGGCTTTTCATATTGCACTCCATATAAGCTGATTATCATTGAATAAGGCGGTGATTTTTCCATTATCTTTAAGATAGGAAAGGTATGACTTTACCGTGCTGCCCACCAACACATATTGCTCAAAATTCATAACCAGCCTATATTCATCAAAAAATCTTTTTAACAAATCCTCAAAAATCATAGGTGTTTTCAGCATATCCATCATCTTGTCTGCTATTTCATAAACCTTTTGACGATTAAACTTTACCAAATCTTTTATATCTGCCGCCGTACCTGCATGGGCAGGAACAAACAGTTTGGCTTCCATCGCTTCAACCACATCAAGCGTTTTAAGATATTCGGCAACATCGTAAATAAAAGAAATCTGATATTTTTCAAGCGTTTCACGGCTACTGATACAGTCCGCAAGGAAAACAACATCATCGGGCGTTCTGATTCCAATCATATCAAAAAAATGGCCCTTTAAATCTATAATTTTCAGTTCCTTCGGAAAATCGGCATCCTCTGTATCAACAGCATTGCTTTCCCCTGCAAGCAAAAACTTATGCCGCAAATCCTTACAGGGATAACCGCCATATAAGAAAGACGGTTCAAGAATCGGATGATTTGTAAAATCGCATTCTATCCCTTTTGCAAAAATTTTACAGCCTGTCTGCCTTTGCAGATACTGATTACCGCCAATATGGTCTGCATTGGAATGCGTATTGATAATGCCTTTCAGCTTCCAGCCGTTTTCATCCAGAATTTTGCGCACTTTTCTGCCTGCATCCTTATCATTTCCGCTGTCTATAAGATAAACATCGCTTTCATTTTGCTTATAAATACCGATTTTTGCAGGGCTGTTTATATACCAGCATTGATTGCTTATCTGATTTAATTCAAACATCTGTATCCTCCGAAAAACAGGCAGTCTGCGACTGCCTGTTTCATAATGCTTACATATATTTTTTAATTTCGTCAATCATATCGGTTTTTTCCCAGGAAACGCCAAGGTCTTCCCTGCCCATATGGCCGTAAGCCGCAACATTCTTATAAATCGGCTTTCTTAAATCAAGACGGTCTATAATGGCAGACGGCCTTAAATCAAACACCTTATCAATAATTTCACCGATTTCCTCGTTGGATTTCACACCTGTGCCGAAGGTATCCACCATAACGGAAACAGGCTTTGCCACACCGATTGCATAGGCAAGCTCCACCTCACATCTTTCGGCAAGACCGGCTGCAACAATATTTTTTGCAACCCAGCGTGCAGCATAGGCTGCGCTTCTGTCTACCTTTGTTGGGTCCTTGCCGCTGAAAGCACCGCCACCGTGGCGAGCATAGCCGCCATATGTATCCACAATGATTTTTCTGCCTGTAAGTCCACTGTCGCCCTGAGGACCGCCGATTACAAATCTGCCTGTGGGGTTTACATAAATCACGGATTCATCGTCCATAAGCTCTGCCGGAACGGTGGTTTTAATAACCTTTTCGATAATATCCTCTCTGAGCGTTTCAAGCGCAACATCCGCACTGTGCTGGCTGGAAACAACAACAGCCGTTACCTTAACCGGCTTTCCGTCCTCATATTGAACGGTTACCTGTGTTTTGCCGTCTGCATAAAGATACGGCAACGTGCCGTTTTCACGAACCTCTGTAAGCTTAACAGCAAGCTTGTGCGCAAGGCTGATCGGCATCGGCATAAGCTCTTTTGTTTCATTGCAGGCATAGCCAAACATCATACCCTGATCGCCTGCGCCGTTCAGATTGTATGCATCCTCTTCAGCATTTTTCAGCTCAAACGATTTATCAACGCCCATTGCAATATCCGTGCTCTGCTTATCCAGTGCAACAAGTACGGCACAGGTGTTGCCGTCAAAGCCCTTTGCTCCGTCATCATAGCCGATTTCACATACGGTTTTTCTGACCAGTGCAGGAATATCTACCTGCGCATTTGAGGTGATTTCACCCATAACCAGCACCTGGCCTGTTGTGCAGGTGGTTTCGCAGGCAACACGACTCATCGGGTCCTGTTCTATCATGGCATCCAGAATCGCATCCGAAATCTGATCGCAGATTTTATCGGGATGCCCCTTTGTTACAGATTCGCTTGTAAATAAATATTTAGACATAGTTCTTTCCTCCAATAAAAAAACACACCCATACACGAGTGTGTTTAGATAAACTCATCACTCGGTTAAATCATACCGCAGGATTTAGCACCTTGCTTTAAAGCAGGTTGCTGTGGTGTCATAAGGCCTGTCCCTCAACCACTCTTGATAAGGTATTATTAACTTTTAACCTATGATAACGCAATGTTGTTCGATTGTCAACACATAATGCAATTAATTTTTATCTGTTGACTTATGAAATATATGGGAGTATGATTTATATCAAACGATTTAAAACATATGATTTAGAATGATTGGAGGACAAAAATGCCGCCGAAAGCCAAATTCACAAGGGATGAAATTATTAACGCTGCTTTAAGCATTGTAAAAACCGAAGGCTTTGATGCGCTGACTTCAAGAGCATTAGGGCTGAAGCTGGGCAGCTCAGCAAGGCCGGTTTTCACCGTATTCAGAAATATGGAGGAAGTTGAAGAGGCTGTTACGGAAGCAGCAAAAGCACTTTATAAACAGTATATTCAGAAAGGATTAACGGATACGCCTGCTTTCAAAGGTGCAGGAACACAATATATTCTTTTTTCCATCAACGAGCCTAAGCTGTTTCAGCTTCTTTTTATGACGGAGCATAACCGCATTCCCGATTTATCCTCTGTTCTTCCGCTGATTGAGGAAAGCTACGAAGAAGTTTTTTTATCCATAACAGACACCTACGGATTAAATAAAGAATCTGCTGAAAAGCTGTACCGCCATCTATGGATTTATACACACGGAATTGCAACACTCTGTGCCACAAAAATGTACCGCTTTACGGTAGCGGAAATCAGCCAGATGATGAGCGAAGTGTTTATAAGCCTTCTGAAAAACAGAAAAGGAAATGAAAATAATGATACATGCTAAGGAAATCACAAAATCATACAGAAGCACGGAAATACGCAGACCATAATGATGATGAAGATATTCGGTTATTCGCATAAAGACTGCTGCCGTGCAATTCTCGGCGGATACAGACCTAATCGTATATCGGATTTGCCTTCGGAACGGTTTATCAGTACGCACTTATGCGGCTGATGGTGGATATTATATTTAAAGATATAGAGAATATTCCTGTATATCAGTTTGATTTTCCCGCAATGCTTTTTTCTCTTGGCATTTTTATTGCCGTTTATGAACTTGTCATGTTTATATACACTCAAAAAATCAAAAAGCTGTCCTTAAAAACTATTATGACGGACTGAAGCACTGACAGCCTTGCAGAGCCATCTGACAGAATTCAAAAACTGTTCATTGTTTTGTAAAAAATAGGATATTGAATTCAGTTTATGATTTGTTTATAATTTTTCATTGGAAAACACTTATATTCTGAGGTGCAGCTATGGCTAGAAAAACAGTTTTTATCACAGGTGGAACAGGAAATATGGGTTGGTCGGCAATTCAGTATATGCTGAAAAAGCCCACAAAAATAAATCTGAAAATCCTTGCAAGAAAAAGCAAAAAAAACATTGAACTGCTCTCCCCTTATATGGCGAAACCGAATGTTAAGGTGGTTTGGGGCGATTTTCTGGATTATGATGCAATTCTTGAAGGTGTAACAGGAAGCGATTATGTGCTTCATATCGGCGGGCTTGTTTCACCCGCTGCTGACTGGAAACCGTATTTAACGCAAAAAACAAATATAGGTGCGGCAGAAAACATCTGCAAAGCCGTGCTTGCACAGCCTGATCCCGATGCGGTAAAGATTTGCTATATCGGCACAGTTGCCCAGACAGGCGGAAGAAATTATCCCATTCACTGGGGCCGCTGCGGTGATCCGCTTAAAATTTCCGTTTATGATCATTATGCCATTTCAAAAACAGTTGCCGAACGCATTTTTGTTGACAGCGGAATCAAGAACTGGGTGGTTCTGCGCCAGACAGGCATTCTTTATCCGAGCATTCTGAATAATCTTGACCCGATTATGTATCATGTGCCATTGAACGGCGTGCTGGAATGGTGCACAATAGAAGATGCAGGACGGGTTATGTGCAATCTTGTTCTTGAGGATCAGAAAGGAAATCTTGGCAGTGATTTCTGGAATCATTTCTATAATATCGGTTCAGGTGAGGAATACAGAATTTCAAACTATGAGTTTATGAGTCTGCTGCTTGACACGCTCGGACTTGCAAAGCCGGAAAAGCTGTTTTCACCGAATTGGTTTATTACAAAGAATTTTCACGGCCACTTTTTTGCAGACAGTGATAAGCTTGACGATTATCTGCATTTCCGCGGCAATATGCCGATTAAGGATTATTTCAAATATCTTGCAAGCCAGCTTGAATTTGAATATAAGCTTGCAAAACGCATATCAAAGGATGTTGTTGCTTTCTTTGTTAAGCCGTTTATGAAAAAAATTGCACTTACCCCTGGTTTCGGAACGCTTGACTGGATTAATAAAAACAACACAACAAGGATCAACGCATTTTTCGGTTCAAAAGAAGCATGGGACAGAATTCCGAAAAAATGGGCGGATTATAAAATCATGACCTTTGATAAAAAAACAGCCGTTTCCGAAAGATTCAGGCTTGATCACGGCTATGACGAAAGCAAGCCCGAAAGCGAACTCAGCATTGAAGATATGAAAACAGCCGCGAAATTCCGCGGCGGCAAATGCTTATCCAAAACAATGCCGAAGGGTGATCTTTCCGTAAAGCTGAAATGGAAATGCGGCCACTGCGGTGCTGAGTTTGAAGCAAGCCCCGCCCTTATTCTTCTTGGCGGCCACTGGTGCCCCGAATGCTTTGTTCCGCAGAAGAAATGGGACTATAATGCCATTGCAAAAACCAATCCGTTTTTCGCACAGGTCTGGTATCCAAGCCATTCCAAAAGTGAAACCGATGTTTATTATTTTGATGATTTATTTCATATCGGCGGCGTAAAATGGGATGATATAAAAAGATAACATATACCATTCAAGCAGCAGTTTCAACAAAAACTGCTGCCTTTTATTATAAATTGGTAATCTGTAATTAAAGTTTACAAACAGAAACATCTGTGCTATAATTACAAAAAATAAATATATTTAATTACAGGGAGGAATAATTTCTTGAAAAAGCACAGAAATTTAGCAGCTTTATTAATGGCTGCGCTACTATTTTTAGTACCATTGCTTCCGATGCAGACTTTAGCCGCGGCAAATGATGGTCTTTCACTTACAGTTACGCACAATTCCAAATGCGGCGAAGCCTCAACATTTACAATTCAGGCTGATGGCGGTTCCGGAAACTATCAGTATTATTTTGGCAATATCACAAGAGAAGGCGAAGACGGCAGATATTATGTAATGGATCCGAGCCGCCTTCCGGGATTCAAAGACGAAAACACATTTGATTTTACATTTTATGCGTCAGGTGTTTATTATCTTGAATTTCATGTAATGGATAAAGGCGTAACACCGATTATTACAAAAAGAGAAATTGTTAAAGTTGTGCTGAATGATCCTCAGTATCCGACCATTGAAGCAATTGCAGACAATGTTGCCGCACAGTGCATGGCAAGCTGCAGCACAGATTTTGACCGTGCTTTATGGCTGCATGACTGGCTACTTGATAACTGTGAATATGATTATTCCTATCTTTACTGCAATGCAGAAGGTGCATTGGCAAGAGGAACAGGCACCTGTGAAGCTTACCACCGTGCCTACACAATGCTTCTGAACCGTGTTGGCATTGCAAACGGCCGTGCTGAAGGAAACGGCCATGTGTGGACAGTTGCCAAACTGGACGGAAACTGGTATCAGATTGATGTTACATGGGATGATAACGGATACAGCAACCACACCTATGAAAACTATCTTTATTTCGGACTTGACGACAGAATTATGACGCTGGTGCATTCCGATCACGTGTCTGATAATAATTATTTATCCAATTCCCTTGAACAAAATTATTTTATTAAGACAGGAAAAATCCGTCAGTGGTCTGATTCTTTAATGCCTGCTGTTCAGCAAAACCTGGATGCGGGAAATACGGAATTTGATATTCCGATAACAGATTCCATGAATGACAGTTATCAGAAGGTAATTTACAATCTAGCAGCCTATCAGCTCTCTTCGCAGGATTGGTCAGATTCAAAACAGCACGCTGTTAAATTAAATGCAGAATTCAAACTTGCCGCAGACACAGGCACTTATTCTTCTCGTTCCGCCAATCAGATGCATATTACAGCTGTTTACGAACACAACTGGGATGACGGAACCATAACAACACCGGCAACCTGCACAACAGCAGGCGTTAAAACATATACCTGTTCACATTGCACAGAGATTAGAACAGAAGAAATTCTTCCAAACGGTCATACTGCCGTAAAGGATAATGCAGTTGCTCCTACCTGTACCGAAACAGGTTTAACAGACGGCTCACATTGTTCTGTCTGCAATACTGTACTTACCGCACAGCAAATTATTCCCGTAACTGCACATACAGCTGTGAAGGATGTTGCAGTTGCTCCTACCTGTACTGAAACAGGTTTAACGGAAGGTTCTCACTGTTCTGTCTGCAACACTGTGCTTACCG
>CAJUDJ010000023.1 GCA_910584985.1 uncultured Eubacterium sp. | reverse complement strand
GTAAGTGTATAGACATTTCCTTTTTTGAACGGATTGCTTGCTGCCGTGAACGGTGCCTGATTCTTCGGTCTGAGCACGCCGAGAAAAGCCACATAATTGTGCTTTACCTTTTTCATTGCCTTACCGTTCCAGTTCTGATCATATGTATACAGCTCCTTTGTATTACCCTCGCCTGTGGCAATGGCAATATGACCGTAATTGTGTGAACTGCTTACATTCTTTCCCCATACGCATATATCGCCTTTCTGCGGCACAAATTCGGGTGTGTTTGCAATTCTTGTAAAGTTGTTTTTGAGAGCAGAAATGTTATTGAAATTCTCGTAATAATCCTTTGCATTGCCCCATGCGCCCGGCTTCAAGCCGAACACCTTGTTCATATACACTTTTGCAAGGTCAACACACTGCACACCGCTTACACCGTCATAATCAATGCTTTTGCCCATATAGGCTTTTACAAATGCATCAAAATCCATATTGCCGCCTGCACCCTTTTCTTCACTTGGCTGTAAATTCATAAGAGCTGCAATTCCTGCCGATGTGGCAGAGAGTGCAAGACCGATTAAAGCAGTTTTTATCATATCTCTGTCCCCTGTGAAGTCAATTCCTGCAAGATTTACGGTAATATATCCAATTGCTGTCTGTATGAATGTGCGAAGCATTCTGATTGCTGTTTCCTTTGTAAATTTCATTTATTCATTTCCCTTTCCAAATCTTCTATCCTGTGGCCGAGCACCTTAAGTTTTTCTTCGGCAACAGGGATTCTTTCTGCAAAATTGTTATGCTTATCCACCTTTTCTTCCAGCTTTTCAAGTCGGAAATTCGTTAGCTTTGATGCTGTTAAAATTCCGCCGAAGGAGCCTGCACAGGTTCCGAGCATTGCAATCACTGCCACTATAATGTTATCGGTTATGTTTATCATCTCCCAAACGCTTATTAAGGAACAGCTTCACAGATTAAACAAATTTTCAAAAAAGTCAAGCATTTTTTCAAATATGGGTATAAAATTTCCCTTTGTATATAGGCAATACAGTGTATAAAAGGGAATACGCTTTACTGCATAATTATTCATTTTTATGCATATTTATAATATTTTTCGTATATCTATTGACATTGAAATATGCAAGTGTATAATATAAGAATAATAATTATATACAGGAGTTATGTATAAAAATGATAAAAGTATTCATTGACGGTCAGGCAGGAACAACAGGTCTGCGCATCAGAAGCCGTCTTGAAAAAAGAGACGATATTGAACTGCTTGTTATTGACGAGGATAAAAGAAAAAACAATGATGAAATCAAAAAATTTATAAATGAATCAGACATTACTTTTCTTTGTTTGCCTGACAGTGCAGCTGTTGAGGCCGTTTCACTGCTTGATAAGCGTAATAAAACCACAAAAATCATTGATGCCTCCACTGCACACAGAACGAATCCGGACTGGGCATACGGTTTTCCCGAATTATCCGAAGCATTCAGAAAGAAAATACAATCCAATCAGCTGATTGCAAATCCTGGCTGCTATGCAAGCGGCTTCAATGCAATTGTTAAACCGCTTGTATCAAATCAAGTTATTTCAGCCGGCTATCCCCTTACCTGTTTTGCCGTTTCAGGCTACAGCGGTGCCGGAAACAAAGCGATTTTGCAGTATGAGGACTGCGAAAGGAATGCCGAGCTGGATTCTCCTAGGCAGTACGCCTTAACACAGAATCATAAACATCTGAAAGAGATGTTGGCTGTGAGCGGCATTTCAAGAGTGCCTGTGTTTTCACCGATGATATGCGATTATAAATGCGGAATGGTTGTAAGCATTCCCCTGTTTTCGGATATGCTGAATAAAAAATACAGCCTTACGGATGTAAGAGAAATTCTGGCTGCACATTATAACGGAAAAGATTTTGTTAAAGTCCGCCCGGTTGGATACACGGAAAATATGATTGGTGCAAACAACTTTGACGGCAGGGATGATATGGAACTTGAAGTAAATGGAAATGATGACCGAATGGTAATCACCTGCCGTTTTGATAACCTTGGCAAAGGCGCATCCGGCGCAGCAATTCAGTGTATGAATTTAAGCCTTGGCATAGATGAAAAAAAATCACTTGTTTTAGGAGAATAGATTTTATGAAAAAGATTAACGGCGGCATTTGTGCCGCAAAAGGTTTTAAAGCAAGCGGTATGTACTGCGGAATAAAAACATCGGGCACAGATAGCCAAAATCCGGATATGCCGCACAAAAATGACATTTGCATGTATGTAAGCGACACGGTTTGCACAACAGCAGCCGTATATACGCAGAATAAAGTAAAAGGTGCGCCGATTACGGTTACAAAAGCAAATCTTGAAAAAAGCGGCAACAAAGCAGTTGCCGTTATCGCAAATTCAAAAAATGCAAACACCTGCAATGTTGACGGAATTGAAAAAGCCGAAAAAATGTGTGCGCTTGTTGCAGATGAGCTTAATATTCCGAAAGAACAGGTTGTTGTTGCAAGCACAGGTGTAATCGGACTGGTGCTTCCGATTGAGCCTGTTGAGAAAGCAGTGCCCTTACTTGCGCAAAAGCTTGATTATCACGGCAATGCGGAAGCTGCATCTGCCATTATGACAACGGATACCGTAATGAAGGAATATGCCGTTGAATTTGAAATCGGCGGAAAAATCTGCCACCTCGGCGGTATGGCGAAAGGTTCGGGCATGATTCATCCGAATATGGCAACAACGCTTAATTTTATTACAACGGATTGTTCCATCAGCCATGCACTTTTACAGAAAACACTTTCCGATATTGTAAAAATCACTTATAACTGCCTTTCTGTTGACGGCGATACATCTACAAATGATATGGTTTGTCTCATGGCAAACGGTATGGCCGAAAACAAAACAATTGACTGTTTCGATGAAAACTATAACACATTTAAAGCAGCACTTTATGAGGTTATGGCAAATCTTACAAAGATGCTTGCAAAGGACGGCGAAGGCGCAACAAAGCTTATTATGTGTGAAGTAAACGGTGCAAAAAACGAGGAGGAATCCGTTATCTGTGCAAAATCCGTTATCTGTTCCCCGCTTGTAAAAACAGCTATGTTCGGTGCAGACGCCAACTGCGGAAGAATACTTGGGGCTATAGGTTATGCAGATATAGAAATAGACCCGCTGAAAATAGATGTTTCCTATATATCCTCAAAAGGCTGCATTGATGTTTGCAAAGGCGGATATGTTATCCCCTTCAGTGAGGAAAAGGCAAAAGAAATTTTGCTTGACGATGAGGTTACCATTAAAGTTAATCTGAATCAGGGCAGTTTCGGCATAACCGCCTATGGCTGTGATTTAACATACGATTATGTAAAAATTAACGGAGATTACAGAAGCTGACAGTTAAGGAGAAGAAAATGGATATTACAAATGCTATGAAAGCGGATGTGATTGCACATGCGCTGCCGCATATTCAGGCATACAGAAAGAAGATTGTTGTTGTAAAATACGGCGGAAACGCTATGATAAATGAAGAACTTAAGGAAGCCGTAATGCGCGATCTTGTGCTGCTTTCAACCGTTGGAATCAGCGTTGTGCTGGTTCACGGCGGCGGCCCGGAAATCAACAAAACGCTGGATGCAATGCAGATTAAAAGTGAATTTGCAGACGGGCTCCGCGTTACAACAAAGGAAACAGCAAATGTGGTGCAGATGGTGCTTGCAGGCAAGGTTAATAAGGATCTTGTATGCCAGATCGGCAATCTCGGCGGTCACGCAATCGGGCTTTCGGGAATGGACGGAAACATGATTAAATGCAGGCCGCTTGATGAAAAGCACGGCTATGTGGGCGAAATAACAGAGGTAAATATGGATGTTGTGAAGGAAGTGCTTGCAAACAGCTTTATTCCCGTTATTTCAACGATTGGCTATGATGAAAACGGAAACTGTTATAATATAAATGCAGACACGGTTGCCGCCTGCGTGGCAGGTGCTTTAAAAGCAGAAACCCTTGTTTCAATGACGGATGTTGTCGGTCTGTTAAGAGATAAAGACGATGAAAGCACGCTGATTCACAAGGTGTTTATTTCCGATGTGCCTGCCCTGATTGCAGAGGGTGTTATCGGCGGCGGTATGATACCGAAAATTGACTCAATGACAAGCGCACTGCGTGAGGGCGTAAAAAAAGCATTTATTATTGACGGAAGAGTTCCCCACTCCATCCTCATGGAACTTCTTACAGACGAAGGTATGGGAACAATGTTCAGAAGCAGGTGATTGAATTGAGTATAAAAAATAAAGATAAGAAATATGTTGCCGCATCATACGGAAGATTTGATGTTGCGCTTGTTAAAGGAAAAGGTGCAACACTTTATGACGAAAACGGAAAGGAATATATAGATTTCGGTTCGGGAATCGGTGTAACAGCATTCGGAATTGCGGATGATGCGTGGAAAAATGCAGTAATTGAACAGCTGAATAAATTGCAGCACACCTCAAATCTGTATTACACAGCTCCGTGCGCAGAACTTGCAGAGCTGCTTTGCAGCAAAACAGGTATGAAAAAAGTGTTTTTCGCAAACAGCGGAGCAGAAGCAAACGAGGGTGCAATCAAATTTGCAAGAAAATACAGCTTTGATAAATACGGAGAGGGACGAAGCACAATTATAACGCTTGTAAATTCCTTTCACGGAAGAACAATAACAACACTTGCCGCAACGGGACAGGAAAGCTTTCATACCGATTTCGGCCCGTTTACAGAAGGCTTCAAATACTGCCCTGCCAATAATATAAGTGCACTTGAAGAAATGATAACAGAAGATGTCTGTGCCATTATGTTTGAATGTGTGCAGGGCGAAGGCGGCGTTTTAAACCTTGAAGAAAGCTTTATACAAAAAATAGCTGAAATTGCACAGAAAAAAGATATTCTTATGGTTGTGGATGAAGTGCAGACAGGAAACGGCAGAACAGGAAAATATTTTGCATATATGCATTTCGGAATAACACCCGATATCGTAAGCACGGCAAAGGGGCTTGCAGGCGGACTGCCGATGGGTGCTGTGCTCTTCGGCGAAAAACTGAAAGACACCGTTACGCCCGGTTCTCACGGTTCAACTTTTGGCGGCAATCCGATTGCTGCAGCAGGCGCATTAAGCATTGTAAACAGAATAGATGATGCCTTTCTGGAAGAGGTTTGCAAAAAAAGCGATTTTATAAAAAACTTTCTTGTTAATGCAAAAGGTGTTAAAAGTATAAGCGGAATGGGGCTTATGCTTGGCATAGAAACAGAAAAGCCTGCCAAAGAAATTGCACAGCAATGCCTTCAAAACGGCCTGCTTGTGCTTACGGCAAAAACCAAGGTACGGCTGTTGCCCGCCCTGAATATAAGCTATAATGAACTTGAAAAAGGATTAAATTTACTGAAAGAGGTAATGGAAAAATGAAGCATTTATTGAAGTTACAGGATTTAAGCACAAATGATATTCTTGATATTTTAAATCTGGCAGATCAGCTTAAATATGAAACAAAGCACGGAATTGAACATCATCTGCTGAAAGGAAAAACACTTGGAATGATTTTTCAGAAAAGCTCCACAAGAACAAGGGTATCCTTTGAAACAGGCATGTATCAGCTTGGCGGCCAGGCGCTTTTCCTTTCAAACCGTGATCTGCAGATTGGTAGAGGTGAACCGATAAATGACACGGCAAGAGTGCTTTCCCGCTATCTTGACGGAATTATGATCAGAACCTTTTCACAGAAAGAGGTTGAGGATTTGGCTGAATACGGCTCTATTCCGATTATAAACGGGCTTACCGATTACTGCCACCCCTGCCAGGTGCTTGCAGATTTAATGACAATTCGCGAGCATAAAAACACCTTTGAGGGGCTGAAGTTCTGCTTTATCGGCGATGGAAACAATATGGCAAACAGCCTGATTGTGGGTGCAATAAAAATGGGAATGGAATGTGCCGTTGCCTGCCCTGACGGATATAAGCCGGATGCCGATATTATGAAATGGGCTTCTGAAAACGGAACATTCACCTGTTCTTCCGATATTCTGGCCTGTGCAAAGGATGCAGATGTGCTTTACACGGATGTCTGGGCTTCTATGGGCCAGGAGAAAGAAAAAGCAGAACGCGAAAAGATATTTAAAAACTTCCAAATCAATGATGAAGTTATGGCTGCAGCCAATAACGGTGCTATGGTGCTTCATTGCCTGCCTGCACACAGGGAAGAAGAAATTACGGCAAAGGTTTTTGAAGCACACGCAGACGAAATCTTTGACGAAGCTGAAAACAGGCTTCACGCACAGAAAGCTGTTTTAGTGAAGCTTTTAGGATGATTAAAATGAACAACGAAAAAGTATATATATGCCTTGAAAACGGCAGCATTTTTGAAGGAAAGCGCTTCGGCGCAGGCGGAAACATAACCGGTGAGCTTGTTTTTACAACAGGAATGTGCGGCTATATAGAAACCTTAACTGACCCCAGCTATTACGGACAGATTGTTTTGCAAACCTTTCCCCTGATTGGCAATTACGGATTTATTGATGAGGACTGCGAAAGCCGGAAATCCTATGTTTCAGCCTATATTGTAAGGGAAAAATGCGATAATCCATCCAATTTCAGATGCAATAAAACACTGGACAGCTTCCTTAAGGCAAACGGCATTATCGGTGTTTACGATGTTGACACAAGGGAGATAACCAAAATCATCAGGGAAAGCGGCGTTATGAATGCCTTTATCTGCTCAAATCCCAATGATGCCGATTATGATAAGCTGAAAGAATACACCGTAAAGGATGCCGTAAAATCTGTTTCTGTTGAGAAACCTTCGCTTATACCGAGCGAAACACATAAGTATAATGTGGTTTTGCTGGATTACGGGAAAAAAGATAACATTGCAAATGAGCTTGCAAAACGCGGCTGCAATGTGGCAGTTGTGCCCTATAATACAAAGGCTGAGGACATTTTAAATCTGAACCCTGACGGAATCATGCTTTCAAACGGACCGGGTGATCCTGCGGAAAACACGGAATGTATAGAAGAATTGAAAAAATTAATCGGAAAAAAACCGATATTCGGAATATGCCTTGGTCATCAGCTTCTTGCACTTGCAATGGGCGGCAAAACCGTTAAGCTGAAATACGGGCACAGAGGTGTGAACCAACCTGTAAAAAACACAAAAACAGGCAGAACCTATATATCCTCGCAAAACCACGGCTATGCCGTTGTCAACGAGGAAATTGAAAAGTGCGGCGGAATCATAAGCTATATCAATGCAAATGACGGCACAAATGAGGGCGCAGACTATCCGGATAAAAAGGCCTTTTCCGTGCAGTTTCATCCCGAAGCCTGCAGCGGGCCGCACGACACAAGATTTTTATTTGATATATTTATTGACAGAATGGGAGGTAAGCAATAATGCCTCTTAATAAAGATATAAAAAAGGTGCTTGTAATCGGATCAGGACCTATTGTTATCGGACAGGCAGCCGAATTTGACTATGCAGGTGCGCAGGCATGCCGTGTTCTTAAGGAGGAAGGCATTGAGGTTGTTCTGATCAACTCTAATCCCGCAACCATTATGACGGATAAGGCGCTTGCCGATCACATTTATCTTGAACCGCTTACAGCCGAAACTGTGAAAAGAATTATTGAAAAAGAAAAGCCGGACAGCATTCTGGGCGGTCTTGGCGGCCAGACAGGGCTTACCATTTCGATGCAGCTTGCAAAAGACGGCTATCTGGACAAAATGGGCGTTCGCCTGCTCGGCACAAACGCAGCTGCGATTGATAAGGCGGAGGACAGGCAATTGTTCCGTGATACCATGCTTAAAATCCATCAGCCTGTTGTTCCCAGCGATATTGCAAACGATATTGAAAAATCAAAAAAAATCGCAGATGAAATCGGCTATCCCGTTATCATCCGCCCTGCATTTACGCTTGGCGGTGCAGGCGGCGGAGTAGCATATAACGAAAAAGAGCTTGAGGAAACGGCAAAGCACGGTCTTATGCTTTCCCCCATCAATCAGGTGCTTGTTGAAAAATACATTGCCGGCTGGAAAGAAATTGAATTTGAGGTTATGCGCGACAGTGCAGGAAATGTGATTGCAGTGTGTTCAATGGAAAACTTTGATCCCGTAGGCGTTCATACGGGCGACAGCATCGTTATTGCCCCGGCTGTAACACTTGCAGACAAGGAATACCAGATGCTTCGTTCCGCTTCACTTGATATAATAACGGAGCTTGGCATTGAGGGCGGCTGCAACTGCCAGTTTGCACTGAATCCCGAAAGCTTTGAATACAGCGTTATTGAGGTAAATCCCCGTGTTTCCCGTTCTTCTGCGCTTGCCTCAAAGGCAACAGGCTATCCCATTGCAAAGGTCACCACAAAAATTGCACTGGGATATACACTGGACGAAATCAAAAACGATGTTACGGGAAAAACCTGCGCCTGCTTTGAACCCACGCTTGACTATGTAGTAGTAAAACTTCCCAAGTGGCCGTTTGACAAATTTGTGAATGCTTCCAGAATGCTCGGAACACAGATGAAAGCCACAGGCGAGGTTATGAGCATTGCACCTTCCTTTGAAATGGCAGTTATGAAGGCCGTAAGGGGCGCAGAAATCGGACTGGACACCTTAAACTGCAGGGCGGTTGAAAATAAAGACATCCTTGAACTGCTGAACACGCAGGATGATCTGCGCTTATTCAGCGTGTTCAGAGCTTTAAAGGAAGGCATCACACCTGAAGAAATCCACAGCATCACCAGGATTGACGAATGGTTTTTATATAAACTGAAAAATCTTGCCGATTATGAAAAACAGATCAGCAAAACTCCGATAAGCAAGGATGTGTATATTAAAGGTAAAAAACTGGGATACACAGATGCTGCCCTTGAAAAAATCAGCGGCGGTTCCCTTGCTTTTCACAGGGATGCTGTTTATAAAATGGTGGATACCTGCGGTGCGGAATTTGAAGCAGAAACGCCTTATTTTTATTCTTCTTACGATAACTTCTGCGAAAGCAGAGAACTGAAGCGCTCCGATAAAAAAAGAATTCTTGTTCTTGGCTCAGGGCCTATCCGAATCGGTCAGGGCATTGAATTTGATTATTCCTCTGTTCACTGTGTATGGACTTTAAAGGAGCTTGGCTACGAGGTTATTCTCGTCAATAACAATCCTGAAACGGTTTCAACCGATTTTGACACCGGCGACAGACTGTATTTTGAACCGCTTACACCTGAGGATGTTATGAACATTATTAAGGTTGAAAACCCTGTGGGTGTTGTTGTGGCATTCGGCGGGCAGACAGCCATTAAACTTACAAAATTTCTTGATGAAAATCACATCAACATTTTGGGAACATCCGCAGAAAGCATTGACATTGCCGAAGACAGGGAAAGATTTGATGCACTGCTGGAAAGCTTTCATATTTTCAGACCAAAGGGTTCTTCGGTTATGACACTGGAGGAAGCTCTCTGGGCAGCAAATGCCCTTTCCTACCCTGTTCTGCTTCGCCCAAGCTACGTTATAGGCGGGCAGAATATGACGATTGCATACACCGATGACGATGTAAAGCAGTATATGAGCATCATTCTTGCCCAAGGCATTGAAAATCCGGTTCTTGTTGATAAATATATGATGGGAACAGAGCTTGAGGTGGACTGCATTTCAGACGGCACAGATGTTCTTATTCCCGGCATTATGGAGCATATTGAACGTGCAGGCGTTCACAGCGGTGACTCCATAGCCGTTTATCCGCCGTATAATCTTCAGGATAAAATGCTTAATAAAATATGCGATGTTTCTGAAAAGCTGGCGCTTTCGCTGAAAACGCAGGGATTAATCAATATTCAGTATCTGATTTATCAGAATGAACTGTATGTTATAGAAGTAAATCCCCGTGCGTCAAGAACGATTCCGTATATCAGCAAGGTAACAGGTGTGCCGATGGTTGAGCTTGCATCGAAAATTATGGTTGGTGCAAAGCTGACAGATCTCGGATACGGCACAGGGCTTTATAAAACACCGCCGTATTACGCTGTAAAAGTGCCTGTTTTCAGCTTTGAAAAGCTCAACGATGTAAACAGTCAGCTTGGTCCTGAAATGAAATCCACAGGCGAAGTGCTCGGTGTAGGAAAAAATCTGAACGAAGCACTTTTCAAAGGGCTTGCTTCAGCAGGTTTCAGAGTTGATTTTCATAAACGCGAAAAACTCGGCGTTCTTATAACCGTTACGAAACAGGACAGATTTGAAATCGTAAACCTTGCAAAAAAGCTTGATGATTTAGGTGTTCGGATATGGGCTACGCCGGAAACAGCAAAATCAATTGAAAGCCTTGGAATCTGCGTTGAAACCGTAAATAAGCTTTATGAGGATAATTCCATTATGGAGCTTGTTGAAAGCGGAAAGCTGGATTATATTGTTTACACCGGAAAAAGCGACAAAAAGAGCATTGCCGATTATATCAGGCTGTTTAACAGGGCAAATCAGCTTGGCATTGCAACGCTTACCTCGCTTGACACGGCAAATGCACTTGCAGATATTATTGCAAGCAGATATAATCAGCAGAACACAGAGCTTGTTGACATCAACAATATGCGAAAGGAAAAAGGCCTTTTAAGATTCAGCAAAATGCACGGCACGGGTGATGATTATATTTTCTTCAACAACCAATGCGGCATTATTACCTGCCCCGAAAGCTTTGCAATTGCCTTTTCAGACCGCCACAAAGGAATCGGCGGAGACGGCATTGTGCTTCTGGAAAATTCCGAAATCGCTGATGCCAAAATGCGAATTTTCAATATAGACGGCTCGGAAGGCAAAATGGCGGGCAATTCAATACGCTGCCTTGGCAAATACCTTTACGACAACGGAATTGTTCAAAAAGAAAACATAAAAATCGAAACAGCAAGCGGTATAAAAACCCTTAAGCTATTTACCAGAAACGGAAAAGTTTCATCCGTTGCCGTAAATATGGGTAAAGCGGAATTCTCGCCGAGCCTTATTCCCGTTTCTTTAAGCGGAGATAAAATCATAAGCCGTGAAATGGAAATCGGCAAAAAGCAGTATAAAATCACCTGTCTTTCGGTCGGAAATCCGCACTGTGTTGTGTTTGTGGATAACACAAATGAAATTGATTTGGAAAAAACAGGCCCGCAGTTTGAAGCAAACGAAATCTTCCCTGAACGGGTGAATACGGAATTTGTAAGAATTGTAAACAGCAGAACGCTGAAAATGCGTGTTTGGGAGCGCGGAAACGGCGAAACACCTGCCTGCGGCACTGGCGCCTGCGCGGCGGTTGCTGCCGCTGTTGAAAACGGTTTCTGCAAGAAAGGTGAAGATATTACCGTTAAACTGAACGGCGGAGATCTTCTTGTAAATTATACAGATGAAGGCATCACCTTAACCGGAGACTGTAACCTTGTTTTCACAGGTGAGATTGAATATTAGCTTTTTTGCTGGCGCTATTCCTCTGTTAAAAAAATCAAAGGCGTCCCTTTTTTAGTGGAAGCCAGCGAGCAAAATAAGATAGACTGAGGAGTGCTGTTAATTTGCAGTAATGACGGCATACTGTTCATCTCATCCACCGCTAAATCAGTTTTTCTTCTCCTCATAGGAGAAGGTTGGGATATTGAATGAAAAGTAATAAAAAAAGAGAGGTTTTTACCTCTCTTTTTTATTAATCAACCACCCAATAATCCAGCGTTAAATATTTTGAGCTGAAAATATCTCGGATTGTTTTTCCGCTTTCAACAAAAGCCGGCTGAATTTCCTTATCGGCAAGAGCTTTAACAACAGCATCATACTGTTCCTTGTTATCATCGGCAACAAAACTCATGGAAATACCGTTGTTTGAACAATCACCTGTATAAACCGTGCCGCCCTTATAATCTGCAAGGCAGGCTTTTATGGCATTGCCGTATTCCTTAACCGTTGTAGAATAATAATGCTCCCAGCCCGTCTGCCAGTTTTCTGCACCGATAACCTGTTTCAGATAATTATATTTCCAAGTAGCATCAGACACCGTATTGCACTGGTCATTTCCGCCGGCATAAATAATGGAAACACCTTCATTATACATTGTTTCTGCAACAGACTGATAACGGTTTACCATATTGAAGGAGGTAATGGGGTAATATTCATTTGCCATGGATATACCTACGCCGTAGCCATTTTTGTCCGCATTGCCCCAGGAAGTAAATATATATCCGTCTTTCGGCTGTGCGGCTGCAACAGAAACCAAATCTCCTGTTACATATGAACCGGAACCCGTTGAGGTGCCGTCTCCCCCTTCTCCTGTTACAACTGTAACATCAAATGTAGGAACAGAACTTTCGGCATAAACGGGAACAAGTGTAATTCCCTCTTCCTGCATATGAACCCATGTAGATTTGGAATGTATATCATCAATAACGCCTTCAGCGGCTGTATTGATTTCCCAATGGTCAAACACCATTCCAGATTCAGCAGCAGGCGCCTTTACTTCGCAGGAAGCACCTGCAACAAGGTGCTGTGTTGAAAACACCTGCGTATTCCCGGCATTCATCACGGTTACAGGATATGTAGCACTTTCGGCCTCCTTATAAACTGCGGTTATCGTTGCATCACACTTCTCAACAAGAAGGTTCGTTTCGGGTTTTGATTTCGTGGAAAGATTTACCTTGCTGTCCTTAACGCCATCCGTATTGCTTTTTGTTTCCCACTTGTCAAAAACCTTTCCCTCGGGTGCAGGATCGGCAATAAGCGTTACATTCGAGCCTTCTGTATAAACACCTGAGCCTATGCCGTTTTCAACATGGATTTTATATACAGCATCCTTTATATCTTCTATTTTTGAATAATTTGCAGTAATTGTAAAGGAATAATCATAATCAAGCACAGGTGAATCATAATCGGCATATTCAAGTGTGGCAGGAATACGCAGCTGATTTGCGGCATATTCTGCACCCTGCACAAAGCCTGCGCCGTAATTCTTAGAGCTTTCACTGCTGTAAGAGCCAAAATATCCAAGCTTGAAATTTCCAGAAACAACGGCGTTGTAGCCTGCAAGAAAACCGCTCTGAAGCGCATCAAAAGAAATACACATTACATTGGGCAGCACCGTTTCTTCACTACTGTCAGCCGAGTGAAACACACCATCCGCAAGAATAAATTTAACTTCCGTATATTTCTGTGCAGCCTCATAAACGGCAGTTTCCATTTTTTCTGTTGGCATAACAATAAACTCTGCGCCTGCCTGAACGGCAAGTTCAACATAGCTGATCACCGTTTGAGAAGAAAGCTTTTCATCCTTTTCCAGCACAGGCTGATAATAACGGCATGTTTTACCCGATTCCTCCGAAAAGGCAGAAATGCCGTTCCATGCACTTTCATTATAAGCACCGTCCTTAACCGTGCCGCCGTCTGTAATAAACACAATATCATACTTTGCGTGTTCTGCCGCAGAACAGCCGCTCAATAAAAAAAGCGAAGAAACTGCAACTGCAGCGCACAGAATTACTGAAATTAATTTTTTCATAGTATTCCTCCGAAAAAGAAAATATCATTGATTTTATAATAGCAAAAAACAATATATATTGCAATAGAATTTATTGATTTAAAAGGGAAAAACATTTATAATAAAAACAGAGTAAATAAAGAAAGAGACACATTATGCAGAATATTAAATTTGAAAACGGCAGATTGTTTATTCTGGACCAGACACGGCTTCCCAATGAAGAAAAATATATAGAAATGAAAAACATCGAGGACTGCTTCAATGCCATAAAGCTGCTTCAGGTGAGAGGTGCCCCTGCAATCGGAATTTTTGCCGCCTATTCGCTGGCACTTTTCCACGGAAATAATATGGAAGCAGCAAAGGCATATCTTGACAGCTCACGCCCGACAGCAGTGAATCTTTCCTGGGCAACCGCAAGAATTCTGAATGCATATGAAAACGACAGAAGCCTTATTGATGAAGCTATATCCATACATAATGAAGATATTGAAATGTGCCGCAGAATAAGCGAATACGGCTTATCCCTGCTTAAGAACGGCGATGGCATATTAACACACTGCAACGCAGGCGAGCTTGCCACATCAAAATACGGCACAGGGCTTGGTCCGCTCATACTCGGCAGGGAAAAAGGCTATTGCTTTCATGTTTTCTGCGATGAAACAAGGCCTTTGCTTCAGGGTGCAAGGCTCACCTCTTATGAGCTTGAAAAATGCGGCACGGATGTAACACTGATTTGTGATAATATGGCAAGCCTTGTTATGAAAAAAGGACTTATCAATGCTGTGCTTGTGGGGTGCGACAGAGTGGCAGCAAACGGCGACACGGCAAATAAAATCGGCACAAGCGGTGTTGCGATACTTGCAAAGCATTACGGCATTCCCTTTTATGTGCTGGGTCCTTATTCCACAGTGGATTTCAGCACGCCGACAGGTGATGATATTGTAATTGAAGAGCGTGATGCCGATGAAATTAAAACCATGTTCTATGAAAAACCGACTGCCTTGCCGGAAACCAAATGCTTTAACCCTGCCTTTGATGTTACGGACAGCAGCCTTATAACCGCAATTATTACGGATAAGGGCATTGCTTATCCCCCATTTGACAAAAGTTTAAAGGAGCTTCTGAAATGATAAGATTTTATAACGGGAAGATATTGACCTTGAAAAACGGCTTTGAAATAACAGATGACGAAGTGTGGACAAACGGCAGTGAAATCGTATTTGTCGGCAAAAACTTTCATAAAAAGGCAGACCGAGAAATCAATCTGAACGGCAATCTTCTTATGCCGTCCTTCAAAAATGCCCATACCCATTCGGCAATGACCTTTGCCAGAAGCCTTGCAGACGATCTGCCGCTTCAGCCGTGGCTTTACGATATGATATTTCCTATGGAAGCAAAACTTACTGCTGATGACATCTATCACCTTTCAAAGCTTGCCTTTCTTGAATATTTAACAAGCGGTATTTCTGCCTGCTTTGATATGTACTATTTCCCGGAAGCAATGGCAAAGGCAAGTCTGGATTTCGGCTTCAGAACCGTTATGACCTGCGGTCTGAACAACTTTAAGGAAAGCATTGAAAAGCTGGAAGAATATTATAAAAAATATAATAATTACAATGAATTAATCAGTTATAAATTGGGCTTTCATGCCGAATACACAACCTCTTATGAAATTTTAAAGGGTGTTGCCGGGCTGGCTGAAAAATACAGTGCCCCTGTTTTCACCCATTCCTCAGAAACGGAAAATGAGGTTCGGGAATGTATTGAAAGATACGGAAAAACACCTACAGCGCTGTTTGAAGAGCTTGGATTATTCAATTACGGCGGCGGCGCTTACCACAGCGTATGGGTAAACGACAATGACCTTGAAATCTATAAAAAGCGAGATGTTTATGCCGTTATCAATGCAGGCTCAAACGGCAAGCTCGCTTCCGGCATTGCCCCTGTTTCCGAAATGCTGGATAAAAACATCAATCTTGCAGTTGGAACAGACGGACCGAGCAGCAACAACGCACTGGATATGTTCAGGGAAATATATCTGATTGCGGCAACACAGAAGCTGCATAACAGAGATGCGGCATCCACAGATGCAAACCGAATTCTTGAAATGGCAACCATCGGCAGTGCAAAATGTATGGGACTTGATAACTGTGATGTGATTGAAGCAGACAAAAAAGCGGATTTGATTGTTTTGGATCTGCACAGACCGAATATGCAGCCCATAAACAACATTACAAAGAATATTATTTACAGCGGTTCAAAGGAAAATGTAAAATTAACGATGGTAAACGGCAGGATTCTCTATGAAAACGGCTGCTTTAACGGAATAGACACAGAAGAAATCTATTATTATGCACAAAAGATAACAGACAGAATCAAAAATATTTAAAAGGCAGACTAAAATCTGCCTTTTTTTAATTTTGTATTGACAAACTCGTTTATACTGTGTATACTGTTTATATACAGTTAACTGACATATAAGGAGAACGCATATGCTGATTTTTATAAACAACAAAAACGGTGTTCCGATTTACGATCAGATTTATTCACAAATTAAGGCACAGATTATAAACGGCACGCTTGAGGAGGACACCCCCCTGCCGTCTATCAGAAGCCTTGCGAAAGACCTGCACATCAGTGTAATCACCACAAAACGTGCTTATGAGGAGCTTGAACGGGACGGCTTTATTTATACAGCGCCCGGAAAGGGCAGCTTTGTTGCTGCCAGAAATACAGAGCTTCTGCGTGAAGAAAATCTGAAGCAAATTGAAGAACATCTTGAAAAGATTATTGAGCTTGCCGCTATGTGCAATCTTGATAAGAACAGCATCATATCCATGCTGAACATTCTATTTGAGGAGGAATAACCTTGAACGCAATCGAAATTAAAAACTTATCCAAGGAATATAAAGACTTCAGGCTGGACAATATCAGCCTTACCCTGCCGTGCGGCTGTATTATTGGACTTGTAGGTGAAAACGGCGCAGGCAAAAGCACAACGATAAAGCTGATTCTGGATATGATTAAAAAATCGGGCGGTGAAATCAGGCTGCTCGGGCAAAACAGCAATGCCTGCTCCAAAGAGGACATAGGCGTTGTGCTGGAGGAAAACGGGCTTCCCGAAAGCTTTAATGCCAAGGAAATAAACACGGTTTTCAAAAACATTTATAAGCAGTGGAATGCACAGGCCTTTTTTTCATATCTCAATAAATTCAATATTCCGCAGAATAAAAAAATAAAGATATTTTCCAAAGGAATGAAAATGAAGCTGAATATTGCCGTTGCCCTTTCCCATAATGCAAAGCTGCTGATTCTGGATGAGGCAACCAGCGGGCTTGATCCTGTTGTGCGTGATGAAATACTGGATATTTTCAATGATTTCACACGGGATGAAACCCATTCCGTACTGATTTCCTCGCACATCGTAAGCGATCTTGAAAAGCTTTGCGATTACATTGCCTTTATGCACAGGGGCAAACTGATTTTGTGCGAGGAAAAGGATGAACTGCTGAACCATTACAGTATCGTTCAGTGTGATGAAGACACTCTGAATGGTATTGACAAGGCAGATATCATAAGCGTTCGCAAATCCGATTACACAGTAAGAGCAGTTGTTAAAAACACGGCCGTTACGGAGAAAATGAATTCTATGCCGGTAAATCTGGAGGATTTATTTGTGTATATGATAAGGGGGCAGGAAAAATGAAAGGATTATTGATTAAAGATTTTAAATATATAATAAAACATCATTTGGGATTTCTGTTTGTTGCTGCACTGTTTTTCTGTATGGCTGTTTTTTCAAATGGCTCTATGTATTTTTCATATTATTCTGTTGCAATGATTTCATTAATGCCTGTTTTTTCAATGGCATATGACGAAGCATATAAATGGAGCTGGTACGAAGCAATTCTTCCCGTAAAAAAGCATTTAATTGTTTTGGAAAAATACATTCTTGTTTTCATTGCCGCAATACCTGCAATAATCATTGAAGCTCTTATATTTAATTTTTATAGAAAAATGGGCCTTGAAAACATTACAAATCTGGCATATATGATGCTTTTTGTTTCACTGGTATCTCCTGCAGTTGTTTTACCGTTAAATTTCAGATTTGGATATTTAAAAGGAAAAATTGTAAATATTATTGTAATGGCTATAATGGCCGGATTAATAACAACAATCAATATAAACACTAATACGGCAGAACTTGCAGCTGACGGAAATTTTGTCGTTCAGCAAAATGCATTTATATTCGCAATACTTGGTGTTGTAATCATATCTATTTCAGCAGCACTTTCGATAATCCTATATAAAAAAAGAGAATTTTGATTTTGATAAAACAAACCATGAAAGGCACTGTAAATTTACAGTGCCTTAAAAATTTTCTGTTCAGTTTTATTCGGAATAAAAAAGCCGGAAACATCTGCATTTTCCAGAATAAGCAACTGCATTTTTTTATCCATTCCGCCGGCATAGCCTGTTAAACTACCGTTTGAGCCGACAACTCTGTGGCAGGGAACGATAAGCGAAATCGGATTATGACCGACTGCACGGCCAACCGCCTGAGCTGACATTTTTATTATTCCTTTTTCTTTGGCAATCCGCTCAGCAATTCCGCCGTAAGTTATCGTTTTGCCAAACGGAATTTCCAGCAGAATTTCCCAGACGATTTTACGAAAAGGCGTATCACACATAAAAATCGGCGGAGTAAAGCCGGGATTTGTGCCGCTGAAATAGAGATCCAGCCATTTACATGCTTCTTGAAAAACAGGCAGGTTTTTCTTTTCAAAGGGTCCAGACAAAGTATCGCCGAAATAGAACTGCCCATCAAACCACAAGCCCGTCAATGCCTTTCCGTTGCTTGCAAGTGTAATGCCGCCAAGCGGTGAATGATAATGATTTATATACTGCATTTTATAATCTGTTTGCCTTTGTTTCACAGTAAATACAGCGGTAAGTGCCCTTCGTATCCGTTAATTCAAATTCATAATCAATATCCTCTGCATTGGAAATACAGCGCGGATTTGTGCATTTCACAACATTGACTATCTTTTTCGGCAGTGCCACTGCTTTTTTTTCCGCCCTGCCGTTTTGAATAATATTAACGGTTATATCCGAATCCATATAGCCAAGCACATCCAGATTAATATCAATCAGCGAATTGATTTTAATAATATCCTTAACACCCTGCTTTTCCGATTTTGCGTTCTGAATAATGGCAACCTGGCATTCCAGTTTATTCAGTCGGAGTGCTTCATAAACCTTCATTCCGTTGCCTGCTTTGATATGATCAAGCACAATGCCGTTTTCAATTTCATCTATTTTCACGAAAGAGCACCTCCCCATTTCAGAAGCGTAATAATCAGCGCCATACGGATATACTTTCCGTTTCGTGCCTGTTCAAAATATTTTGCTCTGGGGTCATCATCCACTGCTGTTGTAATTTCATTCACCCGTGGCAGCGGATGCATTATGGTTAAATCTTGTTTTGCATTTTCCAGCTTATCCGTATCCAGAATAAAGGCATCCTTATATTTTAAATATTCATCCTCTGAAAAGAAGCGTTCACGCTGTATTCTTGTCATATAAAGAATATCCAGTTGCGGCATTGCGGCTTCCATATCATCTGTTTCTATGTATTCCATGCCTGTTTCTTTAAGATAGTCTGTTTTTATGTAATCCGGCACGGAAAGCTCCTTTGGCGAAATCAGTACAAACTTTATATTGCTGTAACGGCACATCGCTTTAATCAGGCTGTGAACCGTTCTGCCGAATTTCAGATCACCGCACAGGCCGATTGTAAGGTTCTCAAATCTGCCCTTTTCCCTGAAAATAGTGAGCAGATCGGTTAAGGTCTGTGTGGGATGGCTGTGGCCGCCGTCCCCTGCATTGATAACAGGCACATCTGTTTTATAGGATGCTACTCTGGGTGCACCCTCAAGCGGATGGCGCATTGCTATAATGTCCGCATAGCAGGAAACGATTTTTATGGTGTCCCCCACGCTTTCTCCCTTTGACGCACTGGAAGAAGCAGCCTCAGAAAAACCCAGCACATTGCCGCCAAGCTCCATCATTGCCGCTTCAAACGATAAACGCGTTCTTGTGCTTGGCTCAAAAAAAAGTGTTGCAAGCTTTTTCCCATCGCAGACATGCGCATATTTCTGTTTGTTTTCAATGATGTCCATTGCAAGGGCAACCAAATCATCTATTTCTTTAACAGATAAATCTGTTGTGTCCAGTAAATGCCGCATTTTAACTACCTTTGCCTTTCCCGCTTATGCTTTAGCTCCGTTTACTTCAAGATATTTTTTAATTCGTTCAACATTTTCGCGGTTGCTTTCATTCTCTTCAAGATATTCAATAATATCATAAACATCCACAACCGAATATACAGGGAATCCGTATTCTTCGCCAACCTCTGCAATGGCGGATTTATCCGTCTGTCCTTTTTCCTTACGGTCTACCATAACAAAGGTGGCAGCAACCTTTGTGCCTTCTAATTTTGAAAGAATCGCCATGCTTTCTCTTATGGCAGTTCCGGCTGTTACAACATCCTCAACAATAACAATATCTTCGCCCTGCTTTGGTGTATAACCAACGAAAACACCGCCCTCGCCATGGTCCTTTTCTTCCTTTCTGTTGAAGAAGAACGGCACATCAAGCCCTTCCTTTGCAAGCGCAACCGCAACAGAAACAGCAATCGGAATACCCTTGTATGCCGGGCCGTAAAGCACAGCTTTTTTATTGCCTACCTTTTCAAAATAAGCCTTTGCATAAAATTCACCCAGCTTCTGAATCTGCTTTCCTGTTTTAATATCGCCTGCATTTATAAAATACGGAATTTTTCTGCCGCTTTTTGCCGTAAAATCGCCGAACTTCAAAACGCCAGCATCCTCAAGAAATTTTATAAATTCTTTTTTATAGCCTTCCATATGTATTCTCCTTATCCAACAAATTCTTTAACACATCTTCTGTAAGCCGCAACGGGATCCTCTGCCTGCGTTACAGGCCTGCCCACAACAATATAGTCCGAACCGATTTCCTTTGCCCTTTCAGGTGTTGTTACCCTTACCTGATCGCCCACATCGCCGTCTGCAAAGCGCACACCGGGTGTAACCGTCATAAATTCCATGCCGCAGGCATCCTTAACCATTCCGGCTTCAAGCGGCGAGCAAACAACACCGTCAAGCCCTGCTGCCTTTGCATTTTCGGCATATTTTACAATTGTATCATTGATGGATGCGTTGATAAGAAGCTCTTTCTGCATTCTTTCCTCGCTTGTAGAGGTAAGTTGCGTTACGGCAATCAGAATCGGGCGTGTGCCGTCCTCTTTCGTAAGCCCCTCAACAGCAGCCTTCATCATTTCAACCGTGCCTGCAGCATGCAGATTTGTCATATCCACATCAAGTGAAGATAAAACAGACATTGCCTTTTTCACCGTGTTCGGAATATCGTGAAGCTTTAAATCCAGAAAAATCTTATGCCCTCTTTTCTTGATTTCCTTAACGATAGACGGACCTTCTGCATAATAAAGCTCCATGCCGATTTTTACAAAAGGCTTTTCTTCAGTAAACTTATCCAGAAAACTGAAGGTAGCTTCTGCGCTGCTGAAATCGCAGGCAATAATAACATCCTTACCCATTAATCAACCACTCCTATAATATCACTTAATTTCTCAATGCCGAGTTTTTCACATTCCCCCGGCAATGCTTCTATAATATCTTTGCAGACATACGGATTCACCAGATTTGCCGCACCGATTTCCACAGCCGTTGCACCTGCCATCATCATTTCAATAACATCTTTGGCGGATGATACACCGCCGCAACCGATAACAGGAATACCGCACGCCTTTGCCACCTGATAAACCATTCTTACGGCAACCGGGAAAACAGCATCACCGCTGAAGCCGCCCATTGTGTTTGCAATTACAGGTGTTCTGCGCTTTAAATCAATGCGCATGCCAAGCATTGTATTGATAAGGCAGATACCGTCTGCCCCTTCTTCCTCGCAGGCCTTTGCAATGGAAACAATATCTGTTACATTCGGCGAAAGCTTTATAACAACCGGCTTTTCGGTTACAGCCTTAACAGCAGCCGTAACCTCTGCTGCACATTCAGGCAGTGTGCCGAAGCTCATTCCGCCGCCGTGCACATTCGGGCAGCTTATATTCACCTCAAGAATACCAACCTGCTCCTCTTTATCAAGCAGTGCACAGGTGTAAGCATAATCCTCAACGGAAAAACCGCCGATGTTTGCAATTACCTTTTTATGGAAATACCGCTTCATTTCGGGCAGTTCATGCTCTATAACATGATGCACCCCGGGATTCTGCAAGCCGACTGCATTAATCATGCCCGCCTTACATTCTGCAATTCTGGGTGTGGGGTTTCCGAAGCGTGCATCCTTTGTTGTACCTTTAAAAGAAAAAGAGCCCAGCATATTTATATCGTAAAAATCCTTGAATTCCTTACCGTATCCAAAGGTTCCGCTTGCAGGCACAACAGGATTATCCATCTGCATACCGCAAAAATTTACTGATAAATCTACCATACAATTTCCTCCCTGAGAAGCACAGGCCCGTCCTTGCATATGCGCTTGCTGCCGTATTTGGTTTTGCAGGAACAACCCATACAGGTGCCGAAACCGCATCCCATTCTTTCCTCAAAGCTGTACTGACCCGAGGTTTTCACCGTGTTTTCAATGGCCCTGAACATCGGCATAGGTCCGCAGGTATAAAAATAATCATAATCCTGCGGCATTGCATCAGTTACAAAGCCTTTAACACCGTAAGAACCGTCTGCCGTTGCAACAATTACCTGCACACCGAGCGCTTTAAATTCTTCTTCATAAAAAATTTCGTTTTTTGTATTGAAGCCAAGAATAACAACCGGCTTCTGCCCTGCTGCAATAAGGCACTTTGTAAGATTATACATCGGCGGAACACCTACTCCACCGCCGATAACAAGCGGTTTTTCGGCTTTGCTTACAGCAAAACCGTTTCCAAGCCCTGTAAGGCAATCCAGCAGCTCACCTGCCTGCATCTGCGCCATCTGTTCTGTTCCCTCGCCAACCACTTTATAAATAATTGTGATGGTTTTATCATCATAATCACAGACGGAAATCGGCCTGCGAAGGAATTTTCCTTCTAATTTCAGATTGATAAACTGACCCGGAGCTGTGATATACTGTGTATCACCCTCCAGAATCATTTTATAAACATCTTTTGTCAATGCTTTATTTTCTTTGATTTTATAGAGATTCTGCTTATACATAAAACTTACTCCGCATCTATTGTTGACACACCAAGTGTTATTTCTTCAAGAACATCCAGAAGCACTTTAACCGTATCCAGAGAGGTAAACATCGTTACATTATTCTCAACGGCTGCACGGCGGATTTCAGAACCGTCCGAATGGCTGTCGCCATGGCTTACATCAATCGTATTGATTACATAGGATATATGCCCCTGACGAAGCGCCATAAGAATTTCATCGCTTCCGTCACTTGTTAGTTTTGCACGGATTCTTGTGCGTATTCCGTGTTTCTTCAGGAAATTTGCCGTGCCTTCCGTTGCTTCAATATTAAAGCCGAGCTCATAAAAACGCCTGATAAGCGGAAGTGCCGTGGGCTTATCCATATCGGCAATGGTAACAAGCACTGTACCGTAGTTAGACACATTAAGCCCACTTGCCTGAATTGCTTTGAACAGCGCTCTGTTCAGTGATTTATCATATCCGATTGCTTCGCCCGTTGATTTCATTTCAGGCGAAAGATAAGTATCCATTCCCTTAAGCTTTGAGAATGAGAAAGCAGGTGCTTTAACATACCAGCGTTTCTTTTCAGCAGGATAAATTTCTGTTATCCCCTGTTCCTTAAGCGAATGGCCAAGTATAACCTGCGTGGCAATATGTGCCATCGGCACAGAGGTTGCCTTTGACAGGAACGGCACGGTTCTTGAAGACCGCGGATTTACTTCAATAACAAACACATCGTCATTCGTATCTGCAATAAACTGAATGTTAAACAAACCGATTATGCCGATGGCTTTTCCGAGCTTCACCGTGTAATCAATAATTTTATCCTTAACTGCCTGCGAAACATCAAAGGTGGGATAAACGGAAATGGAATCACCGCTGTGAACACCTGTTCTTTCAACATGCTCCATAATTCCCGGAATGAAAACATCTGTGCCATCACAGATGGCATCCACCTCAAGCTCCTTACCCATAATATACTTATCAACCAAAACAGGCTGTTCCGTGTTGATTTCAACAGCTGTCTGAAGATAATGACGCAGGCTTTCTTCATTTGCAACAATCTGCATTGCTCTGCCGCCGAGAACACAGGACGGGCGCACATGCACAGGATA
>CAJUDJ010000022.1 GCA_910584985.1 uncultured Eubacterium sp. | reverse complement strand
CATTACAAAAAACTTCGTTATCGTACCTACACATTAGCTGATGGTTCCTGTTTTTATTCCTTTATAAATCGTTTCACAATATATGCATTTGCCTGATTTTCCTTAAAATCATCCAGCGGTGCAAGCTCTGCACTGCCGTATTTCCGTTCAAGCGCCCTTGCTATAATCCAGTCGCAAAGCTGCGGATTTTTCGGCAGCAGCGGCCCGTGCAGATAGGTGCCGATAACATTTTTATACACAACACCCTCATAACCGCTGTTTCCGTCATTTCCCGAACCATAAAGCACCTTTCCAAACGGCTTATTATCATTTATATAAGTTCTTCCGCCGTGATTTTCAAAGCCCACAACAGGCATTTCAACCAGCTCGCTTTGCAGCACAATATTATCAATCAGCCTGCCCTCCTCCTGCTCTGTATAAATATCAACAAGATTAAGTCCCTCAATCATACCCGCATCGGTTTTATAATATTTTCCAAGCAGCTGATAACCGCCGCAAACAGCAAGAACAACACCGTTATCCTCAACATATTCTTTAAACTGCTTCTGAATTTCAAGCAGCTTTCTGCATACGATTGCCTGTTCCCTGTCCGAACCGCCGCCGAGAAGCACAATATCCAGCTTCGAGAAATCAATTTCATCGCCTGTGTTGAATTCTATTGTTTCAGCCTCTATGCCGCGCCATTTGCAGCGCTGCATCATACAGGCAATATTGCCCCTGTCGCCATATAAATTTAAAAGATCGGGATAAAGATGTCCGATAGTAATTTTTCTTTTTTCAGAATACATTATCTTTTTCCCTCCAGTTTTTTCAGCACATCCCTTGTGCTGTAAAGCGCCGTATAATTCACAAGCACATACAGATTTTTGCAGCCGTTTTCAAGCCGTTCACATATAGCCTTTTCCACATCGGGCTCCGCCATCGAAGCAATATCCACATATTTCAGCCGCAGGCCCATATCATAGCACCGTATCCCGCTAACGGTTATGGAATTTATGTTTGCTCCCCTGAATCTGTCAAAATCCACATCCCAGAGCCAGGAAACATCCGTGCCATCCTGCGCATTATCATTAATTAAAATCACAACATCCTTAAGGGTTTTATCCTGCATAACAGCCGAAATATTCTGATTGAAGCCGGCAGGATTTTTGGCAAGGTTCAGCACGGTTTTTGTGCCGTTTATCGTAAATTCCTCCATTCTGCCGTTTTCGGGATTAAAGCGTTTAAGCATATCGTTGAAATGCTCTGCCTGTAATCCGTCTGCTCTTACGGCAGAATAGGCCGCCAGAATATTATAAACATTATAAAAACCCTTGTAATCGGCAGAAAGCCTTTTATTTTCAACAGAAAAGGAAAGACTGTCGCCGATTTCAATATCGAAAGCATTAAAATCAATATCAGGACGCCTGAAATCGCAGGATGTGCAGGCGTAATCACCTAACTGGCTATAATGATAAAAACGATAATGCAGCTCTGCGCCGCATTTTTTGCAGAATCTTCCCTCTCTTATTTCATGCGAATCCTTATCATCAAGCACTTTTTCGCTGATTCCATAGGTAATAAACGGATTTCCGCTGTCCATAGCAAGAAAAGCGGAAAGGGCATCATCCCCGTTTACAATCACCTTCATATCGGGGGCAGACTGCATGCTTTCTTTCAAGATATTCATTGTAATATCAATTTCGCCGTATCGGTCAAGCTGATCACGGAACAGATTTGTAAGCACCATATAATCCGGCTTAAAAAACGGAAAAACTCTTCTTGTTGATGCTTCGTCAATTTCAATGCAGGCATAATCTGCATTAAGTTTTCCCGAAAAATCCGCTGCAAGCGCAAAGGCGGCAGCAACACCGTTAAGCATATTTGAGCCTGTATGATTGCACACAACACGAAATCCCTCTGCTTCAAGTGCGGCACAAAGCATGTTATTTGTTGTTGTTTTTCCGTTTGTTCCGCAAACCACAAAAATGCCCTTTTTCACCTGCTCTGCCAGCTCTTTCAGAATGGGCGGACAAATCCGAAGTGCTACCTTGCCTGCCCATGTAACACCGTGGCGGTGAAAGATATGAACACTTATTTTTTCAATAATCTTTGCTGCCCAAACAGCAATTATTCTGCGTAAATTCATATTTATATATCCTTAAACATCATAAAAACAGTTCTTATTAAAGAATTATAGCAAACTATTATCCATTTATCAATGAAAAACAAAAAACAGCTTATAAAAAGCTGTTTTTCATCTGCTGTAGAGTGTAAAGTTATTATGCTTTACATATTTAATTCCTTTTTCATTCTTTTAATTGCCGCTTTCATAATAAACCGTGTGTATCTGCCCGTTTCAAGATAGACCATCGCTTCGTTCCAAAGCCCGTAAAACGCACATTTTATATCACATTTTTCTGAAACCTGATATTTTTCCTTATAGATTTCATACAGCTTAAAACAATGACCTGTCAGATTCTGAAACTGAAAAATATCATATTCCCTGTCTGCATACATGGAATGAAGCGGATCTATAAAACCTGCCAGGTGATAGTCCTTATCCACCATAATATTTGCTATATTTATATCACCGTGAATCAGGCAGGGTTCATAAACATCTTCATCAAAAATAAAATCAAATTTTTCCCATGCCGTTTTCATCACATCCAAAATATAAGAATCAAAACATTTGTTTTGATTGGCAAAGAACGCCTTTTCAAAAATATCCTGTGCAAACGGCTTGTAAAATTCAAGCCAGGAATTAAAAACGGGTTGATCTGCATATCCGAATTTCCCGTTTTTGCTTTTTATGCTGTGTATGGCAAGCAGTCCATCCGTAACCTCATCTGCAAATCGCCTTTTTGTTTCTTTGCCGGAAAGCAAAAGCCCTGCACACATCAAGGCATTTTTCCCCTTGATATATTCCATGCATAAACAGTCAAACGGTGCTTTTTCATTCTTTTTATGAATAAAATACACCTTTGGTATTTTAACACTTTTATTTTTCGAAAGCGCAATAAGTGATTTTTCTTCCTTTTGTGCAAGATTTTCAACACGGTATACCTTGAAAATATATATGCTGCCGTCTGTTTCATCAGTCGCTTTATACACTTTCCCGAAAGAACCGAACCCAATATAATGAAATTTCTTCAATTGTTTTCCGAGCTTTATATCCGAAAGATAAGCCAGACTTTCTTTTATATCCATTTTCTCACCCCTTTTCCGTATTATAGTAAAGACCGGCTCTGCTTTATATCATGATTCTTTCAAAATATCATAATTCCTATATTAAAAATACATTTTAATTGACTTTTTACGGAATTGAATATAATCTAAAAACAGAGGGGGGGGAATTTAAAATGAATGTATATGAACTTTTAAGCCTTAAAATCATGCCAGAGGAAATATCCAAATCCCTTTATGAACAAAGGGAAGCAGGCACTTTTCACACACCCTATAAAGATGAAGTGCGTTTATATTCCTGCATCAAACAGGGCAACCTTCATGCATTGATTGAACACCTGAAGACTTTTATGGATAGCGGAATCGTTGTGGGCAATATGTCGTCAGACAGCAGCAGGCAGCATAAATATATGGCTGTAAGCTGCATTACCCTTGCAGCAAGATATGCAATTCAGGGCGGTTTGAATGAGGCAGACGCCTATAATTTTTCAGATGATTTTATCAGAACCATTGATACGCTGGATTCGCCCGTTCATATTCTGGAATATGTTGCCGAGAAAATAATAGAGCTGACAAATCTTGTTGCTTCCAATGCACAAAAACTTAAATATTCTCCCCATATCCGAAAATGTATGCAATATATCAATAAAAACCTGCACAGAAAAATAAGCGTAGGTGAACTTGCACAGGAATGCGGACTTTCGGAAGATTACCTTTCGCATATTTTTAAAAAGGAGGTTGGCGAAAATTTAAGCAGCTATATTGTAACACAAAAGCTTGAGCTTTCAAAAACCATGCTGTTTGAAGGATTTGACAGCAGCAAAATCTGCTGCACTCTGGGCTTCTGCTCACAATCACACTTCATTTCATCGTTCAAAAAAGCATATGGCATAACCCCGGGGGAATATATTTCTTTATATAAATAAAGAGAAAGCTGTAAAGAAATTGACTTTACAGCTTTCCTTCTTGTCATATTTCCATATATTGCATTAAGCCCTTAATATTTAATCAATATATTTGAAAATCACCTATTCTTCTATACCCAAAACCGTTTGTGCTTCATTGCTGTCAAGCAATTCAACTTTACGAAGATTTTTCTGAATAACGCTGTTTCTGTGGTCTGCTTCATCCAGAACACGGCCTGCTTCGTCTACCTTCTTCCTTGCCTTTGCAAGAAGATCGCCGAATTTTTCATACTGCGTTTTTGCTGCGCCAAGAACCTTCCATACCTCGTTTGCTTTTTTATTGATTGCCATGGTTCTGAAACCCATTGCAAGCGATGTCAGCAGTGCTGTTATCGTACTTGGCCCTGCAACCATAATGCCCTCTGCCTGCAATCTTTCAGCCACACCGTTTTTGCTTGATGTGATTTCTGCATACAAACCCTCTGTGGCAAGATAAAGTATTGCAAACGGCGTTGTTTCAGGTGTGCTGATATACTGCTTCACAAGGCGGGCTTCCTCGCGCACTCTCTGCTCCAATGCTTTTTTTGCTTTTTCAAGCCCTTCTGCATCGCCGTTTTCAGCAGCATCCGTTAAACGAATATAATCCTCCATAGGAAATTTGGAATCTACGGGAAGATAGGTAATGCCGTCATCCTCCTGATTCGGAATCCGGATTGCGAATTCAACCTGCCCGTTATATTTGGGATTGGTTTTTACATTTGTATCATACATTCCAGGAATTGTTTCGTCCAGTATATTGCCAAGCTGCACCTCTGCCCATGTGCCTCTTGCCTTTACATTGGTAAGCACACGGTTCAAATCTGCCACTTTATCCGTTACACCGGAGGAAAGCTCCTTCATTTCTCCAAGGCTTTTATAGACATTCTGCAGCTGTTCAGAAACGGTTTTAAACGAGGAATCCAAACGTTTATTCAGTGTTTCTGTTAATTTTTCATCAACCGTTCTTCGCATTTCCTCCAGCTTTTTTTCATTGCTGTTCTGCATTAACAGTATAGCCTCGCTGATTTTTTTCGTTTGTTTTTCGGCATTCTCATTCATCGATTCATTTATTTTCAGCATCTGCTCATAATTTTTTTCCGTTAATCCGTGCATCTGCTGAGAAACGGCACGAAAGCCGCTTTCCATATGCTTTGCGTTTATATCTGTTTTCTGATCCAGCAATGAAAGGCTGTTATCTGCCTTCGGTTTATTGGCAATAATAAGAAGAATTGCCGTAATCATTAAAACAATTAATACCGCAAGCATTATTATAATTAAAACATCCATTTTTCAACCTCCGATTTGTTTTCATTTTAACATAACCGTGAAATTAAAACAACAGATTATTTACAAATATAAACTGCTGTGCTAAAATAGCACGCGAGGTATAAAATTATGGAAAAATTGTGGACGAAGAATTTAAGAGATATCGACCCCTATGTTCCGGGCGAGCAAAGCAGGGAAAAAAACATTGTAAAAATCAACGCCAACGAAAATCCCTATCCCCCATCACCGATGGTAACAGAAGCGATAAAGAATTTTGAAAGCAGCAGCTTAAGATTTTATCCGGATGCAGATGCTGCCGAATTTAAAAAGGAAATGGCAGAATACTTTGATGTAAAATCTGAAAATATATTTATAGGAAACGGCTCTGACGATGTGATTGCCCTGTGCTTTCAGGCCTTTTTCAACAGTGATAAACCGATTGTGTTCCCCGATATAACCTACAGTTTTTACCCCGTGTGGTGCAGACTGTTTCATATTCCGTATAAAAACTATCCGCTTAAAAATGATTTTCGTATTGATATTGAAGATTACAGAGTGCAAAACGGCGGCGTTGTGCTTCCGAATCCGAATGCGCCCACCTCTCTCGGTGAGGGCATAGATTTTATAGAACGACTTATGGAATATAATCAGGACTGCGTTGTAATTATTGACGAGGCCTATGTGGATTTCGGCGGATATTCCAGCGTAGAGCTGACGAAGAAATATGAAAATCTGATTGTTACAGGCACATTTTCCAAAAGCAGAAGTCTTGCAGGAATGCGAATCGGCTATGCAGTCGGAAACAAGGATTTGATTGCCGTTCTGGAAGCCGTTAAAAATTCTTATAACAGCTACACAGTAGACAGTATTTCCATGGCAGCAGGCACTGCAGCAATAAAAGATACGAATTATTTCAATCAGACCGTTTCACAGGTAATTGCAACACGCAGCAGAGTTTCAAAAGAACTTAAGACACTCGGTTTTACTGTGCTGGATTCACAAACAAACTTCTTATTTGCAACACACGAAAATAAGCCTATGAAGGATTATTTTGAATGGCTGAAAACGCAGAAGGTGTTTATCCGCTATTTCAATCTTCCCAGAATTGATAACTATGTGCGCATTACAATCGGCACAGACGAGGAAATGGATATTTTCCTCGAGAAAACAAAAGAATATATGCAGAATTATTAAAATAAAAAATCCCGCACAATGCGGGATTTTTTATTTTACCTATGAAAAAGTTTATTCATCAATACCCTTCAGCTGTTTCCAGTGAATTTTGCAGTATTCCTTACCGTCTATTGCAGGATATTTTTCATCATCCACTTTTGCTTCGTTATAGCAATCGTATTCATCCACATAGGCACAGCGCTGTGCATCGCCGCCCTCAAAGAAGGACGGAATAAAGGAAAACAGGAATATACCGATAACGGCTATTGAAATTACAGCAGCCCCTGCTTTTCCCGAGGTCCATTTCAAAAAGCCTGCCTTGCCGAGATCAATATTATCTATCCATTTGAAAATTTTTACATTTTCAATCAGCTTCATACAAAGCTTCATCAGGAAATACGCAACAATGCCTGCAAATGTGCCGACGATCATTCCGCAGAGCACATCTGTTGCATAATGCACCATCAGATACACACGGCTGCCCATTGTGCACAGTGCAAGCACAGGGAAAAGCCAGCATATTTTCTTTTTACCCTCGCCACGGAAAGTGAGGAACATTGCCGTTGCAACTTCAAAAGCAGCTGTTGTGTGGCCACTGGGGAAGGAATAATCCGATTCGCTGAGCGCCCCCGCGCCTATGTACCATTTCCAGTAATCCGCATTGCCCTGAAGTGTATTATAGGGTCTTATTCTTAATGCCATAGGCTTTACAATTACATTTGTAATCAGCGTGCCGATAATGATGGCGAAAAACAGGGTGATTCCGTATTTTCTTGTTTTTTTGAACAGCATTAAAACCGCACCTAGAATAATCATCGGAATTACAAATGCTTCATCGCCGAAAGATGTGAAAATCTTTGCAACAAAAGTTAAAAAAGAGCATTGCATTTTGCCGAAAAATTCAAATATGGCCGTATCAAAGCCATAAAAAGTTTTGTCTATCGTATTGCCCAGTGTCATAAGAACAATATCCATAGCGCACCTCCAAATATTTATTATCTATATATTACCAAATGCTTTATGCTTTTTCAAGTGAATATATTTACTTATTTTTTCACTTTTATTAACAATTATATAATAATTGTATGATATTTTAATTTCAGTAAGTAAATTGTATTGAACAGATAAAGGATAGATAATGATTACAAACCCATACAAAGTTCTTGGTGTTCCGAACAGTGCATCTGAGGAAGAATGCACAAAAGCATATAAACGGCTTGCCAAAAAATATCACCCTGATCTCAATCCGGATGATTCCTCTGCTGCGGATAAAATGGCAGAAATCAATGCTGCTTATGACCAGATAAAAAATCCGGCATCAAGTGCTAATCCATTTGCGGACAGGGGCTACAGTTCCGAATCCTACTACCGCCGCCGAAGCAGCAGTGCATCACCTGATTACTACACCTCGGCTGCTCAGTTTATCAACAACCGCCAGTTTGCACAGGCACTTAATGTGCTGAAAAATATAGAGGATAAAAATGCGCAGTGGTATTATCTTTCAGCTGTTGCAAATATGGGGCTTGGAAAGCAAAGTATTGCCCTATCTCATATTCAGCAGGCCTGTGCTATGGCGCCCGATAACTTTGTTTATTCAGCAGCATACAGCAGAATAAGAAGCCGGATACGCCCGGAGGGAACTTCCCCGTTTGGCAGTTATACTGATAGCGAAACTGAAAACAGGCAAACGGTTTATACAGCACAAAGCACACATCACCCGGGCTGCCTCGGCAGATTTCTGCGCATTATTTTTGTCATTGCACTGATACGGCTTATCATTATGCTTGTAACCTCTTTTTTCGGAATGCCGAAACGGGAGAACCGCCGCACGGATAACGGCTCACAAAGTGCTTACAGCGAAACCACCACCGAAAATAACGCCGCCGATTATTTCGGAGCAGACAGCGGCGACAGCCCTCTGTTTAATTAGGAGATGAAGTTATGAAAAAATTTTTTTATAATCTGGGAACGAAGTTTCAGAAATTTATGTATGGAAGATACGGTATAGACCGTCTTTATAACATACTTCTGTTCGCATACCTGATTATACTTATTACAGCCCTTGTCATAGGCAGAGCCGTGGACAGCAGGCTTTACTCCGTAATATCGCTTGCAGGGCTTCTGCTTATTCTGTTTGCCTTTTACCGTGTTTTTTCCAAAAACATTGAAAAGCGAAGAAAAGAAAACGCAAAATGGATGAGCTTTGAAAACAAAGTTAAAAAGCATTTCCGCCTGCTTTCGCAGAAATGGAAATGCAGAAAAACACATATATTCAGAAAATGCCCGAAATGCAAATCTGTTTTAAGGCTGAAAAAAATAAAAGGAAAACACCGTGTTTCCTGCCCGCACTGCAATGAAAATTTTGAAATACGGGTTTTGTTTTAATTGGTTAGCCAGAGCAGCAAGCTGTTTATCAGCTGCTGTTCTTTTTTATTCCAAAACATTTTACTACTTTTTGTAAAATTCCCCTTACATATTTTATTATAACATGTTATAATATATTACATCAATAACAAATCAAATTAATTTTGTTAAGTGTTTAATACAATTTGTTGTATGTTTTTCTAATAAATGGCAAAACTGCTTATGGAGGGATATTATATGTATAAAATAGGGGATTTATTTATATATGGTGCAAACGGAGCGTGTAAAATAGCTGATATTAAAACAGAAAACTTTAACCGAAATGAAAAAATATATTATATTCTTGTGCCTGTGTTTGACATAAAAGAAACCATTTTTGTTCCTGCCGATAATGAGCAGCTGGTTTCAAAAATGAAAAAAATTCTTTCCCCTGCCGAAATTCAAGACTTGATTAAAACCATTCCCGACAAGGAAAGCATCTGGATAGAAAATGTAAATCTGCGCCGTGAAACATATAAAAAAATAATAAATACCGCTAACAGGGATGCACTTTTTTCGCTTATCAAAACATTATATGAACGCAGGAAGGAACTGAAGCTTCTTGGCAAAAACCTTTCTGTCTGTGATGAAAATCTGCTGAGGCAGGCGCAAAATATTATTCACAGTGAAATTGCCGCCGTGCTTGAAATTCCGCTCAGCGAAGTAACCCTTTATATTGAAAACCAACTGCATGCTGCCTGAAATCATAACCAGTTCAACTGTTGGTTTGCATAGGCCTTATAAGGTCCGCCTACTGGCTCGCCGACTAAAAGTCGGCATTTTTTTATCATTGCATTGTTTTATGTAATTCAACCTTCCCCTCAAGGGGAAGGCTGATATAATAATGTAATCGCATTGACACTTTTTGCTGCCGCAGACATCTCTCCTCGGGATAGTATCTCAAGGGAAGGAGCTTTTCCTGTTCGCCTTGTTTCAAGTTCAGCATGTTTTTTATTTTCCTCGGTTAAACCGGGGATTTTTTCTTTGCTAAAGAAACAAACGGAAAAGGCTGTATAAAGCTAAACAGCTTTACACAGCCTTTTTTCTGTTTTTTATAAAACTTTTGAAAGAAAATCCTTAAGTCTTGCATTTTTTGGATTGGTAAAGAATTCAACAGGTTCATTTTCCTCCTGAATAATACCGCCGTCCATAAACAGCACCTTGGAGCCCACCTCACGGGCAAAGCCCATCTCATGCGTAACCACAACCATTGTCATACCCTTATCTGCAAGATCTTTCATTACCTGCAGAACCTCGCCTACCATTTCCGGATCAAGCGCAGAAGTCGGTTCATCAAAAAGCATTACCTTCGGGTTCATGGCAAGGGAACGCACAATGGCAACTCTTTGTTTCTGCCCACCCGAAAGCGAGCTGGGATAGGCATCTGCCTTTTCTTCAAGCCCAACCATTTTTAAAAGGCGAATGGCATTTTCATTGGCTTCTTCCCTGCTCATCAGCTTAAGCTTAACAGGCGCAAGCGTTATATTTTTCATAATGGTAAGATTATTGAAAAGATTGAAATGCTGAAAAACCATTCCCATATGCCTGCGCACTTCATTTATATCGGTTTTCTTATCCGTAATCAGCTTATCTTCAAACCAGATTTCACCCTCAGTTGGGGTTTCAAGCAGATTAAGGCAGCGAAGAAAGGTTGATTTTCCCGATCCGGATGGACCGACAACAACGATTTTATCCCCCTTGTTTACCTCATAATCAATGCCGTTAAGCACCTGATTATCACCGAAGGATTTTTTTAAATTACATACTCTTATCACCTTTTCGCAGCCCCCTTTCCATAAACTTGATTGCAATGGTTATCATAACAACCATAGCAATATAAATCAATGCCATAACAATATAAGGCACCATAAATTCATAGCTGTTGGAGCCGATACGGCTGAATGCAACATAAAGATCAAGCGCACCTACAAAGCTTACAACCGAGGTTTCCTTGATAAGGGAAATAAATTCGTTTCCGAGCGTTGGCAGAATATTTTTAACGGCCTGCGGAATAACAATTTTCATCATCGTTGTTCCGTAGCTTAAACCAACAGAACGGCCGCCTTCCATCTGCCCGGGATCAACGGAAAGAATACCAGCACGCATAATTTCGGAAATATAAGCGCCGGAATTCATACCGAACACGATAATGGCAACCACAACCGAGGTGATATGAATGCCCATAATGGGAAGAATAACATAATAGAAAACAAGAAGCTGCACAACAATCGGCGTGCCTCTGAAAAGACTTACATAAAAAACACAAAGCTTATTCAGCATCTTTATAAAAATATTTCTTTTGGGCACCACCTGAATTGCACCGATAATTGTGCCGAGCACAATACCAATCAGAAGACCGCATACCGCTATAATTAAGGTGTTCTGAAGGCCTGTAAGAACCGTTTTATATCCATTGTTATCAATAAATATATTCCAGAAAACCTCAAACTTTTTATCAAAATTCATATTTAATACCTGCTAAATTCAAATTCAAACAGAAATGAACATTCCTATTAAAAACGGACCGATGAGGACATCGGCCCGTAAAATCCATATTTTCTTATTTTTTAAGCAACTGCATTGATTGCTTTTGTGATTGCAGAAGCCGGAGCAGCATCAATGATTACATAATCCACACCGCCGTTGATTAAATCCATCACTGCAAGTGAACCGTTGGCATAGCCTTTGAATTCAGCCTTAAGTCCTTTAAAACCGAAGCCGTCAGGATTATCTAAATCGCCTTCAACATAAGCAGCGCCTGTTGTGCCCTTCTGACCGCCGATCTTAACGGAAGCTTCAAATGTATCCAGAATAGCATCAACATCTTCCTTGGTTTTGCATTCGTCAAACTTTGTATCGTCAGCCTTTACGATAAGCTGCTGGGAAGCAGAATAATAGGATTCTGTGAAATTAACCTGCTCTGCACGGCCCGGATTAACGGTAAGGCCTGCTGCAGCAATATCTGCCTTGTTCTGCTGAACAGCTGTTACAACGGCATCAAATTCCATATCCTTGATAACAAGTTCTTTGCCGAGAGAATCTGCAAATGCCTTAACAACTTCCATATCAATTCCGTAGAACTGATCGCCCTTTTTGTATTCAAACGGCTCAAATTCTGCATTTGTTGCAACAACAAGCTGATCCTTTGAAGTATCCTCTGCTGCCGAGCTTACAGCAACAGGTGTGCCGTCTCCGAAATAATTGTTGCATATTTTATCAAATGTGCCGTCTGCCTTGATTTTTGCAATAAATTCGTTTGCAGAAGCAAGAAGCGCTGCATCGTCCTTATTTACGCCAAGGGCATAAACCTCATCCGAAAGATTAATTTCTATAACCTTTACCTTTGCTGTGTCCTTACCGCCGGAGCAGGCTGCAAATGTTGCAACAATTGCGGCAACTGCAAGCAGAACAGCAATAACCTTTGTAAACTTTTTCATAAGAATTCTCCTTAATATGTAATTTATGATTATTAATTATAGTACAACTTACCGCCAAATGCAAGCGTGTAAATGAATATTTATTCAGATAATATACATTTTATTGAATATTTGTATACTTTGTGATAAAATGATATATAAATACAGGTTTTATATGGTGATTTTATGAATGAAATTAGGCTGTTTGAATATCTGCATCCGGATTCGGCAGCAATCAGACGCACAGTTTTTATGGAAGAACAGGGCTTTTCAAACGAATTTGATGAAACAGACGGCAAAGCGCTTCACCTTGTGCTTTACAAAAACGGAAAGGCTGCTGCCACTGCAAGAATGTTTACCGAAAACAGCGGAAAATCCTATCATCTCGGAAGAATTGCGGTTTTAAAGGAATACAGGGGTATGCATCTGGGAGCAGAAATTGTAACTGCCATGTGCGAAAAAGCAAGGCAGCTTGGGGCGGAAAAATGTGAGCTTTCGGCGCAGTGCCGTGTAAAAGAGTTTTATAAAGCACTGGGCTTTACGGAAGTCGGGGAAATCTATTATGATGAATTCTGCCCGCATATTTATATGGAGGAGCTGCTGTGATAGAAATTAATCTTAAAAATGCAGAAAAGAAGCAGTGCATAAAAGGCTTCGGCACATCTGCCTGCTGGTGGAGCCAGAATATAGCCGATGAGAAAACAGCAAAGGAAATATCCGATTTATTATATACGGAAAAAGGGCTGAATCTGAATATTTACCGTTATAATATCGGCGGCGGCTGGAATGAAGGAAACTGCCGTGTTACAAATCCGTGGAGAAAATGCGAAAGCTTTCTTGTTTATGATGATAAGAATGAAGCAGAAAATTATCACGGCAGCGGGTATGACTTCAGCAGGGATAAAAATGCCTACCGTTTTATGAAGCTATGCCTGAAAAAAGGAAATATTGATACAGTGATTTTGTTTGCGAATTCGCCGCACTATTCCTTTACGGCAAGCGGCCAGGCAAGCGGAAGCCTGATGCACCACACCTGCAATCTGCCAAAAAGCAATTACAGAAGATTTGCAGAATATTTTCTGGATATCACAGAGCATTTTATAAAAGACGGCATTCCCGTTACCCATATCAGCCCAATAAATGAGCCGCAATGGAAATGGGGCGGAAATTATGTGTGGCAGGAGGGCTGCCATTATGAACCCGAAGAGGTATGCCGAGTATTCCGCATTTTCGCCGAAGAGCTTGAAAAAAGAAACCTCAATATAAAACTATACGGCCCTGAAAGCGGCGAAATCGGCGGACTTACGGCAGAATATTTAAAACTGTTTTTAAACGACAGGCTGATTATGAAGCACCTTGGCGTTTTTGCAATTCATTCCTACCACGCAGACAATAATACGGAAATAAGAAAACAGTTTTGCAGAGAAATTACTGAACAGCATCCGGATATCCGTTTTGATATGAGCGAATGGTGTGAGCTTCCGTGCAGAAATGACACCAAATCCATAAAAGGCGCATTGATTACTGCACGGGTAATCGGAAATGATTTATCGCTTTTGGGCGTACAGAGCTGGACCGGCTGGGTGGCTGTAAACCAGATTGCAGACAACAGAGATAACGGCAAAGATTATTCTGACGGACTGCTGTCTGCCACAAACGGCTTCAGCCATTACAGTATTGCCAAACGATATTATGGCTTTGCTCATTTTTCCAAATTTATTGGTAAGGATGCGCTTGTTACAGATACACACTATATTCCGCAGGACAAAATCAGCATTTTCACCTTTCTGAATAAAGATGAAAGTGAAATTGCCGTTATTGTAAATGAGGGAAAGGCAAACGATATTGAAATAACATCTTCTGCTGCATACTGTGAAATTTATTCAACAACACAAAAAAGCAATCTGCACTGCGATTACAGCGGAATTTTCAGGCAGCAAATACATATAAAAGCATATTCAATAACAACGGTGAAATTATGGAAATAAAGCCTATTGCAAAAATTTACAACGATTTTCCCGATAAATTCGGCATTCCCCGCCAAAGCGGCAGAATTGCAGAAATAACAGGAACAATTGTTTTTGAAAAGGAATACAGAAGCGAAAGTACAATTAAAGAAATCACACAGTTTTCCCATCTTTGGCTGATATGGGGCTTCAGCCAAAATGAAAAATCCGGCTGGAACGAAACCGTAAGGCCGCCGCGGCTTGGCGGAAACAAGAAAATCGGTGTATTCGCCAGCCGTTCTCCGTTTCGGCCGAATCCGCTTGGATTATCGTGTGTAAAGCTTGAAAGCGTTGAAAAAAGAAACAAAAACGGAAATGTTCTGGTTGTAAGCGGTGCCGACCTTATGAACGGCACGCCTATTTATGACATCAAGCCGTATATTCCTTACACAGACTGCATTGCAGCTGCCAAAGGTGGATTTGCCGAGGAAAACAAGAATTACAGAGCTGACGCAGAAATTTCAGAAGCCCTTATTAAAAGGATTCCTGCAGATAAACGAAGCATACTTTTCGATATTCTCCGTGATGACCCGAGACCGGCATATCAATCTGAAAATGAAAAAGAGTATGGCTTTCGTTTTTCGGATTATGAAATCAAGTTCACGGCAAAAGGGAACAAAATTAAAGTTACAGACATTATTGAGCAGCATTGATATATTCGAGAAAACAGTTTATAATAAATCCTGACACATGGTGTCAGGATTTTTATGTTATTCTGTAGATTAAGGAGGTTTCCGCAATGCAGGAAAGCCGGTTATTTAAAATTGTATATTATCTGCTGGAAAAAGGACAGGCTACTGCTCCGGAGCTGGCAAAAGCGTTTGAAGTATCCGTAAGAACAATTTACAGGGACATTGATGCTTTAAGCGCAGCAGGAATTCCCGTTTATACGGAAGCAGGAAGAACCGGCGGCATTCATCTGATGAAGCATTTTGTGCTGAATAAAGCCATATTGTCAGAAGAGGAAAAGCAGGAAATTCTGACTGCACTGCAAAGTGTGAACACTGCAGGAAAATTCAGCAGCAAAACCCTGCAGAAACTTTCAGGAATTTTTCAGCTGAATTCAGACGAATGGCTTGAAGTGGATTTTTCCAGATGGGGTAGCAAGGAAACAGACAACAGCAAATTTGATCTGCTGAAAAGCGCAGTAATTCACCGCCAATGCATCAGAATCAAATATGCTGGATCAAACGGAGATATAACAGAACGGGTGGTTCAGCCGCTAAAGTTAAGCTACAAATCTATGGCATGGTATTTAAAGGCATACTGCACGGAAAAACAGGCCGTCCGTATTTTTAAGCTGAACCGTATTTTATCGTTGGAAATGCTTCCTGAGCATTTTGAAAGGCGTTCTTTTGAACAGACCGATGTGCATACCGAACAAATCTGTCATAAAATCGTACTTTGCTTTCCCCGGAATATGGCATACCGTGTTTATGATGAATTTGACAATACACAGGTAAAACAAACAGAAAACGGCGATTTAATCGTATCCGTTGAAATGCCGGAAGATGAATGGCTTATCGCTTTTCTTCTGTCTTTCGGAACACAGATGCATATTATAGAGCCAACATATTTAAAAGAAATTTTAGCTGATCAGGCAGAAAAAATCTATAAAAAATATAAATCATGACAAAAGGAGAATAACTATGGGCAGACCGAAAACAAAGACAGAGCTATTGACTGCCGCCGCAGTTAATTATGAAAAGTTAAACACACTCATCGCTGACTTAACCGAAACAGAATTATCCACGCCTTTTGATTTTTCAGAAGATGAAAAAAAGAAAGAAACACACTGGAAAAGAGATAAAAACCTGCGTGATATTCTTATTCATCTTTATGAATGGCATCAGCTTTTGCTGAACTGGGTGCTTTCAAATCAGAACGGAGAATACAAACCGTTTCTTCCTGAACCTTATAGTTGGAAAACCTATGGAAATATGAATGCTGAATTTTTGGAAAAACACCAATCCACACCCTTGGAGGATGCAAAAAACATGCTTCAGAACACTCATAACGAAGTGATAAAGCTGGCGAAAAACTATTCAAATGACGAACTGTTTTCAAAGGGAATTTACAAATGGGTTGGCACAAGCACTCTGGGCTCTTATTTTATCAGCGTAACGGCAAGCCACTATAACTGGGCAATCAAAAAGCTGAAAGCACACAGAAAAAACTGTGCAGGCAAACGAGGATAAAACGATGCACTTTGTAAAAACAAAAGGAATATTATCCGCAAAAAATGGAATGAATTTATACCGTGGCTGCACACACGGATGCATTTACTGCGATTCCCGAAGCAGATGCTATCATATGGAGCATGATTTTGAAGATATAGAAATTAAAGAAAATGCGATTGAATTGTTGGAAAAAGCACTGAAACACAAGCGAAAAAGGTGTATGATCGGCACAGGCTCTATGACAGACCCCTATATTCCGTTGGAAATGGAAATTGGAAATATCAGAAAGGCATTGGAACTGATTTATGAATACGGCTTTGGTTTCACAGTTATTACAAAATCCGCACGGATTCTGAGAGATATAGACCTTTTGCAGAAAATTAATGAAAAAACAAAATGCGTTGTGCAGATGACATTAACAACTTATGATGAGGATTTATGCAGAAAAATTGAACCGAATGTAAGCACAACAAAAGAACGGTTTGAAGCACTGAAACAATTGCGCGACGCGGGAATACCTACCGTGGTATGGTTATCGCCGATACTGCCGTTTATCAATGATACCGAGGAAAATATCAACGGCATTCTGGATATGTGCATTGAAGCAGAGGTTTACGGAATCATCTGCTTTGGCATGGGGCTTACCCTGAGAGAAGGGAACAGAGAATATTTTTACAAACAGCTTGACCGCCTTTTTCCGCATTTAAAAGAGAAATACAGAAAGCATTACGGAAATCAATATATTGTCGGCAGTCCGAAAAGCAGTCAGCTGATGGCGTTATTTTCTCAAAAATGCAGCAAAAACGGAATTGTTCACAACAATGAACAGATATTCCGATATCTTCACACTTTTGAAGAAAAGAAAGCCTCCGAACAACTGCATTTTTGGCAATAATAAAAAAAACAGCTATCCTTTCGGATAGCTGTTTTTTATGATTAAGTAATTAGTCCTGAGCAGGAGCACCTACCGGGCAAACACCTGCACATGCACCGCACTCAATGCAAGTATCAGCATCAATAACGAATTTACCATCGCCTTCTGAAATTGCGCCTACCGGACATTCACCTGCGCATGCACCGCAAGAAATGCAATCATCTGAAATTTTGTATGCCATCTTGTAACACCTCCTGTCGCCATTCTTAATACTAATATAACACAATATTTTTAATTTGCAAGAGGAAAATTAAGTTAGTTTTTACTAATTTTTTTCAAGATGCTTAAGCATCTCTGCCTCCTGCTTTGAAATATACTGCTGTCTGCCGTCCTTAACAATAACAACTTCCTCCCTGTTTACAACAACAGGTGCACCGTCCGGATTACTGTCCAGCTTAATTTTCAGTCTGCCTGTAAGCAGTGCAGCATCAACAACAACACCTCTGCCCTCACGGCAATCCACCACAGCGCCCTTTCTGGGTGTTATTTTCTGAAGATAATCATATGAATTCTGCTCATATTTCAAACAGCACATAAGCCTGCCGCATGTGCCGCTTATCTTGCCCGGTGAAAGGCTGAGCCCCTGTTCCTTCGCCATTTTAATGGAAACAGAATGAAAATCATTCAAAAAAGTGGAACAGCAAAACGGCCTGCCGCAAATTCCCAGCCCGCCAATCATTTTGGATTCATCCCTTACGCCAATCTGGCGAAGCTCAATTCTGGAATGAAAAGTGGATGCAAGGTCCTTAACAAGTTCCCTGAAATCAACCCTGCTTTCAGCTGTAAAATAAAAAACGATTTTAGAGCCGTCAAAAGTATATTCAACTTCTGTAAGATTCATATCAAGGCTGTGTTCTGCAATCTTTTTCTCACAGATTTCAAAAGCTTTCTGTTCTTTTATCCTGTTTTCCTCAACCACCTTCATATCTGCATCCGTGGCTATTCTGATAACAGGTTTAAGCGGAGATACAATCTCATCATCCTCAACCGTTTTATTTGCTTCGGCTACTCTTCCGCATTCAATTCCCCTTGCAGTTTCAACAATCACAAAACTGCCTGTTTTAATATCAAGCCCATTCGGATCAAAAAAATAAACTTTTCCTGTATCCTTAAATCTAACTCCAACAACCTGTGTCATTATGTAATCCTCCGGGAGCATATGCTCTATAAATCTATTGCACTGCGCAGACTGTAACATATTTTTGCTGCAAGCAGTGCAGAATTGGCATTTTTGTTTGCCATTGCAATCAGTTCATCGGCCATATTGTAAAGCCGGATGAGCTTACCGTCCGTAAGTGTTCGGGAAAGCTTTTTTACCGCACTTTCTCTGCCCGATAAAAACTCGCCTGTTTTAGAGCCGATCACAGCATCTCTGAAAACCGTTTTCAGCATACCGATCACGGTGCATATTTCCTGCCTGCCGCTTAACCTGCCTGTGCATTTTATCAGTTCATATTCATTATCCGCCGTTAAGGCACTGCAAATATCGTTTACAAAGCCTGTAAGCTTCTGCATTTCTCCGCCTGCAATGCTTTCATAGGCCTTACCTATATTGCCCTTAAAAGCAATCATTGCTTCAAGTGCATCATTAAATTCTATATTTTCATCATGATTGGATATGTATTCGGCGCCTGCATGCACATCCACGCCGTTCAAAGATAAAACAACAGCTCTTGAAAGCACTGTTTCAAGCATTGCGGATCTGTTTTCAACCGTAAGAATAAAAACAGCATATTCGGGCGGCTCTTCAAGAACCTTTAGAAGTGCATTCTGTGCACTTTCATTCATAAAATGCGCATTGCGAAGTATATAAACCTTATGCTCAGCTTCATTCGGCGATAAATAAATATCATTGATAACATTTCTCACAACATCAACATGAAACGATTTTGCACCGCCGGAGGGCTTATATTCAAAAATATCGGGATGATATCCTTTTTCAGCCTTGCTGCACTGCGGGCAGCTGTAACACGGCCTTTCGCCGCCGGCCCTGCACACAAGTGCAGCTGCGATTTCACGGGCAAGAGAAGCCTTTCCCAAGCCGCTTTCCCCTTCAAGAATAATGGCATGAGGAAGCCTTTTTGATTCCAGCAAAAAGGAAATCTGCTCTTTCACCTTTTGATTTCCGAGAAAATTTTTAAACTTCATAATTAAAACTTTCTGAACGCCTCAACATCTATCACAAAAGCAACACCGCCGTATTCTTCCACATCCACAGGCTGCTTCAGAAGCGTGCCTGCAACAGTGCTGTTTACACCGTGCTGCCTTATGATACGCTTTGTAACATTCTTTGAAAGCACATCAAATACCTCATCTGTTTTTTCTTCTTCCACACCTATGAATATGCAGGAGTGGCCGCCTTCCAGAAACTGCCCTGTAGTTGAAATCTTCGTTGCAAAAAATCCGGCCTTACTGAGTGCCTCCAAAACTTTTTCTATATCCTTATTTGAAATAATCGTGATTACTAATTTCAATTTTTTCACTCCTTTTAAGTATTTTCTTTCTTTTTTCCATATGAATTATACTTTAAAAGATCCCTGCTTTACAATCTGCCTCAGCCGAAATTAAAACTAAATTCACAATTCGTTAATGCATTGGAAATCATTAAACAATATAGGCAAGCGCAACAATTACAGGCATTGAAAGAACCGAAAGAACGCTTGACTGCGCCGCTATTTCAGAGCCGAGTGCAGCATCATTATCATATTTTGCGGCATACATTGCCGTATTGGTTGCCGTTGGCGCAGAGGCGGAAATGGTCATTGCTGCAAGAAGATCTCCCCTTACGCCGCACAGCCTGAAAGCGCCGAGCATACAAACCGGTATCAGAATAAGCCTTAAAAACGAAACAAAGTATAATTCTTTTTTTATTATAATATTTTTAAAGTTAGAATTTGCAAGAAATGTGCCGAACACAATCATGGCAAGCGGCGAATTTATACTGCCCACCACCTGCATGGGATAGCTTATTATATATGGAACATCAAGCTGCAGAAGAAACAGCGGAATTCCGATAAGCACAGATATTGAACCCGGATTAAGAATAATCTTTTTCAGATCAATCTTTGCCCTGTGCCCGCTGATTTCATAAATTCCGTAAGTAAATGCAATAATATTGAACATACCCACATAAACGGCACAGTAAAACACACCCTCACTGCCGATTACGCTTTGCGCAAGCGGAAGTGCAAGAAAAGCGGCATTGGAAAGAACCGTAGCATAACGGTAAATTCCGCGTTCAAGCCTGCTGTATTTCTTTCCGAAGCAGACTGCCGCCAGCGCTATGCCGAAAATATGCGTTGCCGCCGCACACAGAAAGGCAATAAACAGCCCCTTAACATGCTCTGCCGTATATTCCATATTCATAAAGGTGTGAATAATTGCAATCGGCAGTATGATATTAAACAGCAGATCAATAACCTTTTTTGCACTGTTCTTTGGAAAAACCCCTGTTTTATCAGCAATAAATCCAACACCGGCAATCAGATAAAGAATCGTAACCTGCAGCGCAATGGTTTTTAAATTCTCAATAAACAATTTTTATCCTTCTTTTGATTCATCTTTTTTTAATGCGGCTGCTGACAGGAAAAACGCCAGAACACCCATAAAACAACAGGCAACCGGCGAAAAAACCGGATTATACATTTGCTTGCGGAAAACAAAGGCTATTATTTGCGGAACAGCCAGCACCAAACAGAGCACGCTGTATGAAAACCCGAAAAAACAAAACAATCGAAGCATTTTATGATTTTTATCCAGACAGCTTAAAAACAGAATAAAATAAATCATTCCGATAATAAGAACCGTATAATATAAAATACTTTCCATGGAATAAATGCCGTCATCATATCTTGTAAGGCACATAAATGCCGCAAACAAATGCCTGCACAGCGGTATCACATGATAATACTTAAAGTAGCGAAAATCATAGGCATCCGTTATATAGGAAATGCCCATAATCACAAAATAAAAGGCACATAAAACAGAAGAAGCAGCCGTTAAGCAATGCATAACCATATCATTCAGCTCTGCTGTACCGCTGTTTATATAAATATGATATATGCCGATGCACTGAAACACAAAATCATAAAGCATTGCCGCGCCCGCCAGAATACATGCAAAAAATACAGCACGGCTTTTACAATGATAAAACGGATTTCGCAGCGGCAGTTTTCTGAGAAAAACAGCAGACAGCAAAATCGGCAAAGCACAGCATATGCAGAATGCTGCTGTTATTTCTGCCGCACTTTTTCTTACAAATCCCGTTTCGGCATCTGTATAAAATAAAATAATTATAAGTCTCAGAACAGCAGCGCAAAGAATGAAAGCACCTGAAAAAGCAGAAAATATCTTTTTGGAATTTTCCGGCACAAATGCCCCTCCCTGTAAACTATCTTTTATTGATAGGTAAATAATCCCTGGATTTTGACACGCTCTTATAAGCAGGGCGGATAATTTTATTGCTTGTTAGAAGCTCTTCTATCCTGTGTGCACACCAGCCGACTATTCTTGCACTTGCAAACAGCGGCGTATATAAATCCTCAGGTATGCCGAGTACTTTATAAACAAGCCCCGAATACAGATCCACATTTGCACACACTTCATTGTTTTCGCCCTTTAATTCCTTGAGCAGTCCCGGTGTAATTTTCTCCACATTTTCAAGCGTGAGAAATTCCTTTTCATAGCCTGCTTTATAAGCAAGCTCCCTTGCGTTTTTCTTAAGAATAACCGCGCGGGGATCCGAAACCGTATAAACGGCATGGCCCATGCCGTAAATCAGGCCAAGCCCATCGCCTGCTTCCTTATTGAGAATTTTAACAAGATAATCCTTAACCTGGCCCTCATCCGTGGGATCAGCAACATTTGCAATGATTTCATTCATCATTCTTGCTGCACTTATATTAGCACCGCCGTGGCGCGGACCTTTAAGCGAACCGAAGCCTGCTGTTATGGCAGAATATGTATCTGTTCCACTTGAGGTAAGCACGCGTGTTGAAAAGGTAGAATTGTTTCCGCCGCCGTGATCGGCATGAAGCATAAGCATAATATCCAGAAGCTTTGCTTCCGCATCTGTAAATTTCTTATCTGAACGAATCTGATTCAGAATATATTCGGCAGTGGTCTGATCCTTATTAATCGGATGAAGATACATGGATTTTCCGTAATGATTTCTTCTTTTAACCTGATAGGAGGTATTCATAATTGTGGGAACCTGCGCAATCAGCTGAAGGCTCTGGCGCAGTACATTCGGAATGGAAATATCATCGGGATTTTCATCATAGGAATAGAGGCTCATAATGCAATGTGCCATTTTATTCATAATATCCTTTGAATTGTTTTTCATAATCATATCTTCAATGAAATCATCGGGAAGATTGCGGCATGCCGCAATCACCTCATGAAGAGAGGCAAGCTGATTTTCATTGGGAAGATCACCGAAAAGAAGAAGCCATATCACTTCTTCAAAACCAAATCTGTTTTCGCTTACACAGGAATTTACAATCTGGTTAATATCATAACCTCTGTAAGAAAGTTTTCCTTCCTTGGCAACAAGCTCACCGTCCAGAATATAATAGCCTTCAACAGAGCATATCCTTGTAAGCCCGGCCATAACGCCCGTGCCGTCTTCATTTCTTAAACCTTTTTTTACATGGTATCTTGCAAAATCACCTTTGCTGATTGAGTTATTTTTATTCAGTTCACCGCATAAACTTGAAATAGCTTCCATAGATATGGGAGAAATATAATTAGCAGCCATTTAATCACCTTAACCTTTCAGGCTACAAATCGTTTGTTGAAGCACATCGGCATCCTGCTGTAGCCTGACAAGATGCCAAGGTGATTACAGCCCTCTCAAATTATGCCGCAGGCAAATTCTGAGGACAGTGTAATCTGAGCGTGCGATTTTTTATACGAGCACTCCCGAATTATAATAATATTTATAAACCTTTATTAATTCATACTAATAATTTAATATTATACAATATTCATACCCTTAAAGTCAAGGAGGCCAGAAAATGAAAAAAGCACTTATCCTATTTGCAGTTTTATTTTTGCTTACGCTTGCCGTGCCGGCAATAGCTGCATTTATAAAAACGCCTGCCGAAAACACAAACGAGCTTGTAACGCTGTTTTCCGGCAGTGCATTATTTACTAATCCCCTTTTGAATTTTCATTAATCTTTTTAAACTTACATTTAATATCCAAATCCAGTTCTGCATCTGAAAGCGATGATTTCCAGTCATCGCTTAATTTATCGTAGTCTTTCGGATGCCGCATAGCAAGATTTTCGCCTATTCTAAGGCAGTCACTCTGCCCTTTGATACATTCATCAAAGGCAGAAATGCAATATTCCTTTATTTTTTCTTCAACAAGTTGTTCAATGCCTTCAAGATGTTCTGCCGTAATCGTGTTTATATAGCCGTGTTCAACAGCATCCAGCATTAAATCCGCCTTGATTTTTGCATGAAGAACCACTTTTCCGTTTTCGGCAGAAGCATAGGTTTTTGTTCTGGACCGGATAATATCCACGCCGATTTCACCAAGATCATCACTTCTGATATTTAAAAATCCAACCTTCATTTTATTGCTCAGCATCAGAAAACCGAAGGTTTCATCCTTATCAAGCACTTTAACAAGCTTTTCCCTGTTGTATATGGCTATACCTGCCACGGAAACACTTTTTTCCTCTGCACTTACAACGGGAACATATATATCCGATGTTTTGTCAAAATAAAGATTCAACAGTTCATTTGTGGTAATATCTGCTCCGAAGCCGCTTTTCTCACCGATGTCAAGCAGTGATGTAATGGATTCGGCAGGAACCAGCGCATCGTTTTCCGTGCTTTCCATCACCTTTGCGGCATCAGAAACTGCTATACATATCTGAACATCCGATCTGGAATCAGAGCTTCTCAAAAGATAATCAATATTCTTATGCAGATAGTTTTCTGCCATGCCCATTCCAAAAACAATAATTCTGTTTTGCCCGAAAAAGATTTTTTTGGACAGCTTTTCAGTTGCATTTTCAATTGCTTCTGATATATTTGAACCTTTTCCGTTTGTATTCATTGTAACATTGCCGGAAAGTGCTTCCGCACCGCTGCCGTCCTTGGCAAGATTCAGTGTCTGCACAGTAATGGTTACCTCTTCACCGTCATAATCAATGCCCAACCCCTCTACAATACTGAGCTCGCTTAAATCATTCCGTTCCGTACAGCCTGTGAAAAGCAAAACAATAAGACAAACCGATATTAGAATTTTAAAAATTTTCAAGTAGAATTTCTCCTTTGCTCTTTTTTCTGAAAATCAGACAGAAAAGAGGGATAATAAAGCCGAACACAAGAAACGGAACGATGATATACCAATTCTGCACACGAAGGAAAAAACCGAGCTTTGCAATAAGCCACACAGCTGCAAAAATTCCGATTCCTGAAACAATCGTGCCTTTTCCCTTTCCTTTGATTTTAAAGCAGGACGCTGCACAGTAAAGGAACAAAGAGCCCTTAAGGAACATTGCAAAAATCCAGAAAGCAGTATAAACAGAATCCAGCCTTTCGCTTTCATCAAATTTTGAAATCTGGGAAAGCTCATAAAACGGGAAGGATGCCACAGATGCCGTATCCCCAAGCACACCGATGGAAAGAAAAAACAGAACCGCACATACAAGAAAAGAAAGAATAACAGATAAATAAAACGGTTTCACAATGCTTCCGTTTACTTTTGGCGCCAGCACCAGAAGCAGAATAATTTCGGTTGTTTCGCAGGTAAAGCTGAGGGCGTTGATAAACACATTCGAAATTGTATTCTGCGTAAACGGAAAAAGATCAAGAATGGAAAAATTCTGCATTCCGAAGCCCACAACACTTACAATTCCGATTACGGTTACCGCAAGAATGAATGAACCGAAGCGTGAAATCGGCTCTATCCCCAGCCATGCGGCATACATACAGGCAACAATTATAATGGAAGCCAGAAAAAGCGACTGGGTATTTTCATTCAGCTCCATTGAAGCAAAAAATGAAAATCTGCCCACGGTTACGGCACCGAGATAAAGAAAATATATACCGTAAAGAACAGAAAGCCATTTGGGTTCAAGCACATTTATCTTTTTTCTTAATATATAAACAATCGGCAGTGAAATCAGCAGTGCTGCTGCAAGCCCGATTGCAAGACTTATGATTAAATCTGATGAATATATGCCAATTGAGGTAACATTGCAAAGTGTAAACACCACCAGAATACGGCTTACAAAGAACATTGCAAAAAGGCTGAACGGCGATATTTTGCCCCGTTTATACTTCATCTATATCAACACCTCTTAAATTCTGAATTCTTACTTTTCGTTTTGCAAGCTTTCTCCAGCTTTCCCGGTAAAAAACATCACCAATGCTTTTAATGCTCAGCGGTGAAACCGGTGCGGAATAAGGCACACCGTAAGGATTCAGCGCCGCTATATTCACACAGATAACGCATATGCCAAGCACAATTCCGTAAATACCCGTAAAGCCGACCAAAATGATAAATATGAT
>CAJUDJ010000021.1 GCA_910584985.1 uncultured Eubacterium sp. | reverse complement strand
TATGAGCGGCTGGCTTCTTATGGGACTGCCAGGGCTTGTTTATCTTTGCGGAATTGCCGAAGCCTCGTGGACGGCCATCGGTCTTGCCGTGGGTACATACATCAACTGGCTTGTTCTTGCCAAAAGGCTTCGCAATTATTCCAGTAAAATCAATGCAATTACAGTGCCGGATTTCTTTGCAAAAAGATTTAAGGATAATACGAATATATTAATTGCTGTTGCGGCTGTATTAATTATTATTTTCTTTATTCCTTATACAGCATCGGGTTTTTCAACCTGCGGAAAGCTTTTCGGTTCGCTCTTCGGAATAGACTATCACATTGCAATGGTTATTTCGGCTGTTGTTATTGTGGCTTATACCTCTCTGGGCGGCTTTCTTGCCGCTTCAACAACTGACTTCATTCAGTCCATTATTATGAGCATAGCACTTGTTGTTGTGCTTGTGTTCGGCATTCATGTTGCAGGTGGCTGGAATGCAGTAACTGATAACGCAAAGTCCATTACAGATTATCTTTCTCTTATTGCAACAACTGACGGTGCAGGTGCATCCGTGCCGTTCGGCGGAATGAAAATTGTTTCTACACTGGCATGGGGTCTGGGTTATTTCGGTATGCCGCATATTCTGCTTCGCTTTATGGCGATTGAAGACCCGAAAAAAATCAAAATTTCAAGAAGAGTTGCAAGTGTATGGGTATTTATAGCAATGGGTGTTGCCATTGTAATCGGTATGGTAGGCCTTGCAATGAGCAGGGTTGAACCGTCTATGGTGCTTGCTGACAGTGAAACAGTTATTGTTGCCATCTCAAGTCTGCTTTCAAAATACGGCATTGTTTTTGCGCTTTTGGCAGGTATTATTCTTGCCGGCATTCTGGCATCAACCATGTCAACGGCAGACAGCCAGCTTCTTGCAGCCGCATCTGCTATCAGTCAGGATATTATGGTTGGTACTTTTAAATTCAAAATAACAGATAAGGTTAAAATGATTGCTGCAAGAGCAACGGTTATTGCTATTGCCGTGCTTGGTGTTGTTTTTGCATGGGATCCGAATTCATCTGTGTTCGGAATCGTAAGCTTTGCATGGGCAGGCTTCGGTGCTTCCTTCGGTCCGCTTATGCTGTTTTCACTGTTCTGGAAGCGCACAAACAAATGGGGGGCAATTGCAGGTATGCTTTCGGGCGGTGTAACCGTTATAGCATGGCATTATGCAGAAGGCGGCTTATTCAGCCTTTATGAGCTTCTTCCTGCGTTTCTTGTTTCATCGCTGTGCATTGTGGTTGTTTCGCTTCTTACAAAAGCACCCGAAAAGGAAATTGCCGAAGAATATGAAGCTGTTAAAAAAATGTAAAAGAAAAAGATGTGTGATGATAATCACACATCTTCTTTTTTTCTGCTGTTTTCAATCAGCTCTTTTATTCTTTTGAAATCAATATCCGGCAGGCGTTTTTCAATGTCAATGGAATTGATCAGGCTTTTTGAAAGCACCTTAACAATTTCTCCTGCCTCATTGCCGGCATTGTCCTCGGATTTAACCGTTTGGTAGATGGACGAAAGGATGTTGCCGTAATTGCTTTTATTTATGTCATCAAGTGTATTCAGCCCGCTGTTTCTGGCAATTTCATAAATCGCACCTGCTGCTTTTTTCAAATCATCGGGTGATAGATTATCCAGGCTTTTGGTAAGCGTATCCTCAATATAATCGGAAAGCATACTGAAATTTTCCGCCCGTTCAAAGCGACAGTCGTCTGTTATCCATGTGAAAAGATTATGCTGGGAAACACCTGCGGCACTGCTTTTGATAATTATGTTTTTTCCGCAGGCTTCAAGCATCCTTCCCACGATGGAATCCTCAGGGGAAATATTTGTGATTTTTTCGCAGTTTTCTGCTGTGAAAAGAAGCGGCGCAAGTTCCTTCGGAAAGCCCGGTCCGTCATTGTTGTAAACAAGTTTTATTCGGTTTTTGTGTTCATCTTCAGAAAACATAAAGCTGAACATTGCAAGATTTCCGCCCTTGGAATGACCGCCGAGAATAAAATTACCGCTATGATTTTTCAGAATATAGTTTGTGTAGCTCAGCGAAGCAAGCTGTGCTGCAATCGGAAAGGAATAGGAAAGCTCGGCATCTTCATAAAAGCTGAGGATTGTTTCATCAGTGCCTCTGTAAGCGATAAAGGAGATTTCCTTTGTAATTCTGAAAACAGACGCAGAAAATGCCGTCAGGCTGTTTTCTTCATCACATTCCCGGAATTCGGATAATATAACATTTCTATATCTTTCGGTTTTACCGAGCAGTTTAAGCAGATCCTCTGTTTTTACAGTGTTTTTGTTGGTTCGGTTTATCCTGCTTTCATCGGTGTATGAAAAATTTTCTGCTATGTATGCAAGCGTTTTCTGCGCAAAACCGCTGAAATCAAGATAAGAAAGGCGGCAGAAAACGGCATTGTCAGCTTCGGTAACGCCAAGGGCTTCAAAAGAAACGTCTCTGAAATCCTCAGCAAAATCAAACAGGCTTTTCAAAAAATCAACTCCGTTAAAATATTTATAACTATTATATTTTAATTTTAATGGCAAATCAATAGAACAAAACAGATTACGCCTGTTGGCAGGACAAGGGCAATTAAAACTGTGTTAAAAGTTAAAATTTGGTGTCAAATTATGGCGTCTTGTTGCTTTGCACGATTTTATAGTATATTATATTATCATAAAATATTATTAATGTAGGTTGGTGGCTTTTATGAAAACTCTTAAAGAAAAAATTTTATCAGAAGGCGAAGTTCACGAAGGCAATATCCTTAAGGTTGACAGCTTCCTTAATCATCAGATTGATATTCCTTTCTTAAAAGAAATCGGAAGAGAATTTTACAGCCGTTATAAAGAGGATAATATAAATAAGATTTTAACAATTGAGTCATCCGGCATTGCCATCGGTTCAATGGTGGCACAGGAATTCGGCTGCCCGCTTGTGTTTGCGAAAAAGAGTATAACCAAAAATATTGCAGGCGATATTTATCTTACGCCTGTTGAATCTTTCACGCACGGCTCAACCTATGGTGTTATTGTGTCAAAATGCTTCCTCGGCAAGGACGACAGGGTGCTGATTGTTGACGATTTCCTTGCAAACGGAAATGCACTTAACGGTCTTATCAGCATTGTTAAAGAAAGCGGTGCAGAGCTTGTGGGCTGCGGCACTGTTATTGAAAAAGGCTTCCAGGGCGGCGGAGATCAGCTTCGCAAAAAAGGCGTTCGTGTTGAAAGCCTTGCAATTATTGAAAGCATGAATTCTGAAAGCGGAGAAATTGTTTTCAGAGATTAAGTGTTTTACGCACTTGGATGTATAAGGTTATTCGGCATTGCGCCTTATAATAAATAAAAAATCAATTCTATATTACGGAGGTAGAAAAAGGATGAAAATCTCAAAGAAAATCATTGCAGTTCTTCTCAGTGTGCTTTTTGTTGCTGCCGCTTTTGTTGGCTGCTCTGCTGCATCTGATGATGAAAAAATGGATGCAAGCAAGGTTAAGGTTGGCTTTATTTATTTGCATGATGAAAATTCAACCTATGATCTTAATTTCATAAATGCCGCTAAAGACGCTTGTGATAAGCTTGGAGTAACAAAAATTGAAAAAACCAATATTCCGGAGGATCAGGCATGTCGTGATGCAGCTAATGATCTTGTAGATCAGGGTTGCACAATCATTTTTGCAGACAGTTTCGGTCATGAGGACTATATAATCGAGGCCGCAAAGGCTCATCCCGAGGTTCAGTTTTGCCACGCAACAGGCACAAAGGCACATACAGAACAGCTTCCTAACTACCATAATGCTTTCGCTTCCATTTATGAAGGCCGCTATCTTGCAGGTGTTGCAGCAGGTATGAAACTGAATGCTATGATTGAAGCCGGCGATTTTAAAGCAGAAGATGCAAAAATCGGTTATGTCGGTGCGTTTACATATGCAGAAGTTATTTCAGGTTATACTTCCTTCTTTCTTGGTGCACGCTCGGTTTGCCCGACAGCAACTATGGAAGTAACTTTCACAGGTTCATGGTATAGTGAAACTACCGAAAAAGAAGCAGCAAACAAACTTATTGCAAATGGCTGCAAGCTGATCAGCCAGCATGCCGATTCCATGGGTGCACCTACAGCATGTGAGGATGCGAAAGTTCCGAATGTTTCCTACAACGGCAGCACCGTAAATGCCTGCCCGAACACCTTCATTGTTTCATCAAGCATTAACTGGGCACCGTATTTTGAATACATTATCAAGCAGACAGCAGAAGGCAAAGCAATTGATGCTGACTGGACGGGTACAATTGCTACAAACTCAGTTGTTCTTTCCGAAATCAATGAGCAGGCTGCTGCTCCGGGAACAAAAGAAAAGGTTGCCGAGGTTAAGGCACAGCTTGAAGCAGGCACGCTTCATGTTTTTGATACATCAACATTTACAGTTGAAGGCAAAACACTTGATACATATATGGCTGATGTGAATACAGATGATAACCGTACACCGGATACCGAAGCAGTTAAAGATGGTTATTTCCACGAATCAGAATACCGTTCAGCTCCTTATTTTGATCTCAACATTGACGGAATTACGCTTCTTGACACAGTTTTCTAAGCCAACAAAATTTATTAAATATATTGTGAACGCAGTTTGACGCTCACAGCGGGGTGACAAGACACTGTATTGAGCCTTGTCACCCCGAAAAATTTTAGTGATGATTCTTTTGTTTAGTTATATTTTCAAACAAAATAACGGAGGTTGGTTATGAGTGAACAATTTGCACTTGAACTGAAAAACATAACAAAAATGTTCGGTCATGTAGTTGCGAATAAAGATGTAAACCTTCAGGTAAAAAAAGGTGAAATTCTTGCCATTCTCGGTGAAAACGGAAGCGGCAAAACAACGCTGATGAATATGGTTTCGGGAATTTATTTTCCCGATGAGGGCAGCATTTTTGTGGATGGGGAAGAGGTTGTAATCCGTTCTCCAAAAGATGCCTTTAAATACAGAATCGGAATGATTCATCAGCATTTTAAGCTGGTTGATGTGTTTACTGCTACGGAAAATATTGTTCTTGGTATTAAGGATAATAAAAAATATAATATAAAAGCTGCCAAGGGCAGAGTTCGGGAAATAACGGAAAAATACGGATTTGCCGTTGATCTTGACAAAAAGGTTTATCAGATGTCCGTTTCCGAAAAGCAGACGGTTGAAATAATAAAGGTGCTTTACAGGGGAGCAGATTTACTGATTCTGGATGAACCCACTGCTGTTTTAACACCGCAGGAAACGAAAAGACTTTTTAATGTGCTTCGCCGTATGCGCAGGGACGGAAAATCCATTATCATAATTACACATAAGCTGCACGAGGTGCTTGAAATTTCAGACAGAGTAACAACGCTTCGCAAGGGAGAATATGCCGGCACTGTAAATACAGCGGATGCAACCGAACAGTCCTTAACGGAAATGATGGTGGGTGAAAAGATAAATCTGAATATTGAAAGGCCGAAGCCGGTTCATCCGCAGGACAGGCTTGTGGTTCAAAATCTTTCCGTTAAAGGTGCAGAAGGAAAAACCATTCTGAATCATATGAACTTTACGGTTCGCTCGGGCGAAATTTTCGGTATTGCCGGCATTTCGGGCAGCGGGCAGAAGGAACTGCTTGAAGCAATCGCAGGGCTTCAGAATACAGAGGAAGGTTCAAGTATTATCTATAAGCCTGAGCAGGATGAAGAAAAGCAGCTTATCGGCAAATCACCGAGAGATATACGCAAGCTTGGCATTGCACTTTCCTTTGTGCCGGAGGACAGGCTTGGAATGGGTCTTGTCGGTAATATGGATATTGTGGATAATATGATGCTCAGAAGCTACAAAAAAGGTTCTTCGGCGTTTCTGAACAGAAAAGACCCGAAAAACCTTGCAGATAAAATTATTGAAAGCCTTGATGTGGTTACACCGAACACGGCAACACCTGTTCGCCGCCTTTCGGGCGGCAATGTGCAGAAGGTGCTTGTGGGAAGAGAGATTTCCTCAAATCCGAAGGTGCTGATGGTTGCTTATCCTGTTCGGGGGCTTGATATCAATTCCTCTTACACGATTTATAATCTGCTTACAAAGCAGAAGGAAAGCGGTGTTGCGGTTATATTTGTGGGCGAGGATCTTGATGTTCTGATTGAACTTTGCGACAGAATTATGGTTATGAATTCCGGAAGAATTACCGGAATTGTGGACGGCAGAACCGCTGTAAAAGAGGAAATCGGCCTGATGATGACAAAAAGCACGGATAAGGAGGAGCAGTGATATGAGTGTAAATCATAAAAAGAAAGAACCTCTTTTTCATATTGCAAAAAGAGATGCTCTTCCGTGGCAGAAAGCATGGCTGATTCGTATAGCAGCACTTGCTGCGGCACTTGTTTTATGCGGAATGATTACGATGCTGGTTACACATGAAAATCCGTTCAGTGTTTATGCCACGATGATAAAGGGTAATTTCGGAACACAGGGAAGAATCTGGAATCTTCTTCAGAATATAGCGATGCTGCTTTGTGTTTCTCTTGCCGTTACGCCTGCGTTTAAAATGCGCTTCTGGAATATAGGCGCAGAGGGTCAGGTGCTGATCGGCGGACTTGCTACTGCAGCGTGTATGTATCTGCTTGGCGGAAAGGTGCCGAATGCACTGCTTATCCTGATTATGATTATTGCAAGTATTGCAGCAGGCGCGTTATGGGCTGTAATTCCCGCTTTTTTCAAGGCAAAGTTTTATACGAATGAAACGCTGTTTACCCTGATGATGAACTATGTTGCCATTCAGCTGGTTTCCTATTTTGTAATGCTCTGGGAAAATCCAAAGGGATCGGGCAAAATCGGCATTATCAATCAGGCAACCCATGCAGGCTGGATTCCGACAATCGGAAAGTATGATTATCTTCTGAATATTCTTGTGGTTCTTCTGCTTACCGTGCTGATGTATGTTTATCTGAAATACAGCAAGCACGGCTATGAAATTTCCGTTGTGGGCGAATCTGAAAACACGGCAAGATATATAGGCCTGAATGTTAAAACGGTTATCATACGCACAATGCTTTTATCGGGTGCGGTGTGCGGCATTGCCGGCCTTTTGCTTGTGGGAAGTACAAATCATACTATTTCCACAACAATTGCTGATAACAGGGGATTTACGGCTATTATGGTTTCATGGCTTGCGAAGTTTAATCCGATTCATATGATTTTAACCTCATTCATTCTTGTTTTTCTGGATAGGGGTGCAGGCGAAATCTCAACTGTTTTCGGATTGAATCAGTCCTTTTCCGATATTATTACAGGTATAATTTTATTCTTTATAATCGGAAGTGAATTTTTTATTAATTATCAGCTTCATTTCCTCAGTTCGCATAAGGAGGTAAAATGATATGATTTCTGAAACAATAATTACCTTCCTTCAGCGCTCCGTTTGCCAGGGGATTCCTCTGCTTTATGGTGCCACAGGCGAAATTTTAACTGAAAAATCGGGAAATCTGAATCTTGGTATTCCGGGTATTATGTATATCGGAAGCATCAGTGGTGTCATCGGCGCATTCTTTTATGAACAGTCGCTTTCCTCGCCGGATATGATAAATCCCGTTTTGGCAGTTTTTATTCCTGTTTTATGCAGCCTTCTGGGTTCACTTATTGCAGGTCTGATTTACTGCTTCCTTACGGTAACTTTAAGAGCAAACCAGAATGTAACGGGTCTTGCGCTTACCACCTTCGGTGTCGGCTTCGGTAACTTTTTCGGCGGTTCGCTGATTAAGCTTACGGGCAGTGCAGTTCCGTCCGTTGCGCTTACAAACACAAGCGCCTATTTCAAAAAGTCGCTTCCGTTTGCCGATTCGCTCGGTGCTTTCGGAAAAATCTTTTTATCCTATGGTTTTCTTGTTTATCTTGCTATTCTTGTTGCCATTGTATGTGCTGTTTTTCTGAGGCACACAAGGGGCGGTCTGCATCTCAGGGCAGTGGGCGAAAACCCTGCTACGGCAGACGCTGCAGGAATCAATGTTGAACGCTCCAAATACCTTGCCACCTGCATTGGCAGTATGATTGCAGGGCTCGGCGGTTTATATTATGTAATGGATTATGCCAGCGGCGTATGGTCAAACGATGGCTTCGGCGACAGAGGCTGGCTTGCCATTGCACTTGTTATCTTTGCTGTGTGGAAGCCCGATATGGCAATATTCGGTTCTTTCCTTTTTGGCGGGCTTTATATTGTTTATCTTTATATTCCGGGGCTTGCCCTGCGCACGCAGGAGATTATCAAAATGCTTCCGTATATTGTTACAATTATTGTTCTGATTATCAGCTCCATGCGCGACAAAAAGGAAAATCAGGGCCCGGCATCATTGGGTCTATCTTACTTCAGGGAGGAGAGATAGTATGCTTAAGGATATTGAAAAAGTGCTTGTTTCCGAAGAAGAACTTAAGCAGATTAATGCAAGGCTCGGCAGAAAAATAACGGAGGATTTCAAGGGAAAAAATCTTCTTGTGCTTGGTATTTTAAAGGGCTGTGTGTTCTTTATGACGGATCTTGTCAGAAACATAAATCTTCCGCTTTCAATAGATTTTATGTCTGTTTCCTCTTACGGAAGCGGAACGGAATCCACCGGCAGGGTAAAGATAACCAAGGATATTGACATAGACCTTGATGGCTATGATGTGCTTCTTGTTGAAGATATTCTGGACAGCGGCAGAACGCTGAATTATGTTTCTGAAATACTGAAAACAAGAGGGGCGAATTCCATTAAAATTGTAACGCTTCTGGATAAGCCCGAAAGAAGGGTGGCACCGATTACGCCTGATTATGTTGGCTGCGATGTTCCCGATGAATTTGTGGTTGGATACGGGCTGGATTATGATCAGAAATACCGCAATCTGCCATACATCGGTCAGCTTCGCCGCAGTGTTTATGAAAAGTAACAGATTTGAATAAAATAATCCGCAGAGTTTTCTGCGGATTATTTTAATGCCGTTTTCATCATTTATTTGTTTATTTATTCCATTTTAAGTTCGGATTTAAACATTTTTGTAATCTTTATGTAAAAATATTAAAAAAAGCATTTATTTTGTAATCATATAATGATATAATATTACAATATGTAAGTGCTTGATTAAAAATGATTATATTTTTATAAAATTCTTATTCTGAAAGGGAGATGCAGTTGAAAAAATTACAAGCTTTTATTCCTGTGCTGATTTTGGCTTTGATTTTAAGCGGCTGCTCCTTCCGGTTGTTTTCTACGGCGGAAGAGCTTATTTATCCTGTTTCTCCGTCCGGTGAAAATGCAAATGTTCAGAAAGCACTGGATACCTATTTTAAAAACGGATATTCTTTGAAAACACCAATCAGCGGAGAATACAAAACCTCTTATATTTTTTATGATATTGATGCGGATGCGCAGGAGGAAGCACTTGTATTCTGTGAACCGTCTGCCAATCCCGGCACGGTAACTGCCGCTGTAATAGACAAGTCCGATTCAGGCTGGAATGTTGTGTGCAGCATTGAGGGAACCGGTTCTGATGTTTATTCGGTGGATTTTTGTGATCTCAATGGCGACAACAAACCTGAAATCATTATGCTTTGGGATACTTTCAACAACTCAACAAGCCATATCCTATCCGTTTACAGGCAGATTGATAATACAGGTGAATTTTCGCTTGTTCCTTTTGGTAAACCCATTACGATGAATAATTATATTTCTGTAGATATTGAAAAGGACGGTTTTGAGGAACTGCTTGTTCTTACGGTTGACAGCGGTGATTCCATTTCGGCAGATGCCGTGCTGTATTCTTACCGAAAAAACAATCCTGTTGTGCTTGGCAGTACGAAGCTGGACGGGCATATTAGTTCCTATAAAAATATTGTTTATGAAAATGCGGACGGTAGAATTTATGTTTATGCAGATGCGGTTAAGTCAAACGGTTCGCAGATGCTTACAGAAGTTATATTATGGTCTGATTATTATGACACCATTATTTCGCCGCTATACAGTTATTATACAGGCATAACAAAGGAAACCACACGAAGTGCAAGGCTCAGTTCGCAGGATGTGAACGATGACGGAAAAATAGAAATCCCGCTTGATGCAAAAAAAGACGGGCTGCCTGTACAGGTTGAGGCTGTGAACTGGAATACCTATAAGGATTCCGTTATGATTCATGCCTGCTATTCTGCAGCGGTGGAAAAAAACAAATATCAGGTTATTATTCCCGATGCGTATTTTGATGCGGTTCAGTTTTTCTATGATGATGAAAATAGTGTGATGACTGTAAAGGATAAAAACGGAAATGCGGTTTTTGAGATTGCCTCCGTGTTAAGCTCTGTTTATAATGCCGATAAGGGAAAATATTCAGGTTATACGGAAATTATGAATCATTCAGGTTATATTTATCTTGCTCAATCGGGTGAGAATTCAGATATAAAAATAACAGCAGAAGATTTGAAATCTATGATTAAATCATATGAAGGAGAATGAATATGAAAAAGGTACTTGTGGCAGAGGATGAAGAATCCATCCGCGAATTTATAGTAATTAATCTTACACGCAGCGGATACGAGGTTATGCAGGCAGAAAACGGTGCTGTTGCTCTGGATATATTTAAAGGCGAGGGTGGCGATTTTGATGTTGCCATTTTGGATATTATGATGCCGGAAATGGATGGTCTTACCGTTTGCAAGGAACTGCGCAGCCTTTCCTCCGATCTTGGAATTATTATGCTTTCTGCAAGAACACAGGAAATGGATAAGGTTACCGGGCTTCTTGTGGGTGCGGATGATTATGTTACAAAGCCGTTTTCACCGAGTGAGCTGATGGCAAGAGTGGATGCTGTTTACAGAAGAGTGGAAATGACACGCGGCTTCAGAAAGAATGACACCACGGGCGAAACCATACGCCTTGATGAATTTGAATTGAATCTTCGCAATCGCACACTTTCCAAAGCGGGTGCGCTGATTGAGCTTACACAGGTGGAATTTCAGATTATTGAATATTTTTTCAAAAACCCGAATGCTGCCTTAAGCAGAACCGATATTCTTAAAACGGTTTGGGGCAGCAATTATTACGGCGATGAAAAGATCGTAGATGTTAATATCAGAAGGCTTCGTATGAAGATAGAGGATAATCCTTCAAGCCCGGCAAGGCTTATAACCATATGGGGACTTGGATATAAGTGGGTTACAGACAGTAAATAAAGGTTGCGGAACATCAAAATGAAATTTAAAGTTTTTAAAGAATTGAAAAGTCTTAAATTTGAAGGTATAACAAAACGCTGGCTTACAAATATAGTTAGCGTTATTTTTGCTGTTCTTATTTTTGTGTTCATTGTTGCAGTTTTTTCTTTAAGAACTTATTATTATAATTCTGTTGAAAGCATTTTGAACAGCGGTGCTTCTGCTGCTGCCGTAAACTATTTTTCGGATAATCTTGATTCCGGCACATCTCTTGAAGCCTCCGCTTCCAAATTTATAGACAGTTATGCTTATAAGGATAAAACAACCGTCTGGGTTATTGATAATGACGGCTGCGTAATTGCCTCTTCAAACGGATTTATTGAGGGTGCCTTTGAAATGCCCGATTATTCTGAGGCAATGGCAAATTCACAGGGAAGAAGCCGTTATGTGGGAAAAATTTATGACGGCAGCGATAAAATTATGGCAGTTACAAGAGTTATCAAGAATTCCGATGGCGTAAGTGTCGGTGCTGTAAGGGTAATGACTTCTGTGGAAGAAATAGACAGGCAGCTGTTTTTTATTCTTCTGGTGGTTTTCCTTGCACTTGTGCTGATTTTTGTTGCCATTGCTGCATCCAATCTGTTTTTCATCAGCTCCATTGTGATTCCGCTTAAGGAAATTACACAGAAAACAAAGGAAATTTCGGGTGGAAATTTGGATGTTAGAATTGAAAAGAAATATGATGATGAAATCGGCAGACTTTCGGATTCTATTAATTCCATGGCATCGGATATAAACGCTGCCGATAAAATGAAAAACGATTTTATTTCCACAATATCCCATGAGCTCAGAACACCGCTTACTTCCATAAAGGGTTGGGGCGAAACGCTGCTTTTCGGGCTGGACAGGGAAAGAGATGCCGTTACGAATAAAGGGCTTCAGGTTATCGTGAACGAAGCCGGCAGGCTGGAGGGCTTTGTTGAAGAACTGCTTGATTTCAGCAGGCTTCAGAGCGGCAGAATGACACTGCGCCTTATGAAAACCGATATATTTGCAGAACTGGACGAAACGGTGTTTACCTTTCGCGAAAGGGCAATGCGCGAGGGAATAGAAGTAAGATACAGCATACCGGATTTTCCTGCTCCTGCCAATGCAGACCCGAATCGGCTGAAGCAGGTGTTTATGAATATTCTTGACAATGCGCTTAAATATTCAAAAATGAACACAAAAATTTTTGTTAAGGCCGAATTTTCCGAATTTGAAGGAAAAAATGCAGTTAAAATTTCAATTGCAGATCAGGGCTGCGGTATTTCAAAAGAGGATTTGCCGCATGTTATGGAAAAGTTCTATAAGGCGAATGTATCTGTAAGAGGTTCGGGCATCGGGCTGGCTGTAACAAATGAAATTATTAATTTGCATAAGGGCAGGCTGGAAATTGACAGTGAGGAAAATGTGGGAACACTTGTAACGATTTATCTGCCTGTCGAAAGCATGCCTACCAAGCAGGAAATTGATATGTCAGAGCCGAAGATGGACGAGGTTACTGATGAGGACATTACATTGAAAGGCGATAAGTCGTAATGGAAAATAAGAAAATGCACAAAACCTCTGTCGGCGGTCAGGCGCTTATCGAGGGTGTTATGATGCAGGGTCCGAAGGGAATGGCAACAGCAGTCAGAAAGCCCGACAAGGAAATACTTGTTGAATATCATGCCGTAAAGCATATAAAAGATAAGTTCGGCTTTTTAGGCTGGCCTGTAATACGCGGTGTGGTAAATTTTGCAGAATCCATGATTACCGGCTATAAAACGCTGATGTATTCTGCTGAGGTTTCCGAAATGGAGGACTGCGGCGAAGAAGAATTAAGCGGGTTTGAAAAATGGCTGAACGAAAAATTGGGCGATAAGCTGATGAATCTGATTATGGGAATTGCTTCCGTTCTCGGTGTGTGTATCGCTTTTCTTCTTTTTATGTATGTTCCTGTTTTATTTTTCAGCAAGGTAAATGAATGGAGCGGCGATTTGCTTACGGATTACCGGGGGCTGATTGAAGGCGTGCTTAAAATTATAATTTTTGTAATTTATATTGCTGCGGTCAGCAGAATGAAGGATATTAAACGTACCTTTATGTATCACGGTGCGGAGCATAAATCCATCGCTTGCTATGAACAGGGAATGGAGCTTACGGTAGAAAATGTCAGAAAATGCAGCCGCTTTCATCCAAGATGCGGCACTTCGTTTATTTTTGTAATGCTGATTTTCAGTATTGTTGTTTATACAGCCGTTGCAAAACTGTTTCCGCAGATTGCGGATAACAGAGTTTTATGGCTGCTTCTGAAGCTTGCCTTTCTTCCGCTGATTATGGGGCTTGGCTATGAATTTATCAAATATGCAGGACGGCACGATAATGTATTTGTAAAAATTGTTTCCGCTCCGGGGCTATGGATGCAGCGATTAACAACAAAAGAGCCAACGGATGATATAATTGAAGTTGGAATAGAAGCCTTAAAGGCAGTAATAACAGATAATCCGAAGGATGATGAAATAAATTGATTTTATCCGAAGCGTTTAATTACGGCGTATATTTTTTGTCTTGCAATGGTATAGATGAGGCGGAGTTTAAATCGCTTTGCCTTGTGTGCCACTGTGCAGGAATAAAAAACAGTGAATATGAAACCCATAAGAATGACGGTATCATTATGAAAAAATTTGCCGATTTGCTTTGGCGTGTTAAAAACGGTGAGCCCCTGCAGTATGTGATCGGAAAATGGGATTTCTATGAATCGGAATTTTATGTGGGAAAGGGCGTGCTTATTCCAAGGCCCGAAACGGAAGAACTTACGGAGCTTGCAATCAAAAAAGCGAAAATGCCGGCTCATCCTGTTGTTTTTGATTTGTGTTCGGGAAGCGGCTGTATCGGTATCAGTATCGCCAAAGCCGTTCCTTCTGCTGTTGTTTACTGTGTGGAAAAAAGTGCAGATGCAATGTTCTATCTGCTGAAAAATGCAGAAATAACAGAAAATGTGAAAATCATAAGTGCAGATATAAACATTCCGCCTGAGCTGCCGGCAGCGGATATTATTGTTTCAAACCCGCCGTATATAAAAACAGAGGATTTGAAATCGCTTCAGGCAGAGGTTCTGCATGAGCCTGCTCTTGCGCTTGACGGCGGAGCAGACGGGCTGGAATTTTACCGTGTGATTGCAGAAAAATGGAAAAGCAAGCTGAAACCGGGCGGCTTTCTTTTTCTGGAAACGGGCGAGGACCAGGGAACCTGTGTTTCGGAAATTCTTGCTGCACAGGGTTTCGCAGATATTGAGATTATTAAGGATTTATACGGAAATAACCGTATAATCAGGGCTTGTAAAATAAATTAAGAAAGGCTATGTTACTGTTATGTCTTTAATCAATGTATTCAGAAACGGAGATCCGCTTTTGATTTTTGCCGTTGTATTTTCAAGAATGTTTGTGGTTTTCTGCTGTTTGCCCTTTCATGAGGTGGCACATGGCTGGATGGCTTATAAAATGGGCGATTCAACGGCTAAAAATTTCGGCAGATTATCCTTAAATCCTTTTAAACATCTTGATTTAGTAGGAACAATTATGATATTCTTATTCGGTATCGGATATGCAAATCCTGTTCCTGTCAATGCAAGAAACTTCAAAAATCCGAAAAAGGGAATGGCGCTTACAGCTTTGGCAGGCCCTGTTTCCAATCTGCTTCTGGCTTTTGTTTCGGTGTGCTTTTATTATATTCTGCTGCTGTTCCCCGAAAGTACGCTGCTTCTCTATATTACAATGTTTTTTAAATATGCGGCAATGGTAAATGTTTCGCTTGCCGTGTTCAATCTGTTTCCGATACCTCCGCTGGACGGCTCAAAAATTTTTGCAATTCTGATTCCTAGCAAAATCTATTTCAGATATATGAAATATGAGCGCTATGCCATGATTGCGCTTATTGTGCTGCTGTTTACAGGGCTGCTTGACACGCCGATAGGGTATATTACATCATTTTTTATGAAAATTATTTCGTTTATACCGAACTTGTTATTTAATCTTATTGCTTGAGGAAATATGGATCAGTTAAATTATAAGCTTGAGGTGTTTGAAGGCCCGATGGACCTGTTGCTTCATCTCATCAGCAAACATAAATTGAATATTAACGATATCCCGATTGTGGAGCTTGTGAATCAGTATCTTGATTATGTGCGCCGTATGGAGGATGCCGATTTTGATATTGCCGGTGATTTCCTTGAAATGGCGGCAAGGCTTATTTACATCAAAACGGTTTCCCTGCTGCCAAGGCATGAAGAGGCTGAAAAGCTGAAAACAGAGCTTACGGGCGAGCTGATTGAATACCGCGACTGTAAGCTGATGGCAGAAAAGCTCAGCCGGCAGACCGACGGTTTCAACCGCTTTGTGCGTGAGCCGCAGCCGGGTTACATCAATTATGATTACGAGCGTTTTCACGAAGGCGAGGAACTTCTGAATGCCTATATTTCTGCGGCAGGCAGGGCACAGCGCAAGCTGCCGCCGCCGGTTGATTCCTTCAAAGCAATCGTGGCAAGAAAATTTGTGAATGTTGCTTCCAAAATCAGCACGGTTATGAGAAAGCTGTGGAGCGGAAAAAAAGTTAAATTCCTGAAACTTTTTGACGGAGCAGAGTCGCGCAGCGATATTGTTGCAACCTTTCTTGCTGTGCTTGAGCTTGCAAAAACAAAGAAAATATCCATTGAGGGTGCTGTGGATAACCCCGATGTTCAGATTATTAATGAGGTAGAAAACATTGAAGAATGAAAACAATATTATAGCAAAGCTGGAAGCCATGCTTTTTGCTTCGGGCGAGCCTGTTGATGCGGCAAAGCTGGCAGAGCTGCTGGAGCTTGATATAGAGAATATAACGAAAATGCTGGCACATCTCGGTGATTTGTATGATGAAAGAAACAGCGGAATTTGCCTTGTAAGAATAGACGGAAAATATCAGCTCTGCACAAGGGAAGAATACGGCGATAATGTCAGGGCACTGCTTGAAATTAAAAAGAATGCGCCGTTATCTCAGGCAGCATTTGAGGTGCTTGCCATTGTGGCTTACAATAAAACCGTTACCAAAAGTTTTATTGAACAGATAAGGGGTGTTGACTGTTCGGGTTCAATAGCTAATCTGGTTCAGAAAGGTCTTATTGAAGAAAAAGGCAGGCTTGATTTGCCGGGCAGGCCGCTTGTTTACGGCACAACAGACAGGTTTTTGCGATGCTTTTCCTTAAACAGCCTTGAGGATCTGCCCGAACTTCCGGCAGTTGAAGAATCTGATAAGGAGGCTAAGGAAAACGGCCAGACCTCTCTTTTTGAAAGTGATAATGATAAAATACTTCAGGTTAAAGATGTTGCAGAAGAAGACTAAGCTTATGAAAGGGTGAAAGGAATGATTGCATTTTTAATAATTCTTGCAGTTATTACAGTTCTTATTGTATCGGTTCTTTCTGTTTCTGCAACCTTTACCGTGATTTATGACGGTGATTGGTGCACCACAGTAAAAATATTGTGGATTGAAAAAGAAATTGAATTAACAAAAATCCTTTCTTTTATTCTGCTTCCCGAGAAAAAAGCCGAGGAGGTTAAGAAAAAGAAGGGTAATAAATCCGCACAAAAAGAAAAAACGACTTCTTCACAGGAGGAACACAAGGCTGAAAAGCCCGAAAAGCCAAATTACATAAAAGAGCTGTGGCACAAGGACGGTATTGTGGGTATTATGAGCTTTGCTTCCAATCTGTTTCAGTCCGCATCTGATGCGGTAATAACTTTATTTAAGGGCTTCCATATTTATTCGCTTTATGTTAAAATACTTATTGGCGGCGGTGATGCTGCTCAGATTGCGCAGGCTTACGGAAGAGTATGCAAATATTATTATCCGTTTAAGGGTGCTGTTCTGAGTGGTATGAAGGTGGATCGGTATGATGACTGGATTGCACCGGATTTCATTGCGCCGGGGAATGAATACGGCTTGCAGTTTATCGGCTCCGTAAGTGTGGCGGTAATCCTGAAAGTGCTGCTTTCGGCCGGAAAAACATTTTTGATAAATATAATTAGAAATAAATAATAAACTTTAATGTAAGGAGTTATAATTATGAAAGAAACACCTGTAAACAAAATAATGGAAAAAACGCTTGAAAAAATGCGTGAAATGGTTGATGTTTCAACTATTATCGGTGAACCGATGATTACAGGGGATACAACACTTATTCCTGTTTCCAAGGTATCCTATGGCTTTACAAGCGGCGGCACAGATCTTCCGTCCAAAAGCAATGCTGAGCTTTTCGGCGGTGGCGGCGGCGGTGGCATCACCATCAGCCCGGTTGCATTTATTGTGATTCAGAATGATAAGGTAAGATTAATGCAGATTGATAATTACACCTCTTCTGCGGACCGTGCAATTGCAATGATTCCTGAGCTTGTAGATCAGGTTTCAAAGCTTCTTAAATCAAAGGAAGATAAGGCTGAAGAAAAAGCTGAATAATATTCTGAAATTTTAATCACCTGCTGCATATATATTTTAGCAGGTGATTATTTTGTTGAAAAAAATATCTTTGATGCTTGTTTTGATTTTAACTGCGCTTATTCCGATGTCTGTTTACGGTGCAGGCTGCAGTGCGGTTTCGGCAATTGTTATAGATGCGGCTTCGGGTGAAATTCTTTATGAAAAAAATGCCTATGAGGAAAGAAGTATGGCGTCCACCACTAAAATTATGACGGCACTTATTGCCTGCGAAAGCGGAAAGCTGGATGATGTGGTAACGGCTACGGATGAAATGGTAAATGTAATCGGCACTTCACTCGGTTTAAGGGCAGGCGATAAGATATCCCTTCATGACCTTGTTGTGGGAATGCTGATTGTTTCGGGAAATGATGCCGCAAATGCTGCCGCTATATATCTTGGCGGAAGTATGGAGGGTTTTGCAGCCATGATGAATGAAAAGGCCCGCGCTGTCGGTATGAACAGCAGCTTGTTTGTTACTCCGTCAGGGCTTGATGAGGGAAATCATCATTCGACGGCTTATGATATGGCGCTGCTTGCAGCAAATGCACTTGAAAATAAAATTTTTGCAGGGATTTGCAGGGAACGCCGCATGGAGGTTACCATTAACGGTGAAAAGCATCCTGTTTATAATCACAACAAGCTGCTTGCTTTTCTGGATGACTGTATTGGAATCAAAACAGGTTTTACCGAAAAGGCAGGTAGATGCCTTGTTTCTGCTGTTGAAAGAAACGGCATAAGAATGATTTGTGTTACGCTGAATGACGGTGATGACTGGAATGACCATATATCGCTTTACAGCGAATGCGAAAAAAAGTATCAGAAAAAAGAAATTCAAAATTCAATTCAGATAAATGCTGTGGGCGGAATACAGGATAAGCTGAATGCATCGTATTCTGCGCAGATAAATGTTGTTAATCCGCAGCTTATAACGGTTGAATGCTTCTGCTTTCCGTTTGTTTATGCCCCTGTTAAAAAGGGCAGCGAAATCGGGACTGCAGTTATAAAATATAAAGAAAAGGAAATTTGTTCTGTGCCGATAACGGCAGAAGAGGATGTTGAATATTATGTCAAACAGGAATGATGTGAGGCTGCAGAAATTCATGGCGGATTGCGGTGTGGCTTCCAGAAGGAAAAGTGAAGAAATCATTGAGGCAGGCAAGGTTAAGGTAAACGGCCATGTTGCGCATATCGGTGATAAAATTAATCCGAAAAAGGATTTGGTAACGGTTTACGGAAAAAAAATAAATAAAGTTACGCAAATGCGTTATATAATGCTGCATAAGCCCCGCGGATATGTTACCACTGTATCTGATGAGCTTGGCAGAAAAACCGTTATGGACCTTGTAAAAAATGTGGACGAAAGAATATATCCGGTCGGCAGACTGGACAGGGATTCCGAAGGTTTGCTGCTTCTTACAAATGACGGTGCCTTTGCAAATGCAATGACACATCCCCGCCATAATTTTGCCAAGGTATACCGTGTAACCGTTCGCCCGTCTGTTTCGGATGAGTCGCTTTACCGATTAAGAAACGGAATTGAAATAGACGGCCGGGAAACTGCACCCTGCGAGGTTACAGTTCTCACGCAGGAACAGGGCAGAGTTGTGCTTGAATTTGTATTAAGAGAGGGCAGAAACCGCCAGATCAGAAAAATGTGTGAGGCTGTTGGTTTGGAAGTAGCAAGGCTGAAAAGAATTTCCATGGGATCGCTGAAGCTTGGTATGCTGGCACAGGGGAAATGGCGCGAATTAACGGAAAATGAAGTAAAAAAGCTGCTTCGCTCCTCAGAAAAATCAGAGACAGAATAACTGGTTGAGTTTAAAAGGCACTGATTTTAAATCAGTGCCTTTTCGTATATTAAATAAATTTTTAATAATATTAAAAATAAAGAAAAAAATAGTTGTAATTATAAATATAAAATGTTAAAATACCCAAGAATAGATATTTCTGGAAGTTTTGTTTTTTTTTCAGATTTATGATTAATCTATCAAGGAGGATTTTTTAGTGAGTGAACTTACAGTAAAAGATACTGAAGCGCGCAAAAGGCTTTTATCGCTTTTTGATGAAGGCACTTTTACGGAGCTTGACGCCTTTGCAAAATCGGCAGACGGCGAAATTGAAGTAGTTGCAGGCTACGGCTCGGTAAACGGTGTTTATGCCTATGCTTTTTCACAGGATATTACTGTGGACGGTGGTGCAATCAGCACTGCACAGTGCGCTAAAATAAAAAAAATATATGAGCTTGCCAAAAAAACAGGCTCTGCCGTTATCGGCATTTATGATTCAAACGGAATGAAACTGAAAGAGGGCTTTGAAGCACTGAACGCCTACGGCGAAATTTTAAAGGCTTCAACATCTGTTTCGGGTGTGGTTCTTCAGATTTCCGTTATTGCGGGTGCATGTCTTGGCACATCGGCACTTATGGCAAATATGGCTGATGTTGTTATTGCGGCCAAGAATGCAGATTTTTATGTAACAGCCCCCGCCGGTGTTACGGCTGAGGACTCTTTCAAACAGGGAACAGTTGATATTCTTGCCGATGACGCGGCTTCTGCCATTGCTTCGGCAAAGGAACTGATTTCGGTTCTTCCGTCAAACAATCTGGAAACAGCGCCTGCTTTTGATTATGAAGAAAAGCTTTCTTACGGTGCGGATGAAAATGCATCTGCAAAGGATATTATTCTGGCTGCTGCCGATGAAAACAGCGTAATTGAAATCAAAGCCGGCTATGCAGAAAATGCTGTAACCGCTTTTGCGCAGATTGGCGGCATAACCGTTGGTTTCGTTGCATTTGACGGCGAAGCAGTGTGCCCTTCCTGTGCTTATAAGGCTGAAGCGTTTATTAAACTTTGCGATGCTTTCAATATTTCCATTGTTACGCTTGTAAATGCAAAAGGTCTTCAAAAAGAAAAGGAGAATCAGATGCTTGTTGCCGCAACAAAGCTTACATCTGCTTATGCATCTGCAACCTGCCCCAAGATTTCCGTTATAACGGGAAAAGCTGTTGGTGCAGCTTATATTATGCTTGCAGGCAGAGGCGCAAATGCGGACCTTGTTTTTGCGTGGGATACAGCAGTTATATCTCCGCTTGAAACAGATGCAGCGGTTGCTTTCCTTTATAATGACAGACTTGCAGCAGGTGAAAGCAGAACTGCGCTTGAAACGGAATATGAAGCAGAGCTTGCTTCTCCGTTTACAGCTGCCGCATGCGGTGCGGTTGACGATATATTTGTTCCTGCCGAAACAAGAACAAAGCTTATCAATGCGTTAAGCTTTCTTGACAGTAAGCGTGAAACAACCATTCCAAGAAAACACTCAGTGAAATAACAGGAGGATGAACAATATGAAAAGATATACAATTACAGTTAACGGAACAGCTTATGATGTTACGGTTGATGAAGCAGGCTCAAACACTGCTGTGCCTGCCGCTGCCCCGGTTTCTGCCGCTCCCAAGGCCGCAGCTTCTGCTCCTGCACCGGCTGCAAAGCCTGCCGCTTCAGGTGCTGAGGGTGCAGTAAAAGTTGAAGCGCCGATGCCCGGCACGATTCTGGATATTAAAACATCTGTCGGTGCGTCTGTGAATTCGGGTGATGTTCTCTGCATTCTTGAAGCAATGAAAATGGAAAATGATATTGTTGCGCCTTCAGCAGGAACGGTTGCTTCCGTTTCCGTAAATAAGGGCGACAGTGTTGAAGCAGGCCAGATTATTATTACTTTAAATTGAGGTGAATGATATGGCTAAAATTGGTATTACCGAAACCGTGCTTCGTGATGCACATCAGTCGCTGATTGCAACACGAATGAAAACAGATGAGTTTTCGGACATTCTTGAAAAAATGGATAAAATCGGCTACCACTCACTGGAATGCTGGGGTGGTGCTACCTTTGATTCCTGCCTTCGTTTTCTTAACGAAGACCCGTGGGACAGACTTCGTCTTATCCGCAAAAAATGCCCGAACACAAAGCTTCAGATGCTTTTCAGGGGTCAGAATATGCTTGGTTACCGCCATTATGCAGATGACCTTGTAGATTATTTTGTAAAGAAAAGTATTGATAACGGCATTGATATTCTTCGTATCTTTGATGCGCTGAACGATGTGAGAAACCTTGAAACTGCTATTACCTCTGCCAAGAAATACGGCGGTCATGTGCAGGCTGCAATTTCTTACACAACAGGCCCTGTTTTTGATATTGATTATTACTGCAATTATGCAAAGCAGCTTGAAAATGCAGGTGCTGATTCCATCTGTATTAAGGATATGGCAGGTCTTTTAACACCTTACGGCACTTACGATCTTGTTAAGGCGCTGAAAGCAGCTGTTAACATTCCGATTCAGCTTCATTCCCATTACACCTCGGGTCTTGCATCTATGGTGCAGCTCAAGGGTATTGAGGCCGGCGTTGATGTAATTGATACGGCTATGAGCCCGCTTGCTATGGGTACCTCTCATCCTGCAACGGAATCCATGGTTGCTGCGCTTCAGGGAACAGAATATGATACGGGGCTTGACCTTAAAGCATTAACGGAAATCCGTGATTTCTTTGTTCCGCTTCGTGAAAAGTATATTGCCGAAGGGCTTCTGAACACAAAAATGCTGGGCGTAGATGCAAACACGCTGCTTTATCAGGTGCCGGGCGGAATGCTTTCAAACCTTCTGAATCAGCTTAAACAGGCAGGCAAGGCAGATAAGCTGGAAGAGGTGCTTGCCGAGGTTCCGCGCGTTCGTAAGGACAGCGGTTATCCGCCGCTTGTTACACCAACCTCGCAGATTGTGGGCACACAGGCTGTATTCAATATCATTATGGGTGAACGCTACAAGATGGTAACCAAGGAATTCAAGGATATGGTTGCCGGAAAGTACGGCAGAACACCGTGTGATATTGACCCTGAATTCAGAAAGAAAATCGTTGGCGATGAGCCTGTTATAGATTGCCGCCCTGCTGATCTTCTTAAGCCTGAGCTGGATAAGTTCAAGGGTGAAATTGCTGAATATTATGAGCAGGAAGAGGACATTCTTTCCTATGCGCAGTTTGATCAGGTTGCCGTTAAATTCTTCCAGAACAGAAGAGATGCCAAGTATGGACTTGACGGTAAGCATGATGATATTGAAACAAAGGTTCATCCTGTATAAAATGAAAGGCACGATTTTATATCGTGCCTTTTTCTTATTGATTTATTTTCGGATTGTCTGTTCTGTCAAGCAGATAATCTATGCTTACATTATAGTAATCAGATAGTTTTATTAATACTTCAGCTGTTAAAGCAATGATGCCTGTTTCATATTGTGAATAAGTATTTTGTGAAACATTCAGAATTTCTGCAATATCCTTTTGTTTTATATCATTGTCAATTCTTATATTTTTTAAATTATTAAAAATCATTATAATCCCTCCTTGAAATATTATGCAATATCTGCAATTCAGATATTGACTTTTATCTTTAATACAGATATAATAAAAATATCTGAATTACAGATAAATTTTGTTATAGGAGAATTATTATGAAAAGATTAAGAAAAGTTTTAAGCCTTTTATTATCACTTGCTATGCTTCTTGGTATAGTCGGTGGTTTGGGTATTTCAACTTTTGCAGGTGTCGAGGAATTAAGTTTTGAAGTATGTGATGAAATGTATCAGCAGTTAAGAAGTAATCTTCCCGATACAATTAAAATTGATATGTCTGAAGCTGAATTTGCACATCTTTCGCATGAAAAGTATAATGATTTATTTACTTATATAAAAAATAATATAGAAGAGCGTTGGAAAACAGCTGGGCTGAATCTAGATGAAATAAATAATTTGATGGATATTTCATATGGATTAACTTATCCGTTTAGTTCTTGGACTGTTGAAGAATTTCGTACTTTTGAAATTACATTTCGTTACAACTATATTGATTTTGAGCATAATTGCTGTCCTGTAGCCAGTATGGATATCGTGTTTAACAATACAAACAAATATAATAAAGCTGATGAAGAATATGTTAAAGGATTGAAAATTGATGAAGAAAAGAAATATTTTGAAATTGATTTCAAGGATTTTGTTAATGCAGATTTCATACTATTTGACAGCATAGTAGAAAAGTATTACGGTGAACAAATTAATGATGATACAATAGAAGTTAAGGTAAAATCAGGTATAGGAGGTTCAGGTGGATTATCCTTTTGGTCAGGTCACCACTATGGAAAAGCAGAAAAACAAATGGCAATATTCAAAAACGGAATACTTTATGATTTAAGAACATTGGCTCTTAACCGATATTTGATTCCTGTATTTTATGTGCCAAGTGCAATTCCTGAAGATGAAATAAATGATTATGTCATCAATCAGGTTAAAACAGCTTATCCTGATTGTGAGTGGCTTTGTGAAAATGTCAGTATTAAACAGGGGTTTACGGAACGGAATGAAAAAATTGAATATCCGGACGGATATACATATAGTTATTCTGAAGGTTATGACAATATAGTAATAAAAAGAGAATTACCGCCTGCCGATGAAGCAATTATAGCGGACGGAACAGATACGGAATATACAATCGGCAGTGATAAAGGCGTATCCATTCACTGTGCATATCCTCTTGAAGAATTTATCAGTGTGTCCGTAAACGGAAAAACAGTGGATAAATCCAATTATTCCTTGGCAGACGGTTCAACTGTATTAACCTTTAAGCCGTCTTATCTCAATACCCTGACAGCAGGGAATTATGCTGTTGCACTCCATTATACAATCGGTACGGTGGAAACCGCTTTAAATATTAAAGAAGCGAATTCACAAACGCCGAATAAGCTTGCTGAAACACAGCAGAAGCCGCAGGCTTCATCACAAGGGCAAAAAGAAACTGCCAAATCGCCGTCAACGGGAAATGACTCAGGTATGACTATTGCAATTTCTTTTGCCGCATTTTCTGCCTGTGGTATGGCATATGGCGTTCTGAAAAAGAAAAAGGCTGTATTATAAGTCTTTCTTTAGGGAAAAGGATGCAGTTGCTTCAAAAACCAAGCCTTCTCCTTTTAGGAGAAGGGGGACCGCTTGCGGTGGATGAAATGAATTTGTTACCATAACCGCATTTTTACAGCACACCTCATCAGTTTCGCTTTGCTCAACAGCTTCCCCTTTTTAGGGGAAGCCTTTTTTTATTCTTTTACAAAAGAACACAAAGTTTCATTTTCACAATGAAGAAAACCGCACGGCAGTGCGGTTTTCTTTTGCAAGCGCACCCTGCGCACATGCCAAAGGCAGAGGATATTTAAATTTTATATTAACCTGCCCTGCGGCGTTACGCAGCGTGTGCCGCCGCACGAAGCAGAGGGGTTTGCAAAGGGGACTTGGAGCGTGCGACACTCCCCTTTGCTCGTTTCTCTGGTACCTCTCTTTGCGACACAAAGAGAGGTGCATCCTGCCGTGATAACGGCATTTTCTTCCTTTTGTTAAAAGGATAAAATATTGCACCTTCGTGGCAACGGATTGTTTCATTTTCACAATGAATAAAATCCACTGCCGTGCGGGCATACCTTTCTTTTTTGATATAAATTCTTTCGTTTGACAAAGCAATACTTATTCTATATAATCATAATCAGAGGGGGAATTTATTTATGGAAATACATTTTGAGATAATCTCACTTATAATCTTTCATATATTAATGACAATTTCTGTTTCCAAGGATTGCAAATCAAAGGCTATTATAAACAGCAGTTCATATGTTGTTCTTACATTTTTCTTCCCCGTAATAACAGGCATTGTTTATGCCTGCAAAAGAAATAATGCCCAAAAGGCAGAAAAATTGCCCGAAAATTCTAAGGCACTTGCGGATTCCAGTGTTTTATTCTTCGTGTTAGCGGCAATCGTTTTTATTATCAGTGCGATAATAGGGCAGCTCATGCAATAAACAGATATAAATAAGGTGATTTTATGAATATTTTTATGATTGGCGGAACGGGGCTTTTAGGCTCTGCCGCAGCACAGCTTTTTGTTGATAAAGGGCACAGTGTTAAAACGCTTTCACTGCCGCCGCTTCCGATTGGCGCACCTTTGCCGCAGGAAATGGAAATTATGCTTAAAGATGCAAACAAGCTTTCGGATGATGAAATGCTTGAACTGATGCAGGGCAGTGATATTTTTGTTTTTGCCACAGGCGTTGACGAAAGAGTGGAATTTCCTGCTCCCGTTTATGATGCCTATTACAAATATAATATTGCGCCGTTGGAACGGCTGCTGCCGCTTGCCAAAAAGGCAGGAATGAAGGGCGCTGTTGTGTGCGGCTCTTATTTTTCGTGGCTTGCCAAGGATCGCCCCGATATGCTGCTTTGCGATAAGCACCCATATATTAGAAGCCGTATAGATCAGGAAACGGTATGCGAACAATATGCCGATGCCGATTTTCAGGTAGGTGTGCTTGAACTGCCGTATATTTTCGGCACACAGCCGGGCAGAAAGCCTGTGTGGGTGATTCTGATTGAACAGCTTCAGCGCTTTGAAAAGATGCCGTTTACAATGTATCCGAACGGCGGCACGGCTATGCTCACCGTAAGGCAGGTGGGGCAGGCAATGGTTGGTGCGGCAGAGCAGGCTTTTGAAAATGCTTCGCAGGGCAGGGGCATTTACCGTGCATACGGCATTTCCTGCTATAATATGACATGGCGTGAATTTCTGAAAATTGTTTACCGTGCGATGAACGATGAGCCAAACAGAAAAATTGTGGATGTGCCGAAGTGGACCTTTCAGGCCTTTGGCTATGTTATGCGCAGGGATTATAAGGAAAGAAATGTGGATGCAGGGATTGACCCTGTGGGCCTTGCCGATATTATGGGTATGAATTTATTTATTCCTACGGATGACTGCAAGGAGCTTGGCTGCACGCCCGATAATATTGAAAAAGCCATTTATGATTCCATTTCGCTTTCAAAAGAAGCCTTTGAAGGCAAAGCCCGGCTTGTGGAAATGAAGAGCGAATAAAAGTCAATATTTTTGTTTTGGTGCGGTGATTTCACCGCACTTTTTATATTTTTATTTTTAAATATATTTTATAAAAATATATTTTTGACAATGTTATGTTTTTATGATAGTATAAATTGCAATGAATTATAATTTAATTGCAATTTATAGCTTTTAATCTTTAATTTGCGCAAGAAGATGGTATTTATTAAGGATGTTGATAGAATATAAAATATTTGTTTGCATCTATTAAATACAGCTTATGAATAAAACTGTATTTAATCAGAAATTTAAAAAATGGATTTAAAGTCATTTTATAACATTTTTGTATGTGTTTTAGAATAAAATAATATATTATAATAAATTTAAGGCGTAATTTTTATGAAATTAAATAGAAAGAAAAAAAGTATTATAGCATCTGTGTTTTTATTAATTTTTATGTTATCATTATGTTCAGCGGTATATGCATCATCTTATACCTCAACATTAGCTTTTAAAGCACCTTATTCAGGTGCTACGCGTTCCTTTGACGGTCAAAACATTCAATATACAGCTATAACTTATAGTGATGTTCCTGAATATAAGGCAAATGTTTATTCAGTAGCTCTACGGGTTTTACTTCCGCAAACAGGACAGAGTACCCATTTCGTATTTATCATAATCAACTGAATAAAACAGGGGGCAATCCGTTCTCTGGCATCAAAAACGCAAAGTAGGTAAATGCCGCAAAGCATAATGTTGCAAACAGCAAGCCAATTTTGCCTACAATGGGTGTTTTGTACTTTGTAGAGAAGAGTCTAATATTAAGAACAAATGAAACAACACAAAGCACCACATCCAAAGCAAAATTAACAATAACAACACTTTTGATGTTGCCCATAAAGCCTAAAGTGAAAAATGCCAGTATAAACAGTCCGTAATTTACACATATCCAAGTGATTATTTGTTTTGATGATAGATTAAATTTCCTCATGATTAACCTCCTTGCCAATTCCAATAGCCTGCTTAATTTCATCGACATCGCATTTCAATTTCACTAATCCAATCACGAATAAAAGAAGCGAAACAATAGCAACAATGATTATATAGCTAAATATGCCAATAAAAATATGCTCAAACCATTGTCCTGCCCATGCTAATGGCAAAATCCCAACAGTTAGCGAAACTAAATAGCCTACGGCTTGTTTTAATGGCTCAAGTTCAACATTCTCGCTAAACAGATAAGCAATACCACAGGCTAATCCAAGCCAAGTAAATGTAGAAATCTGAGCAATGGTCGCAAATAGTTCATTGTTGTAATTGTTTGTTAAAGCAGGAAGAGCAAAATAGAAATCTCCTGTGTTCATCCGCAATGAAACTACGATTGAAAACAGCAAATATGCAAAACACCCAAGCAAAAAACCTACTGTCCCAAACTTCAATGCTTTCTTTTTCAAAGTATCACCTCATATTCCTAAAGATTTTTTGATTTTCGGGATATATCTTCTCGAAACATAGGTTTGTGTATTATCTGCAAAGCTAATACAAATCCTTCCTATTATGCTTAAATCAATATCCCGAATTTTTTTGATATTAACGATTTCTGAATTAGAGATGCGGAGAAACTGTTTTTTGTCGAGAGCCGCTTCCAATTCATACAATCTGTACCGTATTGCATACTCGCCTTGATGTGTTTGAATGTAGACCTTTTGATTTCCCGTATATATTCGGAAAACATCAGTCACATTTACAATCTTAGCTATATCATCTTTGTATGCTGTTAATGTTTCAAGGCTCTTTTTATCGAACTCTACAATATGTTCATAAAGAGCATTGACCGTTCTGCTTTGTTCCTGTGCTGTAATTAGTACCTCCACTTCCTCTACGGAATGGTCTATGTTTATCCCGACTTTCAAAGTGTCACCTCCTATCTGCACCCTTGGCAGTGGATTTCACCGTTTTTTCCGTATTTCGGGCGGTGG
>CAJUDJ010000020.1 GCA_910584985.1 uncultured Eubacterium sp. | reverse complement strand
AACGACCCTGCGGTTAACAGCCGCATGCTCTACCGACTGAGCTATAGAGGAATATCTCTTAAGTGCTTTAATATAATAGCAAATAATTATTTATATGTCAAGAGATTTTTTAAAATTATTTTCTGCATCTGCACAGCTGTATTTTGCCGTGCAGATGTTTGTTTTCAGTAGCGGTATTTCTTTCTGTTTCCTGCAACAAAAGCGGCGGCAACAAGCACTGCAAGTGCTTCTGCGGCAAATGCGGAAATCCAGATGCCATCGATGCCGAACAAAAGGGGCAGCAGCATAACGGCGGCAATCTGGAAAAGCAGGGTGCGGGTAAAGGAAATTGTCGCAGAAACAAAGCCGTTCCCAAGTGCAGTAAAAAAGGAGGATGCAAAGATGTTAAATCCTGTAATTGCAAACGAAAGGGAAAAAAGCCTGAATCCCGAACAGGTCAGTTCCAGGAGAGCTTCATCATAGCCTACGAATATTTTGGCAAGCGGAGCAGACAACAGAAGAGCAGACAGGGTTAAAACAATGCCGCATACAGCGGTTATGAAAAGACTTTTTCGCAAAAGCCCTTTCAGTTCTTTGTGCCGCTGTGCGCCGTAGTTATAGCTGATAATGGGTGCGCTTCCGATGGAATAGCCGATGAAAATGGCAACAAATATAAAATTTACATACATAATTACACCGTATGCGGCGATACCGTTTTCTCCTGCCGTTTTCATAAGCTGCACATTGTAAAGCATATTTACAAGCGAGGAGGAGAGTGTTGTCATCAGCTCAGAGGAGCCGTTTGTGCAGGTTTTAAGAAGCACTTTCCCATAAATACGGCATTTCCCAAGCCGCAGCAGGCTGTTGTTTTTCCCGGTGAAATAAAGTATCGGGATAAGACCGCCGATTATCTGGCTTGCAGCAGTTGCGGCTGCCGCACCGGCAAGACCGTGCTTTAAAACGCCGACAAGTATATAATCCAGCACAATATTTGCAAGCCCTGCACCAACGATAATGGCAAGCCCGAGATGCGGTTTTTCAGCGGTTACAAAAAAGCTCTGAAACACATTCTGAAGGATAAACATTGTGAGAGAACCGAGCAGAATGCGCCCATAGAGCAGGCAGTAATCAAGCATTGCTCCTTCGGCACCCAGCATAATTGCAATGGGCTCCAAAAAAATATATCCGAGGACACTTATTACAATTCCGCCGATTACGGAAGCATAAATCAACATGGAAAAATATTCGTTTGCCTTTTCCTTTTTTCCTTCACCAAGCGCTTTGGAAACCACGGCGCTGCCGCCTGTGCCAATCATAAAGCCGAGCGTAGCCAGCATCATAAGCAGCGGATAGATTAAATTCAATGCGGCAAACGGTGTTTTTCCCGCATAGTTCGAAACAAAAAAACCGTCCACAACGCTGTAAATCGATGTGAAAATCATCATCGCTACAGACGGAAGAACAAAGCGGATAAGTTTTTTATAACCGAAATGATCCGACAACTGTATTCTCATTTTGTCTTTTTCCTTTCATTAAAGATAAAAAAGCACCCGATTATTAAAAATAACCGAGCACACTCGACATCTTTGTCAACAGCACAGCTGCGGCTGTGTGTTCTCCGATGACCTAATATTTACTTTAATGCCGTTTCAGCAAAAAACATTATAAAGGATTGACCGATAATTGTCAATATACTAAAATATAAACATAATCTATATTCTATTGACAAACGATTTCAATCAAGTATAATACAAATAAAAAGGCAGTAAAGGACTAAAAACAATGGCTGAAAATGAAAGAAAAATGCCTCTGTGGGGGCCGTATTCAAAAAAATATATGGGCATTTCAAGAATTGTGGATTCGCAGTCGGATACAGGCGCAAGATTTGATTTTATTGTGCATCCCACCGTGTGGAATTCCTCTGTTCCCGCACCGAATGTTACAATACCGAGCAGCTACCATTTGTGGCACTGTGCCGAGGATTATTCCTGCTTTTCCTATCGTTATGAGCTTCTGTGGAAGGATCAGATTTATGCGGATGTTTCGTTTTCAAAAATGTCTGACGAAGCCTATCTTATGAGATGCAGATTTGTAAACAACACAGATTTAAAGCAGAACTGCGTGCTCAATGCATTTTCGGCACTTGAATATCCGAGTGTATCCTACTGTGTGGCAGAGCTTCCCAAGAAATGCCTGTTTATAAATGCACCGGATTATTATGAATATACCTATGCGGTTTCACGCCCATGGGATAATCAGAACACAGACGGAATGAAAAAGGGCCAGTTTGCCGATTCCCGCTTCTGCGGCGGCTTTGGGCTTGGTGACAGGTGCGAGAATTACCATGTGCCTTTCCTGAATTTAAAGCCCTTCGGTGCTGAAAAGGGCGACAGGGTATCCTATATTGCCGATGTTTCTGCGTTTAAAGATCCTGTTATAACCGTAAGATACAGAACGGTTGGCAAAGGCAATGCAGAATTTATGCTTTGCGGAACAAAGGCTGTTTTTCCTGAAAGTGATGCACTCCGAACAGAAGTATTTGATTATAACGGCAGTGAAAGCGGCTTTATTCTGGAAAGCCTTGGCACATACGGGGTTGAAATAGACTTTTTTGCCGTAACCGAAAAAGAGGATGCACAAAAAGTAAAGGTTGTTCAGAAAGAAAGAGCTGTTGTTCCGCAGATTGAAACAGAGGCTCTCGGAAACGGGCAGAGAATCAGCCTTACTTATCCCGAAACAGGTGAAACATACTGTGTGCTTACGCATAATCCCGCTACAAGGCAGAGAACGCTTGATTCGGGCTGTCTTGAGGATGCGCTTTCAAACAGGCTTTCAAACGGTGATCCTACATATGATGAGCTGAGAAGAACCTTTTCCGGCAGCTTTAAGGATAAAAAAAGCGATGACGGCTTTTTCCACAACACCTTGATTAAATCCATATTCATTGAGCCGAATGCAGAGCATACGGAATATATGATTATTTCAAAAGGAACGGAAGCACCGCTTCATATAACCGAATATGAAAATATTGTAAGGGCAGCTGAAAACACACAGGGTATTTCGCTGTTTAATGAAGCAGGCAGGAAATATGATCTTTCAACTGAAATTCTGAAAGCAACCCTTTTTACAAATGTTGTGTATCCGCTTTATAAGCACGGGGCAAATATTGTGCATTTCACCCCGGGCAAAAGATGGGACAGTTTTTATACCTGGGACAGCGGAATTATCGGTATCGGTGTGCTGGAATACAGCATTGAAAAATCACAGTATATTCTTGAAACCTATCTTTCCGAAGAGGATAATCTGGATTATGCATTTCTGCTGCACGGCAGCCTTGTGCCCACACAGTTTGCGCAGTATGCCGAACTTGTAAAGAAAAGCAGAAACCGAAGTGCGCTTTATGGGCTGTATGAAAAAATGCGCAGATATTATAACTATATTGCAGGCATAACGCCGGGCTCGACCACAGGAAAGTTCAAAAATAATCTGCTTACAACCTATGATTACTGGTATTCCTGTTCGGGAATGGACGACTATCCTGCGCAGGTTTATATGATTGATAAGCAAATGATGAACAGAATATGCCCATGCATTTCTACCGCTCATATTATTCTTGCGGCTAAAATTATGAAAATGATTGCCGAGGATATGGGCAGAAAAGAGGATGCCGAATTTTTTGCCGAGGATATCAGAAGATGCACAAGGGCGCTGAATGATTTGTGCTGGGATGAGGAAGCCGGCTATTATTCCTATACAGTTTATGATGAAAACAATACCATAACAGGCTTTCTGCGTAATGAAAACGGCGAGAATATGAATAAGGGAATGGACGGTATTTATCCGCTTATTGCAGGCGCCGCTGAGGGAGAACGGAAAAGCAGAGTGCTTTCCCATATTAAAAACCCGAATGAAATGTGGAGTCAAAGCGGAATTTCTGCTGTTGACAGAAGTGCATCCTATTATTTTGATGACGGATACTGGAACGGAAATGTGTGGATGTCGCACCAGTGGTTTATCTGGAAGGCAATGTTTGATCTGGGCGATATGGATTTTGCCTTTGAGATAGCAAACACGGCACTGAATATGTGGAAAAAGGAAACCGATTTTTCCTATAACACCTATGAATGCTTCGGCATTGAAACGCAGCGTGGCGGCTGGTTTCATAATTTCGGCGGGCTTTCCGCACCGATCTGTGTGTGGGCAAATGCATATTACCGCCCGGGAACGGTTACAACCGGTTTTGATTTGTGGCTTGACGAGCAGCAGGCAGATTGCAGCAGTGCATACATAAAATTCAGGTATTGCGGCAGCAATGAAAAATACGGTATTCTTGTTTGCCTTTCGGATGAACATGAATACGAAGTGCTTTTGAATGATGAAAAAACAGATTTCAGCCTCAGAGGCAGCGGAATCATTGAAATTACACTTGATGCAGCAGTCGGGTGCGGAGAAATTAAGATCAACGCTATAAATTAAGGAGGGCTAATTATGGCAGCAAGGCTTAGCGGAAGTAATAATGCGCCGCTGAAAATTCAATTTATAACGGATTTGCATTATTATTCAAGAAAGGGCGGCACAAAAGGTGCTGCTTACAGAAAGGCAGAGGCCAAAAGCCAGAAGGTAATCAGGGATTCCGATCTTGTAATCAAGGCAGGCTTTGATATTCTTTGTGAAGATACATCAACAGATATTGTTGTGCTTGCAGGTGATACCACACGGGACGGTGAAATAGAATCCCATAAAGAATTCATTGAAATGCTGCGTGATTTGAAAAAGAGGGGAAAAAGAGTTTATGTAATCACCGCAACCCATGATTTCAGGGACGGCGGCGTGGCTGACGGATATGACGGCGATAACAAAATTACGGTTCCGGCAGTTGAAAACCGCCATGATTTGTGGGATATGTATTACGAATTCGGCCCGAATGAAGCCATAGCCACCTTTGAAGAATCACTTTGTTATGTAGTGCAGCTTGCACCGGGTTACAGGCTGTTTGCACTGAATGATGATACAAATGATAAGGAAGAGGGCAGAGGCTCAGGTTACAGCGATGCGTGTATGCAGTGGATTATGGAACAGCTTGCGGATGCACATAAAAATGATCAGTATGTAATTGCCATGACGCATCATCCAATGATTTCGCCATCTCCGTTCTATTCCATAATCGGTAAGGGCGATATGCAGAGAAATCATGAAACCACAAGAGAAATTTTTGCCGATGCAGGGCTGCACTGCATGCTGACAGGGCATACCCATGTGCATGATATTTCGGTTATAACCACGGAAAAGGGAAACAAGTTTTATGATATTGCCTGCGGTGCAATGATAGGCTGCCCGCCTGCAATGCGCAATGTTACTTTCGATCCTGCAAACGGAGAAATCAGAACAGATACCATTATCATTAAAGATGTTCCGGGGATGGATACAAACGGAAAACCGTTTGATGAATATATGAAATCCTTTTTCTTCGGCATGATCAGAGAGGTAATTACTGCTGCGGCAACGGATATTGATCATCTTGCCGAAATGACGGATGCCTTTTCCGTTCCGGGTGATAAAGTAAAGAAAATGGGCTGGCTGATAAAGCCGGCTGCCAAATGGCTGAATAAGTTAACCTTTAAAAAGATATGGCGCTTGTGCAAAAAGGAAAGCGGGCTGAAAAAAAGCGATATAGCCGATATAGCCGATAATAAGGTGGTTGATTTTATACTTGAGCTTGTGCAGAATCTTTACTGCGGCGATTCACCTTACGGCCCGGATACCAGAGAATATAAAATCACCTGTGCATTTCTGAATGTGATAGATTCCTTCCTGAATACAATTCATTTTTCAATCGGCAAGGTGATTAAAGGTGCGGAAAGCGTAAGAAGCCTTGTTGAGCCGCTTCTTTGGAATTCCGGCCCATGCGATGCACAGGCAACGCTTAAAATCGAGCCTGTTTATGATGAAAGCAATCCTGCACCTGCAAAAGAAGCAGAAAAAGCTTTTGCCGATCCTGTTAAAAAGAGCAGAAAAGGGCCGTTTGTGCTGATTCTTCTCATTTTTCTTGTTCTTTTGCTTGCTGCTGTTGTGCTCGGCATAATCGGGCTGGCAGTGTGGGGCATAATTGCACTTATTCTTTCCTTAATTTAATATCAAATCATTTAAAAGCCTTTCCGTTTGGATGCCCCATCGGAAAGGCTTTTGTTATGCGTTTTTTTACATATGGCAAATATCTGTTAGGCAAATTGCACGAAATTACGATATAATTATTATAAGTATTGTGCATAGAATAAAGCCTTTCTTTGCCATATAATTAAAGCTGAGGGGGAAGTTCAATATGAATACATATATAAAAAGTGTTATAGAAACTGTTGAAAGACGGGATAATGCCAAGCCGGAATACATACAGTGTGTAAAAGAGGTGCTGGGTTCTCTTGAAAGGGTGATTGAACAGCACCCTGAATATGTTGAGGATGATATTCTGGGCAGAATGGTTGAGCCTGACAGGCTGATTACATTCAGAATTGCATGGACGGATGATGCAGGAAAAACAAGGGTGAACAGGGGCTACCGTGTTCAGTTTAATTCTGCAATCGGTCCGTATAAGGGAGGGCTTCGTTTTCATCCGAGTGTGAATTCAAGCATTATGTATTTCCTTGGTTTTGAACAGACCTTTAAGAACTCGCTTACAGGGCTTCCGATGGGCGGCGCAAAGGGCGGTTCTGATTTTGATCCGAGGGGCAAAAGCAAAACGGAGATTATGCGCTTCTGCCAGGCGTTTATGACGGAGCTGTACCGTCATATCGGCCCGAATATTGATGTGCCGGCAGGCGATATAGGCGTTGGAGCAAGAGAGGTAGGCTTCCTGTTTGGTCAGTTCAAGCGGATAAAAGATGCGTTTGAAAACGGCGTTATAACAGGCAAGGGCTTATCCTTCGGCGGTTCGCTTATCCGCCCGGAAGCAACAGGATACGGTGCAGTTTATTATTTGTGTGAGGTGCTTAAGCACGAAAAAGACACAATAAAGGGCAAGCGTGTGGTGCTTTCCGGCTTCGGAAATGTTGCATGGGGTGCAATAAAGAAGCTTAATGCACTTGGCGCAGTTCCGCTCACGATAAGCGGGCCGGACGGTTATGTTTATGATAAGGACGGTATCTGCACGGAAGAAAAGATTGATTATCTTCTTGAAATGCGTGCAAGCGGCAGGGACAGGGTGCAGGATTACAGCGACAGATTTCCGTCTGCCGTATATATTCCCGGCAGAAAACCGTGGGAGACTGAGGATGCAGATATCATTATGCCCTGTGCAACGCAGAATGAGGTAAATCTTGAAGATGCAAAGAAATTTGCCGAAAACGGCGTAAAATATTATATAGAAGTATCCAATATGCCAACCACGGCAGATGCACTTGAATATCTTATTGCAAATCAGAATATTATTGTTGCACCGTCAAAAGCGGTTAATGCAGGCGGCGTATGTGTTTCCGGGCTTGAAATGAGCCAGAACAGCCAGCGCCTGCAGTGGACTGCGGAAGAGGTGGACAGCAGGCTGCATCAGGCGATGATTAATATACATGCCGATTCCGTTAAAGCCGCTGAAAAGTACGGACTGGGCTATAATCTTGTTGCCGGCGCAAATATTGCAGGTTTTGAAAAGGTTGCAGACGCAATGATTGCGCAGGGTATTTATTGATATACAGGAGAAACGCTATGATTAAAATTACACCGAAAACAAAATTCAGGGATGCTGCACAGAATCCGATGGCAAAGGATATGCTGGAAAAGCTTATGATGGCATTCCGCCTGCCAACCTCCCTTGCCGGAAAAGGCATTCTGGGAAACACTAAATTTAAAGCGCTTACCACGCTGTCCTGCGGCCTGCTGGATAAAAAAACAGTGCAGCAGATATGTGATATGTTTAATCTTGAAAAGGATGAAGTTATTGCCGACAACGGAACGCTGACGGAAAAGTGGTGGAAGGAAGCTATCATTTATCAGATTTATCCCCGTTCTTTTTATGACAGCAACGGAGACGGAATCGGCGACCTGAAAGGAATTACGGAAAAGCTGGATTATCTGCAGGAGTTGGGCGTAACTGCCATCTGGTGTTCACCGTTTTATGATTCTCCCAATGATGATAACGGATATGATATTCGCGATTACAGAAAGATAATGGACGAATTCGGCACGATGGAAGATTTTGACACTATGCTTGATGAAATCCATAAGCACGGCATGAAGCTGATTATTGATCTGGTTGTGAATCACACAAGCGATGAGCATGAATGGTTTCGGGAAGCTCTTAAATCAAAGGATAACCCATATCATGATTATTATATATGGCGTGATGCTGCCGATAACGGTGTTACGCCGCCGAATAACTGGCTTTCGCTGTTCAGAGGTCCTGCATGGAATTATTATGAGCATCTGAATCAGTGGGCAATGCACCTGTTCTCCAAAAAGCAGATGGATCTGAACTGGGAAAATGAAAATGTTCGCCGTGATGTTTATGAAATGATGAACTGGTGGCTTGAAAAAGGTATTGACGGCTTCAGAATGGATGTTATCAATTTCATAAGCAAAACACCTGAACTGCCGGAGGCAAATTCCTTCCTTGGCATGCTCACGGGATTTAAAGGTGCGGAATATTATTTTTATGGGCCGCGGCTTCATGAATATCTGCATGAAATGCGTGAAAAAACCTTCGGGAATTATGATGTTTATACAGTTGGTGAATGCGGCGGTGCAGGAATTGAAATGGATAAAATGCTTACTGCCGATTTCCGCGGTGAGCTTGACACGGTGTTTAATTTCGATTTTCTGATGAATCAGGGGCACACGAATTACGATATATACGATTATGATTTGTATAAAGTGATGCTGGAGTTTGAACGCTTCCAGACACAGTATACAAATCACTGCTGGCCTGCGGTTTTCTTTGAAAATCACGATAACCCCCGCATTGTAACAAAGGTGGATAAAACCGATGCTTACAGGGAGGATATTTCCAAGGTGTGTGCACTGATTCAGATGACGCTGAGGGGTGTTCCCTATATCTATCAGGGGCAGGAAATTTCAATGGGTAATGTGGATTTTAAATCCATTGATGAAATCAACGATGTTGAAGCCGTCAACCGATATCATGAGCTTGTAAAAAAAGGCAAAAGCAAGGAAAAAGCATTTATCAGGGCAAAGACGGGCACAAGGGACAATTCCAGAAGCCCGTTCCAGTGGAGCGACAGCGAAAATGCAGGCTTTACAACAGGCAAGCCCTGGCTTAAAATCACATCCGATTACAGAAGATATAATGCAGCGGATGAGGCGGCAAGGGAAGACAGCGTGCTGAACTTTTATAAAAAAGCAATTGCTTTAAGAAAGGAAACACCTGCACTTGTTTACGGTGAATTTAAGCGTGCGGAAAATATAGGTGCACCTTTATTTTGCTATTACAGAGAATATAACGGCGAACTGTATTATGTTGAACTGAATCTCGGGAAAAAGACTCTTCCAAGGCCGATTGATATGCAGGGGGCAAAGCTCATTCTTTCAACAAAAGGCACGCCTTCTGTACAGCTTAAGCCGTTTGAAGGCAATATTTATAAAATAAGATAAAATTTTCCTTGACAATATTTAATTTATATATTATATTATTAAACGTAAGTTAAAGAAATGAAAGTGAGAGTGGCTTTTTGAGCCGCTCTCATATCATTGTTAGGGGGTTTCAGGTTTTATGGCAGGCAAAAATACGGTGCAGCGTGTTGAAGAAATTGTAAAGCCGTTTGCCGAAGCACTTTCGCTTGATTTGTGGGATATAACCTTTACAAAAGAGGGAACGGATTGGTATTTAAGAATTTATATTGATAAATCCGGCGGTGTTTCCATTGATGACTGTGTGGATTTAACGCATGCGGTAACGAAACCGCTTGACGAGGCAGATCCGATTTCCCAAAGCTATATGCTGGAGGTTTCCTCTCCGGGTGTGGAACGGGAACTGAAAAAGGATTGGCATTTTGAAAAGTATTTAGGTTCTCCTGTTACGGTAAGAACAATAAGACCCATTGAAAATGTAAGGGATTTCGGCGGTGTGCTTGAAAAATACGAAAACGGTGAAATAACCGTCAGGCTTCGTGATGAAAAGAAAATGATTTTCAGCAGAAAGGAAATCTCCTTTGTGAAGCTTGATGATTTTAACATATCAGATTTTTAAAGAATTTTAACAAGGAAAGGTTGATAGGAAAAATGAGCAATGAATTTTTTGAAGCAGTAAGAATGCTTGAGGAGGAAAAGGGGCTTTCTGCAGAATATCTTTTTGAAAAAATATCAGGTGCAATCATTGTTGCGGCAAAGCGTGAATATTATCACGATAAGGATATTGTATTCTGCGATATAGACCCGGAAAAGGAAAAAATAAAGGTTTATGTGCGCAAAAATGTTGTTGAAGAGATTGAGGATGAGGATGCTGATATTTTAATTGATGATGCGCTTGAAATCCGCAAATCCGCAAAGGTCGGTAAAACAATTGATATTCCGCTTAAAACAAAGGATTTCGGCAGAATTGTGGCGCAGACGGCTAAAAATGTTATCCGTCAGGGCATCCGTGAGGGTGAAAAGGGCAAGCAGTTTGAAGAATTTCAGAATAAAAATCAGGAGCTTGTTACAGCTAAAATTCACCGCATAGACCCGGTAACGGGAAATGCAACGGTTGAAATCGGAAAAACGCTTGCAATGCTTCCGAAAGCAGAGCAGGTGCCGGGTGAGGTGCTTACCGAGGGTGAATCCGTTAAAATTTTTATTGTGGATGTGATTCAGGATAACAGCAGAGGTCCGAAAATCATGCTTTCACGCACACATAAGGGTCTTGTAAGAAGGCTGTTTGAAACAGAAGTTCCCGAAATTTATGATGGCACAATTGAAATCAAATCCGTTTCCCGTGAGGCAGGCTCAAGAACAAAGATTGCTGTTTACAGCAAGGATGAAAATGTTGATGCAGTCGGTGCCTGCATAGGTCCGAGAGGGCAGAGAGTTTCCGCTATTGTTGATGCGCTCGGCGGTGAGAAAATTGATATCGTAACTTACAGTGAGGACAATGCGGAATTTATTTCTGCTTCGCTTGCTCCGTCTGATGTCTGCGGTGTTGAAATTCTGGATGAGGATAAAAAAATCTGCCGTGCAACCGTGCCGGACGATCAGCTCAGCCTTGCAATCGGAAACAAAGGGCAGAACGTTCGCCTTGCTGCCAAGCTTACAGGCTGGAAAATTGATATTAAGCCTGAATCAGGCTTTTATGAGGGCACGCAGGAATAAATTAATCTGGGGATGACAAAAATGAAAGCAAAGCGTGAAGTGAAAAGAATGTGCACGGGCTGCGGTGAAATGTTTGATAAGCGCACCCTTGTAAGAGTTGTTAAAAGCCCGCAGGGTGAAGTAAGCCTTGATTTAACGGGAAAGAAAAACGGGCGCGGCGCATATGTCTGCAATAATTCCGAATGCCTGAAAAAAGCAAGAAAAAAAAGAGCCTTTGAACGCGCATTTTCCATGCAGATAGAAGATGCGGTTTATGAGAAAATGGAAGAAGAAATCGAAAATGGACAAAAATAAGGCACTTTCAATGTTTGGGCTTGCCCGCAGAGCCGGCAAACTTTCCATGGGGCATGATACAGCACTTTCTGCTGTTATAGAGAAGAAGGCAGAACTGCTGATTTTTGCCTGCGATACCTCTGATAGGTTAAGGCGTGAATTTCAAACGGCAATGGATAAGAGAGGTATTGACATTCCTGTGATAGCTGCGGATATTACGATTTCGGAAATCCATTATTCCTGCGGCTACAAGGCAGGCGTAATTGCAGTTAATGATAAAAATTTCAGCACGAAAATCAGTTCACTATTAGAAGACGAAGCATAGATATAGACAGGAGGAATTTGATATATGGTAATAAAGGTTAAAGTTTCCGATGTTGCAAAGGATTTCGGAAAAACCAACAAGGAGATTATCGAAATACTCGGGGAATACTGCAGCGGCCCTGCAAAAAAGGCCGGAACGGTGCTTGAAGAGGATGAGCTTAATATTCTTTTTGATAAAATTACAACAGATAACAGTGTAAAATCCTTTGAAGGATATTTTAATTCGGCAGGGCCGAAGAAATCCGGAAAGGAAGAAAAGAAGCAGAATGATAAATCTGCAAAACCGAAGAAAGAAGCAACGGCTGTAACGGAAAAGGATAAAAAGCGTAAAAGTCAGGCGGCAATTCTTCAGATGGCAGAGCAGGCAGCTAAGCGTGCCGAAGAAAAGGCCAAGAAAAAAGCAGCCCAGACGCCGCAGGCCCGCACAAAGGGCGAAGCCCGAAGAATTGACACCCGTGTAAATACGGTTGATCTTGAAAAATACAATCAGAAATACGAGGATATTGCCCCTGCTTCCTCCATGGGCGATTATCAGAAAAAGCAGAAGCTGAATCAGAAATCCAAGCAGTACAGAAAGAAAAAGCCGCAGGGCATGCATGCGCGCTCCAAGAAGGAAACAGAGCAGCAGCGCCTTGCCCGTATTGCCGAGCAGAGAAAGAAACAGCAAATTAAAATTCAGGTTCCGGATGAAATCACTGTGGGCGATCTTGCAGCACTTCTGCGTATGACTGCAACCGAGGTAATTAAAAAGCTTATGGTGCTTGGCGTAATGGCAACCGTGAATGAAGTGATTGATTTTGACACAGCAGAGATTGTTGCAACAGAGCTTGGCGCAAAGGTTGAAAAGAAGATTGAAGTCAGCATTGAGGAACGCATTATTGAGGAAGAACTTGAAGATGATGAAAATGCAGTAACCAGACCACCTGTTGTATGCGTAATGGGCCATGTTGACCACGGCAAAACCTCTATTTTGGATGCTATCCGAGATACGGATGTAACCTCAACCGAGGCCGGCGGAATTACGCAGGCAATCGGTGCATATCAGGTGGAAATCAATAATCAGAAAATTACATTTCTGGACACTCCGGGCCACGCTGCATTCACAGCAATGCGTGCAAGAGGTGCAATGGCAACAGATGTGGCAGTGCTTGTTGTTGCTGCGGATGACGGTATCATGCCGCAGACGATAGAGGCTATCAACCATGCAAGAGCCGCAGAAATTGAAATTATCGTTGCAATTAACAAAATGGATAAAGAGGGTGCAAACCCGGCAAGAATCATGGAGCAGCTTACAGAGCATAATCTTGTTCCTGAAGAATGGGGCGGCGATGTAATCTGTGTGCCGGTTTCCGCTAAAACGAAAATGGGCATTGATAAGCTGCTTGAAACCATTCTGCTTGTTTCGGAAATGTCTGAGCTTAAGGCAAATCCAGAAAGATCTGCCAAGGGTGTTGTTATTGAAGCCAGAATTGATAAGGGCAGAGGCCCTGTTGCCACTTTCCTTGTTCAGAACGGCACACTTCATTCGGGCGATTATGTTGTGGCAGGCACAGCTGTTGGCCGTGTGCGTGCAATGACAGACTATAAGGGCAGAAAAATAGAGCAGGCAGGTCCTTCCGTTCCTGTTGAAATCATGGGTCTGGATACAGCACCAATGAGCGGTGATGAATTCAATGCCGTTTCGGATGAACGCCTTGCAAAAGAGCTTGTTGAACAGCGTAAGGCAGCTGCAAAGGAAGAGGAATTCAAGCTTTATCAGAAGGTTACGCTGGATACACTTTTCTCTACGCTTGAAGACGGAGAGATGAAGGAACTCAACATTATCGTTAAAGCAGATGTTCAGGGTTCTGTTGAAGCGGTTAAGCAGTCGCTGCTTAAGATTGAAAACGATGAGGTCAGAGTTAAGATTATTCACGGTGCAGTCGGTGCTGTAAACGATTCGGATGTTATGCTTGCAAATGCTTCAAATGCAATCATTATTGCATTTGCAACAGGCGTTGAGCAGGTGGCAGCCGATAATGCAGCAAGAGATGGCATTGAAATCAAGCAGTATGATATTATCTATGATGCAATAGAGGATATAGAATCTGCCATGCGGGGCATGCGTTCCGTTAAATACAGAAATGTGGACACAGGAACGGTTGAGGTGCGTGAGGTTTATACGCTTTCCAGCGTGGGATCCATTGCAGGTTCTCTTGTAACAGGTGGTAATGTAAGAAGAAACGGAAAGGTTCGCGTAGTAAGAAACGGCAAGCAGATTGCTGATACGGCTATTAAGAATCTGAAAAGATTCAAGGATGATGTTAAAGAAGTTTCCTCCGGCTATGAATGCGGTATTTCCCTTGAAAACTGGGATGATATTAAAGCAGGGGATATTCTTGAATGTTATATTGTTGAGGAATACAGGGATTAATTATGGCAGGATTTCATATAGACAGAATATCAGAGGATATAAAGCGTGAAATTATCTCGCTTATGCGTGAATTAAAAGATCCGCGTGTGGCAGGAAAAATGCTTACTGTTGTAAATGTAACGGTATCCAATGATTTAAGCTATGCCAAGGTATACATCAGCGCGATGGAGGGAATTGAAACAGCCAAAAAAGCCTGCAAGGGGCTGGATTGTGCACAGGGCTACATCCGCCGGGCGCTTTCAAACAACCTTCATTTAAGAAAGGCTCCGCAGCTTGCCTTTGTTGCCGATGATTCCATCGAAAAAGGTATGGAGATTTTTGAAAAATTAAAGGATGCGTCAAATGAGAATTGATGTTAAAAAATGTGCAGCTCTTCTAAAAGAGCAGGATAATATTCTTATCCTTACCCATGCCCACCCTGACGGTGATACGCTCGGGTGCGGCTTCGGGCTTTGCCATGCACTGCTGAAAATGGGTAAAAAGGCAAGGGTAATCAATGCGGATGAAATTCCGAAAAAATACGGTTACCTTTATGAAGATATGCCCGTTTATGATTTTAAGGAAGATTTTATTGTGGCTGTTGATGTTGCAACAGAAAATCTGCTTGGACCGATTGCTGATTTATATAGCGGAAGGATTGATCTTTGCATAGATCACCACGGTACAAACACGGAATTTGCGGAAAATCTGCTGCTTGAAAAAACAGCCGCCGCATGTGAAACGGTTTATAAGGTTATCTGTGAGCTTGGTGTTGAAACAGACAAAAGAATTGCAGATTGCCTTTACACAGGTCTTTCAACGGATACAGGCTGTTTCAGATATGCATCGGCAACCGCTGAAACCTACCGCATTGCGGCAGAGCTGATGGACTGCGGCGCTGACAACGGCAGAATTAACCGCATTATGTTTGAAACAAAAACAAAAACATATGCAAAGCTGGAACGGCTTGCCATTGAAAGCATGCAGCTTTACTGCAGGGACAGAGTGGCTGTAATTACCGTTACACAGAAGATGTATGAAGAATCCGGCTCTAACGAGCAGGAAACAGAAGCACTTGCGCCGCTTACAAGGCAGGTTGAAGGTGTTGAAATCGGAATTACCATCCGTGAAAAGCCGGACGGCACCTGCAAGGCTTCCTTTCGCACCTTTGAAAAGGTGAATGCGGCAGAGCTTGCCAAATGCTTTAACGGCGGCGGACATCCGCAGGCATCGGCATGCAGGCTGAACTGCTCTGTTGATGAGGCAAGGAAAATGCTTGTTGAAAAATGCGGGGAATTTCTGAAATGACAGGTATAATCTGTATTGATAAAAAGAAGGATATAACTTCTTTCGGCGTGTGTGCAAAAGTTCGCGGCATAACAGGCGAAAAAAAGTGCGGACACACAGGCACACTGGATCCTATGGCACAGGGTGTGCTTCCTGTTATGCTTGGAGGAGCAACAAGATTTCTTGATTTTCTGCCGGAAAGCGATAAGGGATACCGTGCTTCGTTTGTTCTGGGAAAAACTACGGATACGCTGGATATTACAGGAAAAATCACTGCTGAATATAAGGTGAATGCTTCAGAAGCAGATGTTTTAAAAACGCTTGAAGCTTTCAGAGGAAAAATAAAACAGATTCCGCCGATGTATTCCGCCGTGTCTGTAAACGGGAAAAGACTTTATGCGCTTGCAAGGCAGGGCATAGAGATTGAAAGAAATGCACGCGAAGCGGAAATAAAAAAGCTTGAGCTGATTTCGGCAGACGGAAACTCTTATGTTATTGATGTTTTCTGCTCAAAGGGAACTTATATAAGAACGCTGATTGATGATATCGGCAGAACACTTGGCTGCGGTGCGGTTATGACTTCTTTGATCCGCACAAGCGCTATGGGGTTTTCGCTTGATGATTGCATAACACTGGAAGAACTTCAGAAACGAAAGGATAACCATATCGGATTTGAAGATATTGTAATTCCTGTTGATCAGGCGCTGGATGCGTATGGCAGAATAGAGGTTTCATCTGCCCAGAGCATTCGGTTTAAAAACGGCGGAGCACTTGACAGGGGCAGAATCAGAAAAAATCTTGAGGATAGCGGTATTTACAGGATTTATTCGCCGGACAGAGATTTTTTGGGACTTGGACAGGCGGAAAAAGACGAACTTACAGTTAAAAAAGTATTTATTGATAAATAAATTATGGCAAATGAGAATAATAAAAACAGAATAGCAGTTGCGATTGGTGATTTTGACGGAATGCATCTTGCGCATAAAACAGTTGTTACAGGTGCGGAAAATACGATTATTTACTGTGTGAACAACCGTTTTTCGCTTTTGCAGAAAAGTATTTTTGAAAGGCGTTATCCAAACGCCGTTTTTGCCGATTTCGGTGAAATCAGAAATCTTTCGGGCGAGGAATTCATTGAAAAAATAATTATCGGAAGATTCAATGCGCAGACGGTGCTCTGCGGCTTTAATTTCAGATTCGGGAAAAATGCTTCCTGGTGTGCATTGGATATGCGCAGATATCTTGAGAAAAAGGATATCTGGGTTCGTATTCTTGAAGCACAGGAATTTGAAAGCCTGCCGATAAGCTCAACCCGCATAAGAAAGGCGATAAACGAAGGCAGAATCCGCTCTGCCAATGAAATGCTGGGCTATAATTACACCTTTGAAAGTGAAGTGATTTCCGGGGACAGAAGAGGCCGCACAATCGGCTTTCCCACAATTAACCAGCACATGCCGGACGGTCTTGTTGTGCCGAAATTCGGTGTTTACGAAAGCCTTACCACAGTGGGAAGCGTTACATATAAATCTTTTACCAATATTGGAATCCGCCCCACATGGAAGGTTGAAAAGCCTTTGGCGGAAACACATATTTTTGATTTCAGCGGTGATTTATATGGCAGGGTTATTTCGGTTGAACTTGTGGATTATCTGCGGCCGGAAAAAACCTTTAGAGATGTGAATGAACTTAGAAGGCAGCTTGATTATGACAAAAGCAGTATTATTTGATTTTGATGAAACTTTGCAGGACAGAACAGCGGCATTTGAAAGATATATGGATACCTTTCTTGCTGCATTTCTGCCGAATTTATCGGAAAAGGAAAAGAACAAAAGAAAAACAGATATGGTTGCCACAGGAAACGGTGGCTATGTGAATCGGGAAGAATGGTATAAGAGCCTGATTGATATGTGGAAATGGAGTGATGCACCGTCTGAAAAGGTGCTTGCAAAGCATTATGACACAAGGTTCGGTTATCACAATGTTATTTTCGGCGGTTCAGTTCCGCTTCTTAAGGCTTTAAGGGAAAAGGGCATAAAAACAGGTGTGATTACAAACGGACCGTCTGTGCTTCAGCACACGAAAATGGAGCAGAGCGGGCTTTTGCCTTATTGTGATATTGTGGTTGTTTCGGGTGATCTTCCTTTCGCAAAACCGCAGGCAGAAATCTTTTTATATGCTGCCGAACAGCTTGGAATAGATGCTGCGGACTGTATTTATGTCGGCGACCACCCGGTTAACGATATTGAAGGGGCATTGTCTGCCGGCATGCAGGCAGTAAGAATGAACTGGGGCTGGTTCAGAGATCAGCAGCTTCGCCGGGATGTGCCCGTAATTGAAAATATTTATGATGTTTTAAAGTATATTTAAAAGCCGCCGATTTGGAGTACCCAAAATCAGCGGCTTTTGTTATATTCATTTAATTTTAGCAATTCATACGGTTAAAGAATTATTTGTTAAATCTGTAGCCTTTGCCCCACACGGTGTGAATATAATCCAGACTGCTGTCCGCCTCTTTAATTTTATCGCGGATGCGATTTACATGCACAGTGATTGTGGAGGTTTCCCCGATGGAATCATACTGCCAGATTTTATTGAACAGCTCTTCCTTGCTGAAAACCGTGTCAGGGCTTGCGGCAAGAAAATACAGCAGGTCAAATTCCTTGTTGGTAAGGATGATTTCCGTATCATTCAGATATGCTCTGCGTGAATTTCCGTCCAGTTGGAGTTTTTCAATTTCAATAATTTCACCTGTGATTGCCTTGTTCTGCTCTTTAGAGGTTAAGCGCTGGTAACGGCTGATATGTGCAATCACCCGTGCAACAAGCTCACTTGGGGAAAACGGTTTTATGATATAATCATCAGCACCGAAGCCAAGACCTTTGATTTTATCAGGGTCTTCTTTTTTTGCGCTGACAAGAAGAATCGGAATATCCTTAACTTCGCGCAGACGGCGGCAGATTTCCATTCCGTCTATACCGGGCAGCATTACATCAAGCAAAATTAAATCAAAGTTTTCAGAAAGTGCGGTTTCAAGGCCGTCTTTGCCGTTGCTCTCTGTTTCAACAGTAAAACCGTTTGCTTCAAGATAGTCCTTTTCCAGAGTCTGAATGTTTAAATCGTCTTCAATAATCAAAATTTTCTTCGTCATTTCAGTTACTCCTCTTCTTTATATATTGGCAGTGAAATAAATATGGATAAGCCTTTTCCGATATCACTTTGCGCCCAGATCAGACCGCCGTGCATTTCAACAATCTGTTTACAGATGGAAAGCCCCAGTCCTGAACCGTTTCTTGAATTGGAACGGGCTCTGTCTGTTCGGTAAAGTGTGTCAAATATCCTTGGCAGATTCTGGCGGGCAACACCCATGCCGTTATCCTTGATTTCAAATAAAATTGTATTTTTATATTCAAGAATGGTCATTTCAATTTTACCGCGCACATCCTTATTTCTGTATTTTATACTGTTTGACACAATGTTGTTTATAACTCTTGAAAAACTGTCTGTATCCAGATTCAGTGCAACGGGATTTTTTGTTTTGTCAATAATTTCAAGATCGAAGTCGTTTTTTTCAAGCTCTGCCCGGACCTCTTCGGCAAAGGGAAGAAAATCCGTTATTTTAACTCTTTCGCAGTTCAGTGTTACCGAACCAAGTTCCAGCTTGGAAATTGTCAGAAGATCATCCAGCATTTTTTCAATATCGTTTGTGGAAGAATAGATGATGTCCATATAACGGTTCTTTTTTTCGGGTGTGTCGGCAATGCCGTCCCTCAGCCCTTCAAGATATCCCTTAACCGATGTAAGCGGCGTTCTTAAATCATGGGCAATTCCGGCAATCATTTCCTTCTGCTTCTGATCCGCGCGGCTTTGCTCCTCTATGGAATCCTTAATGCGAAGCCGCATATCGTTAAAGCTTTCTGCAAGGCGGCCAAGCTCATTGGTGGATTTGTATTGGATTTCATATTCAAAGTTTCCGTTTGCAATTTCATTTACACCTTCGGAAATCTGCCGGATAGGTGTTACAATTGTTTTTGAGGTAATCAGCGAAACAATAACAATTGCGGTTATAAAAATAAGAACAACCACAATAATAATGATGCTTGCCCTGTTTATAAAGGTGCCCATAACATTTTTTACTTCATTATCGGAAAAATCAGGCATGGCAATGTTTTCGTTCAGAATAATAAAATGGTATTCTGCTTCTTTGTCAAAAACAGTCAGGGATATAAGCAGGCCGTTTTCGCTCAGACAGTAGGAATCCTCTTTATTGTGATTGGGCGAAATCAGAAATGCTTTTTGATAAATGTTTTCATCAGATGCCGAGGAATAAAATTCACTGCCGTTTCTGCGTATATAAAGCAGTGTGCCGTCCTTTTCCATATAGGAGGAAATGTCCTTTATTCTGTTCAGTTTTTCATCTGTGTCGATATCCATTTCAAGCACATTTGCAATATCTGCTGAAATCTGATTCCACTGTATCTGTGTTAAAATGTTGTAGGAAACAGAGGGGGCGCTGTTCATTTGCGAGGAAACCGATGCAAAAAAAACAACAGTAAATAAAGCAATCAGAATAACAGGTATGATAATCGCAAGAATTGAATTGAGCACAATTCTTGTGTTTATCTTAAGATTTTTCGGAATCACTTTTATCTCTTTGTTTTTATCCATAATTATTCAAACCAAATCGGGTTCGTAAATGCCCTGATAAACGGCGGCAGCTCTTCACTGTTTTTGCTGCCGAGGAATTTCTGTTCTGCAAATTTGTATATCGTTTTAAGCATACCTGTGTAATTATATGTAACCTCCGCTCTTACAAAGCCCTTTTCCGCTACCTCGCAGTCAAAGCAAATTTGCCTGTAATATTTCGCACCGGAGTTAAAACTGTAAACAGCGGTTTTGTTGTTATAGACCGTAACGGTGTGATAGGGCATAAGCTTTGTCAGATTTATATTTACCGATATGCCTTTTTCAAATTTTACCGTATCACCTATAACAGCGCTGCCGCAGGTAAGCTCTATCATTGTTGAATCCGGCTTGTTTGTAATAACGCTTCTGCCCTCTTTCATTGCCTTCAGAATGGCTTCAGGCGTGTTTTCACCGGCAAGCACAATTGTTGTGGGCGAAGCAATCAGTAGTTTTGTGTGCGGCACATATTCCCTGTGAAAATCAGAGCCGCCAACGGCAGCAATCCGTTTTCCCTGCATAAGCTGTTCAACCCACCAGTCCCGGTTTTTCATATTATCTGAGTGCTGAATGGTGTTCCACACCTCTGCACAGTCGCAGTCAAGCCCGTCTATATTAAACCGAAAGCCGCACATGGAGCAGAACGGATGGTTAAGTGTAATCACAGCGCCCGCTTTTCTGCATTTTTCAATGATGGTTTCATAATCTTCTCTTGTATCAAGCTTATATGGAGGCTCTTCGGGAACTTTTTTGCCCCATATGTTTACATGACCGTTATCGCCGGTGATTTCCTGTCCCTGAATAACAAGCATATCGCCGTCATAATAGCTTTCTTCAACGGAATTATAGTCATGATCCGTTATAATGATAAAATCAAGCCCCTGATTTTTGCAGTATTCAACAAGCTGGCCCTTTGTAAGGATGCCATCACTGTTTACGGTGTGAAGATGTGTATCTCCCTTGAACCATTTTCTTTTCATAAAATCTATCCCCCGAACAAGGCAATTCAAGCGGTGTGCAGGCAAATGGCGTACCTGCTTCTGTTAAATCTATATTAACATATTCCGTGTGTTTTAGCAAATGTTTTGATTGTAAACCAACATTTTAATATTAGTTGACAATCTGCTGCGGTTATAGTATAAATAGCATATCAGTTTTCGGAGGAAAAATTATGGAAGAAAAGATTTTAAAGAAACAAAAAAATAAATTCAAAACCATTGAACTTGTTTATATCGGTATTTTTGCGGCAATCATTGTGGTGTGCTCATGGATTTCCATACCGCTTACGATTCCTGTAACGCTTCAGACCATGGCGGTATGCCTTACGGCAGGGCTTCTCGGAACAAAAAAAGGAACAATTGCGGTTTTTGTCTATATTCTGCTCGGGCTGATAGGCGTTCCTGTATTTTCGGGTTTTTCGGCAGGTGTAGGTGTTCTTTTCGGGGCTACCGGCGGTTATATTATTGGTTTTATTTTTACATCGCTTATTGTTGGAATTATGGTAAAGCTTCTTGGAAGAAAAATATGGGTTTATGCCGTTTCCATGCTTATCGGCATTGCGGTTTGCTATACGTTCGGCACAGTTTGGTTTATTGTTGTTTACAATAACAGCAATGCAGACGCCGTCTCTGTTTCTGCGGCACTCGGTATGTGTGTTATTCCTTTCATTATTCCCGATCTTATCAAAATAGCGGTTGCATCTGTTCTCTGCACAAGGCTTAATAAGTATGTTAAGGCTTAGACCGCATCATTTAAACTGTATTCCGAGATTTCGGGGCAGGGGATACAGCAGGGCATTCTGTGAGAATATGAAAGAAATCAAAGAAAGATTTGACGGCGGAGAGGCGTATGAAATTGTTTTTTCTGCCGATGATATTTGTGCTGCCTGCCCGAACTTAGTAAACGGAATATGCACAAGCAGGGAAAAAACAGATGCGTTTGACCGGCGCACCGCAAAATACGGAACAGGAGATATATCAAAACTGTGTGCGGAATGTGAATGGTATGCTATATGTAAAAATAATTTATAATTTAGTTGTAAACTTACAGTGTTTTTAGTATAATAACTGTAAGTTTATTTTTTATTTCAGGGGGATTTATTTATGTCCGGATGCTGGCTTCACGGAAAAACCTGTGTTGTAACAGGTGCATCGGGCGGCATGGGGGCCGGAATTGCCGCTGCACTGATAAAAAAACACGGATGCAAGGTTATCGGCATTGCAAGAAGCGAGCCGAAGATGCAGAAATTTATTGAAGAATTAGGCCCGTCCTATGCCGAGCAGTTTACATATCGGCTGTTTGATGTTTCCAAGTGTGAAAACTGGGAAGCATTTGCAGCGGAACTTGCAGAAAGCGGTGTGCATGTGGATGTGCTGGTGAATAATGCAGGCATTCTTCCGAAATTCAAAAGATTTGACAGGTATAATACAGAAGAAATTGAAACGGTTATGAACATTAATTTCTATTCGGCTGTTTATTCTGTTAAAACGCTGCTTCCGTTTCTGCTTGAAAGTGAAAACGGCGCCGTCATCAACATAGATTCCTCTGCTGCACTTATGAGCCTTGCAGGCACTTCGGCATATTCTGCTTCAAAAGCAGCACTCAAGAGTTTTACGGAAGCGATGCGTGAGGAATTCAGGGGCAGGCTTTATATTGGGCTTGTATGCCCCGGCTTTACAAAAACAGATATTTTCAGAAACCAGAGCGCAGAGGGCGAAAAGGGGCAGAAGCTGATTGATATGATTTCAACAAACTGCGATTTGATGGTGAAAATGATTATGTTCGGGATTGAGCATAAACAGGCACTTCAGATTCACGGTTTGGATGCGCACGCAATGAGCCTGTTCGGAAAACTGCTGCCCGTGAACGGAGCAAGGCTGTTCAGCGCAGTTATGAAAGCGGCTGATATAGATATTTTCAATGAAGTATTTAAGGATTAATTTTTTAAAACGGAGGATTTAGTTATGAGCAATACAGATGTTTCAACAAAGAAGCATATGAATTTTAAGGAGATTGCCGCTTATTCGCTTGGTCTTTTCGGCTTTCAGGCAATTGTGGGGCTTCTGAATTCCTATCAGGCAGAATTTGATGCATCCATTCTTGGCGCAGACATTGCAGTAGTGGGCATTTTAATTCTGATTGCAAAACTTGTTTCAGCTGTGTTTGACCCTGTTGTGGGCAATATGATAGATCGTTCAAAAAGCAAACGCGGAAAGTTCAAATCCATGATTATGGTTTCCATCATTCCGCTTCTGGTTATGTCAGCGGTAATCTTTATTGATGTTCCGTTCAAGAGCAATAAAACTGTTACATATGTTTGGATTTTTGTAACCTATCTTATCTGGAGCCTTGCCATGACACTCGGCGATGTTCCGTCTCAGGGCATAGCTTCCGTTTTAACGCCGAATCCAACGGAAAGAACAAATGTTGTTTCCATTTCAAACACCTTTAAGCAGATTGGTTTTTCTGCCTGTGTGGTTATCGTTCCGATTGTGTGCCTGCTTGTGCCGAACGGCTCCCAGGTTATCGGCTTTGAGGGCGAAACCGATACACCTATGATTGGCAGTGAATATTTCTGGACGGCTGTTTTAACCGCTGTGCTCGGCTGTGTGCTTTTTGCGCTGATTCCTATGCTGAATAAGGAAAGAGTTCCGTATGTATCCAGTGAAAAGACAACAACCAAGGATATGATAAATGCACTTAAGAACAATAAACCGTTAATGCTGGTTATTGTTTCCTATTTCCTCGGCTTCGGCAGGCAAATGGCAATGGGCATTCAGGTGCAGGCGGCAAATGTGCTGCTCGGCAGCCAGAATCTGGTGGCTGTTCTGGGCATTGTAACGGCAATCGGCTCCATGGTAAGCATGGCGCTCTGCCCGGTGCTGATTAAAAAGCTCGGTGAAAGAAATGTTTATCTGATTATGTCTTTCTATGGCTTTATTGTATCCGTGCTTTCATTTATTGTTGGCTATCTGTGGTTCAGAAATTCTGATAATATGGTGCTTACCATTCTGTTTTATGTATTCCTGTTCCTGATTGGCCTTCAGTTTGGTGCCGTAACGCTTATGCCTATGATTATGACGGCAGATTGTGTGGATTATTACGAATATAAAACAGGCAAAAGAATGGAGGGTGCAGCCTATTCCGTGCTTACGCTTACCATCAAGGTATGCCTTGCACTCGGCACAGCGCTCGGACTTGTATTTGTTCAGTTTTCGGGTTATTCCGAAACCGTGGCACAGATTACAGCAGGCACGGCAGCAGGCTTTGAAAATAAAACAAAGGATATTATTTTCTTTGCTTACACCGTTATGCCGGGAATTCTTGCTCTCCTTTCCTCCATTCCGATGTTTAAGTATAATATAGTGGGCAAAAAGAAAGCAGAAATTGCTTCTGCACTTGCAGAAAGAAGAAAGGATATGGGATTATTATGAAAAATACTATTATAAGTTGTACTATCGCACTTTGCAGTATTCTGTGTGCAGTCGGATATTTTATTGCTTGCACTTGTAGTACTGGACCATATTCATCCCCTTTATCTTATTTAGATGTCAAGGATTCTATTATTCTAATTATTCTTTTAGTAATAGCGTTAGCAAGTGTTATCTTATCACATAGAATAAAAAATTAAATTAACAGACATTTTTAGAATAATGCATACATTTTATTAAAATTCAAAATAACGGTAAGGGTTAACCGATACATCAGAGAAATCAAGATTGATTGCAACCCGAACTATTTCATGGAATTATTTGGATTCGTTTATTTCTAAGATTGGAGGCTCAAGTAAATTAAAATGAGGAATCACATTAGGTAAATTGGTTCATTTTTGCTTTATACATTAGCATTTAATGTTGTTTCATTTGTGTTTTATTTTGTTCCGGCATTTGCCTGTCATGATTTTATAGGAATACAATGGATTGCATTGGGAATTATTCAGATACTTTTTACTGTTGTATATTTTTCGAAAATTCCATTATCCAAAGTTTCTTATGAAAAAGGCTTAAAATTTGACTTGGTAATATACTTCTTGATCTTAAGTGCATTAAGTATTGCAGTTGCATTTTACAGATTTGAAACGGATAGATGGTTTACTTATATATACTTTAATACTTTTCATACTCTGACAAAGACATCACTGCTTGATAATATAGTATTTTATATTTTCGTGTGCATTGCAGAAAATGCGATAAAATCATATTGCATATACAGAAATGTTATGAATAAGTCGATTTCTAAAACTACTTTTAAAATTTTATCAATACTGATAATAGTTCTGTATTTATTATTTGTTATGGTATTATTACCTATTATTAGTTGGAGTTGATTTTGAGGTATATCATATCATTTTGACTTTTGTTAAAGCAAAGAAATATAAGTAATAATTATTAATAAAGCAAATAACGGTAGGCTTTGCTTACCGTTATTTTGAATCATTTTACAAATTCTTACAAAAGTTTTGAAATGTTTAATATATCATATCAAAAGAATTAATGCAGTTTGCCAATTATGACAAACTGCATTAGAGGTTTTATTTATGAGTATCCATTATTAATTTTCCAAATTGCCTGTATTCGCATCCAAGTGTGAAGGCTGCTCTTATAAGTTCAAAGTTTATATTACCATATGTATCAAACAACACACCAATAGTTTCAGTATTATCTTTGAATAAACTGATGATTTCGTTCTCGGTATTTCTAATCCTACTTTCCAATTCACAATAATCTGCTGATTCTTGTAGTTCTTTTGTATTTACGATTTCATCTAAACCTTTTTCAAAAATTTCCTCATATTCATTTAGTTTTTCAATATTCAAATCTTCTTTTTCAAAGAAATAACCTTATCAAAATGAAAAATAAGTGGTCGTGAAAAATGATGGTTTTAAGATAAAAAAGAAATCCTTGAAACCAAGTAATATCAACGGTTTCAAGGACTTTTTATGTGGTACGCCGGAAGGGATTCGAACCCCCGACCTTTTGGTTCGTAGCCGAAGTGATAAGCCTCAAATACACCATTTTAAGCCATATTTAACACTATTCTCTCCATTAATTACACCCGATTATTCCATTATTTCCATGTATTACAGAAAAAATGTGGTCCTTAAATGGTCGTTGGAACGAACCGTTGCCCAAATATAGAAAAAATAATGCTATGACTATTCAATAACAGATAGATTTTTCTATCTGTTATTTTTTTGCAGTTTTTTAGAAAGGATAACATCATGAAAAAAGAAAATGATTTGGATTGCATCAAATCAACAGCAAGAACCTTTTTATATCTTGATATAAATGAATCGCCCTATGGTGCTGTTTTGGTTCAGCATCCGTTTACGAATTCAGGAATGGTGTGTTTGCAAAATGATGAAGGACAAGAATTTGTAAATCTATTGGAAGATGATAATGCGCTGACTCGTTGGCGAGAAGTAATGAAAGATAGAATTCAGGAATGCGAAAATGTATATCAGTTATATCTGATGGTTAATAAACCATATCGCATTGCTTTTTTGAAATACACAGTTGATTTTATGTCAAGAGATGATATGTCGCAGATACTTGCTGATATATGGATAAGCACAGAATCCCCAAATCTCGATCCCAATATGAGTAAATCAAAATTAGTGTCATTATTTAAGAAGGCAAATCCAAAGGAATTAATGAATGAAGATGAACTCAAAGTGTTCAACGAATTTGAAGAAACGGTTACCATTTATCGTGGTGTTACTTCATATAACGCTGATAACATTAAAGCTCTATCTTGGACTTTGGATTTTGATAAGGCAGAATGGTTTTCGAATAGATTTGGTGAAGAAGATGGAACGGTATATGAAACTGAAATAGAAAAGTCTCATATCCTTGCTTACTTCAGCAGAAGAAGTGAGTCAGAAGTAATTGTCGATCCAAAATATTTAATTGATATAGAGAAATCTCAATCGCAGGGCAGCGATATAAGAATGACATAAAATAAAGGAGTTACAAATGAACGATAAAACAGTTTATTCTATGGATGAAATGATGGTGATTGGATTTGATCCTTTACCATATAAGATAATGGAACAGGAAGGAGAATTCAAAGCAACACTTGATTTTAAGCGTTGGGGAAAAAAGCAGAACTTGGTCGCATATTTTTCTGTTGAAGAAATAGGAAAAATTGTTGCTTCAACCTTTTGGAATAGAGAGTATCTGAATTTAAAAGAAATACCAATTGGCAGCAAATTAATTATTACTTTCAGCAGAAAAGGAAAAACAGGTAATTATTTAAGAAAACTTCAAGTGCTTGATTCTGAAGGCAATGTAAAAGAAACATACGAGTAATTTTTAAGGCTGATAACAGACGGTGGTTATCAGCCCTTTTTACATATTAAATAGGGAGTGATGATAAATATGATTTAGTTAATTCAACTACTCAAAGAAAAATAAACAGAAAGGAGATTACTATGAACGAATTTGCAAGATTGTCAAGAATGGCAAACAAGGCAGATTTAAAGCTTTACAAAAAGCAGTCGGCGGCTATATTGAGGTTGTTTATAACGATGATGATACTATCATTATTTGTAATGAAGAAAGCCGTTTGATGTCAGTTATTGGGTATCCTATGCAAAGGAATATGCAAGGAGCGTAGGACTTGAGGTGAACAGTTCAGCGAGTGATTGTTGGGACAATCCTATTTCTGCAAATTCAAAATGTGTAAATCTGAAAAGGGATATTCAAAGCAGAATTAACCGATATGCCAAAGACGAAGATATTACACAAATATGGGTATGGGCTGAAAAAACTTCGGCAGACTCATATAATATTTAAAGGTTACTGTTTCATTTACCTTTGATTCAAGCGTAATCAAGAAAACAACGGAGCTTGTTGTTTTTGAAACACTCTACCGTGACGGCGTTGGAATCGCAGTACACGCTGATATAAATGATGAGGGGCAGACAGTTAAAATCAATGTGCCTGCTCCTAAAACTCCGAAAACAGGAGATGACAGAAACTACAGTGTTTGGATTGGACTTGGCGCAATTGCAATCGGCGGTGCAATATCCGCAGTAATCCTCCAAATTAAGTCAAAGAAAGACGAGGGTGAAGATTAATGGAAAAGGCATATATCTGTTCTCCTCTTTCCGGGAATGAAAAAGAAAATATCAATAACGCTATTGCTTATGCAAAATTTGTTTATAACAGATGCGGCATGATACCAATCATGTCGCATTTTTATGCACTGATTTTTGATGATACAGACAAGGTGCAGAGAGAACTCGGCATTTCAATCGGACTCGGACAGATTCTTGATTCCGAGCATGTATGGGTATTCGGAAATACGATTACCGAAGGCATGGGCGAGGAAATCCGAAAGTCAATGGCACTTAAAAGACAGATTCATTATATTGACGATTATCAGTGCAAAGAAATATTGAAAGTCTACGGACAAACACAAATATAAAAAAATAAATTTTTAAGGCTGTTTTGCGTGAGCAAAATGGTTTTAGAAATACCTCTATGCTCACGCGCAGCTAAGGAGGTATATATGAAAATAACGAAAAAGCAATTTGCTATTTTGCAGTTGCATTAATATTAATTTGTGCATTTACTGCAACAACTGTGTTTGCTGCCGGGGATGTGGCAAGTGCTATTGAGGGCACATGGAATACAGCAAAGTCACAGATTAAGACTGTTGTAAATAATGTTGTATTCCCAGTTGTTGATATGGTGCTTGCTATTCTTTTCTTTGTAAAGGTCGGTACTGCATATTTTGATTATAAGAAGCACGGACAGTTTGAATTCACGGCTCCTGCAATCCTGTTTGCATGTCTGATATTCACGCTTACGGCTCCGCTGTATATCTGGGGAATTGTAGGAATGTAATAGTACAAAAAATCGTACACTTAGTACAAAACTAATGAAAAATTCTCCTTAATATGTTATAATATAAGCATAGAAAGGAGAGATAAAATGAATTATTTTAGTGCTATACAAAACGATAATCTAAAATACAATTTTTTAAAAGTTTTATGTGATGAAAATCGTTTTGAAAAGTTTAATAGTAATGATAAATGTAAACTCACTAAAAAGTTAAAAAAACTTTCTTCGTTAAGAATTATTCCATTTAATTCTAAAAGTGATACCATACCTAATGATTTTAATGACAAAGATACGATAATTATGGTAAACGGAGGCGCTTGGTGTGTTGATTTATTTAGGCATATAAGAAATTCTATATTTCATGGAAGAACTGAGGTTATTACTCGGCAAGGAGTTAAATATTATATATTTAAAGATTATAGTTCTAATAGCTGTAATAAGCAAACAGCTTATATTTGTTTAAACGAGAATAATTATAATAGATGTATACGATATTATAATGAAGCACTCAAGCAAATACAGAAAACAAAATCATACGCTGATAAGAATTACGGAAAAAGGGAAGCTGCATAGTTTCCCTTTTTTCATTTGGAGGTGGTCAAAATTTTTGATTGGTTAGGCGATATTGTATCAGGACTCGGTGATGCAATAGGTAATGCCTTTGGAAGTATTTCAGATAAACTGATTGATGGAATATTAAACAGAATTATTCAATGGATATTTATGGTTATCTATGACGGAATTGCTGAATTTTTCACTATGATAAGCGGACTCGGTGTTGAAATCTTTACACTGGATTGGGTAAATGCAGTCGTTAAGTTGTTTTCTCTGTTCGGATGGACATTGTTCGTTGTCGGACTTGTGGTATCCGCATTTGACTTGGCTATTGAATATCAGAACGGCAGAGCAAGTATACATGGCACTGCGATAAATTGGATTAAGGGATTTATGGCAGTATCACTGTTTACAAAACCTTAGTTGTTGTTGTAAAAAAAATTAGTGATGGCTGTCAAATTATATTGTGGAATTCCGAAATTAAAGAAT
>CAJUDJ010000019.1 GCA_910584985.1 uncultured Eubacterium sp. | reverse complement strand
CCTGTTTTCAGCCTTATCTATTGCCGCAACATCCGTGCCTATAATCGGCACACCGAGCGCATCAAGCGGCGGTGCAAGGTTAATTGCAGTCTGTCCGCCAAGTGAAACAACAATACCCATCGGGTTTTCAAGCTCAATCACATTCATAACATCTTCAACCGTAAGCGGTTCAAAGTAAAGCTTATCGGAAGTTGTATAATCCGTTGAAACCGTTTCGGGGTTGTTATTTATAATAATGGCTTCATAGCCTGCTTCACGGATAGACCAGATGGCATGAACGGTTGAATAATCAAACTCTACACCCTGTCCGATTCGGATAGGCCCTGAGCCGAGAACAATAATTTTCTTTTTATCCGAAATTATGCTTTCGTTTTCCTCTTCATAGGTTGAATAGAAATACGGCACATAAGAATCAAATTCAGATGCACAGGTATCTATCATTTTATAAACCGGGAATATTTTATTTTCTTTTCTGAGTGAAAAAATTTCAGCTTCCGTCATATTCCAGAGCTTTCCGATAAATTTATCGGAAACCCCCATTTTCTTTGCGTCTTTCAGAATTTCAACATTCTTGGAATGTGCCTTCAGTTCGTTTTCAAAATCCACAATGTTTTTGAATTTTTCTATAAAAAACATATCAATTTTGGTTGCATTGTAAATTCTGTTCAAATCCACATTCAGCCTGATCAGCTGTGCAATGGCATACAGTCTGTCATCCGTTCCGATTTTAATATAATCCAGAAGTTCATCAACCGAATAGTCATCAAACTTGCTCAGATAAAGATGGCATACGCCGGTTTCAAGCGAACGCACGGCTTTAAGCAGGCTTTCCTCAACGGTTCTGCCGATTGCCATAACCTCACCCGTTGCCTTCATCTGTGTGTTCAGACTGTTGTTTGCATCTGCAAATTTATCAAACGGGAAACGCGCAATTTTGGAAACCACATAATCCAGTGTAGGCTCAAAAGAGGCCGGTGTGTTTGCAATCTGAATTTCATTCAGATGCATACCCACTGCGATTTTAGCGGAAACTCTTGCAATCGGATAACCCGAAGCCTTGGAAGCAAGTGCTGAAGAACGGGACACACGCGGATTAACTTCTATCAGATAATACTGGAAAGAATGTGGGTCAAGCGCAAACTGAACATTGCAGCCGCCTTCTATATTCAGCTCTCTTATGATTCTTAAAGCAGAATCACGGAGCATATGATATTCCTTATTCGTAAGCGTTTGAGAGGGGCAGACAACAATGGAATCACCTGTATGAATGCCGACAGGGTCAATATTTTCCATATTGCATATAGTGATGGCAGTGTCATTTGCATCACGCATTACTTCATATTCAATTTCCTTATAGCCTTTAATGCTTTTTTCAACAAGCACCTGATGCACGGGAGAAAGCGCAAGTGCATTCTTCAGCATAAGACGGCATTCTTCTTCATCATCAGCAAAGCCGCCGCCTGTGCCGCCAAGCGTAAACGCAGGGCGAAGCACAACAGGATATCCTATTTCCCCGGCAATTTTAAGGCCTTCCTCCAATGTATTGCATATATCGGACGGAAGCACAGGCTCGCCGAGCTTTTCGCAGAGATCCTTGAACAGTTCCCTGTCCTCTGCTCTTTCGATTGCTTCAAAGCGTGTTCCTAAAATTTCAACATCACATTCCTCAAGAATGCCTTTTTTTGCAAGCTGAACGGCAAGATTCAGACCTGTCTGACCGCCGAGAGACGGAAGAATGGCATCCGGCCGTTCATGCCGGATGATTCTGGCTACATATTCCAGATTAAGCGGTTCCATATAAACCTTGTCTGCTATATCGGTATCTGTCATAATCGTGGCAGGATTGGAGTTAATCAGAACAACCTCATATCCCTCTTCACGAAGCGAAAGGCAGGCCTGTGTGCCCGAATAGTCAAATTCAGCAGCCTGTCCGATAACGATAGGACCGGAGCCGATAACAAGTATTTTATGTATATCTGTGCGCTTGGGCATATTACTCAGCCTCCTTTTTCATCAGGGAAATAAATTTATCGAAAAGATATGCACTGTCCTGCGGACCGGGTGCGCTTTCAGGATGATACTGCACGGAAAACAGCCTGTTTTCAACGCTTTCCACGCCCTCTGCCGTATTATCCAGCAGGTTTTTATGGGTAAGCGTTAATTCGGTGCCGGCAAGAGAATGCACATCAACGGCATAAGAATGATTCTGTGATGTAATTTCTATTTTTCCTGTTTCAAGATTCATAACAGGATGATTTCCGCCGCGGTGCCCAAATTTCATTTTAAAGGTTTTTGCACCCAGCGCAAGCGAAATCATCTGATGCCCAAGGCATATTCCGAAAATCGGCAGCCTGCCCTTCAGCTTCTTAACAACCTCTATAACCGGCTGAACATCTTCGGGATTTCCGGGGCCGTTTGAAAGAAACAGACCGTCAGGATTCATATTCATAATTTCCTCGGCCGAGGTATCAAAAGGAACAACCGTTACATTGCAGCCTTTTTCATTCAGCTTTCTTACGATATTCAGCTTGATTCCGCAGTCTATTGCCACAACATCATATTTATGATTCGGCGTTCTGGAATACCAGCGCTTTTTACAGCTTACACGGCTTACCATATCTGTTGGAATTATATATGACCTTACTTTTTCAAGTGCTTCCTCATACGGTGTGGAAGCGTCTGTAATCAGCACCTTCTGGCTGCCCTCATCACGGATAATTCTTGTAATTTTTCTTGTGTCAACACCGCTTATGCCGGGTATACCGTATTCATCAAGCACCTCGGAAAGTGTTTTCGTATATCTGAAATTGGACGGCAAATCATTATATTCCCTTACAATCAGCCCGCCCATTGTGGGAACTCTTGTTTCATAATCCTCATCCGTCATTCCGTAGTTTCCGATAAGCGGATATGTCATACAAACCATCTGATCCGTATAGGACGGATCGGAAATGATTTCCTGATACCCTGCCATAGAGGTGTTGAAAACAATTTCATTAACAGCCTCTTTATCTGCGCCGAAAGCATAGCCGTAAAATTCACTTCCGTTTTCAAGCACAATTTTTTTGTTATATGGCTTCATAAACAATCTCTCCTCTCAATATCGTTAAAAGGTTCTCACCCTGTAATTTCCAGTTTTCAAACGGAGTAGCCCTGCCCATGGAAACAAATTCTTCGGGATGAACCACCCATTCCTTTTCAAGATCAAGCAGGCATAAATCAGCGGTTTCACCCTCTTTTATCACACCGCCGTCTATCTTAAAAATTTCACGCGGTTTAACAGCCATCATTTCAACAAGCCTTTCCAGCGTAATGATTCCTGTTTTAACCAGTTTGGTATACAACACCGGAAAAGCTGTTTCCAGCCCCACAACGCCCATTGCGCTTTTTTCAAGCCCCTTTGATTTTTCTTCGGCACTGTGCGGTGCATGATCCGTTGCAATCACATCCACTGTGCCGTCCTTTACACCCGCAAGCAGCGCCAGCATATCCTCTTCGGCACGAAGCGGCGGATTCATTTTAAATCTGCCGTGTTCCTGCAAATCCCTGTCGCACATGGTAAGATAATGCGGCCCTGTTTCACAGGTTACCCGAACACCCCTTGCCTTGGCCTTTCGGATTATATCCACGCTTTCCTTGGTGGATATATGGCACACATGATAGCGGCAGCCTGTTTCTTCAGCCAGCCTGCAATCCCTTTCAATCTGCGCCCACTCGCTTTCACTGCATATGCCTTTATGATGATTTCTGCGGCAGTATTCACCGTCATGAATATATCCGCCACGCAGCAGACTGTTGACTTCGCAGTGCGCAGAAATAATGCAATTTTCTTCTGCACATTGTTTCATTGCCTGTGCCATCAATTCTTCTGTCTGTACACCTGTGCCGTCATCCGAAAAACCGATTGCATCCTTTTTCATGGATCTGAAATCAACACATTCGCCCGTTCCTTTTCTGCCCTTTGTGATAGCTGCAAACGGAAACACATCAATGACTGCATCGCGTTCAATTATATCCGTCTGCACCTTAAGGTTTTCAGGTGAATCGGGCGCAGGATTCAGATTCGGCATAGAGCACACCGCCGTATAACCGGCCTTAACAGCTGCCATTGTGCCGCTTTTAATTGTTTCCTTATAAGAAAAACCGGGCTCTCGAAGATGAACATGAACATCAACAAAACCCGGAATTAGAAAATACTTATCCTTACAATCAAAAACACGATCTGCTCCATCAGCAGAAATGGAGGGGCCAAGGCTGTGAATTTTGGAATTCTTTATAAAAACATCTGACTTTTTAAAAGTGCCACCCGTATAAATTCGGGCATTTTTTATAAGCAATGACATTTTAAGCCCATACCTTTCTCATTTTACAGTATTATATATTATAGAATAATATAAGTCAATTACAAATTAGTTACAAAGCAATATTTATAATTGATTATAAATATAAATAATAGGATAATAAAAAACGATAAATGAAATCAAATCATACGGAGGTGTTCTTATGAAATTAACCGTTATTGGCGGTGGCGGCGTTCGCTCTATGTTTCTGGCAAAAAGCATTGCCCAGAAAGCAGAAGAATTAAAAATTGACAATCTTGTTTTTATGGATAATAACCTAAAAAAGCTTAATATATACGGCAAAATGGCAAAAAAGGTGGCAAATCTGCTTTGCCCTGCTCTGAAATTTGATTTAACAGCTGATGCAAAAGAGGCTGTTGAAAATGCGGATTATGTAATCACAACCATCCGGGTAGGCGGCGATGATATGCGTGTGCGTGATGAAAGAATTGCGCTCGATCTTGGCATTCTGGGTCAGGAAACAACAGGCGCTGCCGGATTATCCTTTGCAATGCGAAGCATATCTGCCCTTGCCGAATACTGCGAGCTGATAAAAAAATATGCCAAACCGGGCTGCAAAGTGTTTAATTTCACCAACCCTGCCGGCGTTGTAAGCCAGACGCTTCGCGATATGGGATATGATTTTACATACGGTATATGCGATGCACCTAGCGGAATGCTGCGTACCTTTGAAAAACTATATAATGCCGAAGAAGGCTCTGCAAAAGGCGAAATATACGGACTGAATCATCTTTCCTATTTTAAGTCCGTTACAATGAACGGCAGGGAAATTCTTCCCGAGCTTATTGAAAATGAAAAAGCATATACAGATACCGATATGCGCTATTTTGAAAAGGATTTGCTGAAATCCAGAAATGCAATACTGAATGAATATCTGTATTATTTTTATTACCGTGAGGAAGCCGTTCAGAATATTCTGAATGCCACACAAACGCGCGGAGAACAGATATGTAAAATCAATAAAAAAATGACTGCCGAACTTGAAAAAATTGATATTGACAGCAATTTTGAAGAGGCACTGAAGATTTTTGAGCATTGGTACGGTGAACGCGAAAACAACTATATGGCATCTGAAACCGGTGTAAAACGCACACAGCCATGGCATTTTGATATTTATGAAAAGGACGAGGGCGGTTATGCCGGCGTTGCCCTTAATTTTATTAAAATTGCCCAGAGCGAAAAAAGCGATTCCATGATACTCTGCGTGCCGAACGGCAATGCAATTAACGGTCTGCTTCCCACAGATATTGTTGAAATTACCTGCGACATTAATAAGAACGGTGCTGTTCCGCACAGAATGGAAGATATAGACGAACAGAATCTTGAACTGATCAGACGCGTTAAAATTTATGAAAGGCTCTCAAGCGAAGCAATCCGGAAAAATTCCATACAGAAAGCCGTTGAGGCGCTTACACTGCATCCGCTTGTAAACAGCTACAGTCTGGCAAAAAAACTTGTTGAAAGCTATAATGAGCTGAATAAAGAATATACGGGAGGATGGCACTGATATGGCATTTATAGCAGGCGCAGGTGCAACAAATGTGGATTTGCTTTATGAAAACATGCCGAAAATTCCGGATGTGGGTGAAGAGGTTTACACGGACCGTTTTTCGCTTCAGCTTGGCGGAGGGCTTCCTGCCACGCTGATTAATTTGGGAAGACTCGGAATTGACGCAAAAATCGCAACCGAGCTTGGAAAAGATATTTTTTCCGAATTTGCAAAAACAAAATTTACTGAAAATCGTGTTCAGCCTATAAATTTATATAAAGGAAGCGGAATTCCGCTCAATATTACCTCGGCAATAATCCTGAAAGAGGACAGAAGCTTTATCACCTACGGAAAAGGAAGCATTGAACCTGACGATAAAGCAAAAGAGGATTTTTACAATATTTCCAAGGGTGCAAAAATCTGCCTTATGGCGCCGGGCGGATTTTTGGATGTGTATAAAAAACTGAAAAGTGAAGGCACAATCATGGTGCTGGATATGGGCTGGGATGAAGAACTCACCTTTGAAAAATACAGCGAGCTGTTTGCTGTTGCTGATTATTACACACCAAACCAAAAAGAAGCGCTTGCAATAACAGGATGCAGCAACGCAAAGGATGCTGCGTATGAATTGAAAAAATACTTTGATAAAGTTGTGGTTAAGGTTGACAAAGACGGCTGCATCGGCATTGACGGAGCGGACTACTTCTTCTGCCCGAGCCTGAAGCAGTATAAAAATGTGGACAGCACAGGTGCAGGTGATGCCTTTCTTGCAGGATTTGTTTACGGATTGTTTTATAATTATCCGCTTAAGGACTGCATTGAATTCGGAAACATTACAGGCGGTAAAGCCGTTACGGCAGTGGGGGCATTATCTGCCTATGTCAACGAAAAAGAACTGCTTGAATTAAAAAGCAAAGCTTTTTAACTGCCTGTTAAAACTTTTAAAGTATTAACAGAATGGCTTAATACTCTATTTATCCCTTTATAAAAAGAAAAAAGTGATGATGTTGAAATATCATCACTTTTTTCTTTATTTTCTTTTTGCTTTCATTCTTTTTTCGTAATTTGTTATAAAGGTGTCATATGCTTTATTCCAATCATTATAAGATTCATCCTGCCGATGATCTTCGAACACATTTTTAGCCGCGAAAAATGTTCCAAGATATTTTGTAACTTTGCAGGCTCCTGAATAATTCAGATGATCGCCCTTATCCTTTGTATCTTTTGTCCAGTCTATCGGCACCTCTTTATTCATAACATTAAGATCAATAAACTCAATATTCATTTCCTTTGAAAGCTCTTCCACTGCATTATGTTTCTGGCTGTTCCAGTTTCTTGTGCTCGGCATACTCATAAATATAAGCTCCGTGCCTTTTTCATTGCATAAGGCTGCAATTTTATTCAGATAAAACCTGTTTTTTTTGCGAACCGTGTTCTTTTCTGCAGAAGGCTTCATATAATTCTTTGAATCTGCAGCATCAACACCAATTTCTATTCTGTAGCCCTTATCGTTTTCCACATAATCATTATTTACATTAAATGAAAAATCTCTCAAAGAAAGCTTTTTCCAGCGATCATGATATCTATAAATCGGAAAAACCTTGTCAGCATTTGTTAAAATAATAGACTTAACTGAAAATGGTCTGAAAATAGCATTTGTTTCAAACACCACAAATTTAGGACTCTGCTCTTCAAGTGCCCTTTGGAGAAAATCAAAGGAATAATCAAGGGTCTGAGACGGCGTGCCGCACACATAAGAGGTTATGCCGTGTTCATGCCACATCTGAAGCGGAATAACAGAGCTGTAGCTTTCACTGTCCCCAACAATAAGAACATCAATTGAATTGGGCATTTCACCAAGAAAACCATTTGCAGATTTGTCGCGCATATCCTTATTGGTTTTTGGCATTAAAATCTGAGAAAATCCACATAGAAGAACAGCAAGAATAAGAACAAAAGTAACGGCTTTTACAGCATTTTTTAGAAAACGCTTATTAAAGCGTTCACTGAAATATTTCATACTTTCCTCCTTTTAGAAATTGGCATAAATCGGATCAACCGGATCATATCCGGCACCGTAAGCACCGAATATAACAATAAACAAAATCAGCGAAAGAAATACAAGCCAGCGCAAAACAATATTTTTTTGCGAAAGCTTTTCACGGATAAGAATTCCCTTTTCATTAAGCACGCTTACAACAAAAATGATTATAAGTGTTACTGCAACAATAATTATATCCTTAATATCAACACCCAAGGCGGTAAGATAACCGTCTTTCAGCTCTGCAAGGCTAAAATCCGTAACAAGCTTTTTAAACATTGCAAGCCCTGCTTTTAAGCCATGGGCACGGAAAAACATTTCGCCGATTACAACAAATACAGTAGTGCGAACAATCTGCATTACCTTATAAGCAAAGCATTCCGAATTGATATGAAGTTTTTTATTCAGATTTTTTGAAAACGGAGCAATTATATTTCCGGAAAGAATCAATGCAAAATGATACATACCGAAGAAAATATAGCTCCATGCCGCACCATGCCATAAACCGTTGCAGAACCATACACAAAACAAAGCAACAGCACCTGCAAGAAGCGGACCGAAATGATTGCCGAGCTTCTTTCTGGCAGAAGTGGTTAAATTCTTCATCGGCTTGGACATGGAAACGGGATAAAAGATATAATCCCTGAACCATGCACCGAGCGTAATATGCCAGCGTTTCCAGAATTCAGATATGGATTTTGAGAAAAACGGCCTTTTGAAATTTTCAGGCATTGTGATTCCGAAAATCTGGGCAGTTCCGCAAACAGCGTCCATTGTGCCCGAAAAATCCATATAAAGCTGTATGGTATACGCAACCGCACCGAAAAAGATTGTGGGGCCGCTGAATTTGGAATAATCGTCAAAAATTGTTGTTACAACAGGATTAAGCCTGTCCGCAACCACCATTTTCTTCATCAGTCCGTAAAGAATACGCTGAAGTCCAAGCGTAAGATTGGCATAGGAAATCTGTTTTGCCTGATAAATCTGATCTGCCGTATCGTTATACTTGCATATCGGACCTTCCACAATCTGCGGAAAAAAGCCGATATAAAGCGCCAGCCTTAACAGGTTATGATCTGCTTTAACCGTGCCGTTATAAACATCAAAAATATAAGACATTGCCTGCATCGTAAAGAACGAAATGCCGATAGGCAAAATATATTTCGGAATATCAAAGGCAAAATGAACACCTATGCTTTCCAGCAGCGAATTTATATTTGTTGTGAAAAACGGCGAATACTTCAGAAGCAGCAATGTTCCGATATGAAGAACAGCAGCAAGAAAAACAACACCGCGCTGCCTGCGCTGATAAGCCTTTTTGATTGTTTTTTTCTCTGCTCTGTCTGCCGCCGCTTTGGCTTCTGTCTTTCGCAGCTGATTGAGCTTATCCAGCCAAAGCCCGAACCAGTGAATGGAAAATGTGGTTAAAATCAGAAAAATTACAAGCTTACCGCTGATAATCCAGAAAAAGGCATAGCCTGCTATAAGCATTACCCATCTTCTTGCCTTCTGCGGCATAAGCCAGTAAAGCACAATGGTTGCCGGCAGAAAAACTGCCAGATACGCCAGTGAAAAATAAGAGGTAAGCTGAGCAGCACCGAAGCCGCCGGATAAGATAGAAGAAAAGTCCACCTTAGTCCTCCTCTTCCAGCCTCTTGATCATTTTATACATAGCTGCTGCAGAATTGAAATTGGCAGGAATAATTTCCACTGCCGGAACGGTTATATCAAATTCATCTTCAATTTCAGCAACAAGCGAAATAATTGAAAGCGAATCAAGAAGATGCGCATCAATCAGATTTGTGCATTCTTCATAGTTAATGTCGGGCTGAATGTCCTCTAAAATTTCAATAAGTCTTTCCATAATTAAATTTTCCTTTCATAATCGGGTGTATTAAGCTGTGATGTTTCAAATGTTCTGCGCACACTTACTGCGTTTTGATTTTCGTCAATAAGATAAACGGCAGGGATATCTCTGGTTAAGAACAAAGATATACATTCTATCATACAGTAAGCACCTGTATTTTCAAAAATCAGTGTATCACCTATTTCAACAGGCGGCAGGCTTACATATTTTGCGATTATATCATTCATGGAGCATAACGAACCGCAAATATTCCACTCTGCACCGACAGGCTCATTTTCCTTTCCTGCCACAGATAGCAGGGGCTGCTTCATTGCCATATGCTGGCCGAAATATACCAGATGGTGCATTCCCCCATCACAAAGCAGATAGCCAAGCTCTTTATTTATTTTTTTATCAACAATATGGGTATAATATTTACCGCAGGAAGCAGCAATAGACCTGCCGATTTCCAGCGTAACCGCAGGCTTGTTTTCCATAGAAGCCACAATATCGGAAAAGCCGTTTAAAAGTGCTTCCTCATCAAGCTTTTCATCCTCAAAATACGATACGGGAAAACCTGTGCCGTATTCAAGCTCAGTTGCTTCATAGCCCAGATCATCTTTCAGATGTGTTAAAAATGCATCTATCTTTTCAATCTCGCGCCTGTATTTTTTAATGGAGGTTTTCTGCGTGCCGGAAAAATACTGAATTCCCATAATATCAATATTTTTCTTTAAGTTTTTATTTAAAATAATATTATCAATATCAGCCTTGTTGATGCCGAACTGACTGCCGTTTGTAAGGCGCAGCAAAAGTGAAAGCTTTCTGCCGTATTTTTCACTCAGATTGCAAAGAAGTTCATACTGGGTAAGCGATTCAACCGTAAAAATACCGTTAAAATCTGCATCCTTTACAAGCTCTTCAATAAATGAGGGGGTTTTGTAAACACCCGATATAACAATCTTTTCCGGGGAAATACCAAGCGCTTTGCACACGGCATATTCGCCGGGCGAGCAAACCTCAAGCCGTTCCACGCAATTTTCAATTTCTTTTATAATAAAAGTATTTGCTTTCACAGCATAACAGAGCTGCATATTCCCAAGGCGGCTTCTGAGGTATTCCACACGCCGCTTCAGCACGCCTATATCAAAGGTGTAAAATGCAGTTTCATTTTCGGCAATCAGCTTTTTTTCACATTCCGTCATTTCCTTTTTGCCACCTCTGCTTCCTGAAGCTTCTTTCTGTCTATCTTTCCGTTTTTGGTAAGCGGCATAGATTCAACCTGCCTTAATATGCCGGGCACCATAAATACGGGGAGTGAGCTTTTCATAATGGTATGCAGCTGTGCTTTATCTATTGTACCGATATAATACCCCTTCAGCTTGGATTTCTTTTCATCAAAGATGCATACACAGCGTTCCACACCGTCAATCGCAGCCATGGAATGCTCTATTTCCTCAAGCTCAATGCGGTGGCCCATATATTTAATCTGAAAATCCTTGCGCCCGCTGAAAACAAGTTCGCCGTTTTCATTATAAGTGCCCAAATCTCCTGTTCTATAAATTATATCGGGATAAAAGCTGTTCAGCGGATTCTGCACAAAATGCTTTGCTGTCTGTTCGGGTGAAGCATAATAGCCAAGTGCCAGTGCTGTTCCCCTTACACAGATTTCTCCTGCTTTTCCGCTTTCGGTTATCAATTCGTTTTTATCATCAAGCAGGAACACATCTTCATTGTCAAACGGCCTGCCTATGGGAATCCCCCCCGAGTAATCACGGCCGCTTTCCAGAATATGATAAGTGCAGTTGCAGGTGATTTCCGTAGGTCCGTAAAGATTAACCAGCATGGCTTCAGGCAGATGCTGCTGCCAGTTCATAAGATGCTTATAGGGCATAACCTCGCCACTGAAAAGAATTTTCTTAACCGTTTCGGGCGTTTTATAATCCAGCCCATGAAGCGTGCTGATCAGGCAAAGGGCTGATACTGCCCATGTCATAACCGTAACCTTATTTTCACAAAGGTAATCCAGCAAAGGAGCCGGTGCCGAAAACAGCCTTCTGGGAACAATCACAAGCTGCGCACCCATTTTAAGCGCTGAATAAATATCCTTTACGGATACATCAAAATCAAACGGAGCCTGATTAGCTATAATATCCGTTTCGCTGAATGCGAAAGTTTTTGTAAAGACCTCTATAAAATCAATAACACTTCTGTGGCATACAGCAATACCCTTGGGTACGCCTGTTGAGCCGGAGGTGAAATTGGCATAAAGCGGATCTGTATCAATCTGAGCACTTCTGATTTCGGAAAGCCGATCTTCCCGTATCTCTGACAACAGTGCATCCTCCAGATCAATCAGATTACAGTTATAATCTGCCGCTTTAATTCTATCACAGTGTGCTGTATCGGTAACCAATGCACACGGGCGGAGAGTCTGAAAAATTTTATTCATTCTGTCAACCGGCATTTCAAGATCAACAACAACATAAAAGTTGCCGCTGTAAACCGTGCCAAGCATAGCGGAAAGCAAATCAACGCTTTTTTCAAGGTAAAGTGCCACGGGCCTGTTTTTTGCACCCGTTTCGGCAAGCCTTGAGCCGATTCGTTTTGAAGTGTTCAGAAGCTGTGTATATGTATATTTCTTATCTGTATCCGAAGCAGCAATTTTACTGCCGCAGCGTTCTGCATTATATTCCAGATATTCAAGCACATTTTTCATTTTTGCATATCTTCTTTCTGTTTCAAAACTGTACTGCTTTTTTTAATACAGTTTATCTGCTACTAATCATATAATACTCCGCATAATTTGTCAACAAAGAAAAAATAAAGAAAATCTAAAGAAATGTAAAATCTAAAGAAATGTAAAAGCTAAAAAACAAAATATATAATTGCTTCCGTTTCTTTATGTTACATAATGTAACATTTTGTATTGTAACAAACTGTTACAATAATGTCAAGGAGTGAATTTTGTTGAACGGATTAAAATTAATCAGAAAAGAGCGAAGGCTCAACCAGCAAAAGGTTGCAATTGATCTTAATATCAGCAGAGAAGCATTGTCGCACTATGAAAACGGCAAGCGTGAACCGTCTTTGGATATGCTTGTAAAAATGTCTGAATATTTTAATGTGTCAATAGATTTTCTGATTACGGGAAAAGAATTTACAAAAAAATAATCCTTTCTCTGATAATCCGATAGTATATTACAATATGAATCTTACTTTTAAGTGAATGAATTCTTACAATTTTGTAAGAAAAAAACAGTGCAGCTTTGGCTGCACTGTTTTTTATGCTTTTATAAGATTTACGATAATATCGGCGCAAGCTTCATAGCCAAGCTCACTGCTGTTCAGGCACAAATCATAATTGTGCGCCCTGCCCCACTGCTTATCTGTGTAATAATTATAATTAATACTTCTTTTTTTATCCGTTGCTTTCATCAGCTTTACCGCTTCTTTTTCGGAAACCTGATGCGTATCCATAATTTTCTTTATTTTAGCTTCATCATCTGCATAAATAAACACATGCAGCGATTTATCATCCCCGCTTAGAATATCATCGGCACATCTGCCCACAATAACGCAGGATTCTTTTTCCGCAATATCTAGAATGATTTTGCGCTGAACGGAATAAATATAATCATTCATGGAGGAACCTGCACGGTCTCTGCTGACAACAGCATAAGCAAAAATGCTTTTAGACGGTGAATATTCCCCGTTTTTTTCAATAAATTCCTTGGCAAAACCGGTTTTTTCAGCCACCTTGGCAATAATTTCTTTATCATAATAAGCAATACCAAGCCTGTCAGCAACCATTTTCCCGATAATTCTGCCGCCGCTTCCGAATTCACGGCTTACTGTTATTATGCTTTTTTTCATATTTACCCCTCCAAAAAGCAAATTTCCTTTTATTAAGAACAATTATATTGTAGCACAATTTATAAATTCTGTCATTACTTTTAAGAAAAAAAGCGGAAATGCATAAATGAATTTCCGCCTTAAAGCCGTGTTACATTAAATCTGTTACCATATCCGCAAATTCGGTTGGATTTTCAATCTGAAGCCCGCTGATGAGCCTTGCCTGATTATAAAGAATTTTGGTATATGCCTTCAGCTTGTCTTTATCATTTGCAAAAAGCGAAAACAGCTTTTCGGCAACCTTGTGTTCCGAATTAATTTCAAGCACAAGCTGTGCCTTCATTCCCTGATTTCCGCCCGGCATCTGGCTTAATACCTTTGCCATTTCAAGAGAAACATAGCCTTCTGCTGAAAGGCACACTGCGTGGCTGCCGATAGCATTTGTAAATTTAACGGCAGAAACCTCATCATCAAGGCAAGCTTTCATTTCTTCAAGCATATCCTTTGCGGCATCATTCTTTTCATCAAGTGCTTTTTTCTCTTCCTCTGTGCTGAGATTCAGTTCATCCTTGCAGATATTGGCAAACTTTTTACCATCATACTCCATAAGCATCTGAATGGCAAACTCATCCACATCATCCGTAAAGCAAAGAACATCATAACCTTTCGCCTTAACTGCCTCAAGCTGCGGGAGCAGAGCAATTTTTTCTGCACTTTCCCCGCAGGCGTAATAAATCGTATCCTGCCCCTCGGGCATTGCATCTGCATATTCCTTAAGCGTTACATATTTATTTTCCTTTGAGGATTTATAAAGAAGAAAATCCTTAAGCGCATCCTTTTCAGCACCGTAATTTGCATAAACGCCGAATTTAAGCTGAACACCGAAGGTGTCAAAGAGCTTTTCATACTTCTCCCTATCATTTGCAAGCATTTTCTTAAGCTCGTTCTTTATTTTCTTATCAATCGCCTTTGCAATCAGCTTAACCTGATAATTCTGCTGCAAGGTTTCACGGCTGATATTCAGGCTTAAATCCGCCGAATCCACAATGCCCTTTACAAAGCTGAAATAATCCGGCAGCAGATCGGCGCATTTATCCATAATCAACACGCCGTTTGTATAAAGCTGAAGCCCTTTTTCATATTCCTTGGAATAAAAATCATATGGCGGCCTTGACGGAATATAAATCAATGCATCAAAGGTTGCCTGCCCTTCTGTTTTGGAATGCATAACAGCCAGTGGATTTTCAAAATCCATAAATTTATTTTTATAAAATTCGTTATATTCATCCTCGCTGATTTCGTTTTTATTCTTACGCCACAGCGGCACCATGGAATTCAGTGTATCAACCGTAACCTCTTCCTTATACTCACCCTCTTTTTCTTCATCAGGCACAGAATGGGTCATTGCCATTTTGATGGGATAGCGGATATAATCGCTGTATTTTTTAATCAGCTCTGATAGCCTGTACTGTTCAAGGAACTGGGAATAATCGTCATTTTCGGTATCCTCCTTCATATAAAGGGTAATCTCCGTGCCTGCGCTTTCCTTCTCACATTCCTCCATTGTGTAGCCGTCTGCGCCCTCAGAGGTCCATTTATATGCCGTATCAGCGCCGAAGGCTTTGGAAACCACCTCAACCCTTGAAGCAACCATAAATGAGGAATAGAAACCAACACCAAACTGGCCGATAACCTCAATATCGTTTTCCCTTGCATCTTCATTTTCCTGTTTGAAATTGAGTGAGCCGGATTTTGCGATTGTGCCGAGGTTTGCTTCAAGCTCCTCTGCCGTCATACCGATGCCGTTATCGGAAATTGTAATTGTGCGTGCATCCTTATCCATATCAACCATAATCTCAAAATCATCTTTGGACATCCCTACGCTGTCATCTGTAAGAGATTTGAAATACAGCTTGTCTATTGCATCGGAAGCATTGGATATAAGCTCACGGATAAATATCTCCCTGTTTGTGTAAATAGAATTAATCATCATATCAAGGAGTTTTTTAGATTCTGCCTTAAATTGTTTTTTTCTCATAAAAATCACCTATTTTTCAAGAATTAGCACTCTGTATCTTCGAGTGCTAATTCTTATTATAGCCTTTATTTCCCATTTGTCAATACCGTAAAAATGAATTATTTTTAAACAGCAAAAACAATTGCAACTGTATTAAATAATAAGAAGGGCGGATATAAAATCCGCCCCGTCATATAAATCCAATTTATTCTTCACATTTCTTTTTTAAAGACATACGGTAAGCTGTCAATCCAAAACATACTGCAATTACAATTACAAATGCAAATTCTGAAAAATAGTTATAACCTGTTGCAGGCGATTTTGTAGTGGTTTCAGTATTAACCTCGGATCTACTGCTAACCGTTGTTGTAGATGAATTTTCTGTTGTCGGTTTTGTTGAAGTTACGGTAGTTGTTTGTGTCGTTGTTTCTCTTTCGGGTTCAACAATACGAAATGTATGCTGATCAATATAGCCGTCATCTTCTGTGTCATAAAAAACAGATACAATATATTCACCTGCTTTTAAACCATCAAGACAAGACGGTTTTAATGTTAAAACGGTCTTATCCTCATTCATTTTATAATCTGATTCTGACGGTTTCATAATTCTGCCAGAAGAAAGGTCCGCAACAGTAAAACCAGCAATACAATATTTACAATAAACTGTCAAACCCTTTTTCGATCCAATCATATACTGTGAATCTGATTTTTCTGCCACTACGCTTCCCGGTGCCTCACCTTGAGCAAAGGACTGTATACTAAAGTCGGCCGTTATGCCGAACAGCATAATCACTGCCAACAATACACTTAATAATTTCTGTATTTTTTGCATAAATACATCCTCCAAAACAATTTGATAATTTAATTAAAGCATAAAAATTCAAATTTGTAAACAAAAAACACCTATTTCGTCAAGTAAGCAATTATTTTATTCTTATCATTTTCAAGCATATCCTCCACAACAAGTTGTAGCACGGTATTAAGCCGTTCGCCGATTTCTTTTCCCTGTTTAAAGCCAAGCTCCAGCAAATCGTTTCCGTTTACGGCAAGATCGGATATTTTAAAGGCACAGCCTGCTGCAAGAATTTCATCAAGCTCGTCCTGAAGCTCTTTCAATCTTTTGACCTCATAGCCGATTTTTTCGGGGTTATGTGCAAGCAAATCTGCCGTGCGCACCTGAAAAAGAGCTTTTGTGTAATCTGCGCCTATTCTTGCCAGCCATCGCTTTACTTTTATTTCATCCACATTTTCCACTGCCTGATGATAATAAATCAGCGTTGTAATCTTATCATACACCTCATTACTTACTTTGAAACGCCTGAGCACATTTTTTGCAAGTTCTGATCCTGCACAGGCATGTGTTCTGAAATGATCTATACCCTGTTCATCCGTTGTTTTAACAGACGGCTTGCCGATATCGTGCAGCAGCATTGCAAGGCGGATGATTTTATCCTTCGGCGCCGCAGCCACGGCATGAATGATATGCCCATAAACAGTATATATATGCCAGGGATTATTCTGTGCACAGCTGAATGCCGGCTTCAGTTCGGGAATGATAACGCCGATTACTTCTCTGTACGCATCCAGCACCTGAAGCACATTGTCACCTGTTAAAAGCTTTGTGAGCTCGGCAAATATTCTTTCCCCTGCAATATTTTTAAGCAGATTCCTATTGTCAAAGATTGCTTTTTCGGTATCTTCCTCTATTTTAAAGCCGAGCACAGAGGCAAAGCGCAGCGCCCTCATAATTCTGAGTGCATCCTCCTTAAACCGTAGATCGGGATTTCCGACTGCACGGATAATTCGGTTTTCAATATCCTGTTTTCCGCCGAACAAATCAAGAATTCCGTCTTTTCGACTGTAAGCCATTGCATTGACAGTGAAATCACGGCGGCTTAAATCTTCCTTGATATCGGTTACAAAATCAACACTTTCAGGGCGGCGGTTATCCGCATAATCCCCATCCTTTCTGAAAGTTGTAATTTCATACTGCTCACTGCCGATAACAGCAGTAACCGTGCCGTGCCTGATTCCGGTTTCAACAACCGTAATTCCATGGTTTTGCAGAACTGCTTCAGCTTCCTTCGGAACGGCAGAAGAAGCAATGTCAATATCTGCCGAAGCCTTTCCCAGCAGATAATCACGCACACAGCCGCCGACCGCATAGGCCTGAAAGCCGTTTTCCTCTAAAAGTTTCATTATTTTCTCAGCATTATCTGACAGTTTCATTCTTCCACCTCTTTTAATATTTTAACATATGCAGGCAAATAATACAAATATGGATTATTTAAAGTATTACTTATTTATTTTTCTGCTGGGCGGGCAGGGCTACTGCACACTTGAAATGCTATGGCGCGGCAGAACACATTACAGCATGTTTTTTGCAGGCGGAATCATTCTGATGCTTTTATTTTATATTGCCTCGCAAATGAAAAGGGCACCTCTTATAAAGAAGTGCCTTATTGGTGCCGGGTTGATTACGGCAGTTGAATTTATATTCGGCATTATTTTCAACACGGTTTTCAATATGCATGTGTGGAACTATCAAAATGTGCCGTTTAACCTACTGGGGCAGATTTGCCTGCCCTATACGGTTTTATGGTTTCTGCTTTGCCTGTTCCTGTTTAAATGGGTCATTAAAGAGGATTTTTACGGCAGACTTTTCGGAAAATCTGTATAATTCCTCCCTTGCCTGTTTTATCTCATCTTCATCAAGCGGCGCTTTTTCCTCGGGATAATCCCAACGGTCAAACGGATTTTCCTTTGTGATAACCATTTTCCCGTCCCGGCTGAGCACCCATGGATAAACAAGAATTTTTCGTTTGTTTTTTACATAAAAAAGATTTCCCGTTCTGCCGGAAGAAATATTTTTCCAGAAAACAAGCCTTTTGGCCTGCTTCATAATGGCAAGCACCTGCTGATCTGCCGGAAGCCTTTTAAACTGCCATCTGTTAAAAACAGGCAGAATAATCAGCCCCATCAAAAGAACAGCTGCCGCAATAATGGCAATCTGATATAGTTTCATTCTTTTTCAATTCCTATTGTCAGTATTTCAAACGGCTTATATGCAATCACACTTGTTTCTCCCTGAACCTCTTCCAGCATATTCAAAAGCTTAACGCTTTTATCAAGCACTATTGTGCCCCTTCTGCCGTTCTGTTCCGAAAGGCGGATAACGGTCATGCTGCCGTCCTCGCTGGTTTTCATTGCCTGCATATAAAGCGGTTCAAAGGTTTCGCCGGTATATTCTGCATCTGATTTTACAAGCGGAACATTATACTGATAAGCAATATCATTGATTTCTGCCTGAACGGCATTATCCGCATGCGGCATAATCATATAGCAAAAATTGTGCTTTCCCATATCCGATGTAACATCCGGGCGGATGGTTGCACGCAGCAGTGAGAGGCTGATTGTATTGTTATCAAAGCCAACACCATATTTTCCGTCATTAATCAGTGCAATGCCGCCGTTCGTTTCGGATAAATCGCACCATTTATGATGGCAGACCTCAAAACGGGCCTGCTGCCAGGTTGTGTTTTTATGTGTTTCTCTTTCAATGAAACCTGCCGAAGTATCGCAGAGTGCCTTTCTGGAAAGCACATTGCAGCAGAACTCGGCTTTTGCAAGCTTATGCTTATCATTCCAAAAAACAATATTTTCAACCTCTATACCCCTGCTTCTTCTGAATAGGCGGAGAATCATTGTCCATGTTGATTTTTCTGTTTTAAGTTCTGTGATAAAAGAAGCACATTCCCTGTCCTTTTCAAAAAGGGAAAGCGGCTTGGTTACCGTAATTTTTGCCTGCTTATCTCTGTAATTCGGCAGAATATCCCATGCATCATAATTTCCCGGGCAATCCTCATAGATTTTAAGCTTGTTGAAATCACCGTCTGCCCATTCTCTGCCAAGCTCCTTATCATAAAGTGAAGCAATCGAGCCGTCCTCACAGAACTTAACCGAATAATAAGGTGTTTCAACCGTTTCTCCTATTTCAATCCATTCTCCGTTAAAATAAGCCTTTCGCAGGCAAGCAGAAGAAAGTGCAGGAATATCGGGAATAATCCAGTTTCCTTTCACCCCGTACCTTGTTGAAGTACCGCTTCTGTTCGGCACAAAGGTAAGCGCACTGCGCCTGAAATTCAGCGTATTGAAATATCTGGAGCCCGTTCCGATAATCTTATCCAGCTCCGCCTCTATTTCCTTATAATCTGCCATTGTATCTTCGTAAACAGGATGAATATGCGAGCCCGGCAGAATATCGTGGAACTGGTTTACAAGAAGCTTTTTATAAAGCGCTGTTATTTTTTCGTGAATATCCTCACCTCTTAAAACAGAAAGCATTTCGGCATTTCTGAATTTATTTTCAAGGCGGCGGTTTATGCGCTTCAGTTCACTTTTAGTTGTAAAAGTGCCGCGGTGCATTTCAAGGTAAAGCTCACCGTCCCACACTTCAAGATTATCGTTGTCTTTAAGATTTTTCTCCAAAAATTCCGCACCGCCCATATGCGTGCATTTCGGCATAACGGAAAGCTTTTCAAAGCGGTGCATCAGCTCAATCATTTCTTCCGTGCAACCTGAACCGCCATCTCCGTAGCCGAACATATTCATCGTTTGCCCGCCGGTGTCCTTATCAATATAAGCATCCCAGTTTTCCTGAATCTGGCTTGGCATATTCCATGTAATAAAGTGTGTCGGCGGCACACAGGCTGAAATTTCCGTGCCGTCTATTCCTTTCCAGATAAAATGATTATGCGGAAAACGGTTCGTATCATTCCATGTGGACATTTTATTGGAAACAAAATAATCCACGCCGCTTTGCTTTAAAATCTGAGGCAGAATCCAGCTGTTTCCGAAAACATCGGGAAGCCACGCATTATTCACAAATCTGCCGAACATTCTTTTATAAGTCATCTGGCCGTAAAGGCACTGGCGGATAAGGCTTTCTGCACAGGGAATATTACAGTCAGGCTCAACATACATTGCCCCCACGGGCTCAAACTGACCGTTTGCAACCTTTTCCTTCAGTTCATCAAAAACATCGGGATAATACTTTTCAAGCGTTTCATAAACATAGGGCTGTGTGTGGGTATATTTAAAATCAGGGTATCTGTCCATAAGGCGCAGCTGAATCAGCACGGTTCTTAAGTTTTTCTGAACTGCATGTATTCTGCGCCAGTAATATGCAATATCCAGATGGGAATGCGCAATAAGCGCAACATCGCCGCTGCCTTTGTAATTATCATTTGCAAAAACAACAGCATCAAGATAGCTCTGTGCATCCTCAACACCGCTGATTTCTTCACTGTCAAAATCAATCAGATTCATTGCATTGTTAAGCTCTCTGTTCAGAAAACTTCTGTAATCCTCGCTGAAAAGTTCGCTTTTTGCAATATCAAGCAGAACTTCAAAATCCCACACAAGATTCTGAACCGGATGATTTACCGTGCATATATAGGCACCCTCAAATATCTGGCGGCAGCCGCGAACCGATAAACTTTCCGGATTTCTTTCATCATCCGGCTTGCTTCTGTTATAACCCGTCATTTCAAAATGCAGGGTTTTCTTATCGTCAATATAAGGAGAAAGCAGCATTCTTTCACGGTTTGGATCTATTCCGCCGATATATTTTCCGTTTACCTTAACACAGATTTCAGCGGCAGTTTTCAGCGAAAACCAAAGTTCTTTTCCCTGAAGTGCTTTCGGAATATCTACATCTGCCTGAATAAACACCGTTCCGTCAGGCGTAAAATACATATCGCCCTTATTCAGCGGTCTGTAATCTTCAGAATAATATTCAAACTCCATTTCCGCCACCTGGCGTGCATCACGGATAAAAAGATTTTCAATTTCCATCCTGCTGCTGTATATATACCGTTTCAGCCATCCAAAACGCAGATCCGTCCATTCCTCGGGCCGCATGGAACGCCTTACAACCTTTATATGTGCCATCTGTTACTCTCCTTAAACATCCTGAAAATAAGGTTTTTTTCTTATTGCATTTACCGTAACGGTTTTCTTCATATCCCGCTTAATTTCGCTCTCTATCCATTCAATGCAGCGGTGAAGAATCAGGCATTTTGAACATTCACCCCTGAATATAACGGTAAGAATGCCGTTTTCATAAGAAACAAATTCAATCCAGCCACCGTCTCCCTGAAGCTTCGGCTGAAGCACCTCTGAAACATATTTTTCCATAAGCCATTCCTTTTTATTCAATAATACCATGCATAATATTCTTTATATCTGCAAGGCGTTTTTTTGCATTTTCCCTGCTTTCATCCTTAACACTGTAATACACTTTTATCTTCGGCTCTGTTCCGCTTGGTCTTACAGCCATCCACGAACCGTCTTTCCATATGTATTTCAGCACATTTTCCTTTGGCAAATCGTCTATGCCCTGCACATAGTCAACTATTTTTTCAATGCCGTCAAAAAGAGCCGTTCCTTTCTTTCTGAAAAAAGACATAAGGCTCTGTATCTTCTCCGTGCCGTCTTTTCCTTTTAAAACAAAGGAATCAAGTGCATCCAGATAATAGCCGTATTCGCTGTAAATTTCATTCAGTCCGTCTGTCAGCGTTTTTCCGTGGTTTTTGTACCATGCCGCCATCTGGCAGATCAGCATAGCTGAAACAACAGCGTCCTTATCTCTTGCATGCGTCCCCACAAGATAGCCGTAGGACTCCTCATAGCCGATAACAAATTCCTTTTCTCCGCTGTCCTCATACTGATTTATTTTATCACCTATATATTTAAAGCCTGTTAAGGTTTCCACAATATGCAGGCCGTATTTTCTGCCTATATCCGCACCGAGCTCTGAGGTTACAATGGTCTTTATAAGCGTGGATTTCGGATTAAGCAGGCTTTTTTTCATATCCAGCACAAACTTAACAAGAAGAGCACCTGTCTGATTGCCTGTAAACAGAACATACTCACCGCTGCTGTTCTTTACAGCGATTCCAACCCTGTCACAGTCCGGATCGGTTCCGAGAACAATATCGGCATTGATCGCTTTTGCCTTTTCTATTGCAATCAGCAGAGCATCCTTTTCCTCAGGATTCGGACTTCTTACCGTTGAAAAATTCCCGTCAGGCAGTTCCTGCTCCTTCACAACGGTAACATTCATCCCTTGCAGCATTCTTCTTACAGGAACATTGCCTGTGCCGTGAAGCGGTGTATAAACAATTTTCAAATCTGACTTTTCTTCATAAAGACTTTGCTTTTTCAATTCAGCAAGATAAGCAGAAAGCACATTTTCGCCTATCATTGTAATGTTTTCCTTTGAAGCATTACCAAAAGGAATTGCGGAATATGCCTCTATCTGATTTATAAAGCCGATAGCCTGTTCCGCATCCTCCGTGCAAAGCTGGCAGCCTCTGCTGTCATAAACCTTATAGCCGTTATATTCCTTGGGATTATGCGAAGCTGTTATCATAACACCGGCATTGCATCCAAGATATGCTGTTGTAAACGAAAGCACGGGAACGGGAACAAGTGTGTCATAAAGAAAAACCTTAAACCCGCAGTTTGCAAATATTTCTGCTGAAATCCCTGCGAAATATGCAGAATTGTTTCTGCTGTCATAGGCAACGGCAACCTTAATTTCACCGCTGAATTTTGATTTCAGATAATTTGCAAGCCCGTATGTTGCCCTGCCCACAGTATATCTGTTCATTCTGTTTGAGCCTGCGCCCATAATGCCGCGCAGTCCGCCTGTTCCGAAGGCAAGGTCCTTATAAAACCTGTCCTCAATCTCTTTTTCGTCATTCCGAACGGAAAGAAGCTCTTCCTTTGTTTGATCATCTGCAAAGGAAAGCCAGTTCTGATATTTTTCTTTATAGCCCATAAAATACTCCGATAAAAATTTTTGATAATTATAGCACCATGTTTTTCAATATTCAATAAAATATTTATAAAATATGATATTTTTAATTATCGTCAACCTCTTCATATTCTACTTCGGTTGCACCGTATTCATCCTGTGCATTCTGCACCTTTTCTTTTACCTCGTCCGCAACCTTTTTTACCTGAATAAAGGCAATCAAATCCATAACGGCAAACAATACAAGCCCCGCACCGATAAACTGAACAATTTTTGTCTGCGTATCAAACGGATTTACAATGCTTACAATTCCAAGCACAATAGAAGCTGCTGCCAGCACAACGGTAAGTATCCAGGAACGGCGGTGTCTTACAGCAATATAGAATGAATTTACAAGGTCAATAATCCCGCCCACAAGCAGGAATATGCCGATAAAAAATACAATAATGGACATTATCTGCTTGTAAGCAATACAGATAATAATACCCGAAACTGCCGAAATAACACCTAAAACAAGCGTTAATTTGGACTTGTTTTCAGACGACAGACAGCTAAGCAAGGCAAAAATGCCGCAGGCAGTAAAAGCACCGCCGATAAAAAGAGCCGTATAGGCAAGCATTTTATCGGGCATTGCAATCAGAAGTATGCCGAGAACAGCTGTAACAACAATAACAATCAATGAATATTTCTTAATTTCACTTAAAATCTTTTTCATGTTTTTTCACAAATCCTTTCCGATATAAAAACAATCACGCTCTGAAACGCAAGGTAAAAAAAGAGGCAGAAAGCTCTGCCTCTTTATTATATGTTAATCCTGCCTGCTTTCGGCAATTATTTTCTGAGCAATATGCTCCGGGCAGCGTTCATAGCGGGCAAATTCAGCTTCAAAGGAGCCACGGCCCTGCGTAATCTGGCGCATAGAGGTAGAGAAGGTTGCCATTTCGGCATCCGGAACTTCGCAAAGAATTTCCTGCATGCCATCACCGACAGGCGTCATACCAAGCACTCTGCCGCGGCGTTTGTTTATATCGCCTATAATATCGCCCATGGCATCCTCGTTGCAAAGTGCCCTTACCGTGGAAACAGGTTCAAGAATAATGGGCATTGCTTTTGAAACGCCCTCTTTGAAGGCAATGGAAGCAGCCATTTTAAAGCTCATTTCGCTTGAATCAACAGGGTGATAAGAGCCGTCATAAAGTGTAGCTTTGATTCCCACCATCGGATAACCTGCAAGCACACCCTTTTCCATGCATTCATTAAGCCCCTTTTCAACTGCCGGGAAGAAGTTTTTAGGCACCGAACCGCCCACTACCCTTTCGGAAAATTCAAGCTTTTCGCAATCAAACGGTTCAAATTCAATAAACACATCGCCGAACTGGCCATGGCCGCCGCTCTGCTTTTTGTGCCTGCCCTGTGCCGAAACTTTCATTGTGATGGTTTCACGGTATGCAACCTTCGGCACGGAAAGCGTAACATCAACAGAAAACTTTGCTTTCAGCCTTGAAGCGGTAACATCCAGCTGCTGCTCGCCGAGCCCTTTTATAATCTGCTGGTGTGTTTCATGATTTGTATAGAATTCAAGGCTTGGGTCTTCTTCCGAAAGCCTTGTAAGTCCGTTTGCAATTTTCTCTTCATCACCCTTTTTAACGGCCTTTACTGCCATTGCATAGGTTGGTTGGGGAGTTGCCACACCATCAAGCTTAACGGCTTTTGCAGAAGAGCAAAGTGTATCGCCTGTGCTGAAGCCCGAAAGCTTAACAATTGCACCGATATCGCCTGCCGTAATTTCATCTGCTTCAAGCTGCTTTGCACCGAACATATTTACAATCTTGCCCATTTTTTCCTCTTTGCCCGTGTTGGCATTATAAGGAACTGTGGAAGCAGTGATTTTTCCGCTTATAACCTTAAAGAATGAAAGCTTTCCGATAAATGGATCGGCAACGGTTTTAAAACAAACAGCTGCAAGCGGGCCGTTTGCATCGGGAACAAGCTCAACGGGCTCATCGTTACTTATTGCATATTCGGATTTTGGCGCAGGGCACACTTCTGCTATAAAATCAAGAAGAAGATCACATGCTTCGCCTGTTAAGCCGCTGAGTGCGAAAACAGGAATAATCGAACCATCTGCAACGCCGATTTTAAGGCCCTTGATTTTATCATCCCTGGAAAGCTCCTCGCCGCCGAAGTATTTTTCCATAAGCTCTTCATCCGTTCCGGCAACAGCCTCGTTGAACACTTCCTTGATGGCCTCGAACCTTGCAGGATCATCCGGCTCAACATCAACAAATGCAACATTTGTGCCGTTATAAGAATATGTAGTATCATCAATCATACTGTAATAAGCTGCAACCTTACCGTCTGCAATAACAGGCACAACAACCGGACATACCATCGTACCGAATTTAGCAACCATACCATTGAAGGATTTATAAAAATCCGCTCTTTCATCATCCATTTTAGAAGCAACAAAAATTCTTGCCATGCCTCTTGAACCGGCATTTTTAAATGCCTTTTCAGAGCCCACTGCAAGACCGGAACGGGCAGAAACAACAATAACAGCCGTTTCCGCTGCACGGATTCCTTCAGCAGCACCCTCGGCAAAATCAAAAAGACCGGGTGTATCGATAAAATTGATTTTCTTGGAATTGTATTCCACGGGAGCAACAGCACTTGAGGTTGAAAGCGTGCGTTTTCTCTCCTCGGCATCATAATCCGTTACGGTGTTGCCGTCCGCCACCTTGCCCATTCTTTCCGTTGCACCTGCAATATACAGCATCGCTTCCGTTAATGTGGTTTTGCCCTTGGAGGCATGGCCCGTAACTGCAACATTTCTTATATCTTTTGATTCGTAGTTTTTCATAAAAACATCCTCTTAAACAAAAATTATTTGTATACATTGTATAATACTTTTACTTATTTGTCAATTTTTATGTTTAACATAAACAATCTGTTCACAGTTTTCTCTCTATTTCATAAAAATGAGCAAATAATTTGGTGGTTTTTCACATAAAACACATACTGAAATTATATTCACACAGCTGTTCTATTATAACTTTTCCTTGAATGCAGTTTTACGATATGGTATTATATACAGAAAACGAGAGGCAGTTATTTTATGTTTAACACAGTTTTATTTGATTTGGACGGCACCTTAACCGATTCCTCACAGGGCATCATCAACTCCATTTTTTATGCACTTCATAAAATGGGAATTGACGAAACCGATGCAGATAAGCTAAAAAAGTTTCTCGGACCGCCGCTTATTGATTCCTTTAAGGAGTTTTACGGTTTTTCGCAGGAAACAGCTGAACAGGCAGTTGCATATTACCGAGAATATTTCAGCACAAAGGGGCTGCTTGAGAATTCCGTTTACAGCGGTATACCTGAATTGCTCGGCACACTGAATACACTTGGAAAAAGGCTGATTATTGCCACATCTAAGCCTGAGCCGTATACAATCCGAATATTGGAGCATTTTGATTTGATAAAATATTTTGATTTTGTTGCAGGCTCCAATATGGACAACACACGGTGCAAAAAAGCAGAAGTCATTTCCTATGCACTTGCTTCCTGCAAAATAACGGATATGGATAACACGGTTATGATCGGCGACAGAGAGCATGATATTATCGGTGCAAAGGCAGTCGGCATTTCATCCATCGGTGTTCTTTACGGTTACGGCAGCTATGAAGAATTAAACACGGCCGGTGCGGATTATACAGCAAAAGACACAGAGGATATTTTAAATATTATTAACGGATAATAAGTAAGAACAGCAGGAATTGAAATATCAATTCCTGCTGCTTTTTTGTTAAAGATAATTCGTGTTTTAATCAATCAAACTGCACCTGCCAGTTTTTATCCGCTGCTGCGCGGAAGCACATTTCAATCTGCTTTTTATTTGTTTTCTCCCCGGCAAGATTATTCGGGATTTCATCATAGGAAAAATATTTTATTTCCGTTGTTTCCGAATTTTCGGTAAACGCACCGCCAATAACATCACAAAGAACAAAGATTTTGCAGATGCCATAGGCATACGCGGGCAAGTTATGCTTATTCCTGTCCTGCACGGCAATCAGCCTGACGGCACGGGCATCCATCCCTGTTTCCTCCTTAACCTCTTTAACTGTGTTTGATTTTACGGATTCCAGCACATCGCACCAGCCGCCGGGCAAAGCCCATTTGCCGTTTTTCTCGTGAACAAGCAGGATTTTATTATCTTTGAAAACAGCCGCCCTTGTGTCTATTTTCGGCGTCTGATAGCCTGTTTCGTTACAGAATAGTGTTTTTACCCGCTCCAAATCCATACCGCTTTGCTCGGCAAGCATTTCGGCTGCAATTTCCCGAAGCCGTTCATAACGCTCTGTATCAAAAACATCCTTGGAATAGGTTAATCCAATCTGTGCAATGCTTTGGATTTCCATAGCCCATTCAAGCCATTTTTCCATATAATCACCCGATTTCATTTAATTTCTTTAAAAGTTTCTCTTTTACCGTTTCATCCTTAAATTGAATTTTATTAAAGCAATGAATTGCTGATTCCTTTTCTCCGTTAAAGGCTTTTAAAAAACTGAGTACAACCTTTATATCGGGAATAAGCAAGGTGTAATATCCGCTGCTACACTTGCTTTTGGTATTTTCAATCAAATCCTGCAGACTATTAGTGCTGTTATAATACACTTTTATGGCTGGCAGCAAAAAATTAAATACATCTTCATATTTCTGTTTCATTACACAAACAGATTTATTGAAATCCTTAACAGAACCGCCGAATGCACTCAGAATGGTTTTTCAGCAAAATCTGCAGAAACTTCAAAAATATGAGCGCATACGGATTTATCCGTTTTGGCATATAAAAGCCTGTTTCCGCTTATCTTGGGTATAAAATCAAAATTATAGCCCCAGCACAATGTAGCATAAGCGCTGTTTACCGAAAATAAGCGAATTACTTTTCTGCAATGATTTTCATAATCAGATGCCCAATATCCGTTTCCAAGATATTGCATACCAAACTCTTTTTCTATAACAGGAGATAAGGCTTCCTCAATCAATTTCTTAAAACCGATTGGTTTTAAATAAACATCTTCTCTGTCGTCAGCATCATAAACATATGCTTTATAATCGCTGTAATCCTGATTATCAGAATAAACATCCGAAGATTCAAATTTATCATGAATTCGTTTTTTATTAAACATTCTTAAAAAAATTTTTGATGCGGTAATAACAATTCTTGCTAAATAATGATTCATATTTATTCTCTTTTCATTACTTTCCTATCTTCCATATGTCAATAAGATTATTGGCGGTTTCTGTTACATCGCTGTCCTCGGGATAAGGATATTCCTTATAAGCATGCACCCACTGCTTTTCAAAATCAAAAATGCTTCTGCCGAACGGAGATTCTATATATTTCGCTCTGCCTGCAAAATCCTCCGTACAGTGCACCTTAAATTCCACGCCCTGCTCAAGAGCTGCGATAGAATCATTATAAAACATCTGCCATCTGGTAAAATAAAATTCACCTACAAGACCGCTCCATTCACGCCAAGCGTAATCGTGCAGAATATTGGTATTATTCATATCGCCCCAAAGCGTAATCAGCGTACGTGCGTTCAAATCAAAATACTTTCTTTCCGTATCGTCCGCCGCAAGCCTGTGGCTGTCGCCAATCCAGCGGGAAAGGCAAAATTCACTTCTGTGGGAAAGCAGCAAATCAAGGTCTTTCAGCAAAGCAAGCTGTGTTTCGGAAATTTCTTTAACAGCACTTATATCCCTGTTTTCATATGCTTTTGCAAATTTCTTTTGATTGGTATTGAACCGATTACTCAGTGCCTGCCTTACCAGATCACACAAATCATACTGATACCCGTCTGCCTTTCCGAATTCTTCAGCGGCTGATGCAAAAACAGCCACTGCCTTTTCAAACAAATCCGTATCGTAATATATTTTTGTATAGCAGCACGGGCCTGTTCTGACAGGCATAAACTGCGGTCTTGCTGCAAGAGCAGAGCCAACCTCGTTTTCGTGATAACCGTCATTCTTATAGCAGGTTTCCAAAAGCATATCCCATGTTTTTCTAAGTGTTTCGCTGTATTTGCCGTATCTTCTTTCAATATAGTTGTCAAGCCATTTTGAACAATCGATATTTTCCGATGCTGTCAGTAACTCAAACTGCAAATCGTATATAACGGGGTTCTGCTATATCCCCTCCATAAACATACCTGAGCCGACAACATTTGCTCCGCCTTTTTTTTTCAGCTTCAGATATACATTTTCACAATGAGAACGCAGCTTGCCCTGCATGGAATTTTTACCGCCGAAATTATGAAGCATGCCTGCAACAACGGGATAGCCCCATACATTTCTGCACTGCTTTGTTTTTTCTGAATTAATATCAAGCAGAAGCAGGCGGTTTTTCGGCACAGCCTTCACAATATGCTTTCGCATAGACCATGTCTGCATAACCCAGACGGAATTTTTATCAAAGCTCTCATACATACGGTTTATCGTTTTTCCCACAGCCTTAAGATACCAGAACCACGGCTTGGGCGGTGTGTCCTCATGAAACGGATCACAGGCAAGATAATGATAATTTCCGAATATTTTTTCAAGATTTTTCAGATACGCCGTGCCGAACTCCATAAAGAACGGATCCGTGGGGGCAAGCTGAGCCGTTTTCGGAAAATTGCACCAGCCGTTCTGCTCCAGTATGCGCGCTTTCGGAAATTTTGTTTTAAACAGCATTGGCACATGCCCGGAAAAGCCCTGCTGAATCGGATGCATTCCGAATTAAGCACAGCGGTTTAATATTTTCTTTCCAAGCTCTGCACGGTGATAAACATATTCCTTGTTCGGCGGCGGCAGATAACCCTCTATATTCGTCATCAACTGCCACGCCCATGTTGCCGGTCCGGAAATCCAGTCAAGCGCTTCCCTGTCACTGAAACCATATTCTATCAGTGTTTCATACCAAACGGCTTCCGTGCCGATAACGGCAAGAGGCATATTTATGCCATTCATTGCCATAAAGTCTATTTCCTTTTCCCAGCGTTCAAAATCCCACCAGCACATAGAATAATCCAGTGTGCAATAATTCATAAACACGGAATTTCTGCTTAATTTCCCTGCTTAATTCACCGCTGAACATAACCAGTTTTTCAATATTTATAGTACGGTTTCCGCACCACGAAAGCTGCACCTTACAGTATTTTTTCAAGTAATCATATATTCCTGCAAATGCAGAAATATAATTGTTTGCCCGAACAAACAGTTTTCCGTTTTCGGCAGTAACGCAATAAGAATCCCTTTCCCCGCCTGTTACTGTAACGGAAATATCCTTTTTAAAATCCGGAAGATTCCGTTCCAGAAAGCCGTTTATAACACCATCCATATTTCACCTCTGCATATTTCTTAATTGTTCTTGTTACAAAAGCATCATTGAATTTACTGCTCAATGTAACAGTTTTTTTAGATATTATAACAAATATTTCCGAAAATGAGAAGCATAAATATATTTCGGGATTTACAAAAAAAGCACTTCGGCAAAAGCTGAAGTGCAGACATAAAATTTTTAATATATATACATGGCTTCTCTTTCCTGCTGTTCATTATAGCTGGCAGATAAAAATTTCATTGCAGCCATTAAATCCTGACTGTCATTCTTATAAAACTGTCTGAGAATTTCTCTGGCAGTATTATTATAAAAGCCGGCAGAATTCTCCTCATTAAATTTTTTAAACAGGGATTTTATGGAAGGATGCTTTATGTTGGATGGAAAATTTACATAGAAAGCAGTTTCCATATCTCTGGCAATAACGCTTTTGGTAACTGAATTTTCCGAAATAATTAAATCCATGGCGGCAATCAGCCTGTCATGCAGATGCTGTTTCAGATGCTGCTGATGAACAGATGCTCTTCTGGATAGACTGAGCGCTCTGGATCTTGCACCGATTCCTGATGATGCACCGTATGTAATTTTTGTAAAATCAAGCGT
>CAJUDJ010000018.1 GCA_910584985.1 uncultured Eubacterium sp. | reverse complement strand
CCATATTCACAACCTTGATAACATTGCCCATATCGTCATATTCAATGGTTGAATAGGTATTATTCGGTCTTGTTACCTTGGTTATGCTGCCGTATTTTTAGTTTTCCGCAAAACAGAGTGGTTGCCCACTCTGCTTTATTAATTTTATCAGTATAACAACTTATACCTATATTTTTCTTTTATCCAAGAATTATCCCAACTTATTGAAAAACACTAGATGAACTTTTTCTTCTTTAGATATATGAATTTTATTAATAAACATGTTGGGAAAATCCATAAAATTGCAAAAAACAAAAATCCAAAAGAAAAAAATGCAGCAAGTTTTACCTGACTAACATTGATGAATATTTGTGTTGATATTACAGAAACAATGACACTTACGCATCCTGCTACTCCTATTGAGGGTTTAACAATTGATTTTTTCTTATTTGGTTTTAAGTTGAATTTGCTTATGGTGGCCAAAAATATCAAATAAAATAATATAAATGATAACAAATATATAAACAAGAGCATAATGCTAAATTTAGTATTACCTATCTTTTCATAACTTAATGTTATACTTGCAAATAAATCTGTTATAGATAAGCAAAAACTTCCAATAGATAAAATCAAAAAGTTATAGCCATTTGTAATATCAGAGCTCATTTTTTTTGCATATATAAATAGTCCCAAAAACAATAATAGAAACGGAAGAGTAATTAAAATTGAAAAAATAACTGACTGTTTAAAAATAGCAATTATTATACCATGAACAATAATAAGCAAAGCATAACCATAAGCTAACCCATCAATAACTTTTGAATCTTTCCCTGTCATTGCAAACTTTTTTATAAGTTCTTCGTTAATTCTCATTATCAATTCACTCCTGCAACATCATACAAAAAACTTTTAACTTCATCTGTTATATTATTGCCATCGTCATTAAGAATACCTTTCGTAACATAAGTAAATCCAAGTCCTGCAATCACTCCAGCAACTAAACCAATAGCAGTTCCTACACCTGGTGCTATGGAACCACCTAATGCTCCTGCTATTCCGGTTGCTATTGACACTGCCAATGCCGAACTGCCTTCACCTACAGCATATGCCAATGCAATATCAAGCGAATCAACTACAATATCAATTATTACTTTTTTAGGTGAACTATTACTTTTAATATTTTCTTTGATATGTTCATTAATTGTTGGTATCCCACCAATAATTGCTGATGCAGTACCAAATTTTTCACTTATATTACCTAAATCAATTTCAGTATCAAAGCCTACTGAACCCAGTAATTCATCTATTGCATCTAATGCTGATGTCAAACTATCACTAATAATTCCATAAATATCAGATTTATCAAAAACATTATCATTTGCAGCATCATCCTTAGCCTTGGAAACACCATTTTCACAATACTTTTTATAATTCTCTTGCTTGCGTTTTTCAATCTGTTTTTGAAGCTTTGTTTGTATTTCCTTTCTTTTGGAAGCATTGCGACCTTCGCCAAATGGATTTTTAACAGGATCATATCTGTAAGGTGCTGTTGGATTGTTAAATGACGGACCATAAACAACATCGTTATAGGCTAATTGCTGAAGTTCTGCAAAACGATTTTCGGCTTCAACAGGATTAATATAGTACAAGCCATTCAGATGATCATTCATCATTCCGTCTTGCTTTACCAATTCCGCAAGCCTGCGTTCATACGGATCAAACATAGATACAGGTCCTCTGAATCTATATTCGCCAACTGTTCTGAAATTCGGTACATGCCCACTCGGATCGATATAATTGAGAGGATTGTTCTCAACATAAGTATACAGATTACGGCTTAAAGGATTCGGAATTGTTCCGAGATAAGTATCCTTAGCAGTAAACCTGCCCTGAGAAGAATCGTAGTATCTTGCGCGGAGATACTGAAGTTCTGTTGAACTGTCTGTATACTCTGCATTGTACTGATACGGATTGTTGAGGGTGTTGTTCGACTTGGTTGTGTTGCCGTAAGCATCATAGCGGTAGGTTATCATACTGCCGCCGGTGTTGCCTGTTAAGCCTGCAACAGAGCCTCTGCCGTCATAGAGGGCAGCCATAAGGAACGAGCTGTTTACTTCCTTATCATAACACCTTCCTACCAATTCGTCAATCACATCATAGTCATAGTTTGCAACAGAGATGTCAGAATTTACCTGACAAATCTAAGGAAACATTAAATTACACAAAAAACCGCGTTGGAAAATTCCAACGCGAATTAATACTATTATATCAACAAAGCTCTCCCGTTTCCGAATTGAATTTAAAGGTTTCCTTTTCACCGTTTACGGTGCATTCAACGGCAATAACATGCTTCTTTTCAAATTCGGCACGGAGAATTTGAACATCCTTTTTCTTAATGATATTTAAAAATACCTTCATCTGCGCATCGCTGTAATCCTCTACATTATCGGAAACGAAAAGCAGGCTGCCGAAATAGCCGTTTATCTTTGCGAGAAGCTCTCTTTGCTTAAAGGACATATTCATATTGTTGTCCCGAAGAAGAAATACATCGGGATCATTCAGAAAAGCCCTGCCGTTAAGATGGCGGCGGAACACCGTGCAGTTTACGGTATTCGGTGTGCTGACATCCTCTCTGATTCTGTTTTTCCTGCGAACCCATGTTAAATCAACATCTGCGCCAATGCGGCAGAAATCAACCTTGCCGAAGGCCGGCATAAGCGGCACGCCGCAGCCGAGAATCATTTTATCGCCCACGCAATCCCTGATGAAATCCATTGCATCGCACATTACCTGACCTCTTGTTTTATTATGAATCGGAAGGCAGCAGGCAGCATAAAGGAAATCAAGCTTAACCATATCATAACCCCATTCGTTCAGAATGACATTGAAAAAGTTTCTGATATAGGCAGCAGCATCCTTATTATAAATATCCAATGCGTAAAACGGCCCCCAGTTCGGCCCGGCAACATAAGGCTTACCCTTTTTATCATGCACAAGCCAATCCCTGTGATTTTTATAAACCGAGGATTCCTTGGTTACTGCAAGGGGTGCAAGCCATAAACCTGCAAGCATACCTTTTTTATGTATTTCATCGGCAATCTTTTTCATACCGTCCGGGAATTTTTCTTTTTTGGTTTCAAGCCAGTCGCCGATTGCTTTCTGATAACCGTCATCAATCTGGAAAATATCCACCTTTTCATCCAACTTTGAAAGGGATTCCAGATCACGGATAACAATATCCTGTGTAACACCGCCGTAATAATTATACCAGGTCGTGTAACCGCATTTCTTTTCTTTCTGTGTGCATTCAACACCCATTAAATCAAAATAGGTATCAAAGGCTTCATCATACTCGGCAGTAATCCGGGCATAATCGGCAATCAGCGTTTCTCCTGTAAAAGTAACGCCCTGCAATTCTTTTTCCAGAATCACCTGCTGATTACCCACATCAAAACGAACAATAGTAAAGCCGCAGCGTTCGCTTAATGAACCGAACAAATCAATTTTATTTCCTGTTCTTACATAACCATAAGACCAGCCATAGAAAACACCCTGCTTACGGGGATATTTACAGATGAAATAATCCCCCGATTTACCTACACCGATTTTCTGCATTATAGGTGTTTTTACATAAAATTCCGCAAAACGGCTTAATTCAGACATTTTTTCATCAATAAAGTATTCTCTGCTGTCTGTCCATGACTGATAGCCGTTTACAAATATGCGGTTTTCGTTTTTGAATGAATACGGAAGAATAATCTGAAATCTCTGAATTGCAATGGGCTCATTTGCATGCAGATTCAAAACCGTTCTGTTTCCACACTCGCTTTTTTCAACCGTAAAATGCTCTGTTGAAAGTTTATTTGATGTAAAGTTTTTCCCCTTTACAGAATATTCGATATAATATTTTTCCATAACTTATATCCCTTCAAATATATATTTTAATTAAAATATCATAGTATTTATGCTAAAGCTATATGAAATATCACACAAAATCTTAGAAAAACAAATAAAAAGCGGCAAAGCGATGCTTTGCCGCCTGTAAAGTTATTTACTTTACTTTTCTGAGCTGTTTAAAAAAATCCGTCAGCAGCTTTGCACATTCTTTTTCATGAACCCCGCCGATAATTTCAGGCTTATGATTATACGGCAAATCGTTAAAATTCACCACAGAACCAAAAGAACCGGCTTTTTTATCATAAGCACCGAAAGTAACTCTTCTGATTCTGGAATTTATGATTGCACCTGCGCACATCGGGCACGGCTCTAATGTTACATACATCTCACACTGCCACAGCCGCCAGCCTCCAAGCGCCTTACAGGCATTGTTAATTGCTTCCGTTTCTGCATGATACAGCGCATTTTTGCCAAGCTCACGCCTGTTTCTGCCCTCTCCGACTATTTTATTATCTTTAACAATAACCGCACCGACAGGCACTTCGCCCTCAGCAGCGCTTATTTTGGCAAGTTCAACTGCCCTTTTCATAAACTCATTCATTGTAATGTGGATGATATAATCATGGAAACAAAAAATAAAAACGGAATAATCATTCCCGGCACAAAGAAAAACGATGAAACCTTCTTGGCAAGCGAATTCTGATACGGTTCATAAACAGCCCTGGGTTCTTTATTTTTAAAATAGCCCTTGAGCAGCATTACGATTGCCGAAACACCGCCGAGAACAAGCCATAATGCATACCAGAACATAATGGAATTTGCGGATTCTGTTTTCAGAACATATTCCGCTATGCTTGTAATCACGCTGATACCATTGTTGAACATATGAATAAACACAGCAGGAATAATGCTGTTTGTTTTAACCGTTACATAGCCGAGTATAAGACCCACTGCCGTGGCAAATACAAACTGAATCAGATTTGCATGCATCAGCCCGAAAACAATGGATATACTTACAACGGCAAATGCTTTTCCATACTTTTTCAGCATACCGATTCCGCAGCAGCGCATTGCAAATTCCTCACAGATTGCAGGCATTATTGCTGTGCCGATTGCAATTGCAATACTGGTAATGAAGGAATCCGGTTCAGGAACATCCGGCGATTTGGGATCAAGGCCCGCCAGCTGAAGAATATAAACCATAAAACTGACAACATAGTTTGCAGCGATACAACCAAGCATACCGAAGCTGATCCAAAGAAAATGATCCTTAAAGGAGAGCTTATCAGACGGAATCAGCGGCTCTGTATACTTTTTTCTGTTTATATATGCCATAATCCCGAAAACAGCAACAAGACCGATTAAATCTATTGCAAGAATTCCGAAACATGTTTGGAAAAGTGCAGAATTTGTGTATAACTCATATATCTTCGGAACAGAAACAATAAGCGAAACAATTATATTCAAAATGACATATGCTGTCATTGCAAAGCCGAAAAGATTTCCCAGATGCCTGATTTGCTTTCTTTCAAGCGCCGCTTTTTCAATGTAATAAGCATTTTTCATTGCCGTTTCATTATAGTTATGCGAATACGGATTATTAAAATTAGGCGGCTGATAATAATTATTCAAAATTTTCCCTCAGTTCAGAAAGCCTCTTAATCAAGGCTTTCGGCAATTTTCTTTATGTAATCCTTAAGCTCATCCTTCGTTTCCGGATGCTTAAGTCCAACTTCAATATTTGCTTCCAGAATACCGAACTTATTGCCCATATCATAACGCTTGCCCTCATATTCAACGGCAACCACACCGGCTGTCTGCGCAAGCGTTTTCATAGCATCCGTAAGCTGAAGCTCATTTCCGGCACCGAGAGGTGTTTCTTCAAGAATATCAAATATTTCGGGAGGAAGAACCACTCTTCCGAGAATGGAGAAATTACCCATAATTTCTTCCGGCTTCGGCTTTTCAATCATATCGGTGCACTTATAGCAGTTATCCTCAATGTGCTCTGTTTTAAGTGAACAGTATTTTGTAATTGCAAGACCCGGAACCTCTTTAACGCCCACAACGCCCTTGCCGTATTTTTCGTATGCATCGCAAAGCTGCTTTGTTGCAGGAACATCCGAAAGAATAACATCATCGCCGTAAAGAACGGCGAACGGCTCATTGCCGATAAAATTCTTTGCGCAGAGCACTGCATGGCCAAGACCTTTTGTTTCCTTCTGCCTTAAGAAATAGATGTTGCCGAAATTTGAACAAGCCATAACATCTTCATAAATCTTTTTCTTGCTTTCATTTCCTTCAAGCTTTGCTTCAAGCTCAAATGCATGGTCAAAATGATCCTCAATCGCACCCTTGTTTCTGTTTGTAATCACAAGAACCTCTTCTATTCCAGAAGCAAAAGCCTCTTCCACAATATACTGGATTGCAGGCTTATCAACAATGTTCAGCATTTCCTTCGGAACTGCCTTTGATGCCGGAAGCACTCTTGTTCCCATACCTGCTGCCGGTATGATTGCTTTTCTTACTTTCATAATGTGTATCCTCCTTAAAAATTATAACCTTATTTAAAATAAAAACATAAAAACAGACAGCATAAAAAGCATAAACGGAAGGAATGTACTTACTCCGCCCTGCTTTGCAAGAAACATTTTTCTCATATCCTGCTGGCTCATTTCCTCGCCTGAAAGAAACGGAGCTGCACTTATAAGAGAAAATGATTCGCCCATGCTGATTTTTTCATCAACGGTTTTCACGATTTTTACTACCCTTTTTCTGTAAAGCCCATCTGCAAGAACAGCGGAAACAATGCTGAGCAGAACGGACAGCCCGGATGTGAGCATGATAACATACAGTGCAGACCTGTTTTCAGATGCAGTCAATGCATTCATCAGATATTCATAACCCTTTGCAACTTCATTGGAAGAAATAAAACTGCTTGCCTTTGTGCTGATATCAAGAAGTAATTTTACCGCATCTTTCATAAAGAAATTAACAGCAGCGTTAACCACCATCGGAATGGTAATGAAAATCAGACTTTCAAGATACATTTTTCTGAACATAAAATAGAGCGGGCCAAAGAAAAATGCACCCCAGTTCCATCCTATTTTCCTGTTTTTTGAAAACTTCTTAATCCAGCGCGGATAATTTACACCCACAACCGTTGCAGCATCCGAAAACTTAACGCCGTCTATCTCCTTATCAAACATTTCTTTTCCGGCAGCCTTTGCTGCCATCAAAACAGCCTGGGAAGCAGAATTTTCGGCTTGCTGTTCCTTTTTTTCTTCAGAAACAGCTGCTTGTTCCTTTTCCTGAGGAAATTTGGCCGGCTGTGGCTTATATTCTCTGCTGTTGCTGCTCAGTGCGTCTGCATTTGCAAAAATATCTTCAAAGGATTTATCTTTTGAAGCTTTTATTTCTTTTGTGGCAGGCTCTCTTCTGTAAACAAAATCCGTGCCGTGAAGCTTTTTGTTTGCACATCTGCCTGATGCTTCATAACATACCCTATGATGCGGTGTGCCGCATTCCGGGCATACAACAACATCATCACCCTGTTCAAAAAGCTTTTCACAGACAGGGCATTTATTATTCTCATACAAAAACATCGATTTCTCCTATAAAATCCCATTTTAATTAATTATACTTACCTTAGCATAAAAAATCAATATATTGATTAAAATAAAGTAAATATATTTTTAACAGCAATGTCTTGAAATACGCACAAAAGTTGTTTATAATAACATTTGTTTTAAATATATAAGGAGAAATATGATGGTTGAATTTGAGAATTTAAGATTCCGTCTTCTGGAATCGGAAAAACCGATTCTGAATTTAAAGGAAGCCCTTGCAATTGATATGATAAAAGAGGAAATAAAAGCACTTGAGGAACAGGCTGCCGCTCCCGATTTTTGGGATAATATGGAAGAAAGCCAGAAAACGCTAAAAAAAACAGGTGCGCTTAAAGCAAAGGTTGAAAGCTATGAAAGCCTTAAATCGGATTATGACGATGCACTTGTGATGATTGAACTTGCGGATGAGGAAAATGACGAAAGCCTGCTGCCTGACTGCACAGAGTCCGTAACGGATATAGAAAAAAGAATTGAAAGCCTTACGCTTTCGACACTTTTAAGCGGAGAGTTTGACAGTAAAAATGCACTGCTTACCTTCCATGCAGGTGCAGGCGGAACAGAAGCTATGGACTGGGCTGAAATGCTTTTCAGAATGTATAACCGCTGGGGCGAACGCCACGGATACAAGGTTTCCACCCTGGATTATCTGGACGGAGATGTTGCAGGTCTGAAAAGCGCAACCATTCTGATTGAAGGCGAAAATGCATACGGCTATCTTAAGGGTGAAATGGGAATTCACCGCCTTGTAAGGGTTTCGCCGTTTGATTCCTCGGGAAGAAGGCATACTTCGTTTGCCTCCCTTGAGGTTATGCCGGAAATTGATGATGATGTAAATGTTGAAATCCGTGAGGAAGACATTAAAATGGATGTTTACAGAGCATCCGGTGCAGGCGGCCAGAAGGTAAACAAAACTTCCTCTGCCGTCCGTCTTACCCATCTACCGACAGGCATTGTTGTTTCCTGCCAGATTGAGCGTTCACAGCACCAGAACCGCGAGGTTGCCATGAGAATGCTGAAATCAAAGCTTGTGGAAATCAAAGAGCGTGAAAATCTGGAAAGAATAGAGGACATAAAGGGCGATCAGAAGGAAATTGCCTGGGGAAGCCAGATACGCTCTTATGTATTTATGCCGTACACGATGGCAAAGGATCACCGCACAGGCTTTGAAATGGGCAACATCAATGCGGTTATGGACGGCGATATAGACGGCTTTATCAATGCTTTTCTGAAGCAGAAAAGCGTTGAGGATGCCGAAAAAATTTAATTTGGAATTTTAAAAAAATTATACCAATCATATTATTTCTCCTTCTGCAAAAAATAATTTGCGGGAGGAGATTTTTTATGAAAAAAATATTAGCAGCAATTCTTTCCGTTTCTTTTCTGCTGTGCGGCTGCGCAGCAAATACAGATAAAAAAGAAACGGAAACCGATACAGGAAACAACGATACCACTTCATCCGAAAGCACAACAAACACTGCCCAGACAACGCTTGAGGTAACCGGTGTGGGCATGGCGCTGTCAGATTACAGTGCAGATGCCATAACCTGGGGCCCGGGAAATATAAAGGAGCATGCCCGCCCTGTTGACCCTGTAAATCTTCAGGATAAATACGGAGAGCTTGGCGGAAAATGGCTGATGGCGGATGACAAAAAGATTTGCCTCACCTTTGATGAAGGCTATGAAAACGGATACACCGGGCAGATACTGGATACATTGAAAGAAAAAAATGTGAGAGCTATTTTTTTCTGCACCTATGATTATGTAAAGGATAACCCCGAGCTTGTAAACAGAATGATAAATGAGGGTCATATTGTGGGAAACCACTCTTACAGGCACTATAATTTCACGCAGATAGATCTTCAGACGGCAAGGGATGAAATTACTATTCTTCACGATTATGTTGCCGAACAGTTCGGCTATGAAATGACTTATTTCAGATTTCCCGAGGGTGCATTCAGCGAACAGACGCTGGCCCTGACCAAAGAGCTTGGTTATTCCACTTTATTCTGGAGCTTCGCCTATGCCGACTGGGACAGAAATGCACCTCCGAGCACCGATATGGCCTATGAGAAAATCACATCCTCTGCCCACAACGGTGCTATTCTTCTGCTTCATGCCGTATGCAGTTCCAATGCCGAAGTACTGGGTCGGGCAATAGATAATATTATTGAACAGGGCTATACTTTTACAACAACATTATAAGCCATTCTTTCCTTCTTCATGCGAAGAAGGATTTTGTTTTTCCACACAAAAATATAAAATATTTTGTTAATTTTACGAAATTCTTATTGTTATATATAATAAGTTAATATATAATAGTTTTTGTATTGTATTGCTTACAGTTATATGAAAGTGAGAGAAATTTATGATTTTTACAAGAGATATAGGAATAGATCTGGGAACGGAAAACACCCTTATCTGCGACAGAAAGGGCAGAATTATAATTAGCGAGCCGTCTGTTGTGGCAGTTGATGTTAAATCACGCCGTGTGCTTGCAACAGGGGAAAAAGCAAAAGCCATGATTGGCAGAACACCCGGCTCCATCGTTGCCGTGAAACCTTTGAATGAGGGCGTAATTGCAGACTTTGACATGACAGCAGATATGCTTCACGATTTTATTTACCGTTCCTCAAAGCGTTCGTTTTTTACAAAAACAAGAGTTGTTATCTCTGTTCCGAGCGGTGTTACAGAAGTGGAAAGACGCGCTGTTGAGGATGCCGTGCGTGCAGCAGGCGCACAGGAGGTTGAATTGATTGAAGAGCCTATGGCGGCTGCTCTGGGTGTTGGTCTGCCTGTTTTTGAAGCAAGAGGCTCCATGATTGTGGACATCGGCGGCGGCACCTGTGATGTTGCCGTTATTTCGCTTGGCGGAATTGCTGCGAGGAAAAGTATTAAGGTTGCCGGAAACGCACTGGACGAAGCAATCATCAATTATATGAAGAAAACCCACAATCTGCTTATCGGCACAATTACTGCCGAAGATATAAAGCTCAAAATAGGCTCTGCCATGGAATATGACGGCGAGGCTGTTATGGAGGTAAGAGGAAGAAATCTTACGGACGGACTGCCGAATGCCATTGAAGTTACATCAGCAGAAATCAGAGAGGTGCTTTCCGCACCTGTTTCCGAAATCATTTCGGCAATCTGCGAAACACTTGAGGTTACCCTGCCCGAGCTTGCCGCAGATATAATTGACAAGGGCATTTACATAACAGGCGGAACATCTCTGTTAAGAGGACTTCCCGAGCTGATTACAAAAGAAACAAAAATTGCAGTTCACAAAACTGATATGCCGCTTGAAGCAGTTGCCATCGGTGCATCGGTTAAGCTGAGAAGGGCACGGTAATATGAAAAACCTTTTTAAAAGCAGGCGTTTTAAAATACTGACAGGCACACTTGCCCTGCTGATTGCAGGCGCTCTGATCTGCGCTGCAAACGGAAACAGCGAAACTGCCCAGTCCAGCCTTGTGGGCATCCTGTTTACACCTGCAAACTGGGCCGCCTCCAAAATTTCAGACGGCATTTCCTATGTTTTCGGCGAAGCAAGCGGAAACGCAGATTATCTGAACAGAATTGATGAGCTTGAAAAGCAGGTCGGCGCCCTTCAGAACCAGCTTGGCGATTATGAGAATATGAAAAAACAAAATGATCTTTACAAGGATGCGCTCAGCCTGAAGGAAAACAATCCTGATTTTACATTTGTTGAAGCATCGGCAATTTCAAGGGATGCTGCCGATATTTTCGGATCTTACACAATAAATAAGGGCACATTAAGCGGCATACAAAAGGGCAATGCCGTGCTTTACGGAAATTATATTGTGGGCATCATCAGCAATGCTTATCCGAATTACAGCATTGTGAAAACCATTCTTGATCCCGATTTTTCGGTTTCTGCCTATGAAATTGTTTCAGGCGAAATTTCTTATGTTACCGGCGATGCTTCCCTTGCTGCTGACGGAATGTGCAAAATGGCAAACCTGAGCACGGATTCGGCAGTTGCCTATGGCTCTATTATTTCCACTGCCGGAATCAGCGGAAACATTCCGAAAGGGCTTGTTATCGGAACTGTGGAAACAGTTGAGGAGGAAATTATATCCATATCCAATTATGCAGTTATAAAGCCGGGCATTGATGTAAACAACATTTCAAACTGCCTTGTTCTGATAAACGGAAGCGAGAACGAGTAATGGATTTATCTTACAGAAAAAAAATAACGAAAACCATAATCTATATTTTAATCATTGCGGCGGCGGCAATTATACAGAGCACGGAGGGGCTGGCAATTGAAATAGGCGGGGCACGGTGCTTTCTGCTTCTGCCTGTTACCATCATACTGAGCATGGGCGAGGACGAAGGCTTTGCCGGTGTGCTGGGCTTAACAGGCGGTCTGTTCTGGGATTTAACATCCTCCGTTCACCTTGGATTCAATGCGGCATTTTTGTGCATCATATGCTTTTGCTGTGCTGCTTCGGTTACTTATATCATAAGAAACACCTTTATTTCAAACTTTGTTTTTTCGGCTTTTTCAGCCTTTCTTTACTCGTTTTTATACTGGCTGTTTTTTATCATCATAAAAGGTGTGCACGGAGCTGAACTCAGCCTGTTTTCCTTTTATTTTCCAAGTGCTGTTTTTACCATGCTGGTTACACCGCTGATATGGATTATTGTTGTAAAAATAAAGCGCAGGCTTAACGGGCCTGTCCGGCTTTAAACGCCGGTTAAAATCAAATTTGGTTAAATTTTGAAATATAAAAAGAGGTAGTTGCCGTGAAAAGCAGATACAGCAGCATCAGATCGCTTACCGCATTTATTCTTGTTATTCTTATGGTATTTGGCTTCGGCTATAAGCTTTTTGATATTCAGATTGTAAACAACGAATATTATGCAGCGCAAAACAATAATGTAAGGGTTTATAAAGTTCCGATTGAAGCAGCAAGGGGTGATATTGTTGACCGAAACGGCAATACCCTTGTTTCAAACCGCCAGGGAAATTCCATAATTTTGGATGCGGCATATTTTCCGCCCAGAAAGGAAAACCTGAAAAGAAATGAAATCATATTAAATCTGATAAAGCTTTTTGAAGCAAATGAAGAGGAATATGTAATTAATCTGCCGCTCCTGCTTCAGAACGGAAGCATTGTTTTTTCCGATGACGAAGAGGAAATTGCAAAAATGAAAAGCGAGGATGTTTTCAATCTTCAGAATTATGCAACACCGCAGAATTGCTTTGATACAATGGTGGAAATGTATGAGCTGGAAGCATACGACACTGCCACCGCTCTTAAGATAGGTGCTGTAAGATATGAGCTTACAACACAGCTGTTTTCCATTGAAAACCCGGTTACGATTGCGGAAAATGTGAAAAACGAAACGGTTGCTGCAATTAAAGAGGATAAGGAACACTATCTCGGTGCAGATGTAATGCCGGTTTCTTACCGCGAATATGCCGACTCCACACTTGCGCCGCATATTTTGGGAACCGTCAGAAAAATCAACGGAGATGAATATAAAAAGCTTAAGGACAGCGGCTACGGCATTAACGATATTATCGGCGAAAGCGGAATAGAAGCCGCAATGGAAAGTGAGCTCAGAGGTGTTCACGGCGAAATCACCGTTACTATAGACGGAGACGGAAATGTTACGGAAGAAATCACAAAAAAACCAATTAAGGGCAATACCGTTATGCTTACGATTAATCGTGATTTGCAGCGGATTGCACAGGACAGGCTGAAGGAAGTATGCGATAAAACGCACGAAACGGACGGTGCGGGTGCTGTCGTAGTTCAGACAATAAACAACGGTGAAATTCTTGCCGCCGCCTCCTACCCCACTTTTGATATACAGGATTATTATGACAATTATGAAAAGCTTGCAAAAAATAAACGCAATCCGATGTGGAGCAGATTTGCACTTGGCTCTTACGCGCCCGGTTCCACTTTCAAGCCGATGATGGCATGCGCTGCACTTGAAGAAGGCGTTATAGATGAAAACACGATCTTCACCTGCAAAGGTATATGGCAGTATTATGATGTGGAATTCCATTGTGAAAAATACAAACGGCACGGCAATGAAAATGTTCGGCATGCGCTGCAGGATTCCTGCAATATCTTCTTTTTTAACTGCGCCGACAAGCTTGGCATAACGAAAATGAATGAATACAGCAGAATGTTCGGGCTCGGTGAAAAAACAGGTGTTGAAATAAACGAATCCGCCGGCATTCTTGCAAGCCCGGCAACAGCTGAAAAATACGGCAGAGTATGGCAGATGGGTGATGCCATTCAGGCAGGTATCGGCCAGTCCGATAACCTGTTTACACCGCTTCAGCTCGCAAATTACTGCGCAACCGTTGCAAACGGCGGCACAAGGTTTGAATCGCATTTTGTGAAAGCGATTATCAACAGTTCAAACAATTCATCGGATGAAACCGGCATAACCGTTGTGGAGGAACTTCCGATTTCGAACAACACCTTTTCCATTGTGCAGGAAGGGATGCGCATGGTGGCAAAGGACGGCCCGATTCACAGCATTTTTGATACAATAGACACCCCTGTTGCCTGCAAAACAGGAACATCACAGGTAATAAAAGACGGCAAAAAAATAAACAACGGTTTTCTGATTACATATGCGCCGTATAAAAATCCTGAAATTGCCGTGGCATCTGCCATTGAATATGCAGGTTCGGGTTCATCAACAGCGGATATTACCGCTTCCATAATTGATTACTATTATTCAAATAATGCAGATATACCGCCTTCACAGGAGGCAGGAACCATACTGGATTAATATTTTGAACGAATATAGTAAATTTTTATTGAACATAAATTATTTTTATGATATTATTTATAAGTATTGATAAAAAACAAAAAAATTTTAATGGAGGTAACTTATGAATATTGCCCTTATTGCACACGATGCGAAAAAAGAGCTTCTTGTTCAGTTCTGCATTGCATACTGCGGTATAATGAGCCGCCACAGCTTATGCGCAACAGGAACAACAGGAAAGCTTGTTCGCGAGGCTACAGGTCTTAACATAAACTGCTTCCTTTCGGGAAGCCAGGGCGGCGGCCAGCAGATTGCAAGCAGAATTGCATGCAACGAAATTGATCTTCTTATCTTTTTCAGAGATCCTCTGAACCCCAAACCGCACGAGCCGAATGATAATGATCTTCTCAGGCTCTGCGATGTTCACAACATTCCGTTTGCAACAAATATTGCAACTGCCGAAGCACTTGTAAGGGGTGTTGAACGCGGCGATTTTGAATGGAGAGAAATAGTAAACCCCAGATATAATTCATAGCATAAATTAAATTTGGGTGGGCACAAGCTCACCCTTTTTTGAATACAGGAGAAATGTATGGCATTAATTACAAAAGCAATCAAAGGCACAAGGGATGTTTTACCAAAAGAGGTGCACAAAAATCAGTATATAGAAGCCACTGTGCTTGACACAGCGGAAAAATACGGCTTTAAAGAAATACGCACGCCTGTTTTTGAGCATACCGAGCTTTTTCAGCGCGGTGTGGGCGATACAACCGATGTGGTTCAGAAGGAAATGTATTCCTTTGACGATAAGGGCGGCAGAAACATTACACTGCGCCCCGAGGGAACGGCAGGCGCTGCACGCTCCTTTCTTGAAAATGGGCTCTGCAATGAAGCCCTTCCGCAAAAGGTGTGCTATCTCACCTCTTGCTATCGTTACGAAAAGCCGCAGGCAGGCAGGCTTCGCGAATTTCATCAATTCGGTGTGGAATGCTTTGGAACCGCATCACCGCTGGCTGATGCTGAAATCATAAGTCTTGCAAAATCCGTGTTTGACACACTCGGTGTTCAGGATATAAGCCTTGAAATCAATTCCATCGGCTGCCCCTCCTGCCGTGCGGAATACCATAAGGCACTCAAGGAATATTTCAGCGCACGAAAGGAAGAACTCTGCGACACCTGCAGGGACAGACTTGAAAGAAATCCGATGCGTATACTGGACTGCAAATCGCCTGTATGCTCTGAAATTGCAAAGGATGCGCCGGTTGTGCTGGATTATCTCTGCGAGGAATGCAAAACACATTTTGATGAGGTAAAAAAATATCTGGATGCAGAACATATCGAATATAAAATCAACCCGAGAATCGTAAGAGGACTTGATTACTATACAAAAACCGTATTTGAATTCATTTCAAATTCCATCGGCGCACAGGGAACTGTATGCGGCGGCGGCAGATATGACGGACTGATTGAAGAACTCGGCGGAGCACACACGCCCTCTCTGGGCTTCGGAATGGGGCTTGAACGGCTTATGCTTCTTATGGAAACACAGGGCTGCGATTTCCCAAAGGCAGAAAAACCCGATTTATTTATTGTTGCTCTCGGCGATAAAGCAACGCTTAAGGCTGTTGAAATCGCAAGGGATATGCGTGCCGAAGGCTTTTCCTGCCTTTACGACCTGAACAAACGCAGCCTGCGCGCACAGATGAAATATGCAGACAAGCTCAGTTCCAAATTCACAATCGTTATCGGCGATAATGAAGTTGAAGCAGGCATTGCAAAGCTTAAAAATATGGAAAGCGGTGAGGAAACGGAAATTGCCCTTGCAACCTTTGTAAGCGGCTATTACAATATCACGCTTTCGGACCAGCTTGCAGACCTTGAAATAAACGGTGAAGCCTTTGATTTCGGCTCACTTTTCAGTGTAGGAGAGAAAGATAATGGAAACGATTAAAGGACTTAAAAGAACGGATTACTGCGGAAATCTTCGCCTATCCGATAACGGCAGAGAGGTTACCCTTTTCGGCTGGGCACAGCGCCAGAGGGATCTTGGAAATCTTATTTTTATTGATTTAAGAGATAAAACCGGCATTGTTCAGCTTTCCTTTAATGATAAAACAGACAGGGCTGTTTTTGAAAAAGCACAGTCCGTAAGAGCAGAATATGTGCTTGCGCTTAAGGGCGTTGTAAAAGAACGTGAAAGCAAAAATAAGGAGATACCGACAGGTGAAATAGAGGTTGATGTTTCCGAACTCCGCATCCTTTCAAAAGCACAGACACCGCCGTTTGAGGTTGCGAAAGCGGATTCGGTTGGCGATGAAACTACGCTGAAATACCGCTATCTGAATTTAAGAAACGAAAAACTTACCAAAAACATAATCATGCGTCATAAAATTGCAAAAATTGCAAGGGAATATTTTTATGAAAATGATTTCCTTGAAATAGAAACACCGATGATGATTAAATCCACCCCCGAGGGCGCAAGGGATTATGTTGTTCCAAGCAGAATTCATAACGGCAAATTCTATGCGCTTCCGCAAAGCCCGCAGATTTACAAACAGCTTCTGATGGTTTCGGGTTTTGACCGTTATATTCAGCTTGCCCGCTGCTTCCGTGATGAGGACCTACGCGCAGACCGCCAGCCCGAATTCACACAGATAGACCTTGAAATGAGCTTTGTGGATACCGATGACATAATGGATATGGCAGAGGGCTTTATCAGAAGGCTTATGAAAGAAACCATAAATGTGGACATAGCCTTTCCGCTTCCCCGCATGACTTTTGCCGAAGCGATGAACAAATACGGCTCAGACAAGCCGGACACCCGTTTTGAAATGCTGATAGAGGATATTTCAAACTGGGCATTAACAACGGATTTTGCTGTATTTAAAACGGCTGTGGAAAACGGCGGCGCTGTTAAAGCAATCGTTGCCAAAAATGCAGCAACTGAATACACAAGAAAAAAGATTGACAAACTTACCGAATATGCAAAGGGCATCGGTGCAAAAGGGCTTGCTTATGTTCGCTGGGCAGACGAAGTGCCTGCCTGCTCGTTCGGAAAATTCCTGAAAGACGGTGAGCTTGAAGCTATGCTTGCACAGCTGGGTGCACAGCAGGGCGACTGCGTATTTATCGTAAGCGATAAAACAAGTCTTGCGCTTTCGGTTATGGGCGCACTGCGTCTTACGGTTGCAAAAACGCTCGGCATCATCCCTGAAAACAAGTGGAATTATCTTTGGATTACGGAAATGCCGTTTTTTGAATATGACGAGGAAAGCGGCGAATGGCTTGCCATGCACCATCCGTTTACCATGCCGCTTGAGGAATGCATTCCTTATCTGGATACGGATAAAGCCTCCGTTCGTGCACAGGCTTTTGACCTTGTGCTCAACGGCACGGAGCTTTCTTCAGGCTCTATGCGTATTACGGACTGCATGCTTCAGAATAAAATGTTTGAGTTGCTCGGAATGGAGCAGGAGGAAATAGACGCCAAATTCGGATTTCTTGTGGAAGCCTACAAATATGCTTCACCCCCGCACGGCGGTATGGGCATCGGGCTTGACAGACTTGCCATGCTGATCTGCGGAGCAGAAAGCCTGCGTGATGTAACCGCCTTCCCGAAGGTGCAGAATGCAAGCGAGCTTATGAGCGGTGCACCGTCAACGATTGATGATATTCAGCTTGGAGAGCTTGGAATTGAACTTTCAAAAACAGAAGAGGAAGCATAAATGAGCAACTTTTTTGCAATGGTCAACAGAATGAAACTGATTGACCGCTGGGCGCTTATGCGTAACACTTCAAAAGAAAACATAGCGGAACACAGCCACAATGTTGCCGTTATTGCACACGCACTATGCGTAATCGGCAATAAAAAATTCGGCAGAAGCTATGATGCCGAACGCTGTGCCGTGCTGGCGCTTTATCACGATGTTACAGAGGTTATTACAGGCGATATGCCTACCCCTGTTAAATATTATAATGATCAAATCAAAGCGGTTTATAAAGAGGTTGAAAAAGCAGCGGGAAACAGGCTGCTTTCCATGCTGCCCAAGGAATTTCAGGAGGATTACACACCTTTTTTTGAATATCAGAAAAGTGATGAACCGCTCTGGAAAATCGTTAAAGCCGCAGACAGAATCGATGCACTTATCAAATGCATTGATGAATGCCGCACGGGCAACAGTGAGTTTGAAAAGGCAAAGGAAAGCCAGATTCAGATTGTGGATGCCATTGATATGGATGAGGTAAAATATTTCATAAAGAAATTTCTGCCCGCCTATTCCCTTACACTTGACGAGCATACAAAAGCATAATCTTTCACCCCGAAGATTTTTCTTCGGGGTGTTTTACTATAGAATTATATTTCTGACATATTAAAAATATATCTGAATTCCATTTTACCTTTGGAATCCTCTTCCTGCCCTTTCAGTTCATCTGCAAGAGGATTGCTTTTATCAACTATAATACAAACTGTTTTGCAACCATATTCCACTGCCTGTGGTATAAGAATTTCTGCCATCCACTCTGTATCTGCCGGATTATTTTCAAATCCATTTCTTGTATCGGCAGCATAATTGCAATTTTTATGATTTTTTATAATTTCAAGAGCGTAATTCAGTGGTTTTCTGTAATCCTCAAATTCACAATATTGTTTCTATGTAACAAAAACAACATTAAATTCATTTAAATCTTCAACCTCACAGTAATCCGATTTATACATATTTTTCCTTTCAATAATTCAAAACAATGCATCCAGCAATATGTAATACCTTAATTTTTCCTTATCCTCTTTTATGCCGAGATTCTTATAAAACTGCTGTTTGAGATTCTGAAACCACACTTCATTATATCCGTATAATTCACAAAAATATATTTCAGGGAACAGATATACAGGACGATATTCTGCCATCTGCCTGCCTGTGCAGAGGTATTTTCTATTTTCAGCACCATATTTTCAAAAAGAATTATATCGCGCCGGACATACCGATGCTTTCTGTTTTATAAGGCAAATTCTTTATTCTGCTTTGAACACCTGACGGTATTTTATGAATATCAAACACTTCCAAGACCTCATTCCTGCTGTAAACAAATGATACCACAGAAATATAAAAAATGTAAAATCAAACGGATTTTTCAGAACATATAAAAACTATTTTACATATGATATATTACGCCAAATATTTGTATATATTGCATATGAATTTTGCTATAATTAAGAATAATAAGGCGTATTTTTTGTTCAATTATTACAAATATACAGCATTTTCAGCTTATAAGTATTGACAATAAAAAACATCGTGATATAATAGGGGCAAATAAGAGTTAAGGAGGGATAGAAATGCTGAAACTTCTCATTAAATACGCAAGACTTCTTGCCGAAGTTGAAATGGCAAACAGACACAATTATTAAAAGCAAGGCAGTGTATTGCACAAAGCAATCTGCCTTGTTTTTTTCTTAAAATGAAAGATACTGTTATCTTTTGGAAATATAAAAATAAAACCGGGCTGCCTCTTTAAAGCGAGTGCTTGCCCGGTTTCTTTTGTTTCTGCCTGATACACCAAATCCGTTGCACAGTCTATTACTGCTGATTTGAATCAGGATTATTGTATGTTCCCGAACCGTTGTTCTGCTGGTTCGGATCGTAATATGTTTGCTGATAGTTCGGCTGATTATTCTGATAATACTGCTGATTCTGTTGCTGCTGCCAATACTGTTCATTATTCACATAGGCATTCGGATCTTCCGGAATAACCAGTGCGCATATAAAATATGCCGGAACACCGAAGCCGCAAAAAATAATTGCAAGCACCCAAAGCAGCCTGATTACCGTTGTATCCACATTCAGATATTTGGCGATACCGCTGCAAACACCGCATATGGATTTATTATTCGGATCTCTGTATAATTTTTTCATATTCATATCCTCTTCTTTTTTATTTTATTTTGCCATTTCTGCACGCGCTTCTTTAATACGCTGCACAAAAAGCTTCCCTGTTTCGGTGATTTTATTATAATCGCCTGTTTTTGCCCCTGCAATCAGTGAAGAACCGGCGCCGCAGGCAATTGCGCCTGCTTTAATCCAATCCTTAACATTATCCACATCAACACCGCCGCTCGGCATCATAACGGCATTGGGAATAGGCCCGTGCAAATCCTTAATAAACGCAGGGCCTGCTATATCACCGGGAAAAACCTTTAACACATCCGCACCGCATTCCATAGCTGCCACGGCTTCCGTGGGGGTATATATACCCGGCATGGACGGCACACCGTAGCGGTTGCAGCACTTAACAGTTTCAGGATCAAAATAAGGCGAAACAATATATTCAGCACCTGCAAGAATTGCAATTCTTGCTGTTGCAGCATCCATAACTGTTCCTGCACCGATAATAATTTCCCCGCTGTTATACTTTGCACACATTGCTTCAATCAGCTGATCGGCATGCGGCACAGTGAAGGTAAGCTCAATCGCTGCCACACCGCCTGCAATGCAAGCATCCGTAATTTTTTCTGCCTGCTCAACCGAGGTGGCACGAACCACTGCAACAATGCCAACCTCCTGAATTTTAGCAAGCGTTTCTATTTTATTTGCCATAGATGTAAAACTCCTTTATCCATTTATCTCTGCACTCTTGCAGATGCACCGCTTACCTTTGCTTCAACCTCTTTTAAAGAAGCCATAGAGGTATCGCCGGGTGTTGTCATTGCAAGTGCACCATGCACAACACCGTAATTCACGGCTTTCTGTGCATCCTCATAAGTCATAAGTCCGTAAATCAGACCCGAAGCAAAGCTGTCGCCGCCGCCCACGCGGTCCATAATCTCAAGATCTGGGTACTCAATGGAATTGTAAACCTGTCCGTCAGCATAGCAGATTGCTTTCCAACCGTTTACAGTTGCCGTTTTAACGGTGCGCAGCGTTGTGGCAATCACCTTGAAATTCGGATAAGCCCTGCACACCTCGCCCAGCATTTTAACATAGCCATCCATATTCAGTTCTTTCAGTTCTGCGTCATTACCTTCTATTTCAAAGCCCAGACAGGCAGTAAAATCCTCTTCATTACCGATCATAACATCAATATACTTTGCAATCTCCCTGTTTACTGCCTGCGCCTTTTCCTGACCACCGATGTCATTCCAGAGGGACGGTCTGTAATTTAAATCATAAGATACTATTGTGCCGTATTTTTTTGCAGCCTTAACTGCTTCAATCGCAACCTCGGCAGAGCTTTCGGAAAGAGCGGCAAAAATTCCGCCTGTGTGAAGCCAGCGCACGCCGAGCGTGCCGAAAATATAATCCCAGTCTATATCTCCGGGCTTCAGCTGGCTTATAGCTGTATTTCCCCTGTCTGATGTGCTTACGGCACCGCGGATGCCAAAACCGCGTTCAACAAAATTAAGCCCGTTTCTTGTGGTTCTTCCGATTCCGTCATACTTAACCCATTTTATAAGAGAGGTATCAACCCCACCCTGAAGAATTAAATCTTCAAGAAGATAACCTATTTCATTTTCTGCAAAAGCAGTTACAACAGCTGTTTTCATTTTAAAACAGCGGCGAAGTCCACGAGCAACATTATATTCTCCACCGCCTTCCCATGCTTTAAATGTGCGTGAGGTTTTTATTCTTCCCTCGCCTGGGTCAAGGCGAAGCATAATTTCACCAAGTGAAATTTCATCAAACATACATTCCTCTTTGGGTCTTAAGTTCAGATTCATTTTTTCCTCCTGTTATTTGAAATTAAAATATTTCATTGCATTATTATAGGATATGCCGCAAACAATCTCTTTAAGCAAATTTTCATCATTTGCATACCAGCCGTCTTCAACCCATCTGCCGATAAGTCTGCACAAAATACGGCGGAAATAATCATGCCTGCCATATGAGGTAAACGATCTTGAATCCGTTTCCATACCTATAAATTTGCCAAGTATGCCAAGATTGCCAAGTGCTTTCATCTGTTCTGTCATACCGTCAAAATGATCAAGAAACCACCATGCAGGTCCGAACTGAATTTTTGATTCGGCTTCATCACTCTGGAAATTACCCAGCATGGTTGCCAGCACGATATTATCCTTGCTGTTCAGATTAAACAGCACGGTTTTCGGCAAGCTGCCCTGTGAATGCAACGCATCCAGAAAACGGCTCAGGGAATAAGCAATATTTTCATCGCCCACAGAATCAAAGCCGATGTCAGCGCCCATTGCATTGAACATTGCAGTGTTATTGTTTCGCATAGCACCGATGTGTATTTCCATTGCCCAGCCCAGCTGATGATATTTTTCTCCAAGCGCAAGCAAAAGCTTTGTTCTGTAACCCTCTGCTTCTTGCTGCGAAATGCTTTCCTCACGCATTGCACGGCGAAAAACAGCTTCGATTTCGTCATCAGATGCAATGGAAAACGGAACATAATCAAATGACTGATCCGATATGCGGCAGCCGTTTTCATTGAAATAATCCGCTCTTTTTAAAAGTGCCGAAATCACATCCTTATGGCATTTAATTTCAGTTCCTGTAGCCTTTCCAAGCTGATTTATATATTCGGCAAAGCCATTAAGATGTATGTTCAGTGCCTTATCCGGGCGAAAGGACGGAAGCACAAGGCAATCAAAACCCTTAACATCCTTCAGCAGTTTGTGATATTGTAAATCGTCTGTCGGGTCATCCGTTGTGCAGATAACCTTAACATTGGATTTCATAATCAGGCTCTGCGGGCGGAAATCACCATTTTGAATTGCCTGATTTGCTCTTTCATAAACCGCATCAGCCGTTTGTGCCGAAAGCGGCGTTTCAATTCCGAAATACTTTTTCAATTCGATATGTGCCCAGTGATAAAGCGGATTGCCGATTGCGTACTGAATGGTGTAAGCAAATTTCTCAAATTTTTCTTTTCCGGATTTATCACCTGTGCAGTATTCCTCGCTTATGCCGCAGGAACGCATGGCGCGCCATTTATAATGATCGCCCTTAAGCCAAAGCTCTGATATATCACGGGGGGGTTTGTTTTCATATATTTCCTTCGGGCTTAAATGGCAGTGATAATCACACACAGGCATATTTTCGCAATATTCGTGAAAAAGTTTTTTTGCCGTTTCTGTGTCAAGCAGAAAATCCTTATCCATAAAATCGTTCATACTGAAAACTCCTTAAATTCTTACAGCTATATTATATAACGCTGTTTTGTCAATTTCAAGCAACTGTTATAATAAAATAATTATTTTATTGAATGTTAATATTTTAACTGATATAATGTATTTATATACAAATAATATATGAGGTGATTAAATGAAAATTTGTGTATTTGGTGCTTCAAGTGATATCATTGAAGATAAATATATTGATATAACCTATCAGCTTGGCTGTGAAATGGCAAAACGGAATATCGGTTTGGTTTACGGCGGCGGCGCCAGCGGCGTTATGGGCGCATCCGCAAGAGGAGAATATGACAACGGCGGCTATATTTTGGGTGTTGCCCCGCATTTTATGAAAATTCACAACCTGCTTTTTGATAACTGCACGGATTTTAAGCATACTGAAACTATGGCAGAGCGCAAAACCTTTATGGAAGACAATGCGGATGCCTTTATCATTGCCCCGGGCGGTATAGGCACTTTTGAGGAATTTTTTGAGGTTTTCACTTTAAAGCAGCTTGGCAGGCACAACAAGGCCATTGTTGTTTTCAATCCATATGGCTATTATGATAAGCTGATAGATATGCTGAACCACTCGGTTGAAGAAAACTTTCTGAAAAAAGATTCGCTGGATCTGATTGCTGTTTTTGATGAAATTGAACCTATGCTGGATTATCTGGAAAGCTATGAGGGTGTGGATACCGATGTAATGAAAGTGCGTTATGCCTTTCTGAAAGACGGCGAAGAAATAAAATAGTGATAAAACTATAAAAGCGATGTGAAAAAATCACATCGCTTTTTGTTTTAAGAAAAGTTTCCGTCCTTGCTGCATGTAAGCGTAACGGTTTTATTTATGGTCTTTATTGGTACTCCCAATAAATACTTTTTAACAGTAAATTCACCCTTTGCAGTTGCTCCGCTTCTGGAAGCCTTTGATTCTGTAACCTTCCAGTTGTCATTATATATCCGATAGGATACAGACGCATTTGTGCAGGAAGCTGAACTGCCGTTGTAATTAAAAGTTCCTGTTATTGTTACAGACCATTGAAGATTACCATTTGAATCATAATAATTTGCTGTTTTCGGTTTTGTTACAGTGTTAGAACTTGCACGGGTACTTATTCCTTCTCCGATAATCGTTATACAATAACTGCCATCTTCAAAATATTCAATACTCATATTTTCGGTATTTGCAAAGCATATTGCCGGAAATGACAGAATCATAAGGCAAACTGATAAAAATGATATAACCCTTTTCATAAACTTTCTCCTTGATTGTTAACATCTGCTTCAACAGATATGGAATCTCCAATCCATTCTTCATAATAACCCGGATTTGTAATATTCGCATCTATTACTGCGTAAATCAGCACGCCTGCCCACATAACAAGTGCTATGATTACACCGATAAGCAGTATTCTTGTAAAATCCATTCGTTTTTTTATTTTCTTTATATCCGCTTGTTCAAAAAAGGTTTTCGCAATTTCCCGCGGCGGGCCGAACTGCTGATAAACCTGCTTGAAATCATTGACATGATTTTCTTCAGCAAAATCATAAATAGAGGTTTTCAGATCACAAATATATTTTCTTTTTGTTTTGAAATCGCATATAATATTGGATTTTATTTCTTTTAAATACCTATTGATTTCTTGTTCCAATCTCTTATTCATCTGTGCTTCCCCCTGCTTCTCTGTCCATAATTCGGTTTATGCTTTGTGTTACGGCATCATAATCGGAAAGAATTTCCTTAAAATATTCCCTGCCCTTTTCTTCAAGATGATAATATCTTCTTGTGCGCCGCACGCCCACCTGCTTAACATAATCGCTTATGCAGCCGTTTTCGGTTAAGCGGTATAAAATCGGATAAAGCGAGCCCTCAAGCATTGTATAAACACCGCCGCTTTTTTCGGCAAAGGCATGCGTTATCTGGTAGCCGTACAAATCCTCCTTGCTCAGAAGATATAACAAAAGCATTTCAGCTGTGCCGCGTTTAAAATTGTCCTGATTCTGTCCCATAATGTCTCTCCGTTTCCTCTTTCGTACCTATTTTATCACAAAATATATTTAAAATAAATACTTTTTGTGAAAATATATTGTTGACAATTAATTATTTATGTGTTATTGTTGAATAGGGATATTTTACCAAATTTTCCAAATTGGAGGAGAGTCCGATGGTTTATTTTGCTTTAATTCATTTATACGAATATTAACACTTTAAATTAAGAAAGGAAAATATTATGAAAAAATTTTTTAAAGCATTAGCAATAATTATTGCAATTATTTTATCTTGCACACCATTAACAGCATTTGCTGAATCATCAAATAATGAAGATATTTATGTTGAATATTATAATCAAATAAATTTTACTGATATTGATTATGCAATCTCAAATTCAAATAAACTTTTACTTTCCGTTAAAAATAGTGAAAATACACTGAAAAAAAGCAAAGCAGAAAAAGACATAAGTGTTTTGAAAGAATATTTTAAAAATAATAAATCCGCTGAATTAGATTTTATCAGAGAACTTGAAAATGACAATACAATTATGGCAATCAGTTATACTATAGCCCCTTTAATATGGAATACAGATCATTATGATCGAGTTCTTAAAACAAACAACTCGACCTATGCGGCTGCACCCAGCACAAGCGGAAATACTTCTTCCAAGGGATATTTCACAATGCAGACAACAATATCAAAAACCACTACATCTAACAGTGCCGGGGAGTACAAATATACAACTCAAACAAAAGGATATTGGTCAGAATCATCATATAAGGGTGGCTCCGATTATCCTGCAAGTGGAGATGATTTTATTATTCAATCCGTTCCAAACACAATGAAAATATCTTCAGATTCATTGGCTGCATTATATCACTATTATATAGGTACAACAGATAACTATTATGGCAGACTGGGAAAAGAGTACTACCGTGAAGACGGAGGAGATAATTTTGTAAAGTACTCTGTTGAAGATGATCCTTTAGGCTTAAATCAACTTGAATCAGTCAAGTTAAACACTGTAACTTGGGGAAAGCCAAGCACATCAACAAGAAAAATTAACAGCTATTATGTTCATACTTGGACTTCAATGTCAGTAAAAGTATCAATTGGAGCAAGTACATCTAGTGAAGTAACCCTATCAATTACCCCTGAAAAAGAAAGTAAAAGCTGGAAATTGTATAGCTATGTAACATTTAATTTTTAGGAGACACCACAAATGAAGAAGAAAGTCATAATTTTATCTTGCTTAATTATTAGTTTTGTAATACTTATTTCACTAACAGTTTTTGATGCATATAAATTCTTTAAATTAGAAACCTTTCCTAAAGAGAGAATACAAAATGTTTGCATAACAATGAGCGAAGCTGAAGAAGGACGCTTTGAAGAAATTCCTTTTAAAAATGAAAACGGTTATGTTTTTTATTTATTGAATAATGATGAAAATAAAAATGCTTTATTTGTACTTCAAAAAATGTATTATCATAATATAAAGCAAACAGAACGATATAAGGTGAAATTCGAGAATACAGACACTGAAAATACTGTATCTTCATTATCATTCAAATTAAATGATAATGATAATCTGCTTATTTATCATTGGAATAATCATTCAAATATTTCTAAAATAAGATATGAACTGCTTGATAAAAATGGTAAGACAACAGAAAAAGAAGCCGAATGTGAGAATAACATTATATTTATTCCATACAATCCGGAAGAAAACAGAGTGTCAAAAATAGATTTTCTGGATAAAAACAACACCGTTTTATATGGCGAACAAAGAGAAGAAGGAAGCATTGTATCCTCGGAAAATTTAAAATAATGTTATTTTTTGATTAACCGATACAATGCAACCTGTTTTTGCTAATCTATAAACATTTCATACTTAAAGGATGAAAAATATGAAAAAAAATTTTGGAATAAAGCTTTTATTATTAGGAATTGCTCTTATTGCCTTTTTCCCATATGCAGAAAGATTTATGGATATTGATCAAAGCATAATTGAAGGAATAATCGCAGCATTTGGGGCGTACTCTCCTCTTATAGGATTGGTATTATGTGTTGCCGGATTATTTGTAAAGGATAAAACGAATAATTCTGATTTTATGAATACGGAAGAAATGAACGATTATTTTGGAATAAAGGAATCAGAAGACTGCAAAAACAAAAAGGATTAATTCATTTAACGGCTCAGGAGGCAGATAATGAACAACAACAATGAATTAGAAGTAACCGAAAAAAAAAGAAACCGATAACGAACTTTTGGAAGAAAGTATTACACTGCAAAGAAGGCTTTGCCGCATTGGCGGATGGATTATTTTTCTGCTTCTGGTAATTATAGTTTTAATATATCTTACATAATATACAGTTTTAGCTGAAACGGTTTAAAAACATAAAAAATGCGATGTGAGTAAAATCACATCGCATTTCATTTGGCAAATAACTTAAATTACTTAAGTTCAACAGTTGCGCCTGCTTCAGCAAGCTTAGCCTTAAGAGCTTCAGCGTCTGCTGTCGGCATAGCTTCTTTGATTGTTGAAGGTGCACCGTCAACAATTTCCTTAGCCTCTTTAAGGCCAAGACCTGTTGCTTCACGAACAGCCTTGATAACCTGAATCTTGTTGCCGCCTACATCTGTAAGTACAACATCAAATTCAGTCTTCTCTTCTGCAGCTGCTGCGCCGCCGTCTGCCGGAGCTGCTACTGCAACTGCTGCTGCAGCACTTACGCCGAATTCTTCTTCTACTGCTGATACGAGCTCTGAAAGCTCAAGAACTGTGAGAGTTTTAAGCTCTTCAACAATTTTTGTTACATTCTCTGATGCCATTTTTATTTCCTCCAAATAAAGTATTTTTTAATTTAATTTTGCTGATTATTCAGCTGTTTCTTCAGCAGGTGCTTCCTCTGCAGGAGCTTCTGCCTTTTCGCATGCTTCTACGCCGCCCTTGTCAACAATGGCCTGAACACCTCTTGCAAATGCTGCAATCGGTGCATTGAATACGCTGCAGACTGTTGCAAGAAGAACTTCTCTTGACGGAAGCTTGGCAAGTGCCTGAAGCTTTACCATATCAATAACTTCGCCGTCAAGATAGCCTGACTTGAGGCTGAAGTTATCATGACCATCAGCATATTTCTGAAGAATGCGTGCGGATGCCACATAGTCATCCACGCTTGTTGCGATTGCTGTTGTGCCTTCAAGAACCGGATCAAGACCGTCAAGACCTGCACTTTCGGCAGCTCTTTTCAGAAGCGTATTCTTTACAACCGTGTACTCAATTCCTGCTTCACGAAGCTCTCTGCGAAGCTTTGTATCGTCTTCTACATTGATACCCTTGTAATCAACGATAACACCTGCAATAGAACCCTTAATTCTTTCAGCAAGAGCAGCAACCTGTGCTTGTTTCTTTTCAAGAATTACTGTGCTTGGCATTATTATACCTCCATAATTATTTGCCGTTAAAGCAACGGACTTTATGGCTGTTTCCAAATAACAAAAAAGTGCATTCCTAAAGAGGAATGCACAACATTTCAAATAAATACATAATACTATATATTATCGGAATGCTCATTCCTCGGCAGGCGGTAAACTTACACCCAAAAAGGTACCTGCTGTCTTTGGTTGAACAGCGAATGTATTGTAACACAGAGCAGGAAGCCCTGTCAATACCAAAATTAAATTATTCAGCAGCTGCTACACCCGTACCAACCTTATTAGGATTGATGCGAACACCCGGGCCCATTGTGGAAGCAACAGCGCAGGATTTGATATACTGACCTTTTGCTGCTGCCGGCTTAGCCTTGATAACAGCATCCAAAAGTGCATTGAAGTTTTCAAGCAGCTTTTCTGTGCCGAAAGAAGCCTTGCCGATGGGGCAGTGAATAATATTGGATTTATCAAGACGGTATTCAATCTTACCTGCCTTAGCTTCTGTAACAGCCTTGGCAACATCCATTGTTACCGTGCCTGCTTTAGGAGACGGCATAAGACCGCGCGGACCGAGCACCTTACCTAAACGGCCTACAAATCCCATCATATCCGGGCTTGCAATGGCAACATCAAAATCCATCCAGCCGCCCTGAATTTTTGTAACAAGATCAGCATCACCAACAACATCTGCGCCTGCTTCTTCAGCGGCCTTTGCAAGATCGCCCTTTGCGAATACTGCAACTCTTACATCCTTACCTGTACCGTTCGGAAGCACTACTGCGCCGCGAACCTGCTGGTCAGCATGGCGTGAGTCTACACCCAAACGAACATGAACTTCGATTGTTTCATCAAACTTTGCAGTTGCTGTTTTGATTGCAAGATCAAGAGCTTCTGCACTGTCATATAAATTGGAACGGTCTACAAGCTTAGCACCGTCTGTATATTTCTTTCCGTGTTTCATAATAAATTACCTCCAGTGGTTAATCGGATTTTTCCTCCCACACGGGGAATTAGTCTTCTACTACTACACCCATGCTGCGAGCGGTGCCTGCAATCATGCTCATTGCTGCTTCAAGATTAGCTGCGTTGAGATCCGGCAGTTTTGTTTCTGCAATCTGCTGAACCTGAGCCTTTGTGATTGTTGCAACCTTATTCTTGTTCGGAACGCCTGAAGCCTTGTCTATGCCGCAAGCCTTCTTGATCAGAACTGCTGCCGGTGGTGTTTTTGTGATGAATGTGAATGAACGGTCTTCAAAAACTGTGATAACAACAGGGATTACAAGACCAACATCATTCTTTGTTCTTTCATTGAATTCTTTTGTGAAAGCCATGATGTTTACACCATGCTGACCAAGTGCAGGACCTACCGGTGGTGCCGGAGTTGCTTTGCCTGCAGGGATCTGAAGTTTAATTAAACCTACTACCTTCTGAGCCATAATAATTTCCTCCTAAATAATGTGGTTTGGCGGGGAAGCAATTCCCCTCCCACTCACCGCAGAACGATGAATAACAAGCAGATATACTGCATATTACCTTAATAATTAATCCTTGATTTTCTCTAACTGATCAAGTTCAAATTCAACAGCTGTTTCACGGCCGAACATGGAAATCGTAACCTGAACGCTGTTTTTGCTGACATCAACGGAATCAACCGTTCCCGAAAAGCCTTCAAGCGGACCGTCAATAACATTAACCAGATCGCCCTCTGCGTAAGCAACCTCAACGCTTATTTTTTCAACGCCAAGCTTCTTAACTTCCTCTTCCGTAAGCGGAACAGGCTTGCTTTCGGGGCCGACAAAGCCCGTGCAGCCGCGGATGTTACGAACAACATACCAGGTGTCGTCATTCATAACCATTTTAACAAGAACATATCCCGGAAAGATTTTTCTTTCCACTTCTTTCCTGCTTCCGTCCTCTTTAATTTCAACAACTGTTTCCGTGGGAACCGAAACTTCCTGAATTAAATCGTGAAGATTGCGGTTTTCAACAACAGTCTGAATATTGCTTGCCACCTTGTTTTCATATCCTGAAAAAGTGTGCGCAACATACCATTTTGCTTCTTCCATATGGATAAAGAGCCTCCGTAATTAAAATTCAGCTTACTCGGCAGATGTACTTTCAGCAGTTGTATCTTCAGCAGCTGTTGTGCTCTCGGCATCATCCTCAACAATATCTGCATCCGGATTGGACGAATCGTCTGCTTCAGCACTTACAGTTGTGTTGTCTGCAAGGCTTTTAACCTGCTTCATTCCAAGAGTAAGAAGTGAATCTATGCCATAGATTGCAACGCCCACAACAAGCGTAACTGCAAGAACGATTGCAGCGTTTTTGATTGTGTCTTTCGCACTTGGCCAAACAACCTTTTTACGCTCTGCATTCGTGCTTTTGAAGAAAGCGGCAACGGATTTGAACGGATTATTCTTTTTCTTTTTCTTATCAGCTTTTTTGGAAGCCTTTTCAGCCTTTGAAGCTTTTGTTTCCTTTTCAGCTTTATTGTCTTTAGCCATAGCTATCCTCCGTTACTTCGTTTCTCTGTGAAGAGTATGCTTTTTACAGAACGGGCAGTACTTGTTCATTTCAAGTCTGTCTGGCGTGTTCTTTTTGTTTTTCATTGTGTTGTAATTTCGCTGTTTGCATTCAGTGCAAGCTAAAGTAACTTTAACTCTCATTTTGGCACCTCCATTTATCTTCGATTTGTAATCTCCCTCAGGCAATAATGCACAAAAAAAGGGCAAAAAAATTAACCCCTTTTCGAGGTATTCATAATATAGCACAACCGAACAGCCAAGTCAAGGAAATTCATAAAAAAATTTGCATTTATTTAGGTTTTATATTATTATATAAGAAAAATCCACATATATTGTGTTTGGAGCAGATATGACCACAATTATCATAGGCGCAGGTGCCTGCGGACTTGCCGCAGCAATACGCCTGAAACAGCAACTGCCCGGTGAAAAGGTAATCCTTTTGGAGCGTTTGTCCTCGCCCGGCAGAAAAATTCTTGCCACCGGCAACGGCAGGTGCAATATTACAAATAAATATGCAGACGGATACAATGCAGTTAAAGATTTTTTCAGCAGTATCGGGCTGGTTTTGTGCGAGGAGGAACAGGGTCGCATATATCCCTATTCCTTAAAAGCGCAGACGGTGCTGGATATGCTGCTCGAAGCCTGCCGTAGGCTTGATGTGGAAATCATAACAGACTGCAGAGTTACAAAAATTGACAAAGACTTAACCGTTCATTCGGAAAAAGGGAATTTCAGAGCTGACAGCATCATTGCTGCCGCAGGCGGAAGGGCACAGGCTAATCTCGGCTCAGACGGCAGTGGATATGCCTTGCTTAAAGC
>CAJUDJ010000017.1 GCA_910584985.1 uncultured Eubacterium sp. | reverse complement strand
ATATGGCTTTATAGCTCAGTTGGCTAGAGCATGCGGTTCATACCCGCAGTGTCACTGGTTCGAATCCAGTTAAAGCCACCAACGGCCCGGTGGTCAAGCGGTTAAGACACCGCCCTTTCACGGCGGTAACACGGGTTCGATTCCCGTCCGGGTCACCACAAAAAGCATCTGCTGTTTGCAGATGCTTTTTTTTAGCCTAAAAAGAGGCGTGAATGTATGCTTTTAATTTTTGTGAGAGTTTTTCAGCAGTTCTTTGTATTCCGCATATCGGCTGGGATTAATCGGTCTTACAAACGGCGGAGAGCTGAAATAAAGCAGCAGGCGCGCGCCTGAATTTTTGTAGTTTTCGGTGTAATCATAGCCAATCAGCTCACCGTTTTTAATCCGCTGTTTGATTCTGTTGTGATACGGATACATATTTAAAGATAATCTCGTATATCTGCTGTTAATTTCTCTTCAAGATTTATAAGCCTTTTTGCAATATCCTTTGAAGTTTCATCAGCCGCTTTGTATTCATTCAGATATCTGTTCAGTGATTTTACGCCCATATTGCAGCCGTCTGTAATCAGGTCGGCAATGGTCTGATCCGATTCGTCAATCACAAGCTTTGTGTTTGTTTTAATCCATGACATACCTTTGGCAAGGGGGTTCGGCTCCTTTCCATCGTCATGGTATTTGTCCAGCAGTTTTTGCACTTCTTTCATAAGTGATTCATGCTTCTCCCTGCAAAAGGATAAGCATTGTTTTAAATTTTCGCTGTTTGTGTAATCCAAAACTTCGTTAATGGAAGCAATGCCCATTTTTATGCCGGCATCACATTCTCTTAAAAGCTTTATTGTGTCCTGTTCAATCATTATGCTTCACTCCTGTTTTTTTATTATTTTTATTATTTCCCGCATTCTGAATATAAAACAAAAAAAGAACCCGTTTTAAGCTGAAGAAAGATAACGGATTCTTTTTATCTGCAGTTTTATTCTTTTAATTCCCACACGGAACATTCACAGGGCTGCAGCTTCATTTTCTCGGAAAGCAGCGCCCCGCTTTTCATATTGCTTAAAACAAGCCTTTTGTCTGCTTGGCACAGAATGCCGGGCACTTTGCATGTAACGGATTTCGGGGAAAGGTTGCATATTACGGCAAGCCGTTTTCCGTCAAGGCTTCTTGAAAAAGCAAAAACATGTTTGTTTTTTCGTCTATCGGTTCAAAAGCACCGTCCCGCACAATAGCAAGGTATTCTTTTCTGACTGAAATTGCCCGTTTATAAAAGGATAAAACGGAATACTTCTTGCCTGATCGTGATTTTCGTAATATAGTGCTCCCTGCGATGTTTCGGGCAAAGTCTGCCACTTAAACAGAATGTTTTTGAATTTTTTTATATTTATATAGGTTTTATTGTGTGCAAAAGCAGGGCGCATATCAACATGCTCAAAATGAAACAGCATATCAAGCAGATTTTCGCCCTCCTTTGTGATTTCGTAGGCGCGTTCAAAATCAATGCCGGCAGCCTCGCCCACAATCAGTGTGTCATACTTTGAAAAGGAACGAAGATAAAGCTCTTTCATATACTTTTCCCAGTTAAGATCAGGCTGTTTTTTACTGAAAAGATGCAGATAGAACTGGTTAGTTTCTTCGTCATATTCCCATGCAGAGCCCCCGAAGCAGGCACGCCAGCTGTTTGGCGGTGTTTTTCCGTCCCTGCCTTTGCCGTTTCGCCATATGTAATATGCCCTGTAAGGATTATCTTTACTTTTTCTGCTTTCTTTAAACCACAGATGTTCGTCTGAGGTGTGGTTTACAACCAAATCCATAAGAAGCTTTATGCCGCAGCTGTGCAGGGCATCAATCATTTCTTCCCAGTCCTGCATTGTGCCGAATTCATCCATTATTTCACGGTAATCGCTTATATCATATCCGTTGTCGTCATTCGGCGATTTATAGCAGGGAGAAAGCCATACGGCATTAATGCCAAGCGCTTTCAGATAATCTGCCTTCTGCGTTATTCCTTTTAAATGCCCTATGCCGTCTGCATCCGAATCCATAAAGCTTCTTGGATAAATCTGATAAATAACAGCATCCTTATACCAGTGTGTTTTCATATTTTCAGCACACCTTTTGAAACGGTCAAAATCATTCTAACACGCTATATAAAAAATGAAAAGGGAAACATATTGTTTCCCCTTTGCTATTTTATAAATACTCTTTTTGCCTGTATTTCGGCTTTTTTCATCATTTCATCCAGATTCGGAATTTTGTTTTCAGCGTCTATAACATCCTGCACTTTCGGCTTTGTTTTGGGATGCTTCGGTGTAAATACCGTGCAGCAGTCCTCATAAGGCTGAATGGAGGTTTCAAAGGTGTCTATTTTTCTGGAAACGGCAATAATTTCATCCTTATCCATGCCTATGCACGGACGGAAAACCGGCATATGCACAGCGCTGTCCGTGCAGCCAAGCGCATAAATTGTCTGGCTTGCAACCTGTCCAACACTTTCGCCTGTAATCAGTGCCATGCAATTCTGGTTTTCTGCAATCCGTTCGCTGAGCTGCATCATAATGCGGCGCATAACAAGCGTAAAATAATCCTCGGGGCAGTAATCTCTTATTGCCTCCTGAATTTCCGTGAAGGGAACTACATAGGTTGTGATGGTTCCGCTGTAGGCGGCAACCTTTTTCAAAAGCTCCATAACCTTCATTTCCGCAAGCTCGCTTGTGTAAGGCGGTGATGCAAAATGAATGGAAATAAGCTCTATGCCTCGCTTTGCCATCATATAGGCAGCAACAGGGCTGTCTATGCCGCCGCTGATTAAAACGGCTGCTCTGCCGCTTGTGCCTGTCGGCATTCCGCCTGCACCTTTGATATTGTTTCCTCTTACAAACGCATATCTGTCCCTTATCTCTACGGTAACCACAATGTCAGGGTTATGCACATCCACTTTAAGATGGTGGAATGCCTTCAAAATTTCACCGCCAAGCTCCCTGCATATCTGCGGAGAATTGAGCGGAAACTTTTTATCACTTCTTTTTGCTTCAACCTTAAAGGTTTTTGCGCATAAAAGTTCGTCCTCAAGATACTCTTTAACAACCTTTATAATGTCCGTCATATCTTTTTCGCAGACGGCGGCACGGGAAAGTGCAGCAATTCCGAAAACCTTTTTCAGTGCTTCTGCTGTGTCATCAAGATCGGTTTCCTCATCCTCCGGCTCAACCATAATGGTGGACTGGCTTTTTGTGAAACGGAACTTTCCTATGTCTGCAAGGTGCCTTTTCATATTCTTTATAAGCACATCTTCAAATGCATTTCTGTTCAGGCCCTTAAGCACAAGCTCGCCGTTTTTTACAAGTATTATTTCTTTCATATTTATATCCTCGGATGTTTTTTTATTATATCGTTCAGGGCATCGCAGAGCCTGTCGATATCTTCCTTTGTGTTATACCTTGAAAAGCTCACACGGATGCTTTTGTCGGTGATTTCATTGCTCAGTCCCATTGCGGAAAGCACATGGCTTTTTTTGCCCTTGGCACAGGCGGAACCGTTGCTTACATATATGCCGTAATCGGAAGAAAGCTTCTGAAGAATAGTCTGGCTTCGCATAAAAGTGGGCACATAAAGATTTATAATATAAGGGGAAGCCTCTTCGCCGCTGTTGATACGAATTCCTTCTGTCTGCAAAAGCCTGCTTTTTGCATAGCGGTTCAGCTCTTCTGTTTTTTTGCTCTGCTCTTTTAAATCAGGCAATGCATCAACCGCTGCACCGAATCCCATAATAAGAGGGGAGGCCTCTGTGCCCGGACGGATTTTCTTTTCCTGTTCGCCGCCGAAGGTGCGCGGCAGTATTCTTACCCCCTTTTTAATATAAAGAGCGCCACAGCCCTTCGGGCCGTGAATTTTATGGGCCGTAACCGTAACAAGATCTGCACCCAGCTTTTTCGGTTTCACTTCTGTTTTTCCGAATGCCTGCACACAATCCGTATGAATCAGTGCGGGTGCATTTGCCCTTGTAACCAGCCTTTTGATTTTATCAACGGGAAGTATAGAGCCCACCTCGTTGTTTATATACATCACAGAAACAAGAATGGTTTTGTCATTTATAGCCGCTGCAAGGTCTGAGATGCTTATGCAGCCGAATCGGTCCGGCATCAGACGTATCACCTCAAAGCCTTCTTTTTCAAGCGCATCCATACTTTGCATTACACTTTCATGCTCAATAGCAGTTGTAACGATTCGGCCGCCTTTGCGCCTGTTGGCATATGCCGCGCCGAAAACGGCAAGATTGTTTGCTTCTGTTCCGCCGCTTGTGAAAAAGATTTCTTCCTTTTCACAATCTATTTTATCTGCAAGGCTCTGCCGGGCACGGATTACTGCCTTTGCGGCATTTATGCCGATACCGTGCAAGCTTGATGGATTTCCGTAATTTTCTTCAAGCGCATGGCAAACGGCAAGAACCGCTTCCCTGCAGGGCTTTGTTGTTGCACTGTTGTCAAGATAAACTTCCATTGTTTTTCATTTCCCTGATTTTCATAATTCCGATAACGGTTTTTGCATCCCTGAATTCACCGCTCATGCATTTCTCAAATGCAGTTTCAAGCGGAATTTCAAGAACTTCCAGAAACTCGCCCTCATCAAGCCGCTGGCGGCTCTGTTTCAAATGAACTGCACCGTAAATATGGATGATTTCGCTGCAGTATCCCGGTGTGGGATATATTTTTCCAAGTTCAAAAAATTTTTCTGCCGTAACGCCGCATTCCTCTTCCAGCTCTCTAAGGCCTGCACGGCAGGGCTCTTCTGATTTTTCGAGCTTTCCGGCAGGGATTTCATAAACGATTTCTTTATACGGTGCTCTGAACTGGCGCACCATTATAATTTTTCCTTCCTCCGTCAGGGGCACCACTGCCACGCCGCCGTTATGGTCCACAAGCTCCCGTTTTGCTTGTGTTCCATCGGCAAGCATAACGATGTCTTCATGAACCGTGAAAATTCTGCCGCTGAAAATGCCGTTTACTTCCTCTGTTTGTTCAAAAAAGCCGAGGGCCGCAGCTTCAATATCATCCGGCTTTTCGGCAATGAATTTTGCGCCTGCTTCAATAAATTCAAACGGTGTGCCGTATCCCCATAAAACACCCATGCCGTCCATATGATTCATCCGTGCACCGTCTATATCATATTTTTTGTCGCCCACCATAAGTGCTTCTCCGGCGGTTACACCAAGCTTTTCCAGACAGCGCATGATAATGTCTGATTTTGGTTCACAGTCCGCTGAAAAGGAGACACCGGCAACGGCATTGAAATATTTGTTTATTTTGAAATGAACAAGCAGTTTTTCAATATATTCCTGCGGTTTTGAGGAGGCTATTGCCAGCAGAAATCCGTCTTCCTTAAGTTTTTTTAACAACGGCGTTATTCCGCTGTAAAGTGCACTTTCGTATATACCTGTGTCCGTGTATCTTTCACGGAATTTTTTTACAAGTTTTTCTGCTGCGGCGGGATCGGCGCCGTATTTTTCCTGAAAGGTAATCAGCAGGGGAGGGCCGATGAAGCAGGATAAACTGTTTGAATCCTCCACAGCAGGATAGCCGTAGGCTTCCAGCGCAAAGGCTGCGCTTTTCATAATTCCTTCTCCCGTATCGCAGATTGTGCCGTCAAAATCAAAAAGAACTGCTTTATATTTCATGGCTTTCAACTTTCTTCATAAATTTATCGGCGAGAACAGCAAACCGTTCAATTGTGCCGCTGCCGATTATATCGCCGTTTCCGTCTGTTGCAGAAACATCAAAAGTGATTTTTCTGCCGCTGCACGCTGAAATCACTGCCTTTGCGGTTACAACCGTGCCGATTCCGCTTGCCTTTGAATGCGAAATATTTATGGCTGTTCCGACAGTTGTTTCCCCATCCTCAAGAAAGTCGGAAACAGCATCGCAGGTTGCCTTTTCCATCAGTGCGATAAGAAAAGGTGTTCCGAAAACCGAGAGAGAGCCGCTGCCTGCAGTGATGGCAGTGTTAGTTGAATTCACAATTGTTGTTGCTTCAAATGAAGCACCGATTTTAATTTCCTTCATAAATCTTACCCCTGTTATGAATTATATTTCTGATTTCGGCTTAATATTATATCATATTCATCGGCATATTACAATAAATATAAATTATATTGAGCACATTATATTGAGCACATTTGAAATTTGTGATACAATCATCTGTAAACAAGATAAGCAAAAGTATGATGCATTCTGTATGAAATAATAAGAAAGGCAGAGTGATGTAATTGAAAAAGGGCACAAGGCGTATTCTGATGCTGGATGAAATCCGCGGATTTGCAATCGTCTGTATGGTTGTTCACCATATGTTTTATGATATCGGTTTTATTCTCGGTTTGGAATGGGGAAGCAGAATTTTTGATATTCTGTGTGTTTTTCAGCCGCTTTTCTGGGCAGCTTTTATTCTTACATCGGGTATCTGTTCGCGTATGTCGAGAAGCACTGTGAAAAGGGGGTTGCTTGTGCTTGCGGCAGGCGGTGTGATTACGATGGTTACTGCTGTGATTATGCCGATGCTTCATATAACGGGTGCAGAAATTTATTTCGGCATTCTTTCCTGCCTTGGCAGCTGCATGATAATTACGGGAATTTTTATGCCGCTGATTGAAAAAAGCAATGAAAAAATCGGAATGGCTGTTTCGGCATTCCTGTTCTTTGCAACATACAATATTGGAAAAGGGGTATTGCTGTTCGGTCTTGTTCCGTTACCTGATTTTCTGTATCGCTGCAATTTCCTTTTCCCTCTGGGCATAGCGGGAAAAAACTTCGTTTCTGCCGATTATTTTCCGATTATTCCATGGTTGTTTATGTTTCTGTTCGGTGCATTTTTCGGCCAATATGCAAAAGAGGAAAGGCTTCCTGCCGTTATGTATAAAAAGCATGCACCGTTTCTTCAGGCAGCGGGAAAAAACAGCCTTTGGGTATATCTTCTGCACCAACCGATTCTGTATGGAATCTTTTATATAATTAAAATATTTTTATAAACAAAAAAGCACACTTTTTCATAAAATAGAAAGGTGTGCTTTCCAATCTGCTGAAAACGGTGGGTTTTATAAATCCTTCAGAACAGCCGTTTTTGAACCGGATTGTTTATTATAAATGATGCCGCCGGCTTTTAAAAACCGGCGGCATTTCAGGGTTTAAAAAGAATCCGAATTTTCTGCTTCAATCCAAAGACGGTTCGCTTTGTTTAGTGCAACAATGCAGTAGGAAAGCCTGTTGTTCACAATTTCCTTTGCTATGGAAATATGCCTGCAAACGGTTGGCTGGGAAAGCTTCAGCATGTCAGCAATTTGCGACTGATTCAGATTTTTTACATATTTCAGCTTTAAGCAACTTTGCTGGCGCTCTGTCAGATCATTTTTCATAATAAGTGGCAAAACGGTTGAAATTGCCTTTCTGCTTATCACCTGTGAATCCGTATCATAGTTTGAATCTTCGCTTTTGCTGTAATAATTTTCAATCAGATCCGTCATTTTAATCCTCCTCATCATAATAATGGGTAAGCATTTTTGATATTCTTCTGCATTCACAGGCCATATCATAATAAACCTTTATGCGCCTTCTCAATAAATATAAATCCTCACCTGTGTAAACATAAAGCAGCGGGCGCAGCCCATCAATTTTTGCACTTAACATTTTATACTGCTGTGTATATTCTTCTGCTAATTTGTCAATTGTCATGTGTTTGTCCTTTCTTTTACATAAGCAGACAGTATATGCATATCTTTTTTAGCATAAAGTTTTCCTCAGACTATGTATTTCTGTTTTTGCACGGCGGAGTGCAGAGCAAAGAATTCATGTATTCTTTCGGAAAGCAAAAGGCTTGAAACCTATGCAGATGCTGTGCCTGCTCAGGAATATCCCATGATATTCCGTAACTTGTAATATGCAGTCGGAAAGGGCGGTTTTTCGGCTACAACCATCATATTAGTAGAACGAATGTTCTTTGTCAATAGAAAATCTGAAAGTTATTGAAATGCTGTTTTTCTATAAAAGAACGGAACAGAAGAATTACAAAACAGTAGCATTGTAATAATCAACAAAAAGTTTTAACATAACACTTGACAAATTGTGCAAAATGAAATATAATGAATTTTACCTTGAGGACGGAGCCGCAACCGCTCCTTAAGTATCTTGTCCTCCTATAGTTTGTTATAGACAGAGAGGGGAAAGGCAGTGCGTTATGCACTGCCTTTCTTCATTTAATATATTTTTTATGTTTACAGTCCTGAAACAAGCGCATACAGCCCGCCAATCAGGCCGCTTCCCGCCATTAATACGGCAAGGATAATTGCCGTTACCTTTATCCATCCTCTGCGCATGGGTTATACCTCCATAAATGCGTCTGCTTCTGAAATCAGCCTGTCTGCAAGCGCCTTTGCGGATTTTCCGGAATTTCCGATAGCTGTTATATAAGCCTTGATTTTCGGCTCTGTGCCGCTCGGGCGGATAATAACGCTGTTTCCGCCGGCCATTTTATAAGAAAGAACATTTGATTTCGGAAGATCAATTTTGCTTTCGTTTCCGTTTTCCGTGTTTTTTGAAATACTTGTTTTATAATCGTCAACCATAACAACAGTCATATCTGCAAATGCCTGCGGCGGATTCTTGCGCAGGTTTTCCATAATCTGTGCCATTTTTTCCATGCCTGCTGCTCCCTCAAACTGATAGCTTTTCACGGTGTTGCAGTAATAGCCGAATTCTCTGTAAATATCCTCCATAACCTCAACCAGCATTTTGCCCTGTGTTTTGTAATAGGCTGCCATTTCGCAAATCAGCATGGATCCCACAACGGCATCCTTATCTCTTGCGTGGGTGCCTGCAAGATAGCCGTAAGATTCCTCAAACCCCATAACGAAATCATCGGCTCTTCCTTCAGCTTCAAGGTTTGTGATAAGCTCACCGATATATTTGAATCCGGTTAAAAGATTTTTAAAGGTGCAGTTGTATTTTTTTGCAATTTCCTCTGCAAGATCGGTGGAAACAAAGGATTTCACAGCAACGGCCGAATCAGAAAGCGTGCCCTTTTCCTTTTTCTGCGAAAGGATATAATTGAGCATCATTGCGCCAACCTCATTGCCGCTCATCAGCACATATTCGCCGTTTTTATCGGGAACGGCAATGCCTACACGGTCGCAGTCCGGATCGGTTGCCAGAAGAATATCGGGCTTTATTTCGTCTGTCATTTTAAGCGCACATTCAAATGCCTGCTTTATTTCCGGATTCGGGAACGGGCAGGTCGGGAAGTTTCCGTCAGGCAGCTCCTGTTCGGGAACAACATACACCTCATCAATTCCGATTCGTTTCAGAATGGCACGCACGGGCTTGTTTCCCGTTCCGTTCAAAGGCGTATAAATTACACGAAGCTTTGCTTTTTTACAGATTCCGGGATTTACGCACTGCTTTTCAACCTCGTCAAGAAAGCTTGCAATGGTTTCCTCGCCTATATATTCAATAAGCCCTTTTTCGGCTGCTTCATCAAAATCCATAGATTTTATTCCCGTGAAATAATCCACCTTTTGAATAAATCCGTATGTTTCCTCGGCCTCTTCATCAGTCATCTGATAACCGTTGCTGTCGTAGCATTTATATCCGTTGTATTTACCGGGATTGTGTGAAGCGGTCAGGATAATGCCGCTGGAAGTGCGGTATTTTCTGATTGCGTAGGAAAGGCACGGTGTTGGTTCAAGCTCGTCATAGATATAAACCTTAATGCCGTTTGCTGCAAGAATTTTTGCAGCCTCCTTTGCAAAATATTCGCTTTTGATTCTTGAATCATAGCCGATTGCAATGCTTGGATTCTCGTAATTTTTGTTCAGAAAATCGGAGAGTCCCTGTGTTGCTCTGCCAACCGTGTAATAGTTCATTCTGTTTGTGCCGGCGCCGATAACGCCTCTGAGCCCGGCAGTTCCGAATTCAAGTTCTCTGTAAAAGCGGTCAAGGATTTCCTCTTCATTTCCTTTAATGTTTTCCAGCTCTGCTGTAAGGTCAGGATCGTAAACTGCCTTTTCAAGCCATTCATTATAAAGCTCGTGTATGTCCATAAATTGTCCTCCCAAATATTTTATCAGTTCTATTTTAATATTATTGAAATCTATTGTCAATATATCTCTTATTTAGTATAATATTATTCAGTTTATGGAAAGTAAAGCATTTCGGGGAGAAAAATTATGTTTGCAAAGGCAAAAAGTCTTGGTATATTCGGGATGGACAGTTTCTCGGTTGTTGTTGAAGCGGATTTAAGCAGCGGTCTGCCCAGATTTGATATAGTCGGGCTTCCCGATGCTGCTGTTAAGGAAAGCAGGGAACGGGTAAGGGCAAGCCTTAAAAACTGCCGTTTTGAATTTCCTGTTTCAAGAATAACGGTGAATATAGCCCCTGCCGATGTAAAAAAGGAAGGCCCTGTGTATGATTTGCCGATAGCGGTTGCCATTTTAAAAGCTACGGGGCAGCTCAAAGCCGATATCCGTGAATATGCATTTGTAGGCGAGCTGTCATTGGATGGTGAAATAAGAGGCTGCAACGGAATACTGCCGATGCTGCTTAAGGCAAGAGAAGAGCATATCGGTGCCGTGTTTATTCCGTTTGAAAACAGAAGCGAAGCAAGCGTTGTAAACGGAATCGATGTTTATCCTGTAAAAAACATTCCGGAAATTCTGATGCACTTAAGCGGTGAGCGGTTTATTGAGCCGTGCTATAAGAATATTGAAAACCTGAAAGCAGAATATGAGCTGCTTGATTTTGAAGATGTCAAGGGGCAGAAAAATGCAAAGCGGGCGCTTGAAATTGCAGCAGCCGGCGGGCATAACTGCATTATGATTGGGCCGCCCGGCACAGGAAAATCCATGCTTGCAAAGCGCATACCGTCTATCCTGCCGGATATGACCTTTGATGAGCAGCTTGAAACAACAAAACTTTATTCCATTGCAGGAGAACTTAAAAACGGAATTCAGCTGATTGCAAAGCGGCCGTTCAGAAGCCCGCATCACACGATTTCGCCGCAGGGCTTTGCAGGCGGAGGTCATAATTTAAGACCGGGCGAGCTTTCACTGGCACATAACGGTGTTCTGTTTATGGATGAATTTCCCGAATTTGACAGAAGAGCAAAGGAAGCACTGCGTCAGCCGCTGGAGGATGGAAAAATTACAATCACAAGAACGGCAGGATCTGTTTCCTATCCGTCAAACTTAATGGTGGTGGCGGCGATGAACCCCTGCCCCTGCGGTTATTACGGGCATCCGTCAAGGGAATGCACCTGCACGGAAGCAGCAAGAAAAAGATACCGCGACCGGGTAAGCGGCCCAGTGCTGGACAGGATAGATATTCATATAGAGGTTGAACCTGTTGATTATGAAAAGCTTTCTTCCCGCTGCAAAGAGGAAAGCTCTGCTGAAATGAAAAAGCGTGTTGAGCGGGCAAGAGCAGTTCAGCGCAAAAGATTTGAGGGCACGGATATTTCCTGCAATGCAAAAATGAGCCCAAAATTCACAAAGGAATGCTGTGTTTTAACACAAGAGGCATCGGCGCTTCTGAAAATAAGCTTTGATAAATTGGGAATGTCTGCAAGGGCATATGATAAAATTCTTCGCATTGCAAGAACGATTGCCGATCTGGAGGAAAGCGAAAGCATAGAGCTTGCACATGTTGCCGAAGCCATACAGTACAGAAGTTTAGACAGAAAATATTGGGGTGAATGAAATGACAGAAATGATAAGAAAAACAATGGAAAATCTGGAAAGAAACGGAATTCAGCCATTCTTTGCTGAAACAAAGGCGGAGGTTGTTCCGCTTGTGAAAACACTTGTTCCTGCCGGAAGCTCTGTTTCAAACGGCGGCAGTATAAGCCTTGCCGAAACAGGTGTTTCCGCTTTGCTTGAAAGCGGTGTTTATGATTTTATAGACCGCCGCGGGCTTGAAGGCGAGGCACTCAGAAACAGTTACATCAGAGCATTTGGCTGTGATGCATATTTCTGTTCCTCAAATGCAGTTACGGAAAACGGCGAGCTTTATAATGTTGACGGCAATTCAAACCGTGTTGCCTGCATTGTTTTCGGCCCAAAGCAGGTTATTATGGTGGTGGGTGTAAATAAAATTGTGCCGGATATAAATGCGGCAATCAAGCGGGTGAAAGAATGTGCAGCACCGCCGAATACAAAACGGCTGAACTGCAAAACACCGTGTGCGGCAACAGGAAAATGCATAAGCCTTGAATCGGAAGATTCCCTTATGTGCGATGGCTGCAAAAGCCCGCAGCGCATCTGCTGCAACTATGTTGTTTCTGCGCAGCAAAGGCATAAAAACAGAATAAAGGTAATTATCGTTAATGAAGAATTAGGATATTGAAAGATATTGGTTATTTGAAAGAAAAGTAAATTCACTAAAGCAAAACGCCTCCTGAAAAGGAGGCGTTTATTCTGTTTTTTAAAACGATTTTGCAGTTTTATTAAACATTTTCGCATCGGTGTTGATATTACAGTTTTTATTTATATAATCAAACTATACAGATTAAAAGAAGAATTGTTCAAAACTTTTATTATTAATGTGTAAAATCCTGACGAGAAAGAATTGTTTTGTAATAATATCGCAATAAAGCGGTGTTTGAATATAAAATAGGAGGGTGATACCGATGGCTTATTTTATTTTAGCGCGGAAAATACATAAGTCTATTGTAAAAACGTTGTAAGTAAGTTATTATAAAAGAAAGGAATTCGATTATGAAAACAAAGAAAAGAACATTATCAAAAATAATATCCGCCACTATGGCATTGGCACTCTCTTTTGCACTTTGGGTTTACGGCTTTAGGGGCAACTCTTGGGTACAGTTCTTCCTGGGGATATTATACAGCAGAACCTGTAACGGTATCTTTATCGGCGCTTGACAAAGACACGCCTATAATCAGTCTTCCTAAATGTATTCCTGATAAAAAATATGGCTGTTTTCAGCTGAATCAGGGTGGCACGGTGAACAGTATGAATGTCTGGATTGAAAATATTGACGACAAACGGATTTCTGAAAAATATAGATTTGAACCGGGAGCTCATTATCAGTTTATTTTTTACTACAAAGATACTGTTATTGAAAAAAACGGATTGGTTTGTTTTGTCGGCGAACAGAGTAATATAACCACCAAAAAAGCAGTTTATGAGGCGTGGGGCTATTAAATAAGGTGAAGGGATTTGCATTATGAAAAATTTTGTGATTCAATTAAAGTTAATGACCAAGCGGAAAACATTTATAATTACTTTATCAGCGGTGATGATATTATCCATATTGTTTTTTTTGCTGAATTGTATAAGCAAATGGAATTTGGATTTGAATAATGTTTGGGCAGCAAAGTATTATTATTTGGGTTCTTATTTTGTTGGGGATGTTCTAAGCCACATTTATACAATAATTTTTCCGTTTGTTGCCGTTATTCCGTTTGCAGACACTTTTTTTGAGGAACGGGAAAAGCGAACGGCAGAATTCTGTATGGCGCGGATTTCAAATCGCTCATATTATTTTTCTAAACTGTTTGCCGTGTTTTGTTCGGGTGTAATCATAGCGGCTGCACCGTTACTTATAAATATGCTTCTGAATTTTATTGCTTTTCCGCTTGATTCAACGGCAACCTATACAAATTTTTCATATGCATATGCCGGTGTGTTTACAAACTATGCCGGAAAATATGTTTTTAAAAGTCTTTTTTTAAAAAATATATATCTTTATAATCTGCTTCATCTGAGTCTTGCTGCATTATTCAGCGGTCTGGCGGCAACGGCTGTTTATCAGCTTTCCTATTTTTATAAAAAAAGCAGAATTATGCTGCTGTGCTCCTTTTTTATTGTTTATACATTTCTTGAAATTTTATTTGGTTCTTTTGAATTAGATGAGTTCTGTGCTTCAACATATATTTTCGGTGCGCAGCCGGTTGTCAATCAGTCTGCAAGGGGAATGGCTGTTGTTTTTGCCTGTATGGCAGCGGCAGCCGTTCTGCCGGCCCTGTTTGCAAGGAAAAGGATTAATGATTTTTATGAGTAAAATTTTGTTTAAAGGGAAAGATGTGTGGTCTTTACTTGGATTAAGCATTATTTTCGGGATAGTGAAAACGTGTATTATGCTTCCCAAAGAAATGGAACTGAATATTGAAAATGCCTTTTTACTTGCAAGGGATGGAAATATGGATTTCGGCAATGGCGAGTATAATGCCGAAGTTTTGCTAACCACCTTTACGCTTCTTATGTTATATCCGATTATTTCACGAATTTTTTCCGATGATTATCATATAGCAAAATCCTATATTCTTTTCAGATTGAAAAGCAATGCAAAATGGTATTATTTCAAAGTGTTTCAAAGCTTTATTTATTGCCTGTTTGTTTCATTCTGGAATAATCTTGCCATTTTGCTTACTGCTGCGGCAATGGGATATAAGGCGGACAGTACGGCGGATATAATAATATATTTTCTGTTTGGCATTTTTGCGAATTGCATAATACTTTTTCTGTTTGTTTATTTAAATAACATATGCGGCCTTGCACTTAAACCTCATATTGCCGCTGTTATCAGCTTTTCCGTTTTTATTGTGAATGTGGGGTTAACCTGTTTTGCCTCAAGTAAAAGCGGGCAGTATCACTTGTTGATAAACTATTATATATCCTGGCATCTAAGGGGTGATGTAAGTATGGTGAAATCACTTCCGTCATTTGTATATTATCTGATAATTTCTTTTATTATTCTGATTGCCTTTTTTATCGGCAAACGGCTTATTAAAAAAACAGATATGTTTTAGTTGGCTTTTTATTATATTTTCTGAAAGGATTAAGCAATATATGAGTTATATTGAAATAAATGCATTCACAAAAAAAATTAAAGGAAATGTTATTTTGGATAATATTCAATTAAAGCTGGAAAAGAATAAAATTTACGGTTTTGTCGGAATAAACGGATCAGGAAAAACAATGCTTCTTCGTGCCGTTGCAGGGCTTATAACCGCCACAGCCGGAACAATCGTTGTGGATGGTGTGGAAGTAGGCAAAGGAATTCATCCCCAAAGCATAGGCTTGTTAATTGAGAATGCCGATTTATGGAGCGATTTGTCTGCCTTTGAAAATCTGGATATTCTGAATTCTATGAGCAGAAATAAAGTAAGCAAAGCAGAAATTAAAAAGCTGATTTCGGATTTTGGATTGGATCCGAACAGCAAAAAAAGCTTTAAGGCATTTTCGCTCGGAATGAAACAGAAATTAAGAATTGCTCAGGCATTTATGGGAAATCCCGATTTGCTTGTGCTGGATGAACCGACAAATGCGCTTGACGAACAAAGTGTTGCATATTTAAGACAGCGTATTCTGGATGCTAAGGCACACGGCACTACGGTTTTGCTGGCAAGTCACTCCAGTGTGGATATAGAAATGCTTTGCGATGAAATTATATATATGGATTCCGGCAGAATTACTGAACAAAGGCAGGTGGCACATCATGGTTAAGAACCGCAAAATTCCTTTGGAAAAGATATTCGCTCTGATTATGCTGTCTTTTTTGATAATAGCCGTTCTGTTCGGTATTGCAACCAGATGCAGCTATAAGGTGTATAATAGAAGCTACAATCCTGATGATGCTAAGGTATATTCACATTATGAAATAGTGAATAAAACAATTAACAATCTTGATTCGGCTGCCGTGTTAAATGAAATAAGCACATTTTCCTCTGCCTTTGTTGTTACAGTTGAAAAAAATGAAGCAATCAACAAGGCAACAAAAGCAACCGTTCTGGTAAACAGGATAATCAAAGGAGATGAAAGTCTGCTTGGCAGCAGAATTGCGATTCATCAGATAAGCTATGTTGAATATGATAAAAGGCTGAAAGAGGTAGCATTTGATTGCCTTGGTGGTTTAAGCAATGTGATGCAGGTGGGAAAAGAATATCTTGTTTTTGCTGATAAAATTGATTTTTATGATGAATTTCAGGAAACACTGGATTGCTTTGAATTTTCAACCCGTCCGGATAAATCCCTGTATTATTTTCCGATAGATACAAAGGTGGAATATATTGATTATATCCCTGAAAAATATGGGGATATAAAAACCTTGGATTATCTTTGCTGCAATAAGGAAAATGCACAAAAAATGCAGCAGATAGTTGATGATATATTGGAATATTATTTATAAAAACAAAACCGATGTTAAAAACATCGGTTTTGTTTTACTGTATTTATTTATCCCCGTCTGTTTTATATTCAAACACGCAGGCATCCTTATATCCGAAATGCTTTTCAACAAGCGGTGTAAGCGTATCGCCATCACCGTAATCGGCAGACTGCATTTCTCTTATGGCTTCATTGAAGCTCCAGGATAAGTCATCATTCTTTGCAAACTGATAGGCATACTCTATCTTATCCAGCACGCCGGGAAGAACGGTGTATTTTTCGCTGCCGTCTGTTTTACAGAAATCAAAGGTTTCGGTTATCACTGCATCAATTTCGCCGTTGTCAAGTGCTGCAAGTGAATCTGAAATAGAGGCATATTCCTTTATCGTTTCAAAATTGCTTTTGTAGGCTGCATTTCTGTTCAGCGCCTCCATAGCCGCAGCAGATGTTACACCTGCTGTTGTGTCCGAAGGAATATCGGCATTGATAATCGTGCTGCCGGCCGAAACAACCGTTACAATATTGTTTTCAAGAATATTAACGCTCCAGTTTACATCCTGATTGGCAGTGCCGGTATTTTTTCTTGTGCCGCCGCACATGATTTTTGCCTTATATTCCTTTCCGTTTTCATCGGTATAGCAAACATCCTCGTTCAGCTTATAGTCATCGGGAACCTGAATAAAGGTATAATTTTTGTATTCACCCTTAACGGAATCAAAAATTTCATTAATGATTTCGGCATCAAAGCCTTCAAATTCGCCGTTTTCGTTTTTATAAAGAAACGGGCTGTTTTCCTGTGTGTAGGCAATCAGCATGGTATCTTCGGTAATATCCGCTGCAAGCTTCTGTGAATTTGAGCAGCCTGAAAACAGGCAGATGATGAACACGGCACATAATATAGTTAAAAGAACTGATTTTTTAATTTTCAAGATTTTTCCTCCCTGCAAAAGTGGATTTGTTAATTTAATTTTATATCATATTATTTTTAAAGTCAATCCTTGATTGACAAAATGGTTTAATCGTATTAAAATAACTGAAAAAATACAAGAAGGCGAAATTATGTTGACAATTGACAGAGTATATAAAGCTTCACGGGTGCTGAAGGAAGTTATCCGTGAAACAGATATGATACTTGCACCGAATATCAGAAAAGGAGCCAATATTTATCTGAAAACAGAAAATCTGCAGATAACAGGTTCATTTAAGATAAGGGGTTCTTATTTTAAAATAAGCCAGCTCAGTAAAGAGGAAAAGGCAAAGGGCGTTATAGCCTGCTCGGCAGGAAACCATGCGCAGGGTGTAGCCCTTGCAGCAACAAAAAGCGGCATTAAAAGCCTGATCTGCCTGCCGGACGGGGCGCCGATTTCAAAGGTGGAGGCCACCAAACGCTACGGTGCGGAGGTATGCCTTGTAAAAGGTGTTTATGATGATGCCTATAATAAGGCTATTGAGCTTAAAAATGAACTTGGATACAGTTTTATTCATCCGTTTAATGATGCGGATGTTATAGCAGGGCAGGGAACCATCGGGCTTGAAATTCTGGAACAGCTTCCCGAAGCGGATGCCGTTGTTGTGCCTATCGGCGGCGGCGGACTTATTGCCGGTGTTGCATATACCATTAAACAGATTAATCCGAACTGCAAGGTTTACGGCGTGCAGGCTGCCGGTGCACCGAGTATGGAAAAGTCCATTGTTGACGGGGAAATCGAAACACTTTCAAAAGTGCAGACCATTGCTGATGGCATTGCCGTGAAAACGCCGGGAGATTTGACATATGATTTGGTGAAGCAGTATGTTGACGGAATTTTCACGGTTACCGATGATGAAATTGCACTGGCAATACTTACACTGCTTGAACAGCAGAAGCTGATTGCCGAAGGCGCCGGGGCAGTTCCGGTTGCCGCCGTGCTGGCAGGCAAAATTCCGGATATGGACGGAAAGAATATCTGCTGCCTTGTTTCGGGCGGAAATATTGATGTTACCATTCTTTCAAGGGTGATTGAACGTGGATTGAAAATGAGCGGCAGAAAAGCAAATATAACGATTGCACTTTCCGATAAGCCGGGGCAGCTTTCCGATGTTTCAAGCCTTATTGCACAGACAGGCGCCAATGTTACCAGCGTAAGCTATGACAGCACGGATTTGGATATGAATATAACGGACTGCTATCTGAAGATAGGTGTTGAAACCAGAGATTATGCACATATTGTTGCAATAAAGCAGGTACTTAAGGAAGCAGGCTTTGAGGTCTGTGATTAATATAAAGGAGAGAAGATTATGGAATATGTATCAACAAAAAATGCACCGGATGCCATCGGTCCTTACAGTCAGGCGGTTAAAGCAAACGGTTTGCTTTTTACAAGCGGTCAGATTGCGATTAATCCTGCAACGGGAAATGTGGAAGCCGAAACAATAGAGGATCAGACGGTGCAGGTGTGCGAAAATTTAAAGGCAGTTTGCGAAGCGGCAGGCACATCTGTTGAAAAGGCGGTTAAAACCGTTTGTTATCTTGCAGATATGGATGACTTTGCCGCCTTTAACGGGGTTTACGGCAGATACTTTACGGGCAAGCCGGCACGAAGCTGTGTTGCGGTTAAAGCATTGCCAAAGGGTGTTCTCTGTGAAATAGAGGTTATTGCGGAATTATAATTGTTTTGAATAAATAAGCAAAATCGGCAGTTCAAACGAACTGCCGATTTATTGCGTTAAATGCCGCTTTCATTATTTATCGCTTTTTTCGGAAACGGTAAGAATTTGTGTGTTGTAAAGATCACTTTTCTTTTCAAGCTCTTTATTTGCTTCTTCAATACCGTATTTTTCAAACAGCGTTTTTCTTCCCGAGAAAAGATCCGTTCCGATTCCAAGCATATCTCCCTTTATGTCAACACCGATGCTGGCAAGAATAGTGGGGTACATATCAAAGTTTGAATACAGACGGTTTACCATACGGCTCTGCGGAATGTCTTTTACATTGGGTGCAGGATTCAGAATCAGGTTAAACTGTGTGCGCTGGTAATCATCCGTAAAGTTATAATTGATGAAGAAGTCGGTATCCATGCTTAAATGATCGCCGATCATAACAATGGTTGTATTTTCATAGAACGGCTGCTGCTGAACCCAGCGAACAAATTTAACGGTTTCCGAAGTGCTGTAAGCAATGGTGTTTGCATAATGATCAGTGTAAGGCGTGGGTGCTTTTTCACTGAGAAATCCGCCTGGTCGGTGTGTATCAGCTGTTTCCAGCAGAAAATGGAATGGTTTTCCGGTTTCGGAAAGACGAGTCAGTTCGTCCTTTGCAAATTCATAAAGCTTGTCGTCCTCATAGCCCCACCAAACCTTATAGTCTTCGGGGATAAGTCCGTTTGCCTTTGCATAGCGGTGATCCATAATTTTATAGTTTCCGTGTGATTCAAAGAAGAAATTAAGTGCGCCGAAATTGGCATCTGAGCCCAGCATAAAGGTCTGCTCATAGCCCTGTTCTTGAAGAATATCGCCAAGTGCCCATGCACCCGGAAGGAAGTTATCCGCAGAGCCGTAATGGTTCGGTTCAGTTGGCGTTTTCATCGGAAGCCCTGTTGTCATATTAACCAGGGAAGCAACGGACCAGGTTGTGCCCGGAGCATGAATCGGACCGCCGAATTTGGAATCCGTATGCGAGAAAACGATTCCTTCATAAGCAAGCTCTGTAAGCTCAGGCATAAGATTTTCATCGATAAAGCCGCCCAACTCTTTGGAAAGAAAGCTGGTTTCAAGTGATTCAAGCGAAATGAAAATCAGGTTTCTTTTTTCCTGCGGAAATTCCATTTGAGCAGTTTTGGGGTCAACATAGTTATCATCAATAATTCCGGAATCCAGACAGTAGGAACGGTAAAGCTGCTGAAGCTGAAGCTTCTCTATTCCGTAAACAATTCCACCTGCAAGGCATGTAACGGAAAGTACGAGGCAGATAATTCTGCGTGCCAGACTGTTGAATATGGTTACAGCTCTTCTGTTCACCTTGTAAACAAGCTTGAAGTTGCAGTAAAGGAACAGGCAGAAAACTGTTGTAACCAGCATGGTCTGGAAAAACGGACCCTCAAATCCGTCAATATATACACCGGCTTCTGTTCCCTCTGTGGGAAGAAACAGAGTTATAAACATTTCATCGGCAGAAATATCGCCGAAGGCGGATTTTGCCCAGATTGTGCCGAAAAAGCAGGCAGAGCCAAGCGCAACAAAAGCTGCCGAAAGCAGTTTCACAAATTTTGTCCAGCCGCTTTTTTTAGGTTCTTCTTTTTCAAAAGCAATCTGATTGTTGAATACTGCCGAAATAAATAAAAGAATTATTCCCACTGCCAATGCAAGGAAGAAAAATTTTACAAAGGAAGCGGTTTTGTAACTGTCTGTTACAAGAAAATGCTGATATTTAAAAACATAGGTCAGCAGTGCAAGTGAAATCAGATTTATGGAAAAAATATTTCTTATCGTATAGTGAATACATTTTCCGACAGATTTTTTTTCGCAGAAGAAAAAAATCTGTACGGCACTGATTATCAATGCGGCAATCGTGCCAGTCAAAATAAACATATAAAATTCCCTTTCTTTTAAAATGATAAATCAATTTTAGTAGAAATTTGTTTTATTTTGCTGTTTTAGTAAATATCTGAGGGTGTATGTTATATTTTAAATGAAAATACTGGAAATTTGATGAATTCTGTTTTATACTTATTTTGTATTTACGTTTGTGGGAGTTATAGGAATGAACAGGGAAGAGGATTACAGAAAAGGGCACAGAGAAAGAATGATGAAGGCGTTTTCGCAAAGAGGCGGAAATGCCTTTGAAGATTATCAGGTGCTGGAAATGTTGCTTTTTTATGCAATACCGAGAATAGATGTTAAACCAATCGCAAAAGATTTGCTCAAGCATTTCGGTTCTTTTGAAAATGTGCTGTCTGCATCGGAAGATCAGCTCAGAAAAATAAACGGAATCGGCGATAAAACAGCCAATTTTATAAAGCTTGTGTATTGCGCTGCAGAGCGGATAAGCAGCAACAGATGTGCTGAATATAAAGCAATAGATAATTTCAGCACGGCGATTGATTACTTTCTTGAGATGTATAAATTTGAAAACAGATATGAGAAATTTGCAGTTATGCTGCTTGACAGTTCAAACAGAATCATAAGTTGTGAATTTATTTCAGAGGGTGTTGTGGATGCCGTTTCCGTAAATATAAGAAAAGTTATGGAGCTGGCGCTGGAAAATAATGCTTCAGGCATTATTATTGCACATAATCATCCGAGCGGTTCGGCCTATCCCTCCTGTGAGGATATTGATTTTACCCTGAATCTGCTGCATATTCTTAAAAATGTTGATGTGTGCCTTGCAGATCATATTATTCTGAATGAAAAAGAGGGTTTTTCAATGCACTCCAGTATGGAATTTGTAGAATATTTTGAACAGAGGCAGAAATGATGATTGTTTATTTTTTGTGCAGAAACCGCTTTTCATTCGGATTTGAACGGCTTTGTTGCCGTGCGGAAATCAAGGATACATTTGTGTGAAAATAAACTAAAAAATGAAACGGTTTTATGAATATTTTGTTGACAATGTATTAATGTAAATGTTACAATATTCAAATCACTGCTTAATATGTTTGCCTGAGGGGTAAAATGAATATTGCAGATTATAAAGACAGGAGAAACGGAAAATGTCAAAAACAAAACGAATTGATTTGAAGAATGCAACAACAAAAGAAATTATCGCTTTTTCGTTGCTGCCATTCGGACTTCTTACGATTCAGACACTGATTAACACAGCACTGAATCTGTATTTAACAGATGTTCTGGGCTTAACGCTGGCAATGACTTCTATTGTGCTTTCGGCAACAAAGATTTGGGACGCAGTTAACGATCCTATGATGGGTATGATTGTTGATAAAACAAGAACGAAAAAAGGTAAGTGCAGACCTTATATTTTATGGATGGTAATTCCTGCATGTCTTGCCACATCTCTTCTTTTCTTCCCTGTAAATTTCGGGCAGAAGGGAAATTTCATATATGTAATTATCGCCTACATAGTTTATTACACCTTCTATACAGCGCTTGATATTCCTTATCAGGGCCTTAATACTTTGGTATTCCCTGAGGACAAAACAAGAGTTAAGGCAGTATCTGTTTCAAATACAGTAGGTTCAATAGGAACTATTCTTCCTTCTATATTGTTCTTTACCATTGCAGGTTTCTGGGGCACAGGAAATGCAAATGAAAAGCAGGGTTATTTCTGGAGTGCGGTGATTTTCTCTGTTATGGCAGGAATTCCGATTGTTATTTCTTATTTCGGTATCAAAGAAAAGGTATATATTCCTCCTAAAAAAGCAAATTATTTCAAAGGGCTTAAAATCGTATTTTCAGATGGTAAAATGAGAGTGCTTACAATTTGTGCATTTTTTACTGCCATTGTTAACCTTGGTGCAATTTTCCTTCCTTATTTTGCAAAGTGGAACTGCATCGGCGTTATTCCGATGGATCAGCTTTGCGGCTGGATTAAGGATACAATAGGCATTGAAATTTCACTTACCAATGAAGGTTTGCTTACTCCTCTGCTTCAGATCGGCAGCGGTATTTCCTATATGCTTTCCATGGTGCTCATTCCGCCGCTTCTTAAGAAAATGGATAAGAAAACGCTCTGGATATGGATGAGTTTCATCGGCGCCGCAGCAGATATTCTTACCTTTGTAATCGGTATCTGGATTATTCCTTATAACACGGTTGCAGGTGCTATTACTTACACCGTTCTTCGTTTTTTCACAAATTTTCCTGTCGGCATGAGCCTTGTTCTTCTGATTGCAATGTTCTCCGACACAGTTGATGATATTGAAATGAGAAGCAAGGAAAGGCTTGAAGGAACCGTATTCTCGTTCAGAAGCCTTGTGAATAAGGTATCTATTGCCGTGTTCAATGTTGTTATGCTCAATATTGTTAATTTTGTTGGCTATGAGGCGTCAAAAATGGCATCCATTTCGCAGAATTACACGGTTCCGCTGATTACCTCAACAACACAGGCCAGTGTAATTGACGGCACGAATTATACCACCGTTCTGAATGTAATCTTCTTTATGCTTACAGGCCTTGGCGCAATTGGTCTGATTTTACAGGCTGTTCCGATGTTCTTCTATAAATTTGACGAGAAGGGCCAGGAGGCTAAGCTGAAAAAGTTCAGAGAAGAAAAAGAAAAAGAATACCAGGCAGAGCTGAACAGTGCTATGCAGGCATAAATTATAAAAATAACGGAGGGTAAAACACTCTCCGTTATTTTATACTGATTTATTGATTTTGAAAGGACGATATATGAAAAGAAAATTACCGTTTTCCGTTATACTATCCGCAATATGCAATGGGCTGCCGATCGGATCCGTACCGCTGATTGCGGGCCTGTTCTTTGCTGTATCCGGCTTCCTGCTTGATTTCACGGTTTTTAAAATTGCCGGAATAATAGCCCTGCTGTTTTTTATTTATATCGGACCTGTTTTGCATATCCGACAGATTCGATTTGCGCTTGGCAATGTCAGTGCATTGCAGGCAGAAGAAATTTTAGATACTGTGATGCGTAACAACAGAAGTTTTCTATCTTATTATAAAGGGATTCTGCTTGCAGCAGAGGAAAAAAGCAATTTGGCTGAAACAGATGAAGATGCAGAAATCAGGGTTAAAGATGCAGAAGCTTATCTAAAAGAAAACGCCGATAAAAACACTTCCTTATCCGATTTGATCAGATGCTTTGAAAACATGTGTAAAATGCATGCTGCAGATTGTGAAGACAGAGATAATATTCTTTATGAGATCTATACGGATTGGTTCGGTGCAGACAATCGGATTTGTTTTTCGCTTGTAAGGCAGGTGGCTGGTGAAGAGGACGAATTTTATCAACTTCATATGGAAATGCTTTATGAACCCAATCAGGAGCATTCCGTTTTATCCGAAACCGTATGGGATTATGACACAGAGGAAAATATTTTTGATTATGTCAGAAAATCAGAAGCCTATAATCTTATGAAGGCGAAAGTGCCTGAAAGCATTCGGATTTATATGGACGAAACATAAAATATATTTGTTCAGGCAAAAAGACGGTTCAGAATGAACCGTCTTTTTGTACTGTTATTTTTTTGAGTTCTTTTGAAAAACCCAGCAGAAACGGAACGGATATTGCCGCCGAAAGGATATAGGACAGCGGCTGCGCCAGCAGAATTCCATTTATGCCGAAAGTAAGCGGCAGAACTAAGATAAGCGGAATAAAAAGAAGCCCGTTCTGTGCCGAAGCAAGAAACAGTGCCCTTCCGCTTTTCCCAATGCTCTGAAAGGTCATATTTGCAACCATAACCGTTGGCAGAAACAAAAGAGCGGCACAGACAGCGCGCAGTGCCTTGCTTCCCGTTTCAATAACCTGTGCATCCTCTCTGAAAAGGCGGATAATTTCAGGAGAAAGGGCAAAGCATGCTGCGGATAAAACTGCGATAACTGCTGTGGAAAAAAGCCATGTAAAATTCATTCCCGATTTCACACGGGAATATTTTTTTGCCCCATAATTGAAGGCAGACACAGGCTGAAAGCCCTGACCGATTCCTACACAGATACTGAACAGGAAATTGGAGCATTTTGAAACAATGCTCATTGCCGCAATGCAGGCATCGCCGTAAACGGCAGCCTGATGATTCAGCACCATATTTGAAATGCTGTTCAGCCCCTGGCGTGCAAGGCTCGGAAGCCCTGTTGCGGCAATTTCGGCCATAAACCGAAGGTTAAGGGTTATGTATTTCAGTGATATTTTGCTTTGGGTTTTCCCGCATATAAACATCATAAGCAGCAGAAGCATGCTGATATATTGGGAAACTGCGGTTGCAATTCCCGCACCGGCAATGCCGAGATTCAGGCTGAATATAAGTATCGGGTCAAGAATAATATTTAAAATTCCGCCTGCTGTCAACCCCAGCATGGCAAGCGAAGCAAGTCCCTCGTAGCGCAGAATGTTGTTCATAACACAGCCTGTTGTCATTGCCGGGCCTGCAATCAGAATATATAAGCCATATGTTTTTGCAAACGGCAGAATCGTATCTGTACTGCCCAGTATTTTCATAAGCGGATTTATAAACAGAATGCCGAAAAGCATGATCATAATTCCCGAGGCTGCTGCCAGAAAAACACCTGTTGAGGCATATCGTTTTGCCTTTTCAAACTCCATTGCACCAAGATGCCTGCTGATGCAGCTTCCTGAGCCATGGCCGAACATAAAGCCGAAGGCCTGAAGAATTGCCATAAGGCTGAACACAATTCCCGTGGCGCCGCTTGCCGGAATGCTTATTTTGGAAACAAAATAAGTGTCCGTAATATTATAAACGGTTGTAATCAGCATGCTGATTACAGTTGGCAGTGCAAGCGATGCAATAAGCCTTTTCACGGGGGTTTCGGTCATTTTTATAAACTGCTTTTTTGCAACTGCATCATCCATTCGGTTTCGCCGCTTTCGCTTTTTTAAATAAAAGAATAAAGGTTATAATCAGCCCTATGCAGGCAAATAAAACCGCTTTTACTTCAAAAACCTTTGTAAATACCGTGCCGATTGCCGCACCCATTATGAAAAATATAATGATGCCCGAATACTGAAAGGAACGGTTTAAATATGTTTTTCTTTTGGTTGCCGTATATCTGAAAAACATTTCTGCTGCGCTTCTCAGATTTCCTGTGCACATTGTGGTTGCAATTGCATTGCCGTTTACCGTTCTGAAGCTTTGCACCTGAAGCGAACAGACAAAAGAAATCAGGGTGTTGGAAATCAGATTATTGAAATCATCTGCCGGAATAAAAGCAACAAGGATAAGTACGGCAGTTTCAAAGGCGAGAATAATCTGCCGCCAGTGAATCAGCCTGCTTTTTCTGAAAAGATTTCTGATGATTTCCGAAATCAGAACGCCGGCAACAAAGGCAATAATCGGAATGATATAGTAAACTGCGCCTGAAAAATCCCTGTCTGCAAGACGGATTCCCATAAGCACAATGTTGCCCGTCTGCGCATTTGCAAAAACTGCACCACGGCATATGTAAGTATAGGCGTCCAGAAAGCCACCCACAACTGCAAGAACGGCACCTGTCAGAAAGGCTTCGGACATCTGTTTGTTTTTTTCCAATTTTAACACCTGCTTTTTGTTTATTCCCTGCGGTACTTTTCAGCCTGCAGATTAAACATATATGCGTATTTTCCGTTTTGAGCCATAAGTTCTTCGTGGCTTCCGCTTTCCACAATTTCACCATTTTCCATTACAAAAATTTTATCTGCATTTCTTGTTGTGGAAAGACGGTGGGATATAAAAACAACCGTTTTGTTTTCTGCTGCTTCGGTCATTGCTTTATTAAGATTGTATTCAGCAACCGGGTCAAGGTTGGCAGACGGTTCATCCATAATCACATAAGGGCAGTTTTTGTAAAATGCGCGGGAAACGGCAATCTTCTGAGCTTCACCGCCGGAAAGCATAACGCCCTCATCATCAAATTCACGCAGCAGCTCCGTATCTGTTCCCTGCGGAAGATTTTTTGCAAATCCGCTGTGCCGCAGGGCTTTTTTAACTTCGTTTTCATCAGGATTCAGATCAAGTGCCACATTTTCACCAAGCGTGGCGGCAAAAATCTGAAAATCCTGAAAAACAGCGGCAAAACGGCTTCTGTGTGAAACTACGGTTTCGTCCTTTATATTTCTGCCGCCAATCAAAATTTCACCCTCTGTAACATCATAAAGGCGAAGCAGAAGATTTGTAAGCGTGGTTTTTCCTGCGCCATTATAACCTACCAAGGCAATTTTTTCTTTAGGCTTAATGGAAAAATTAATATTTTTAAGCGTGGGGCTGCTGTTTCCGGGATATGTGAAGGAAACATTTTTGAATTCGATTTCCTCTGCCCCGTTTTTTTCGGCAGTGTGTGTGCCGTCTTTAATTCTGTTTTCCTCTTTCAGAAACATTCTGAATTTTTCAATCATTCTGGACTGCTCAGAAAAATTTCTTGTTACAAAAATTGTCAGATAGGAAAATGCAGCTGCGATTGAAAACGCACCGTTGAAGGAAGCCACAAAATCCCCTGCCGAAAGAGAGTGCCTCACAAGCACACAGTAGCCAAGGTAAAGCGGCAGAATAAACATAAAACCGATAATCTGCACACCGCTTTCCTGAAAGAAATAAATAGTGTCTATTTTTTTTACATATTTTTGCTGATTTTCAATTACATCATCGGCAGCCTCGTTATAGCGCTCTGTAAGAAGCGGCTTTATATTATTCATGCGCACTTCCTTGGCATAATCCTGCAGATAAAATATTCTTGCAAAATAATCCGCTCTGCGATGAAGCCGGTTATTGTCTATTCTTCTCTGCGACTGAAGCGTGCCGATTTTTCTGCTGATAGGCGTAAAAACAGCTATGGTTACAAGAATAATTATCAGGCACACCGGGTCTATGGTTAAAATAACTGCACCTATGGCAATGAGCGAAACAAGCTCTGCCACATAGCCCTTCACCATATCCAGTATTCTTTGCATATTGCCTGATGATGCTTCAATGGCAAGGATGAAGCTGCTGTAAAAATGTGGATTGTCATAGGATTCAAGATCAAGGCTTTTTGCTTTCTGATAAAACTTTGTGCTTAATCCCTTTGTCATCTTTTCTTTTTCTGCATGAAGAAAAAATTCGCTGTAAATCCATTTTAAAAGCTCGCTTATCAGAAGCATTGCGGCAATAGCGGCTGCAGCATAGATGATTTTTATTTTGTTTTCTCCGGAGGAAACCGTGTCTATTACATATTTTACACCAAGCACGGCAATAAGCCTTGTCGGCAAATTTATCAGAAGCCCCGTCAGGCATTCGCCGATTACCAGCATCGGGGAAATTTTAAACATCATTTTCAGAAAGAAAAAGATGTTTGAAAAGGTGGAATGCTCTTTTGTTTTATGCATCTGCCGGCACCTCCTTTTTATAGCTTGATGCCTGCAGGGCAAACATTTCAGCATATTTTCCGCCGCTTTGCATAAGGTCAAAATGGCTGCCGCTTTCAATTACCGTTCCGTTTTCAAGCACAAAAATCCGGTCTGAAAGCACGGCGCTTGAAAGCCTGTGTGAAATGTAAATAACAGTTTTGTCCTTTGTTGCAAGAATCAAATTTTCATACATTTTATATTCTGCAATCGGGTCAAGCGCAGAGGAAGGCTCATCCAGAATTGCCACATCAAAATGGCTTGCAAACATTCTGGCAACAGCTGTTTTCTGTGCTTCTCCGCCTGAAAGTCCTGCTCCGTTTTCGTCAAATTCCTTTGTAAGCACAGTGTCTGCTCCGTTTTCAAGCGAAGCAATTTTTTCATAGGCTCCGCTTTGCTTCAAAGCGGTTTCTGCCTTTCGTTTGTCGTCCTCGGTGCAGTTTTTGCACATAACATTTTCATTCACGGAAAGGGCAAAGGTTTTATAATCCTGGAAAACCGTTGCAAATTTAAGCCGCAGCTTTTCCGTGTTGTATTCCTTAATGTTAGTTCCATTGTAAAGAATTTCACCGTCTGTAACATCGTAAAATCTTAAAAGCAGTTTCACAAAGGTTGTTTTTCCTGCTCCGTTTATTCCTACAACAGCTGCTGTTTCACCTTTGTTTATTTTCAGGTTTATATCCTGAAGGGAATCTTTTTTTGCCGAAGGATATCTGAAATAAACATGCTTGAATTCAAGGCTTTCAAATTCAGCCGGTTCTTTTTCACCGGAAACCACTACGGATTCATATTCAAAAAATTCACGCAGATTCTGAAAATAAAGGGAAACTGCGGAAAGTTCGCCGAAATTGTTTGCAACCGTTGCCGTAACATTGCGAATGGAATTGATGGAGGAAAGCATCACCGAAAAGCCGGAAACGGAAAGTGTGTCGGTATACAGAAAACGGTAGCCTGCAAAAGCATATGTGCCCGCAATCGGAACAAATTCACTGAAAAAGGAGCGTGTCATGCCCATCAGAAAAAGCCGCAGTCCGTATTTTCTGATGATTTCAATATTGGATTGTATTGCTCGGTTAAACCGTGAAATAATTACATGAAAAATATTGGATGTTCTGATGTCCTTTGAAAAATCCTTCAGAAATACAGTACGCTGGGTATATGCCTTGATTCTGTTATTCGGTGTCATTGCACAGTCCCTGTTGTAAACAGCACGGCTTTTCAGGATTTCAAGCGGCAGGATAATGAAAATAGGAAGCAGAAAAAGAAGAAAAACCGCATCAACCGATGCAACAATTCCGATAACGGAAATAAATGCAATAATGCTTCCGATGATATTGGCAACGGCATAGGAATATGCGGAAAAATAGCCGCCCGTAAGGATTTCCGTTGCACGCTGGTATTTGTCGTAAAAAACAGGATCTTCGTAGCAGCTGATATCCACCTTGGCTGCCTTTTCAAAAATTCTGTTGTTTAATGCTTTGAAAATTTTCTTTTCACCTACAAGACATTTGTAATCACTGAAGGTTGAAATGAATTCATAAATCAGCCCGCTTGCCAGAAACAAAACAAGTGTTTTTACATAATATTTGAAATCTCCGTTTCCCTCAAGAATGCCAAGCAGAACACGAAGAAATAAAACACTCTGGAAAAAATTTATGAAAAGAATATACACACATAAATCTATAATATGCCATATCATATAGGTTTTGCTGCATTTGAAAAGTATTTTAAAAGCATAAACAATATTTTTCCATACGGGAACATTATCCGCTTTATGCACAGGAACCCATCCCATTTCATTCACCTCTTCCGTTTATTTAAATTTTAATTATATCATACGGTAATCATTATAGCAATAAAAAGCGGCACTGATGTGTTTTTTACCTGAAAATCCCTGCAATTTGACATAGATTTGACATAAAACAAATCATTATTTGAACGAATTTATATAATCTAATCAGCATATTAAATAAAAAGGAAGATAAAAAGAGGTAGCATAATGGATATTTTCTCGGTAATATCGCTGCTTGGCGGAATTGCACTTTTCCTTTACGGAATGAGCTTTATGGGCGAGCAGCTTGAAAGGCTTTCGGGCGGAAAGCTGGAACAGATACTTGAAAAGATGACGGATAAAACCTATAAAGGTGTTTTGCTCGGTGCGGCTGTTACGGCTGTAATTCAGTCGTCCTCTGCCGTAACGGTAATGGTGGTGGGCTTTGTAAATTCCGGAATTATGCAGCTTACCCGTGCAATCGGTGTTATTATGGGCGCTAATATCGGCACAACCGTTACCGGTTGGATTTTATCCTTAACGCAGATAAACGGTGAAAGTCTTATTATAAGCCTGCTGAAGCCTTCCTCCTTTGCGCCTGTGCTTGCAATTATAAGTGTGTTTATGCTTATGTTCTGCAAGAGTGAAAAAAAGAAAAATGTGGGCGGAATTATGATGGGATTTTCCGTTCTTATGATGGGCATGACTCTGATGAGCGATGCGATGTCCGGCCTTGCAGACAATGAAAATTTCACCTCGCTTATGCTCACTTTCAGCAATCCTGTTGTCGGCATAATCGCAGGAACGCTGCTTGCTGCCGTTGTGCAGTCCTCAAGTGCTTCTGTCGGTATTCTGCAGGCTCTTGCGCTTTCGGGCGGTGTAAGCTTCGGTGCTGCATTTCCGATTATTCTCGGGCAGAACATCGGTTCCTGTGTGCCGGTTCTGATTTCCTCCGTGGGCACAAACAAAAATGCAAAGCGTGCAGCATTTATTTACCTGTATTTTAATGTTATCGGTGTAATTATAACAGGTGCGCTTTTCTACGGTATTGATTATTTTGTGGATTTTGCTTTTTTGGGCGAAACCATTTCCTCCGTGCAGATTGCAATTATAAATACAGCTTTCAAGGTGTTTTCCACCCTTGTTCTTCTTCCGTTTACGAAGCAGCTTGAAGCGCTTGCCGTTAAAACCATCAAAGGAAAAGGCGAAGAGGATAAAAAACAGCAGCCTCTGATTGATGACAGATTTCTTGCCAGCCCTGCCTTTGCCGTTGAAAAATGCCGAGAGGTAACCGTGAAAATGGCAGATATGGTGGAGCAGACGGCGCTTTGTGCACTTTCAATCATTAAAAATTATACGGAAGAAAAAGCCGAGCTGATTATGGGCAATGAAAAGAAATCCGATAAATATGAGGATTTGCTTGAAACCTATCTTATCAAAATAAGCACGATGGATTTGTCTGATGAGGACAGCAAGAACATTTTTGTGCTTCATCACGCCATTGAAAATTTTGAGCAGATCAGCGATTACAGCCTTGATATTCTTAAGGCAAGAAAAACAATGAATAAAAAGAAGGTTAATCTTTCTGAAAAGGCTAAATATGAGCTTTCGGTTATGATTGCTGCGGCAACGAAAATCGTTGCCGTTACAAACGAATCCTTTAAGCTGAATGATGTAAGTCTTGCAAGAGAGGTTCAGCCGCTTGAGGATGTTATAGATAAGCTGAAAAAAGAACTTAAGCACAGACATATGCAAAGGATTGATGAGGGCGAATGCACCGTTGAACAGGGGCTTCCCTACCTTGACATTGTAAGTGCCATTGAACATATAGCAGATCATTGCTGCGATCTTGCACTTTCCATGATTGAAATCAAGAGTGGCGACTATAATATTCACTCTTATGTGCGTGATGTTAAGAAAACCGATGAAGATTTTACGGAAAATCTTGATTCTTATCTTGAAAAATATTCATTAAACTGAAATAATATAAGGGAAGAATAAAATCGGAGGATGGATATGGCGCTTATTTATGTTCTTGAGGATGACAACAGTGTAAGAGAGCTTGAAACCTATGCAATATCAGGCAGCGGATATGAAACCGCAGGCTTTGCCGAGCCGAAAAGCTTTTATGCTGCGCTTGGAAAGCGAAAGCCGGATCTTTTGGTAATTGATGTTATGCTTCCCGGTGAGGACGGGTTGTCCATCACAAAAAAATTAAGAAGCAATCCGGAATACAGAGATATGCCGATAATTCTGGTTACGGCAAAGGATTCGGAAATCGATTATGTGAAAGGGCTTGACTGCGGTGCGGATGACTACATAACAAAGCCGTTTTCAGTGATGATATTTCTTTCACGCATAAAGGCATTACTTCGCAGAACACAAAAAAAGGATGAAAGAAAGTTTTTTGAATACAAATCCATATCGCTTGATGATAAAAAGCATCAGGTCTTTTCTTTTGAAAAGGAAGTGGATTTAACCTATAAGGAATTTGAAATACTGAAATATCTTATGCTCAACCGCGGCATAGCCGTTACAAGAGAACAGCTTCTGAACACAGTGTGGGGCTATGACAGCAACAGTGAAACACGCACGGTGGACAGCCATATTTTAACGCTCAGAAAAAAGCTGGGTGAAAGCGGTTCTCTTATTGAAACAATCAGAAATGTGGGATATAAGCTTGGGGAATAATATGACAAATAAAATATTTTCAAAAGCCGTGCTGCTTTCCTTCTGTTCGGCGTTAAGCACGGTGCTTATTTTCTGTGCCGTAATTCTTATTACCGGCGAAGCAGAGCCTGCAAGGCTGCTGCAGCTTCTTTTGAAATACAGTTATATTCTGGTTATTCTGTTTATTCTTATCACGATATTTGCTTTGCTTATTGCCCGTTCTATAACCGGAAAAATAGTGCGGCCCATTGAAAAAATGGGTGATGATTTAAAGAATATCAGTGAAAACTGCCCTTATGATGAGCTGAAGCCTTTTACGGATAAAATAAAATCCCAGCTTTATGAGAAGGACAGGCTTGAAAAGCTTACAAAGCAGTTTACAGCCAATCTTTCCCATGAGCTGAAAACACCGCTTACTGCCATTTCGGGTTATGGCGAACTGCTTCAGAATACAGAGGTAACGCCTGAAAATGCTGCACGCTTCGGCGGAATCATTTATAAGGAATCGCAAAGGCTTATCAACCTTACACATGATATTATTCAGCTTTCCCAGCTTGAAGAGTATGATTTCAAGCCGATTATTGATTCCGTTGATCTTATGCAGGTGGCTGTTTCCTGTGCAGATGCACTTTCGGTGGAAGCACAGAAGAGAAACATAGAAATTGTTTTAACGGGTGATCAGGCATATGCAAGGGGCACAAAGCCGCTTCTTGAAGAAATGGTTTATAATCTTGTTGAAAATGCAATCCGATATAATGTTGAAAACGGTAAAGTATTTATTACGGTAAAAAAGGATAAGGATACGGTTACACTTATTGTTAAAGACACGGGAATCGGTATTCCCGAAAAGTATCAGAGCAGAATTTTTGAACGCTTTTTCAGGGTGGATAAATCACGCTCAAAGGAAACCGGGGGTACGGGGCTCGGGCTTGCTATTGTTAAGCACAGTGCCGAATATCTTGGCGGCTCGGTGAGCCTTGAAAGCAAAGAAAAGGAAGGCACGACCGTTGCGGTTATGCTGCCGATAAGATGAATAGGTGCCGGTATTGCTTTTTTCTTGCAGCCGGCATTTTTTTGTGATAGAATATAAAAAATTTTTAAAGGGTGATGTGCTTGTCTATAAAACAGGGAGATTATTTAAAAGAGCTCAGAATAAAAAACAATTTCAGCCAGGAGAAACTGGGTGAACAGCTTGGGCTTTCCAGGCAGTCCATATCCAAATGGGAACAGGGCTATGCATTGCCCGATACGGAAAATCTGCTGAAGCTTTCCCAGCTGTATCATATTTCTGTTGATGCAATTCTGAAATGCGGTGAAACAGATGCGCCTGAAAAGGAATCTGCCGAAGCTGTAAAGGAAACAGAAGAAACGGATAAAAAAGAGGTCAGAACAGAAGTAATTGTGGTTGAACGGCCTGCACATACAGAGCAGAAAGAACATAAAAAAAGGGGATGGTTTTTTGTTTCCTATCCTGTTTTTATGGTGATTGCATATGTTATAATCGGGTGCGCCTTCGGTGCAAAGGGCTGGATAACCGGCTGGCTTGTGCTGCTGACGATTCCGCTTTTCTATACCGGTATAATTGCTGCCGAAAAAAGAAAACCGATTATTTTCTGCTATCCTGTTTTAACAGCGCTTATTTATCTGGCAGGCGGTTTTTTTGCGCAGTTGTGGCATCCGTTATGGATTATTTTCCTTACCATTCCGATATTTTACATCGTATGTGCATTAAGAAAAATAAAATAGATATAAAAATAAAAATGCTCGTTTTTAGCTTAAAACGGGCATTTTTTTATGTCAACCTTTGGTTGACAGGCATGTAAAGCAAAGTTGATTGAGAAAATGTTTTGTTTTGGCTATCATAGCGTCAGTCAGACAAATCCGAACCGCCGCAACATAGTTTTTAAGGATATTCGGCGCTCTGCTTTTGCTTTGCCTGCATCAAAACTGAAAATAAATAAGGAGGACATATCCATGTCTGTATATAAAAAAGAATATTTCGGAATCGCAAGAAAAATCGTATCCAATATGACAACGGAAAGCTGGGAGCAGATTCCGCACGCAACGATGGGCTATGAAGCCGATATAACGGATTTCCTAAAGGAATGCAAAAAGCTGAATGAGGGAATAACAGCTGGTGATAAAAAAATAACCATAAATACCGTTATTATGAAAATTATATGCGAAGGGCTTAAGGCAGCACCGAAAATGAACTGCACCCTGCATTTCAGAAGAAGGCTTGTGCGCGGTTCACTTAAATATCATGATACAATAGATATTTCCATGCCGATGATTCTGCACACAGGTGAAATGATGACGGTGAATATGCACGATATGGGCAGCAAAACCTTAACTGAAATGACCGCAGCGATTAACGACACAGTGCGCCGTGCAAACAATTCAAATATGAACGAGGTAATGTATGAGGTTTCGCTGGATAATACGCTGAATGGGCTTAAAAATGGAAAGTTTCTCCAGACACTCAGCCGTCTTTACGGTTCAAAAATGCCGGGCAGGCACAAAGTGCATGTGCTTTCAGGCAGCAAAAAGAAAATGTACTATTCCATTCCGGTTGAGGACAGATTAACCAAGCATGATATTGAACAGGGCACAACCACGATAACCAATCTGGGCTCCGTTTATAAAGAACAGAAGGGATGCTGCTTTCTTTTGGAGATTATTCCGCCGCAGACCACTGCCTTTGCTGTGAATGCTGCACAGAAGCGTCCGGTTGTAACAACAGATGAAAACGGAAAGGAAAGCATTGAAATCCGCACCATGCTCCCGATAACCATTGCAATAGACCACCGTTCGCTTGATTACGGCGACTGTATTCCGTTTTTCAGAAAACTGGATGAAATTTTTGCAAATCCGTCTGTTATTCAGAACTGGAAATAAAAATCAGAAAATGACAGGTTTATTCTATATGACAAAGAGCAGGTTCGGCTGAGCCTGCTCTTTTATGTTTAGGCAAAAATGGCGTTCGGTGCGGGAGTCCCTTAGCCTATAGCTTGTATTTATTCAGGTATTTTTCAAAGGCTTCGGCAAAGGTTTTGCTTTCGTCATTTTTTATAACCCTTAGATAAGAATGCGGTTTATAGCTGTTCTGCGAAAGCTCAATGATGCACACGGCAAGGTTGGAACAGTGATCAGCAATCCGTTCAAAGGCATTTACAATATCAAAAAACAGAATTCCGTTTTCAACCGAGCATTCGCCTTTTTCAATCCATTTTGCATGCATGGCGCGAAGCTCAATTTTAAGATTATCTATAACCTGTTCAAGCGGTTCAACCGTTTTTGCAAGTGTAATATCGTTTTCCGTAAATGCCTGCGTTGCTTTTTCAACAATTTCGCTTACGGCATCGCTCATCACCTCAAGCGCATTGTTTGCATCTGCGGAAAAGTGAATTTTGTTTTCATGCATTTTTCTTTTTGTTTTCAGAATATTTATTCCGTAATCACCGATTCTTTCAAAATTACCGATTGCATGATTCAGTTTTGAAATTTTAATGGAATCCTCCAAATTCAACTGCATGGAACCGATTTTAACAAGATAGGTTTCCAGCCTGTCCTCATATGCATCAAGCTTTTTTTCGTTTTTTCTGATTCTTTCATCGTTGATTTTTGAATATTCGTTTATAAAATCAAGGCAAAGCATAATGTTTTCCTTTGCAAGAAGCCCCATCTCCATGCATTCCTCCATCGCCTTGTTTACCGCATAGGAAGAGGACATCAGGAATTTTTTATCCACAAGATTGCTGCCGTCTTTTGTGTTCCCGTCCTTAACCATAAGGCAGGCAAGCTTTTCAAGTGTATTTCCGAACGGAAACAGCACAGCGGTTGCAAACACATTGAACAGCGTGTGTATAACTGCTATATCCGATGGATTTACGGTGTTTTCTATAAACGGAAGCCGGAACGCGGCGTTTATTCCGTAAAACAGAAGCATTGCAAGAAGAACGCCGACTGCATTAAACAACAGATGCACAACTGCAGTGCGCTTTGCATTTTTGTTTGTTCCGACTGCGGATAGCAGGGCTGTAACACAGGTGCCTATATTCTGCCCCAGAATAATCGGAAAGGCAGATGAAACGGTTATGGAGCCTGTAACGGTCAGTGCCTGCAAAATTCCCACTGAAGCTGAGGACGACTGAATAACCGCAGTAAGCAGCATTCCGGCAGTTACCCCCAAAATCGGATTGGAAAAAGCTGTAAGCAGGCTTGTAAAAGCAGGCACATCCTTTAAAGGTTCAACGGCGGTGCTCATTGCCTCCATTCCGAACATGAGCACGGAAAAGCCAAGAAGAATTGAACCCAAGTTCTTCTTTTTTTCACTTTTGCAGAATAAATAAAGGATAATGCCTGCAAGCGCAAGCACAGGCGTAAAAGCAGACGGTTTAAGCAGGCTTACAAACAGATTTGAGCTTTGAATGCCGGTTAGGGAAAGCAGCCAGCTGGTTATGGTTGTGCCTATATTTGCACCCATAATGATTCCTATGGCACGGCTTAAGCTCATAATTTTTGAGTTGACAAAGCCCACTGCCATAACGGTTACGGCAGAGGAGGATTGGATAACTGCCGTAATTCCTGCGCCAAGCAAAAGCCCCTTTAAACGGCTGCTTGTCATCTTTTCCAGTATTTCTTCAAATTTTCCGCCGCCGAGCCGTTCAAGTGAACTGCCCATATAATGCATTCCGAATAAAAACAGCGCCAGTCCGCCTGTTAAAGAAAGAATATTAAAAATGTTCATTTTTTCACCTCGTGCAAATGCTAAACGCCGGACGTTAAGTATCGGTTTAGTATTTGTAAAAAGGTTGTAAAATAATACTTTCCTATTTCAAATTTATGTAAAAAACTTCGCCCGCTCAATAGGAGAGGGCGAAGTTTAAATATGTGTAAATTTTAACCGTTGAGAATAGCAAAGTTTTCTTTATTCGTTTTGTAAAGATTCTGGAACACTCTGAAATTCCTGTCATAAACCGCTTTGTTGTTTTGGTTCGGATGATAAAGCTTTTTGGCAGGAATCAGTGATTTTACATGCTCGATGGACGGAATAAGCTGAAGCCCAACTGCAATGCAGGCCGCCGCACCTACTGCGCCCACATTCTGCGGACTGTCAACCACCTCTATATCACGCTGCAGAATATCCGAAAGAATCTGGCAGGTAACTGCACCAAGTGCACCGCCGCCGCAGAAGCGGATGGATTTGGAGGTGCTTATTTTTTTCTCCTGTCTTTCCAGCATCCATCTCATATGGAAGCAGATGCCCTCAACAACCGCTCTGATCATCTCTGTTTTTCCGGTTTCTATTTTAATATTGAAAAACATTCCGGCAGCGTTTGGGTCCTCAAACGGGCAGCGGTTTCCGTGAAGCCACGGTGTGAATATGGTTCCGTTTGAACCGGCGGGGATAGAATCAATAACATCCTCCATATAATCGTAAAGATTAAGCTGAAGCGCTTCAACGGCATCCGAAACATTTTTATCGTGAAGATAAACTCTGATATCATCCAGTGCAAGATGGTCTTTTACCCATTCAACGCATTTGTTTGAGGTTTCCAGTTCGCCGAAATAATTGTATTTGCCCGGATCTGCCCCAACGATGGCAGCCATCATTGCGCC
>CAJUDJ010000016.1 GCA_910584985.1 uncultured Eubacterium sp. | reverse complement strand
AAGGTGGATATTGACGGTAAGGCATACACCCCGCAGGAAATTTCAGCAATCATTCTTCAGAAGCTTAAAGCAGATGCCGAAAGCTATCTCGGCGACAAGGTAACGGAAGCCGTTATCACAGTTCCTGCTTATTTCACGGACGCACAGCGTCAGGCAACCAAGGATGCCGGCAAAATTGCAGGTCTTGAGGTTAAAAGAATTATCAACGAACCAACTGCTGCCGCTCTTGCATTCGGCATTGATAAAGAGGACGACCAGAAGGTTATGGTTTATGACCTTGGCGGCGGCACCTTTGATGTATCCATTATTGAAATGGGAGACGGTGTGCAGGAAGTTCTTGCTACAGCCGGAAACAACAGTCTTGGCGGCGATGATTTTGATAAAAAGGTTATGGACTGGATTGTTTCCGAATTTAAAAAATCAAACGGAATTGACCTTTCAAACGATAAAATGGCAATGCAGCGCGTAAAGGAAGCAGCTGAAAAGGCTAAAATTGACCTTTCAGGTATGACAACAGCTCAGATTTCACTTCCGTTTATTACAGCTGATGCAACAGGCCCGAAGCATCTTGAACTGAGCCTTACAAGAGCACAGTTCAACCAGATGACAGCAGACCTTGTTGAAGCAACAATGGGTCCTGTTCGCCAGGCTATGAAGGACAGCGGACTTTCCATGAACGAGATTGACAAGATTCTTCTTGTGGGCGGTTCAACCCGTATTCCTGCCGTTCAGGAGGCTATCCAGAAGTTCAGCGGAAAAGAGCCGTTTAAAGGCATCAATCCGGATGAATGTGTTGCTATGGGTGCTGCGCTTCAGGGCGGTGTTCTCGGCGGAGATGTTAAGGGTCTTCTTCTTCTTGATGTAACGCCCCTTTCACTCGGCATTGAAACCATGGGCGGTGTAAACACCGTTATCATTGAAAGAAACACAACCATTCCAACAAAGAAATCACAGATTTTCTCCACAGCTGCTGATAACCAGACCTCCGTTGAGGTTCATGTGCTTCAGGGCGAAAGAGAATTTGCAAAAGACAACAAAACGCTTGGCATGTTCCATCTTGACGGCATTCTTCCTGCTCGCCGCGGTGTTCCGCAGATTGAGGTTACCTTTGATATTGATGCGAACGGCATTGTGCATGTATCTGCAAAAGACCTTGGCACAGGCAAGGAGCAGAACATCAGCATAACCGCTTCTTCCAATATGAGCAAAGAAGATATTGATAAGGCAGTTAAGGAAGCAGAACAGTTTGCTGATGAGGATAAAAAGAAAAGAGAGGCTGTTGACCTTAAGAACGGTGCTGAGCAGATGGTTTATCAGACAGAAACACTGATTTCCGAAAGCGGCGATAAATTCAGCGCCGACGATAAGAGTGCACTTGAAACAAAAACAGAAGCATTGAAAGAAGCACTTAAGGGCGATAACCTTGATGCAATCAAAACAGCTCAGGAAGACCTTCAGAATAAGTTTTACGAAGTTTCTCAGAAGCTTTATCAGGCAGCACAGGCTGCTCAGGGCGGTGCTGCAGATGCAGGTGCGCAGCAGGCTGCCGACAACGGCGGTGCAGATTATACAGACGCAGATTACACCGAGGTTGAGGACAACTAAAACAATACAGCATATAATGAATGGTATCCCCCACTTTCATAAGTGCGGGATACCGCATTTAAAATAACTTACTTACGGAGGCAATTATGCCCGAAGAAAAAAGAGATTATTATGAGGTGCTCGGCGTTCAGAAGAATGCTTCAGCAGACGAGATAAAAAAGGCATACAGAAAAACTGCAAAGAAATACCACCCCGATCTAAATCCGAATGACAAGGTGGCCGAGGAAAAATTCAAGGAATGCAACGAAGCATACGAGGTGCTTTCCGATGCAGACAAGAAAGCCCGCTATGACCAGTTCGGTTTTGCAGGCGTTGATCCGAACTACGGCGCAGGCCAGGGAGGCGGCTTCGGCGGCGGTTTCGGCTTTGACGGCGATATTGATTTAGGTGATATTTTCTCTTCGTTTTTCGGCGGAGGCAGCGGGTTCGGAGGCTTTGGCGGAAATAATCCAAACGCACCCAGAAAAGGAAGAGATATTCAGATTTCCCTTTCGCTTACTTTTGAAGAGGCGGCAAAGGGCTGCAAAAAAACAGTTGATGTTCCGAGAGTGGAAAACTGCAGTGATTGCGGCGGAACAGGTGCTGCAAAAGGCACTTCACCTAAAACCTGCCAGCACTGCGGCGGCAGAGGTGTTATCAATGTGCAGAGCAGAACAGCTTTCGGCGTTATGAACACGCAGCGTGCCTGCCCTGATTGCGGCGGAACAGGCAAAATCATTGAAAAACCGTGCCAGAAATGTGCCGGAAAAGGAAAGGTAAGACGCAAAAACAAAATTGATGTTACCATTCCTGCCGGAATAGACCACAACCAGATTGTAAGCATGCGCGGTATGGGCGACACCGGCTTTAACGGCGGCCCTGCCGGAGATCTTAAAATTGTTATCAGCATAAAGCCGCATAAATATTTTGAACGCGATGGCTTTAATGTGTGGTTTACACAGCATGTTTCCTTTGTTCAGGCAACCCTTGGTGCTGAGATTCAGGTGCCTACACTGGACGGTGCTGTGAAATACAATATGCCTGCCGGCACACAGCCGGGTGAGGTGTTCAAGCTGAAAAACAAAGGTATTGACAGGCTGAATTCCTTTGGAAAAGGCGATGAATTTGTCAGAATCGTTGTGGATATACCAAAAAACATAACCGCAGAACAGAAAGAGCTGCTGAAACAGTTCGACACAGGCGCTTCAGCTGCAAAAGGCAATGAAAAAGAAGGTTTTTTTGACAAATTCAAAAAAAAATGATATAAATATAGACGGCAGATAAAAATGCCGTCTATATTTTATTTAAGGAGTTCGTTATGGCAGAAAAATCTTATACGGTTGCTGTTGCCGGAACAGGATATGTCGGTTTATCAAATGCAATTCTTTTATCACAGCACAACAAAGTTTACGCTGTTGATATTATTGAAGAAAAAACAAAAATGATTAATAACAGAATTTCACCGATTGTGGATGCTGAAATTTCTGATTATCTTGCAAACAGGAATCTTGATTTAACTGCAACAACAGATGCAAAGCTTGCTTATTCCAATGCTGATTTTGTAATTATTTCCACGCCCACAGATTACGATTCCGAAAAAAATTACTTTAATACAAGCTCTGTTGAAGCTGTAATTAAATTAGTGCTTGAAATCAACCCGAATGCCGTTATGGTTGTCAAATCAACTATTCCGGTTGGCTTTACAGAAGGAGCAAGAAAGAAGTATCCCGGTGCCAAGCTGATTTTCAGCCCGGAATTTCTGCGTGAGGGAAGAGCCCTTTATGACAATCTGAACCCAAGCAGAATTATTGTAAGCTATCCGCTTGGCGATTCCGAGCTTGAGAAAGCGGCACATACATTTGCACAGCTTCTTGCAGGCGGAGCAGTAAAGAAGGATATTCCCGTTTTATTTATGCAGCCAACCGAGGCTGAAGCCGTTAAGCTTTTTGCAAACACCTATCTTGCACTTCGTGTTAGCTATTTTAACGAGCTTGACACATATGCTGAAATTCACAATCTGGATGCAAAACAGATTATTGAGGGAATCGGGCTTGATCCCAGAATCGGCACACATTACAACAATCCTTCTTTCGGCTACGGCGGCTACTGCCTGCCGAAGGATACCAAGCAGCTGCTTGCAAATTATAACAATGTGCCCGAAAAGCTGATTCAGGCAATTGTTGAATCCAATTCAACACGCAAGGATTATGTTGCAAACAGCATTCTTAAAAAATCCAACCACACGGATGACAAGCCTGCCACCGTAGGCGTGTTCAGATTAACAATGAAAGCGAATTCAGATAATTTCCGCCAAAGCTCCATTCAGGGTGTTGTTAAAAGACTTAAAGGTGAGGGTGTGAATGTAATCGTTTATGAGCCGACACTTAAGGACGGTTCTGTGTTCTGCCATAATCTTGTTGTAAATGATCTTGAGGAATTTAAAAAGCAGTCAAGCGTTATTATTGCAAACCGAATGAGTGATGAGCTGAGTGATGTTGCCGAAAAGGTTTATACAAGAGATATTTACGGCAGAGATTAATTCGTTTAGGAAAATGCACTATGTCAAAAGCGATTTCACATTTCAGAACCATCACAAAACACCGCCACTGTGTTTTGCGGCACTGTATTAAAGCCGGTATTCCCTTTCAGGGCCTGCGGCACGACTTATCAAAGTATTCGCCAACCGAATTTATACCCGGCGCAAAATATTACGCAGGCACAAGATCGCCGAATGAGGTGGAACGGGAGGATAAAGGCTATTCGGCTGCATGGCTTCATCACAAAGGGCGAAACCGCCACCATTATGAATACTGGCAGGATTACAACCCGAAAACAAAACGCATGGAACCGGTTGAAATGCCGATAAAATATGTAAAGGAAATGTTTTGCGACCGTGTTGCAGCCAGCAAAATATATCAGGGAAAAAATTATACAGAGGCCCATCCCCTTCAGTATTTCCAAAATGCGAAAAGCCGGATTTTAATTCATCCGAACACAGCAGAGCTTCTGGAAATCCTGCTGATTATGCTTAAGGAAAAAGGTGAAACCGAAACCTTTAAATACCTTAAAAAGCTCAAATAACACAAAGAAAAATGCGTATTTACCATAAAGTAAATACGCATTTTATTTTTCTTAATGCTTTCTGTTAATAATTATATATCATTCTCTTTTCTGTAATTATAATCTAAAAAATACGGATTAGATTTAACAATGTTATTTTCACGGATATCGTTGGGATATGCTTCTTTCTTTTCTTTGCTTTTTCGGAAGCTGAAACTTGCAAGCAGTATGCCTGCAAGCATTACAATAACGGTAAACACTGCTATAAATATGTTCGTCTGCCTGTCATCCTGGCAGTATTCATAAAAACCTATCCTGTCTGTCTGACAGACAAATTCAAACGATAATCCCGTAGATAAAACCGGTTTTTCCAGCTTGCTGTTATACGCCTCAAAAGCCTGTTTATAACTGTTTTCCTCATCCTTTGACGAGAAATATTCTGCCGCACCGACACTGATAATATCAGCCGTTTGCGCATTTCCCCTTAACACAGGAAATAATCCGTTATCACGATAGCAAACAAGGGAAATTGCTTTTTCCGTCCCATCCTTATCCGGATAGAGTGCCAGATAATAATCACGGTATTCATCGGATTCATATTTTGAAATAATCTTCAAATTGTTCAATTCGTAAACATCTGGGCTTTCTATATTAAAAAGGTCTACCCTATCGGAAGGAATATACTCCGGTTCACCTTCTAAAAAAGCAGTTGCCGCTCCTATCAACATAAACAGTGAAAAAACAAGCAAAACAACTGAAAGTATTCTGCCTATAATTTTCGGAGCCTTACTTTTTTTCGGTGTATATTCGGCAGTATTAACCGGCATATTATTATATATGGGAGTATAACCCTGTGCCGTTTCATTCCCTATCGGTTCCGATGATGCAAACGTCTGTTCTGATGCCTGATAAGAAACCGTTCCCAAATTTGTTTTCGACGGTTCATTCACAGGCTGTTCACTGAACGGTTTGCTGTGATAAACCGTTTCCGGCTGAGCATTGGCAGGCTGCTTTGTTATATCGTTTTCTTCAGCCTGGGTCTGTTCTGTTTTATACGGATCAAAATAAATTCCGCCGTTAAAAGACTGCTCATAATTTTTCCTGTCTTTTCTGCCAAGAAGAACTCCTATTATGATAAAAACAATTCCGCCTGCCGTAAGTGCCGCAGCAACAGCAGCCCACTTTATATTTGAACTTTTCACACTTTGCATATAGGCATCAAAGTCCTGCTGCGTACTGCAGGCAAATTTAAACACCAGTCCGGTCTGCTCGGCATTAAAATCCTGACGAAAGCTGACTGTCATTTCGTTATAAAACCTTTGCAGGTCATTTCTGGATCTTGCATCACGGTCAAATTCTTTAAAGGAAGAAACCGTAAAGCAGCCCTCCAGTATACAATCGCCAACCTGCTGCTCTTCATCATCAAGATAGGCATTCAGCCTTTCAAAAATCTCCGTGTCCGCATTATCCGTAACCAGGGAGGCAAATTTCATTGTTTCATCCTTATCATAAATGCCTATAAGATACACCTGTGTCTGCTGTTTATCCTCATAATAGGAATACTGATCAAACACAATCATATCGCTTAACTGATAAACATCCGAACGGTTCATTTCGGAAAAAGCTGCTGTGCCTTCCTGCACAAATTCAGGTGTTTTATATGTGATTTTTGTTGCAGAAAAAACAACCGCAAGTATCATCATCATAATTCCGACATATTTAAACCAGTATTTAAAAGCCGATTTGCTTGTCGGAATAAAAGCGGGCATACACATAACTGAATTCTCCTTCAATCATCAAACCGTTATATCTGTATTCTCTGCAAAAGGAGCTGACGGTTCTGATTCTTCCGAAGACACGGCTTCCATATTATTCTGAACGCAGGCATTCGCATCCGGCACACAGGCATCTCCAAATTCGGCTGCCTGTTCGGGCGCATAATAAACACCGCCGCCTGTGCTGTCTGCCATGGCCATCCTTTTATCCTTTCTGCTCATAAGAACACCTATTACGATGCCAATGATTCCAACAGCTGCAAGCGCTGCGGAAATGGCAATCCATTTTATATTTTCCTTTTGTGCCTGCTTCATATATTCAGGAAAATCCTGCTGTGAAGCACAGGCAAATTCAAACACCAGATCCAGTTTTTCAATATTTAAATCCTGACTGAAATTTTCAATCATTTCATCATAAAACTGCATCAGTTCCGCACGGGAATCCGCTCTGCTTTCAAAACAATCAAATGGGGTTGCCGTAAAGCCGCCGCTCAGCACACAATCTCCAACCTGCTGGTTATCATCATTCAGATACTGATTAACCCTTTCAAACACATCACCGTTGCCGTAAAGCCCGGTGCAAAGAGAGGCAAATTTCATGGTATCATCCTGATCAAAAATACCAATCAGATACATCTGGCATTCCTTTGTGTTATAAACAGCATACTGATCAAAAACAATCACATCGCTCAGCTGGTAAACATCCGTGCTGTTCATTTCGGAAAAAGCCGCCGTGCCTTCCTGCACAAATTCGGGTGTTTTATATTTGATTTTCGTTGCAGAAAAGAAAACCGCAAGCGCAATCAGAAGAACACCAACAATTTTCAGCCACTGCTTAAGTCCCTCTCGGCTGGTTGGAATAATAATAGGAATACGCATAATTAACACCTCTTCTCAAAATTACGAAACCGTTACCGAACCGTTATGATTTGCAGAAGCAAGCGCAATCCAGCTTTTGCCCGGATTAAGCTTTAATTCATTTCCGCTTGCATCTGTAAAACAAAGCCTTCCGTTTGATACATTCCAGTTAAAATCAACGGCAGTTCCACAGGAAATCAGCTTTCCGCTGCCGCTTGTGAATTTATAATTCAAATAGGTTTCCGTTTTGCCTGAGCCCTTGTAATCCTGCTTATCAATATAAGTTGAATCGGCATACATTACGATAATATTCGTAAAGCTGACAGCTGCTTTATAATCAGCTTCATTTGTATAAACCTGTTCACTGCTGTTATATGTAAATTTATGTGTATTTGTTTTTGATGAAATTTTAACACTTGCATTGCTGCACGGAACATCAGAAACGGGTTGCTTTTTTTCATTAAAGCCAAAGGAAGCAAAAGCGTTTTCGTTTATATCTGTTCTGTAATTCTTTTTTTCTATTGCCGCAATAAGATTATCGCCTAAAAGCACAGCATTGTGCGGGCTTGCCTTATCCGATGTTCTTTTGAAGCAGGAGGAAACAGACATGCCATCTATATCATCAACATGATTGTTTTTGATAACCTCATAGCCACCCACATAATTGCCTTTACTGTGGCTTCCGCCAAAATGAACATAAAACGAATCAAAAAACTGCGAAAACTCCACAAAGCTCGGCCTTGCCGAACGGGTAGGCCCGATTTGAGCAGGAAGATTGGTTATATCGGAAAAGAACCAGAGCATACGCGTTTCTCCGCCTTCAACCTCGCCTTCCACAACAATATCGGCAGCACTCATATTATACTGCGGCCTTGCGCCTGCAGCATTGTCTATAACCACGGAAACCGGCCTTTTGCCGACAGCTGCTTTATTATAACCGGCTTCACCTGTAAGCGGATTTAAAATAACAGCCGGAGCTTCTGTAACCGTTTCTGTTTCAGGGGGAATCGTGGACGGCTCGTCCGCTTCCTTATTATAAAAAACACCGAAATAAACGCCGCATATAACCGCAATTGCCGCAATAACCGCAACAATTGCAAGAATGATTTTATTTTTTGTATTTTTTTCTTTATCTTCCTCGCTGCTGCCGGATTCTTCATCCGCATCGTTATGCTCTTTTGCAGCTTTAAAAAAGGCTTTGGAAAAATCATCCTGCGTGCCGGTGCTTTCGGGAAGTTTGTTATCTGTTTTCTCATCAGAAAGCTTTTCAGCGCTGCTGTTTTCAATTTCACTTAAAATCTTTTCAATTTCATCATTATTATTCATAATCACATTCTCCTTTTAAAATAATTTTATCACATTTACACTGCTATTGCAAAAATTTTTTTTAGGATTGCACACCTTATTTCCCATACCTTGATTTAGAAGAAAAAATATAGTAAAATAACAATATTAAACTTTAGGAAGTGTAACTATGGCAAAATGTATTCCTGTTATCATTACAAACACAAATATTCTGGTTTATGACAGAGCATCCGAAGAATTCAAGGCATTTACCCTGCCCGGAATTTCAAGCCAGCCGAACATTCCGTTTTATCATGCATATGCAAAAAAAATTGCAGAAAGCCAGCATTATTTTAAAACCTTTATAAAAAATATTTTTCCCGGAAAATCAAGAAAAAACATTCTTGCCATTGTTGTGCCGGATGACACAAGCACGCTTGAAAGCATTTTCATAAATGAGTTCTTTTTAAATTCCGGCACCTGCAAAGCCGTTGCGCAGATCACTATGGGGCAGGCAGTTTCAAAAAAACATTCGGCATATATTTCCATTTCAAAATCCAGCAGAAATATTGTGTTACAGTATATAAAAAACAACGAGGTGCAGGCATGCAGATATTATGACTGCAACAATTATGATGTGCACCAGATTTATGAGGATGCGCAGCGGCTTCATATTGACATTGAATATGAAAAAACACCTGTATTTGTAAATAATTTCAATCTGAATATGGATGATTTTTTTGAAATGGGCGAGGTTATTACGCCGAAAAGCTTTATGGATAAAATTGCTGTTATTGATGTTGAAAAAATATAGATGAACAAGAATAAAGGAAATCACCTTTGCTTAAAATAGGAGCGGGGTGATTTTTTTGAATAAAGAGCATAGCAAAAAAAGAAATAAAAACAAACCGAAAATCATTGATCTGACATCCTATATCAGCCCTGATATGGTGCAGAGTGATACAAACGGCAGCTACACCGGTATGACAGCAGACACCTATTATAACGGTGAATACGAAGAACCCGTGCAGGACGCGGATGATTTGTAAAAAAGAGGAAAGGCAGGCGCTACCCCTGCCTTTCCTCTTTTTTACAGTTCTATTTTCTGAGAAGCCGTATTTTCACAGAAGGTTTTATCGTGTTCCACAAAAATCATGGACGGTTTATAGCTGCACAGCAGATTTTCAAGCTGCATGCGGGAAATCACATCCAAAAAATTGAGCGGTTCATCCCATACATAAAGATGCGCCCTTGTGCACAGGCTTGCCGAAATAAGCACCTTTTTCCTTTGCCCTTCGCTTAAATCCTCTATTCTTTTTTCAAGCTGTGCATCGGAAACGCCAAGCTTGCTGAGAACCGATTTCAGCAGGCTTTCATCGATTTCTTTCCTGCGTGCGTAATCGGAAATACTTCCCTTTACATCATCTGTATTCTGTGAAACATAGGACACAATCAGCCGGCTGCTTTTTATAATTTCGCCTGTATAGCAGATATCCTCTCCGCATAAAAGCTTAAGAATACTTGATTTTCCGCTGCCGTTACCGCCACACAAAGCCGTTATATCACCCCGATTAAGTTTAAAGCTTATATTGCGGAAAACTTCTTTTTTTCCGTAAAAAACGGAAACATTCTTAAATTCCGCAAGCACATCATTAAAATATGCAAGCGGCATAATCTGAAGCGGCTGCGCACTTTCAATATTGTGAAGCAGTTTTGCTTTTTCCTCTGCCATGCTTTTTGCCTGGCTTCTATCGTTTTGGCACGCTTCATCATTTTTGCGGATTTATGCCCAACAAAGCCTCTGTCTATCTTTAAACCGGAATTCTTCTGATTGAATTTTGATTTTTCGGTTTTATAGGACCATATGCCCGAGCGCCTTGCAGACTGTTCCAGCCGCCTGATTTCGCCTTTCAGCTTTTTATTCTCCCGGATTTCAAATTCATCGCGCAGGTTTTTATTGCGCTGCCAATCCGAAAAATTACCTCTTACAATTTCAATTCCCGTTTTGTTAATGGCAAGAATATGATTTACACAGCTGTCCAGAATATATCTGTCATGCGATATTAAAATAAAACCTTTTTTTGCAGAAAGATATGCGGCCAGCTTTTCCCTTGCCTGTGTATCCAGATGATTTGTAGGTTCATCAATCAGAAGAAAAGAATTTTCCTTTAAAAACAGCGCTGCCAGCAGCACCTTCGTCTGCTCTCCTTTTGAAAGCGTGCAAAACTGCCTGTAAAACACATCTTCATCTAATCCAAGCAGAAAAAACTCCTTTGAAAACTCCCAATCCGATGCATTCGGTGCAATTTCCCCAGCAATATCGGAAGTAAGCCAATCCGTATGCTCAACAGGGTAAGGAAAATATTCAAAATCCACATCAGCCGAAATTTTCCCGCTGTATTCAAACTCATGCATCAGCAGTCTGAAAAGAGTGGTTTTTCCCCTGCCGTTTCTGCCTGTCAGACCGAGTTTCCAGTCTGTATCCATCTGAAAACTGACATTTTCAAAAACCGTATCATATGCGCGTCATATCCGAAAGTTAAATCTGTTACATTTATTAAAGACATAAGCATTCCTCCTTTAAAACAAAAAAATTCCCCGTGAACACACGGGGAGTGAAAATCAATTATGCGCGGGCAACCATTTCGCCGTATTTTTCCTTGCTTTCCTTTATAAACTGTTCCACCTGCGGTGCAGACGGCATTGCATCCGAACAGCTGTGGGCAGAAATCAGAATAGAGGCTGAAGCAGAGCCGAATTCAAGGCAGTCAATAATTTCTTTGCCCTGAAGCAGGCTGTAAAGGAATGAAGAACCGTACCCGTCTCCACCGCCGAAGCCCTTGAGCTTAACTGCAGGGAACGGTTTGATGGTATAAAATTTCCCGTCATTCGTATAGGCGGTTGAGCCTTCCTTTCCGTGTTTGATTACACAGATTGAAGCACCGAAGGACTGCCAATATTTTGCAGATTCCTGATCTGAATTCTTAACACCCACAATACCTTCTGTTAAATCAAACTCCTCACGCGAGCCCATAATAACATCTGCGTTCTGTGCAGCAAGGCTGTAATAAACGGCGATTTCATCCTTTGATTTCCATGTGTATTCACGATAATCTATATCAAAGATTATTCTGACATTATTCTTTTTTGCAAGCATCATTGCTTTCAGGCAGGCCTCACGGCTGGGGCTCTGCGCAAGCGCCGTGCCGCTGACAACAATCGCCTTTGCCGAAGCGATATATTCTTCATCCACATCACCGGGTTCAAGGCAGAAATCCGCCACATTATCACGATACATTAAAATAGAAGACTGTTCCTTTGAAAGAATTTCGGTAAAAGTAAGGCCAAGGCATTCGCCGTTTTTGGCACGGGTAATACAGCTTGTATCTATTCCCTCTTTTTCAAAGTAATTCACCACAAAATCACCAAACTGATCTGCCGAAACGCAGCCGATGAATCCCACCTTGCAGCCAAGCCTTGCAAGTCCCACTGCGATATTGGCAGGGGAACCGCCCACATACTTGTTGAAATTGGAGGATTCCGAAAGCGGCATATACATATCGGTTGGATTAAAATCAATTGCAATTCTTCCGATCGGAATAAAATCCAACGGCTTTGTGTTATCAAATTCAACATACTTCATATCAAAAAACCTCCGTTTTATTATCTGATCCGAAAATTAAAATATGGCGCTTTGCATTTTCATACGCACCGCTTACTTCCGCTTCCTGCAAATCATAATAGCCATTTATTCTATTGCCATTATAGCAATTACGAACCGATTTTTCAACCGCATCAAAGGTTGCGGTTGCAATATTTATTTTCTTTATTCCCGTTTTTGCGCATTTCACAAAATCCTCCGGGCTTATGCCTGTTCCCCCGTGAAGCACAAGCGGAATATCAACTGATTTTTCACATTCCTCAAGAATATCAAAACGAAGCTTCGGAACAGATTTATAATTGCCATGGGCGTTTCCGATTGCGATTGCAAGCGCATCAATGCCCGTTTCCTCAGCAAAACAAACGGCATCCTGCGGCTTTGTGCAGTTTACGGCTATATCCTCGCTGCCGTCCTCAGAACCGCCAACGCAGCCGATTTCCGCTTCAACAGCGGCATCATACTGCTCTGCAAACGCTGCAATTGCTTTTGTTTGCCTGATATTTTCCGCAAGCGGAAGATGGCTGCCGTCAAACATAACAGAGGTAAATCCAAGATCAAGTGCCTGAGTAATTTTTTCAGCTGTTTTGCCGTGATCAAAATGAACGGCAACAGGCGTTTTTGCATTTTCAGCTGCCGCAACCATAAGCGGGCCGATAATTTCAAGCGGCGACTGCTTAAGCCTTACCTCTGCAATCTGAAGAATTACAGGTGCATTAAGCTCCTCTGCTGCCTGAAGAACACCGAGCACCATTTCCATATTTGCAACCGAAAAGGAACCAACGGCATAATTGCCGCTTTGTGCATCTGCAAGCAAATCACGCATATTCACAAGCATAATTAAAATACCCCTTTGAAAAAACAAACTGCGAGTTGATCTGTAAGCCGAGTTCTGTCTTGGGCAATTATCTATCTCGATGCATCATTGCTGATACACTCCAGCCACATTTCGGGATTATGTGCCGAGCAGGCAGCTTCCCATTCTGTGTTGCAGCGGATAGGGTTTACATGGCAGCGGGTGTCTCCATCCGCTCGGTGAGCTCTTACCTCGCCTTTCCATCCTTACCGCATTGCTGCGGCGGTTTATTTCTGTTGCACTTTCCCTAAGGTTACCCTCGGCGGCCGTTAGCCGTTATCCTGCTCTGTGCTGCTCGGACTTTCCTCACACAGCGGCAATATATGCTGCCGTGCGCAACTGCCCGATCAACTCGCTTACTATATTTTAGTTTATTATAATTACACTGTCAATGATTTTCTTCGCTGAAAAAAGTAAAAAAAATATAAATTCCGCTATGCAAAAGTTAAGATACCGTATTTTTTTCATTTTATCGTTGAAATTGAAAAAAATATATAGTAATATCTTAGAAAAAGAAAATTAATCTGTAGATCACAGAGGTGTTATAATGGATTTCAATGATAAACGATTCGGCGGCAATCCGCATTCAGATAAAGACAGAACCGTTCCGCCGGATGAAAATTATTATTCGGGAAACGGTTTTGATTTCAGCAGCTTCAGCCGGGAAAACCGAAATGCGGATTACGGCTTAAATCCCGCAGATGAATACAGCCCCAACCGCAGAAGCATAAACCGCGATGATAATTATAAGGCGGACATTACTGAGGATTTTTACAAAAATTTCAGCCGCAGTGCATCGGACCGCTTTGATGAAAAATACAATTCAGGTGAAAACAGGCATTCCGAAAGATACGGCAGACAGAATACTTCAGATGATATTTACGGCAGTTTTGAACGCCGGAGAATTTTAGACAATTTTGACAGAGCACCTGAAGAAAGAAACAGAAACAGACATCCGAACAAACCCGAAAAAAAGAAAAAAACACATAAAAAACTAAAAATTGCCGTTTCTGTGCTTTCCGTTCTGCTGGCACTGGTTTTAATCATTACGGCAACAGGTTTTTCAGCCCTTGCCAAAATCAACCATAATGAAAAAACAGAAAACCGATATGTAAACAGCACTGAGCTTAAATCATCCCCGGATGTGAAAAACATTCTTCTTCTCGGCGTGGATGCAAGGGCAAATGAAAGCGGCGATGCAAGCCGTTCCGATACAATGATACTGGTTTCAATTGATTCTGCAAACAGCTGTATTAAAATGACTTCGTTTTTGAGGGACAGCTGGGTTTACATTCCCTGCCGCGATACAAGACAACGGCTGAACGCAGCATGCTCCTATGGTGGATACAGCGCCGTGGCAGACACAATAGAATATAACTTCGGCGTAAAAATAGACGGCTATGTGGTTGCTGATTTTGAAATGTTCAAAGTTATGGTGGACTGCCTTGGCGGTGTGAAGATTGATGTTACCGAAGAAGAGGCAAATGAAGTTACCAATCATAGGGGAAGATACGGAAATGTTGTTCTGGAGGCAGGGAAAAACAATCTTACGGGCGAACAGGCACTTGCTTACTGCCGAATCAGAAAAATTGACACGGATTGGAAAAGAACGGAGCGCCAGCGTATTGTGATGGAAGCAATTATAAAAAAAGCTGCACGTTCCCCTGTTTCAACCCTTAAAATGCTGAATAAAATTGCTCCGTATATTGACACGGATTTATCAACAGCAGAAATTATAAATGCAGCACTTAAGGCAGCAGGAAATATATCCGGCGGCTTTCAGCAGGAGGCCTGCCCGTTTGACGGCACATGGGAATACGCCAACAAGGGCGGCGCATCCGTTATCAGCCTCAACAAAGAAAAAAACAAACAAAAGCTTGCCGAATTTATTTACGGCACAGACAGCAAAGCTTCTTCTTAAACAGAGGAAGCTTTTTAATTACTTTATTATATATAAATTACTCTTGTATATTAACGGCTGATGTTGTATAATGATTGCATATCGTATTCTTTTTTACTCGGTGGTGAAACAATGCTCGGAAAATATGTTAGAGTCAGGGTCGTTAAACCCATCGGCTCAACGGATGAAATTACGGGCTATAATTATCCACTTAATTACGGAACTGTGTATAAAACAGAAAATCAAGGCGCATTTATAATGGGAATTCATCATCCCGTAAGTAATTTTGATGGACGAGTTATAGCTATTTTAAGCGACAGAAAAAACGGAAAATTTATATGGATTGTGGCTCCGAAAAGCACACGGTTCATTATCAATGATATTCTTGAATACATTGATATAGAAAAAGATTTTCCGTCTTACAAAATTGAATGTCTTTACGAAAGCAGCTGCGGTGCCGTTGTTTATAGGGATATAAAAGGTGAAATCAGATACCTGCTTATCAAAAACAGGCGTTCTGCCCACTGGGGTTTCCCGAAAGGCCACATCGAAATGGGTGAAACCAAACAGGAAACCGCCCTGCGCGAGGTGCTTGAGGAAACAGGCATCCGCATTAAACTGATAGACGGCTTTGAATGTATTTCAAAATATAAAATTCAGAATAAAATTGAAAAGGTGGTTTCCATTTTTGTGGGCACAACACAGGATACCTCCACTTCTATACAGACAGAAGAAATTGAAGATTATATCTGGCTCACCTATGACAGGGCACTGAGTCTTTTAAAATTTGACAATGACAAAAACATTATCACAGCCGCCCACAATTTCTTAAACCAGCATAATTATATTTAATTCAGGAGAAATGACTATGATTCAGGAAATCTGCACGAATATTCAGGAATTTTTAACAGCCCACGGTATACCGGACTGGCTTGTTGTGTTCATCATTTCGCTTTTCCCCATTCTGGAATGCAGGCTTGGTATGTTTACTGCCATTGTTTTGCTTCAGATGAATCCGTTTGTAGGATTTATCATCAGCTTTTTGGGAAATATTCTTCCGATTCCCTTTATTCTGCTTCTGATAAACTGGATATTTGAAATATTGAAAAAAGTGCCGGGAATCAATAAAATTGTTTTCTGGCTTGAGGAAAAAACATTAAAGAAACGGGATAAGATAGATAAATACGGCATATGGGGTCTGCTGCTTTTTGTTGCAATTCCGCTGCCCGGAACAGGCGGATGGACCGGCGCACTGCTTGCTTCCCTTCTTCACCTTAACAAAAAGAAATCCTTCGGCGTTATCGCCATCGGCGTTTTCATTGCAGGCCTTATTATGACAATACTTTCCCTTGTTGTGGGAAATGCCATTTTTGCTTAATAACAATTATTTTTTAGGAGAACGATTATGTGGTTTCTGATTTTACTGCTCATTCTGATTATTGCTGCTTTATGTGCATTTGCAAGCTGGTTTATTAAATACAGAAAAAGCGGAAAATGCCCGCTTTGTGCACTTGAAAAAATGGGAACACCCACCAAAATCACAATAGATGTTGAAAAGGAACAGGATTACAGCAGCGGCGCTGCCTTAACGCCCCCGATGGGCTGGAGCAGCTGGAATACCTTTAAGCAAAATATAAGCGAAGAGCTGATTTTAAGCACTGCTGCAGCTATGCGCCTTTCAGGCCTGATGGATGCAGGATATAAATACATAAACATTGATGACTGCTGGCACAGCTCCTTCCGTGATGAAAACGGCAGACTGCAGGGAGATTTGGGGAAATTCCCTTCCGGGATTCCATCTTTAATTGAAAAAATTAATCATATGGGCATGAAGGTTGGTCTCTACTCCTCAAACGGCACGCTTACCTGTGAGGATTTGCCGGCAAGCCTTGGAAATGAAGCAGTGGATGCAAAAACCATTGCCGAATGGGGATGTGAATTTTTTAAGTATGATTTCTGCCACAACAAAAAAATCAGCGGCGATGCACCTGTTATTGAAGGTATAGAGCTGAACAGACCGGGACAGGCCGTTGAATATACACTGAATCCGAACGATGCAAAATTTACGGGAAGAGCCTGTGTGGTAAACATCGGCCGTCTGCCGAGCGGAAAGGCCATTGGTCTTTTAAACCACAATGCCGGCACGGCAACCTTTAAACCCGTAATCAATATAAGCGGAGAATATGTGCTTACACTGCTGATTTACAAAAGCCTGAACCTGCACCATGAGCAATACCTTCAAGTGGTTGTAAACGGTGAAATATACGAAGTTTTTGCACCGAAAACAAAGGGCTTCAATCCCACGGGAAGGCTCCAGCTTATCGTTAAACTGAATACAGGCGAAAACGAAATTGTTTTAAGAAATCCTGTGCGCACGCTGGCGGACAGTTCCTATGTGCAGTATTCCAGAATGGCACGGGAACTGAAAAAGGCATCAAAAGCAGTGTCTGAAAAAACAGGAAATCCCGAAAAACCGATTGTTTTCTCCATCTGCGAATGGGGAACATCGCTGCCATGGCACTGGGGCGCAAAGGCAGGAAACCTTTGGCGCACAACGCACGATATTATGCCTTTCTGGAAAAGCATTTATTTCATTTATCTTCGCAACATCGGGCTTTATAAATATGCAAAGCCGGGTGCATGGAATGATCCCGATATGCTTGAGGTTGGAAACGGCAAGCTGACCGTGGATGAAAACAAAACCCATTTTTCACTTTGGTGCATGATGGCAGCTCCGCTTGTGCTCGGAAATGACATAAGACAGTTTGTAAATGAAGACGGAACAGCCATTGCAAATCATCCGGTTCTCAATATTGTTACAAACAAAGAGCTGATTGCCATTGATCAGGACACGCTTGGAAAAGCAGCTAAAAGAATTAAGAAATTTCAGGGAATTGATATTATTGCCCGCCCGCTTGCAAACGGGGACACTGCACTCTGTTTCTTTAACACAAGCAGTAAAAGCAAAGGCCTTTCGTTTAATATTAATGATCTCTCAGCCGATGAATATCTTGATTTCGGCGCAACCCAGTCCTCTTATTCCGTTCATGAGCTCTGGAGCGATGAAAAATTTTCGGCAAATATCATTTCTGCCTCTATGCCGGGTCATGGCGTTAAGGTTTACAGAATAAGCAAATAAACTGCAATAAAAAACACACGCTTCAGTTAAAGCTGAGGTGTGTGTTTTTTATTTATCATGCTGTTTATCGGGCATCCGGTTTTTTTCGAGATTCTGACAAGCTCGTCAATTTCTATAAATCTTTTCTGTGCCAGTATAGAGGCAACGCTTTTTTCTTTCATTCCCACATATGCGGCAAATTCCTTAACACTTCTATTTCTTCTTCTCATTAAATCCGTTACGGACTCGGCTATATTTTTCAGAATATCATCCTTAACCCTTTTCACGGCACTGTAAGTGATTTTCTGATCCTTATTATGAAACAAATTATATTTCAGTTTTTCAAGCACATATTCTTTTTCCCGGTTCAAAAGCCCCTGCTTTTGCAGTTCATAAAGCAAATCATTATTGCTGGTGCAACTGTAAATCATCCATTCCGCATGTATTCCGTACAACTTTGAAAGCAAAATTGCGATGTCGCAGGATACGTCCATTTCTGCCTTTTCAAAGGAAATATATTTATAGAAAGAAACATTCAGAAAGGAGGATATTTCCTTTTCCGTTAATCCCAATGTCTGCCTGAGAAACTTAATTTTTTCGTGCATAAATCTACCTCACTTTTTATAAATCAAAATATTAAGAAAAGATGCAGCTCATCCGAATTACAGAATATACTACCAAAATAATGACTATATGTCAATAAAAGTCAAATAGGCAATTAAATAAAGCTGATAAATTGTCTATACTATAATGTATCGGAAAGAGGTGCTTGTATGGAAACGGATTATTACAGAAAAGTCATTAAAGATTACCGTAAAAAAGAAAATCTTACACAGGAAAAACTTGCAGAACTTTTAGGATATGACACAACCTATATGAGCCATATTGAAACGGGAAAAAGAGCCCCGAGCATTGACTTTTTTATAAAATTTTCAAATTTATCAGGCATATCGCTGGATTATATGCTGTGCTGTGAAACAGTCACAGGCACAAAAGCCAAATTGGATGAGATCACAATGCGTGCACTGAAGCTGCTGCCAAAAGACAGACAGTTCGTTTTTCATACACTTGACTATTTCCTTGACCGTTTTGAACATTATACCGAAAAATAGTAAAAAAACAGCATTTTTATAAATAGTGCTGCAAAAATCTGCAATAGTGTTGATTATTTATCAAAACGGCAACGCAAATTTGAATCATTTATAACTATTTTATCCGTGTTTTTTAAAATAAAAGCACGGATTTCTTTTGCTGAAAACAACCAGATGTGTTGAAACTTTCTGTTATACATGTTATAGTGAAATCAGGCGAAAAGCAAAAAGTTTCAGCCTGTACTGAATTGTTCTTATAAAAGAAGAGGGGCTTTTATGAAAATTTTTCTGAATAAGCTGTTTTTCAGCAAATGCACAGTTTTGATCTGCCTGGCAGCATCGGCTGTTTCTGTGCTTTTGAATTATTCATTTCGTTTCGGTTATGTTTTTATAGACAATGCACTGTTCAGCGGATTTTCACTTATTCTTTACAGTTTTGCTCTGCTGAATACAGGCATTCTTCTGGCTGAAGCCGCGCTTATAATGAAGCATTCCGATTTATGCCGGAAAAAGATATTCCAGATTCTGCAGCTTGCTTGTGAACTGTTTTCAGCAGTATTTTCAATCGTGGTGCTTGTTAATCTTATTGTTTCCGGCAGTGAAAGCAATTCCGTTGCATGGAAGCTTTGCAGGGAAATTCTGCCCCTGTGGCTGGCTGTTACGGGAATATCGGCCGCCCTTTTTATCATTCCGAACATAAAAGAAAAAGTGCTGAAAAAAGCACTTGCCGGAATTATTTCAGCGGCAATGGTATTTGTTGTATTCAATGCTGTATTCCCTGTTTAATCTTTCTGCTTTACATCAGGCCCGGTTGTGTTTGACAACGGAAAAAATTATTCCGTTGTCTTTTCAACCAGTGATAACGCAACGGCATATATTGAATATGAATACCTTGGCAAAAAAATCAGAATATATGATGAAAACAACGGCAGGAAAAAGGCTGATACCATACATACCGTGCATGTTCCTTACGAACAGCTATCCGGCAATACATATAAAGTTTTTTCAACGCATATAATTGACGAGCTCAGCTACGGCGGCAGAAGCGGCAAAACAATTGAAAGCGAAGCTGTTTTATTTAAGGATAATCTTGGTGAACATTTCAATATTCTTTCCGTATCCGACTGGCATACGCATAATGAAAAGGCAAAAAAAGCTGTTTCCTGCCTTGAAGATTATCAGGCAGTTATTCTGCTTGGCGACTGTGCCCCGGGAATGATGTTTAAGCAGGAGGCTGCGGACTATCTTCTTTCCCTTGCATCTGATTTAAGCGGCGGCAGTATGCCTGTGCTTTTTGCACGTGGGAATCATGAAACAAGAGGCAGAGAAGCAGGAAATCTTGCAGGCTATCTCGGAATGGAAAGCTTTTATTACACCGCTTCGCTTGGTGCTTATAATTTCATTGTGCTTGACAGCGGAGAAGATAAAAAGGACAGTCATTCGGAATACGGCGAAATGGTGGTTTATGAACAGAACCGTATAAAAATGGTTGACTGGCTGAATACACTTGAAAACACAGACAATGCAAAAACCATAGCCCTTTCGCACGACAGAAATATCTGCCTGGAGGAAAACCTTTCGGAAACGGCACACGATAAGCTGGATACACTTCATGTAAGCCTGCTTGTGAGCGGTCATTCCCATACAAGTGAATTTATGGATAGCCGGCCCTTCCCCGTGCTTGTGGACGGCGGAATAAATGCTGCCGGAAAAGGCACCTATGTTGCATCTTTGATTTCCTTAAGTCAAGATAAAATAAATATCAAATCCGTAAGCAGCATCGGAGAAGAAATGATAAATGAAACCGTGCTTTGGAGATAGCAATTAAAAATTCCGCCGCATTTGATAATACGGCGGATATTTTTCTGCATTCTTATAAGATTTAAAGATTTAATTAATTAAACAAAGGTTTTTCTTTACAAATCAAAAATTATATTGTATATTAGTTGCGGATGGTATTCTGATGAAACCGTACCGTGCTTAATATTTTATTCATACTGTCTTATAATGAAACCCGAAGCACCTTTGTGCGCGGGATTTTTAGGAAAAGAGGGTGGTATAATAAACAGTAAAAATTTATCTATCGGATTTATTGGCGCGGGCAGAGTCGGATGTACTCTTGGCCGTGCTTTTTTTGTGAAAAAGCTGCATATTTCAGGCTATTTCAGCAATACATACGAACATGCCTGCGAGGCAGCGGATTTTACACAAAGCAAGCCCTGCAAAACCATCAGGGAGCTCGCAGAAATAAGTGATGTTATTTTTATAACAGTGCCTGATTCCTGCATTTGTGAGGTTTATTTACAGCTCAGGAAATCAGATCAGCTTAAGGATAAAATATTATGCCATTGCAGCGGTGCACTTTCTGCCGGAATTTTCAAAGATATTGAAGCCGCCGGTGCCTGGGGATTTTCCGTTCATCCTGCATTTGCGGTAAATGACAAAGAAAATTCCTATAAGGAAATTTCCAAAGCATTTTTCACAGTTGAAGGCAGCAGTGAAAAAATGCCTGTTATTGAAAATATCCTGAAAACAATGGGTAATCCTTATCAGATTATTGAAGCAGAAAGCAAACAGAAATATCATGCCGCTCTTGCAATGGCAAGCAATCTGGTTATCGGAATTTACCGCATTGCACTGGAGCTGCTTGAAGAATGCGGCTTTTCCGATGCTGCGGCTCAAAAGGTAATCAATCCGCTGTTTCTGAACAATGCGGAAAATGTGTGCCGAAACGACCCTTTGAATGCCTTAACCGGCCCTGTGGACAGAAACGATGTTTCCACGGTTGAAAAGCATCTGTCCGTGTTGAAAAAGGAAGAGGATTTGGAATTATATCGGCTTCTTTCACGAAAGCTGACTGAAATTGCAAAAGAAAAATACCCTGAAAGAGATTACACCGACATAAACCGTTTATTAAATAAGGAGAAGAATTTCTGATATGAAAAACACAGTTTTAACATTTGCAAAGGCAAAACAGGAAAAAACAAAAATATCTATGCTTACGGCATATGATTATTCAACGGCAAAGCTGATTAACGATGCAGGCATCAATTCCATACTTGTAGGAGATTCACTCGGTAATGTTATGCTTGGTTATGAGGACACGGTTTCCGTAACCATGGAGGATATGATTCACCATACTGCCGCTGTTTCAAGGGGGGCAAAGGATGCGCTTGTTGTTGCGGATATGCCGTTTATGTCTTATCAGGCATCGGTTTATGATGCCGTTGTAAATGCAGGACGGCTAATGAAGGAAGGCAGAGCAAATGCCGTTAAGCTTGAGGGCGGAAAAGAGGTTTGCCCGCAGATAAAAGCCATTGTTGATGCGGGAATTCCCGTGTGTGCGCATATCGGACTTACACCGCAGTCCGTTAATGCGCTTGGCGGAAACAGAGTGCAGGGAAAAACAGCCGATGCGGCAAAACAGCTGCTTGAAGATGCATTGGCTGTTCAGCAGGCAGGCGCTTTCGCTGTTGTGATTGAAGCCGTGCCCGCAAAGCTTGCTTCGCTGATTACAGATAAGCTTGATATTATTACAATCGGTATCGGTGCCGGAAACGGATGCGATGGACAGGTGCTTGTATATCAGGATATGCTGGGCATGTTTTCTGATTTCACACCGAAATTTGTGAAGCGCTATGCCAATATCGGAGAACAGATGACGGCTGCCTTCAGGCAGTATGACGAAGAAGTGAAAAGCAGTGCTTTTCCTGCGGATGAGCATACCTATAAAATTGACGAAGATATAATAGAAAAGCTTTATTGATTGCCGAAAAGGAAGATAGATATTATGAAAATTGTGCATACAGTAAAAGAAGTAAGAGAACAGGTAAATGAATGGAGAAAACATGGGCGTTCTGTTGGTTTTGTACCTACTATGGGCTATCTGCATGAGGGACACCAGAGTCTTATTAAAGCTTCTGTTCAGAATAATGACAAAACGGTTGTAAGCATTTTTGTAAATCCCATGCAGTTTGCTCCCACCGAAGATTTGGAAAGCTATCCCAGAGATTTGCAGGCAGACGCAATGCTTTGCGAAGCAACCGGGGCAGACCTGATTTTCAATCCCGAACCTGAGGAAATGTATACAGACGGCTTCTGCTCCTTTGTGGATATGAACGGTCCCACGGCAGAGTTATGCGGAAAAAGCAGGCCCATCCATTTCAGAGGTGTCTGCACTGTTGTAAGCAAGCTGTTTAACATTGTTATGCCTGACAGAGCGTATTTCGGCCGGAAAGATGCCCAGCAGCTTGCAGTTATAAAAAGAATGGTAACAGATCTGAATATGCCTGTTGAAATCATCGGCTGCCCGATCATCCGTGAAAAAGACGGACTTGCAAAAAGCTCAAGAAACACATATCTGAATAACGAAGAACGCAAAGCAGCTCTTATATTAAGCAAAACTGTTTTTATGGGACAGGAGCTTGTGAAAAACGGAATGCGTGATGCGAAAGAACTGATTTCGCTTATGAAGAAGAACATTGAAACAGAACCGCTTGCAAAAATAGATTATGTAGAGGCCGTTGATTTTAACGATATCTCCGTTACAGGCACACTTTCGGAAAACACGCTGGTTGCCATGGCGGTTTATATCGGAAAAACAAGGCTGATTGATAACTTTATAATATAAATTAAGGAAAAGATACTTATGATGGTTAATATGCTTAAAGGTAAAATCCACCGTGCTTCTGTTGTGCAGGCAGAGCTGGATTATGTTGGCAGCATTACAGTTGACGAGGAGCTTCTGGAGGCTGCCGGAATCCACGAATACGAATGTGTTCAGATTGTGGATATTAACAACGGCAGCCGATTTGAAACCTACACAATCGCAGGTGAAAGAGGCAGCGGTTTAATCTGCCTGAACGGCGCCGCTGCAAGGCAGGTGCAGGTTGACGATAAAATTATTATTATGGCTTATGCCATGATGCATGAGGAAGAAATAAAAGAAAACCCGCCAAAGGTGGTTTTCGTGGATGAAAACAACAAAATTGAAAGAATAACCAATTATGAAAAGCACGGTCTGCTTTCAGATATGAATTGAGAGGAAATTTTATGTTAAAGGGAAAAACAGTGGTTCTTGGCGTTACAGGAAGCATCGCGGCTTATAAAATGGCAAATGTGGCAAGCGCACTTGTTAAAGAGGGTGCCGATGTGCATGTTGTTATGACGCAGAATGCCGTTCATTTTATTAATCCCATAACCTTTGAAACGCTTACAAACAACAAATGCCTTGTGGATACATTTGACAGGAATTTTCAGTTTCATGTGGCACATGTTTCTCTTTCACAAAAAGCAGATGTTATGATGATAGCACCTGCTTCGGCAAATATAATCGGAAAGCTTGCAAACGGCATTGCAGACGATATGCTCAGCACAATGGCACTTGCAGCAGATTGTAAAATCATCGTAGCGCCTGCAATGAACACACATATGTATCAGAACCAAATTGTGCAGGATAATCTGAAAAAGCTGGCAGATTTCGGCTTTGAGATTATTAAACCTGCTGTGGGCAGGCTTGCCTGCGCTGCTGTCGGCGAGGGAAAGCTGCCTGATGAAGAAATTCTGCTTGCATATATCAGGCAGGAAATTCAGTTTGAAAAGGATATGTGCGGCATCCGGATTCTTGTTACAGCCGGACCGACTGTTGAAAAAATTGATCCTGTAAGATACATAACAAACCATTCCAGCGGAAAAATGGGTTATGCCATTGCAGAAACAGCTGCAAAAAGAGGTGCCTGCGTTACACTGGTTTCAGGCCCTGTTCATATTAAGCCTCCCCTGTTTGCCGATGTTATCCCTGTTGAATCTGCTGCAGATATGTATCAAGCCGTTATGAAGCATTTTGAAAAAAGCGATATCATTATAAAGGCAGCTGCCGTGGCGGACTATACCGTTGAAAACAGCAGCGATGAAAAAATCAAAAAGAACGGAGGCGCACTTCAGCTTTCACTTTCGGCAACAAAGGATATTCTGAAAACCGCAGGCAGTATTAAAGGAGAAAAGCAGGTTTTATGCGGTTTTTCAATGGAAACCGAAAATCTGATTGAAAATTCAAAGAAAAAGCTTATTTCCAAAAACTGCGATATGATTGTGGCAAATAATCTGAAGGATGAAGGCGCGGGCTTCGGTGTTGACACAAATAAAATAACCGTTATTACTGCAGATTCCAAAAAGGAATTTACCCTGCTTTCAAAAAAGCAGGCTGCCGAAGAGGTGCTGAACCTTGCGCTGGAAATTTACAACAATAAGAGGAAAGATTAATGATTCTTGGAATAGATATCGGGAATACAAGCATAGAATTTGCTTTGCTGCATGAAAACGGCAGAATTGAACGCAAATGCCGCATTGCAACGGAAAAAGAAGGCTCGCACAGATATTATCAGGAAAACATAAAAGCCTTTATAGAAAAGAATTCTGTAAGCGAAGTAATCATTTCCTCTGTCGTTCCCGAAATAAACAGCTGTATAAAAAAGGTGTGCACCGAATATTTCGGAAAAGAACCGTTATTTATAACAAGCAGGCTGAACACTGGGCTGCATATCAGATATGATGATCCCGAAAAGCTTGGCGCTGACCTTATAACGGCAGCAGCAGGTGCAGCTGAGAAATACAATCTTCCGTTAATCGTTGCCGATATCGGAACAGCAACCACTTTTTCTGTTATAAACAAAAACAGAGAATATCTTGGCGGTATGATTGCTGCAGGACCGCTCACATCCATGAAAGCATTGGCGGCGATGGCATCACAGCTGCCTGAAACCGAAATCATGACCGCATCCGAACAGATTATCGGCACCAACACGGAGGACTGCATAAAAATCGGAACGGTTACAGCCCATGCCGCTATGATAGACGGAATGATTGAAAGAGTGAAAAAAAGTCTTGGCATTTCGGATATTACAGTTATTGCAACAGGCGGTTTTGCCGAAAAAATCTCTTCTCTGTGCCATCATCAGATGATTGCAGATGAAAATCTGATTTTTACGGGCATGTATGAAATATATTTAAAAATGAAAGCCATTAACAAAAGCCATTCCTGACAGGAATGGCTTTTGTGCTTGTTCGGCTGCAATAAATATGATACAATATTTTTCAAAAGTAATTACAGTGGGGTATAAAGAATGAAAAAAGTAACCGTGGTATCAAAAACTCATCTGGATTTGGGTTTTACCGATTTTGCAAGTGTGGTTTATGATACCTATTTAAATACATATATTCCGAATGCAATTACTCTTGCAAAGGAAATGAACACGGCAGATAAAAAGAAATTTGTGTGGACAACAGGTTCTTGGATTATCAAGGAAGCACTTGAAAATAGTACAGAACAGCAGCAGGAAGAATTAAAACAGGCGCTCGTGCGTGGCGATATTGTGCCGCATGCACTGCCGTTTACTACGCATACGGAACTGTTGGATGAGGACACAATAGAATACGGCTTATCTATTGTGGATAAGCTGGATGAAATCAGGGGTGTCAAAACCGTTGCAGCTAAAATGACGGATGTTCCCGGTCATACAAAAGCACTTGTGCCGATGCTTGCCAAGCACGGCATTAAGCTGCTTCATATCGGTGTGAACGGCTCATCTGCTCTTGCCGAAGTGCCGCCCTGCTTTCTTTGGAAATGTAATGACAGTGCGGTTGTGGTTATCTATTCCGGCGATTACGGCGGTGCTTTTCAGTGTGATTGGATAGATGAAATCCTCTATTTTGCCCATACGCTGGATAACAGAGGTACGCCATCTGCGGATAAAATTGAAGCAAAACTCAAAGCAATCGGCGATAAACACCCCGGCTATGCGGTTGAAGCAGGCACGATGGATGAGATTGCAAACCTCCTTTGGGAACAGCGCGATAAGCTGCCTGTTGTAACGGATGAATTAGGCGATACATGGATTCACGGCAGTGCGGCAGATCCGTATAAATCCGCTGCCCTTCGTGAGTTGATGGCACTGAAAAGAAACTGGCTTGCAGACGGCTCTTTAAATAGAGAAGGTACGGAATATACTGATTTTTCGGATGCACTTTTATGTATTGCCGAGCATACCTGCGGCATGGATATGAAAAAATATTTTGCAGATTATGAACATTATCTGAAACCTGACTTTGAAAAGGCAAGAAAAGCAGACAAAGTAAAAATCAGGCATCCTTTCAGGGGTGAAATGCAGAATATATTTACGCTTGCCGCCCGTTTCCACGGCGAATATAAACAAGGCTCTTATCGAACAGCCGAAAAAAGCTGGGCTGAGCAAAGGGAATATATTGATAAGGCAGTAAATGCTTTGTCAGCAGAGCATAAAATACAGGCAAAGCAGAGATTATCAAAATTAATTCCTACTGACCAAATCAGTCATAGCAATAATTTTGATTTAAACACACCTGTTGATATGGGTAAATGGCATCTGGAATGGAATGAATACGGCGGAATCGGTTTGCTTACACACAACGACAAAGCGGTTATAAAACAGAATAAAAAACCGATACTTGAATACCGTTCCTTCGGCAAAAAGGATTTTGATTTCTGGCATAAGCATTATTCCAGAAATCTCAAACAAAATGTTACATGGGTTTACGGCGATTTCGGCAGACCCTTGTTAAAGTATGCGGATAAAAAATACCCACAGGGATATTTTGCTTACAAACCCGTTCAGGCAGGTGTACTTTCTTCAACGGATTCCCAAATCAAAATCTGCACAGACTTTGAATGCGATGAAAGGCTTTGCAGGGAACTCGGTGCGCCAAGGCTGATTCAGGTTGTATATACACTTACGGATAACGGTTTAACTTTCAGTGTTGCATGGTTTGGAAAGGATGCAAACAGACTTACGGAAGCGCTTTATCTGCATCTGTTCCCTGCAAGTGATAACATCATCTTTTCAAAGCTTGGCAGAGCAATCAATCCGTATCAGGTGCTTTCAAAGGCAGGCAGAAAGCTCCACGCCATTGAACATTTTACAATGAAATCTGCGGATAACAAATATAAATTTATCAATTATCATTCGCCTGTTGTATCCCTTGGCAGGGGCAAAATTCTTGAATTTGACAATCAGTATGAGGATATAAATGAGAACGGCATATCCTATGTGCTGCATAACAATGTATGGGGAACAAATTTCCCGCTCTGGTATGAGGATAATGCAAGTTTTGATTTTGAAATAACTGTGCAGAAGCTGTAATAATAAGGTTCTGCTTCTGTTGCCGTATCCGTTTTTCTGAAAGAAACGCAAACACGTACACAAAACGGTTTTGTGTGCGTATTTTACTGCAGATTATAAATACAATGTTTATAAGATTATAGGTTTGCTTTCCGAAAAAATTTTGATATAATAAAATTATAAATACAATCCGGCAACACCGACTAAAATAATATTGTGAGGGGTAATCATGCAAAATAAAATTTTAACACACGGCATTAAATTTAAAGACAAATTGGGTTATGCAATGGGCGATATGGGCGGTTTGCTCACTTTTTCGCTTATCGGTGCTTTTCAGAATAAGTTTTATACGGATGTGCTGCATATCAGCCCTGCAAAAATTGTGATGCTTATTCTTGTGGCTCGGTTATGGGATGCCGTAAACGATCCGATATGGGGTGCTTTTATTGATTCAAGAAAGCCCACAAAGCACGGCAGATTCAGGCCATATATATTCTGGTTTTCCATTCCGCTTGCGGTTTCGGCTGTGCTGATGTTCACCGTTATTCCCGGTCTGAGCGAAGCAAAATATCTTCTTTTTGCTTATATTACATATATTTTTTACGGCATGATGTATACAGCCGTAAACATTCCTTACGGCTCACTTGCATCTGTTGTTACAGATGATGAAAAAGAACGCTCTTCCCTTTCCATGTGGCGTTCCATCGGCGCAGGGCTTGGCGGCCTGCCCGGCACAATTCTGCTTCCGATGCTTGTTTACACAACAACCATCAGTGCAGACGGCACAAAAATCCAGATGCTTAACGGAACAAAGCTTACCTTAGGTGTTCTGATTCTGGCTGTTCTCTCCGTTGCCGTTTATTTCGGCCATTATAAGTTTACAAAAGAGCGCATTACCCCTCCTGCAAAGCAGAAAAGCAATTACAATGTTTTTAAAACAATCACGGATTTGATTAAAAACAGACCATTTATGATGCTCTGTCTGGTATCCATGCTGCTGATTGCATTTCAGTTTTATTATCAGTCAACCTACACCTATCTTTTTGCCGATTATTATCATAACGGCGGTCTTTATGCAATGGTTACCATATGCACCTATCTGCCTATGGCCATTCTGATTCCCGTTATGAACAAGCTGATTGACAGATTCGGAAAAAAAGAGCTTTGTGCCTTCGGTATGGCGTTTGCGGCAATTGTGAATTTTATTCTGTTCTTTATCAAAACAAGCAATCCTTATGTTTTTCTGGTATTTATTTTCTTCTCGGGTCTGGGGCAGACCTTCCTTGTGCTTGAGGTATGGGCACTGGTTATGGATGTGATTGATTATCACGAATTCAGAACTCGCCGCCGTGAAGAAGGCACGGGCTATGCCTTTGTTTCCTTTGCAAGAAAGCTGGGGCAGACCTTTGCAGGCGCAGGGCTGAATGCACTGCTTGCCGTTATCCATTACAGCAGCGATGCCTCGGCAAACGGGCAGGCACTGCCGGATGATGTGCTGAATAAGCTTTATAATATTTCAACGCTAGTGCCGGCCATTGTATTGGCTTTGATTGCCGTTATACTGATATTCGGCTATAATCTGTCCAAAAAGAAGCTGGCTGAACTGAGCGCCGGACTTAAGGAAATCAGACAGACAGAGGAATAACGGAGGCATTATAAATGAACTATATTGAATATACAACACCCTGCGGCAGAATACGCGGCATCAAAGGCGAAAAATGTGCTGAATTCCGCGGAATCCGATATGCCACGGCAGAGCGGTTTGCTTATCCGAAACCCGTAACCCGCTGGGACGGTGTTTATAACGCAACAGAATACGGCAACTGCGCTTATCAGCACCGTGCATTTGAGGATGATGCAAAGGTAAATGCTTTTTATCATAAAGAATTCCGAAAAGGTCTTTCGTTTACCTACGGAGATGACTGCCTTTTTCTGAATATATGGGCACCTGAAAAAGCTGAAAACTGCCCTGTAATCATTTATATTCATGGCGGCAGCTTTACAGGCGGAAGCGCAAACGAAGGGCATATAAGCGGCGAAGCATTTGCACAAAAAGGCATTATTATGGCGGCATTGAATTACCGTTTAGGGCCATTCGGTTTCTGCTCCCATCCCAATTTAATGGATGAAAACGGAATCTGCGGAAACTACGGTCTGTTTGATCAGACTGCCGCCATACAGTGGATACGGGATAATATTGCCGCTTTCGGCGGAAATCCCGATAAAATCACACTGATGGGTCAGAGTGCGGGTGCTATGAGCGTGGATATTCATTTATCAAATCCACTCATAAAGGATTATATTTCAGGGGCAGTTCTGCTGAGCGGTTCAGGTCTGCAAAGATTTCTTTTAAAACCGCTGACGCCTGAAAAAACAGAATCTTTCTGGAACACGGTTATGAAAAATGCAGGTGCTGACACAATAGCTGAGCTGAAAACAACCGATCCAAAAACATTTTATTACGCATGGCTGGATGCCTGCAAAGCATCCAAATTCAGCATGCCGTATACTTTTCCCGTTTATGATGGGGCAATTCTGAAAAAGGGTGCATTTTCACGGAATACCATTCCCGATATTCCGTATATAATCGGTTCAACCTGCACAGATATGATTCCGATTGTTTTACAGCGTTTAAATAAAAAATGGGGCAAATTCGCTGAAAAAAGCAATAAAAACGGCTGTTATATTTATAATTTCACACGCAGGCTTCCGGGAGATGACAAGGGTGCATGGCATTCCGCCGATTTGCTTTATGCTTTTTCAACGCTTGATTTTAACTGGCGTCCGTTTGAAAAAACAGATTATGAAATTTCAAAACAGCTTTCGGATGCAATCTGCGCTTTTGCAAAAAACGGAAATCCAAACTGCAGCGGCCTGCCGAAATGGGAGCAAAATTATAAAAAACCGATGCACTTCTGTGAAAACACAGGCTGTGCACCGTGGGATACATTTGATAATTTAAAAAGCACTTTCACAAGCAAAGGAATGGGATAATGAGCAAATTTAATCATACATTTGATTTAACAATAAACAAAGAAAGCACAGCAGAATATGTCTGCGGTGATAACACGGCCCGTCTTGATTTTATAAGCGGCAGCTGCATCCGTGTTGCAATATATAAAAACAAATCCGATATAATGCCCACCTTTTCCGTGAATCCGAAAAACAAATTTTCCGAAAACGGACGAAACAGATTAAGCACAGACGGCTTTGATTTATATGCTCCGGAAAAAAGCATTGAATCAAAACTGCACCGATTCAGCCTGCAAAACGAAATCAGTGTCTGTGTGAATCCGCACAATTTCCTTTTAACCTATTATAAAAGGAATTCCGTTCTGTTTTCAGACAGAGCGCCTCTTGCCTATAATTTTGAAAATGAATTCGGCAGCGGCCTGTTCCATTATGTTACAAGAGAAGATAAAGAACGGATTTTTGGTTTGGGCGATAAAGGCGGAGATATAGATAAATCCGGCAGAGCCTTCCGCATTGAAACAACGGACTGCATGGGCTATAACGCAAAGGAAAGCGATCCGCTCTATAAGCACATTCCGTTTTATATCTGTGAAAATTCCGCCGGGTGCTACGGAATATTTTATGATACCTCCGATACCTCCTATTTTGATTTCGGAAAAGAGATCAACAATTACTATGCACCCTTCAAATATTTTAAAACAGAGGATAACTGCCTTGTATATTATGTGTTTTTCGGAACAAAGCTGTCTGTTTTAAAGCAGTTTGCAAAGCTGTGCGGAAAGCAGCCGCTGCCACCGAAATGGAGCTTTGATTACTGTGCCAGCACAATGGCTTATACGGATGCACCGAAATCGCAGGAAAAAATGGATGGCTTTATTGAGCAGCTGAAAAAATATAATTTATCCTGCAGCGGCTTTTATCTTTCTTCGGGATATACCTCTATCGGAAAGCAGCGTTTTGTTTTCAACTGGAACAAGGATAAATTCCCGGATATAAAAAAATTTGTTTCTGATTTTTCCGATAAAGGCATTACGCTTATCCCCAATATCAAGCCTGCCTTTCTGATTAATCATCCGCTTTATAAAGAAATTGCAGATAAAGATCTGTTTGTAAAAAATGCTGACGGTTCACCGTTTGTAACGGAATTCTGGGACGGGCTCGGAAGCTATCTTGATTTTACAAATCCGTCCGCTTTTGATTTCTGGAAAAACAAAGTTACAGAAGCTCTGCTGGATTACGGCATTACTGCCACATGGAATGATAACAACGAATTTGATATTAAAGATACAGAGGCTGTGGCTGCCGGTTTCGGCAAAAATGCGGTTCAGGCAAGCAGAATACGGCCTGTGTTTACCTATCTTATGAACGCAGCATCTTATAAAGCACAGATTGAAAAAAGACCGGATCTGCGTCCGTTTCTTTCCACAAGAAGCGGCGGAATCGGTGTAAGAAGATTGGCACAGACCTGGTCCGGCGACAACAGAACAGATTTTTCCGATTTGCGCTACTGCCATAATATCGGGCTCACCATGTCTATGTCAGGGCTGTTCTTTTACGGGCATGACCTTGGCGGATTCAGCGGTGAAATGCCCTCGCGTGAACTTTTGCTGCGGTGGCTTCAGCATGGTATTTTTGAACCGAGGCTCACCATTCATTCCTGGAATTCAGACGGCTCGGCAACCATGCCGTGGAGCTATCCTGATATTGTTCACTCTGTAAGGGAACTTTTTGCCCAGCGAAAGCAGCTCTTGCCTTATCTATACAACTGTGCATATCATTGTGCAGAAAAGGAAGAACCGATTAACGCTCCTGCTTTTTTATATTTTAACGATGAAAAACTGTATTCCCATACAGATGCCATGATGCTGGGCAGGGATATATACATTGCGTTTGCTTTTGATGAAGGAGTAAATACAGTTTCAGCCTATCTGCCGAAAGGGGCAGACTGGTATCTTGACGACAAACTGTATGCCGGCGGAGAAACGGAAGAGCTGGTGATTCAACCTGAAGATAAAATGCCATATTTTGTAAAAGCAGGATGCGTGCTTCCGACAGATGAGAGTGAATACGGATTTGAAAACAGTGAAAAACTAGTCTTTACAGTTTACCCTATAAACAAGGGGAATTTCGAAAGTGAATTTTTCACCGATGACGGCATTAGTTTTTCCTATCTGAACAACGAATGCGTGCATTTATATTTCAGCGTTTCCTGTGATAAAAACACAGTTTCTGTCCGCTTTGAAAACAAGGGAAATCTGCATTTGATTCCGAAAATCAGATTGTGTAAGGCAGACAGCAGAAAACTTGTAATCTGTTAATATCTGATTGACTTTTGCTCTGCAGAAGAAATGTAAACCAAAAATACAATAAATTACAACAAAGGAGCACTGCTGAATTTGCAATGCTCCTTGCTTTTGTTTTATTCTGTTACTTCAATTTTTTCAAAATCGGATTTCGGATGCTTGCACAGCGGGCAGATAAAATCATCGGGAAGCTCTTCGCCCACATATTCATAACCGCACACCTTGCAACGCCATACTGTTTTTGTGATTTTTTTATTTTCAGGCTTTGGCTTGATATGGCTGTGATAATACGCATAAGTTGCTGACGGTGCATCAGAAAGCATTTCACCGTCCGTAACATCTGCAATAAACAGTGTGTGCGTGCCAAGGTCTATTTCCTGAATTACCTTTGCACTGATATAGGAATTGATACCCTTGGTAATATACATAATTCCGTTTTCGCCGCGCTTTGCATTTTTATATCCGTCAAACTTATCGCAGTCCGCACCGCTCTGAAAACCGAAATGCTTAATCAGGTCAAAATCAGCTTCTTCGGATAAAACTGAGATATTGAAAGCGCCTGTGTTTTTTATCATATCGTGTGTTTTTCCGTTTTTATTTACTGTTACCGATATTCTGTTCGGTGAATCTGTCAGCTGCTGTGCCGTGTTGATAACACTTCCGTTATCAAATCCGTTTTCCTTTGCCGTTAAAATGAACAGGCCGTAAGACAGTTTAAACATAACACTTTGATTCATATTCTAACACTCCTTAATGAATTTATATAACAGCCCTATCCCATTCATCAAAAAAAGACAAACAAAACAGGAAAATTATTTCTGTGAGGTTATTGTACCACAAAATATAAATAATATGAAGAAAAATTTTACATAATTGTTTTTTATGTTATAGTATTATATAATGGTTTTATGAATATGGAGGGAATAGTTATGAAAGAAGTAACAAAAAAACAATAATTATCTTCTGTCTGCCGCAGTTTGCAGTCGGATTATTTACAACGATGCTGAATAACTATCTGATTTATTTTTATCAGCCAACAGCAGCATCCGGGCTACCCACGCTGATAACACAGGGATATGTGCTGGCCGGAATCCTTACGGTTATCGGTCTTATAAAAGCTGTGGGCCACATTATTGATGCTGTATCCGATTCCGTGGTTGCATCCATCAGCGATAAATGCTCCAATAAAAACGGCAGAAGAATTCCGTTTATGAAATGGTTTGCTGTTCCGTTTGCTGTAAGTGCACTGCTTATATTCTGGTCGCCCTCGGAAAATCCGCTGTTCAACAACATCTGGCTTGCCGTGTTCATCTGGGCATATTATATTTTTTATACCCTTTATATGATTCCGCACAGCGCGCTTCATCCCGAAATGGTAAGAAATGAGGGCAGGCTTGTTGATACCTATACATGGCATTCGCTTTTCTTTGTTGTGGGCAGTGTGCTTGGCTATGCAACAACCGCTATTGTTGCCCTAATGAAAAAGGCAGGGCTTGAGCCGATCATGGCATGGAGAATGACCTTTTTATGCTTCACGGTGATAGGTGTTGTTCTGCTTCTTCTGCCAACCTTTGTCATTAAGGAAAAGGAATATGTAAGTTCTGTGCGCCCGACTGCACCGCTTATGAAATCGCTTAAACACGCCTTTTCAAACAAGCATTTCCGCCTTGTTACCTTCAGTCAGCTTTTTGAGGGCACGGGCATGAGCTTTTTCCAGGCCTGCATTATATATTACATAACCGAGCTTATGGGCATCCCCGAGGAAAAGGCAATCATCATTATGGCCACCTCCATTATCGGTTCGCTTGTTATGTATCCGATTATAAATAAATGGTCTAAAAAATCAGGAAAGCGCATTCCGATTATCGTTGGCTGTATTGTTTTTGCAGCTGCAGAATTCATCATCTGCTTTGTGAATGTTATTCCGAAGAACAATTCTATGCTGGTTGCAATTCTTTTTGCACTTTTCGTTTCACTGCCGTTTGCCGTGCTCAACATTCTGCCGGGTTCTATGATGGCAGATGTTATCCGATACGACACGGTTAAAACAGGCATTAATCAGGAGGGTACATTTGCCGCTGCAAAAAGTTTTGTAACAAAGCTTGGCACCTCTATTGCCACAATGATTGTGCCCTCGCTTGTTGTAGTGGGTGCTGTAAGCGGTGAAAGCATTGGTCAGAAGGGTCTGCTTCTTACAGCCATTGTGGGCGGATTATTTACACTTGCAGCTGTTATTGTTTTTGCCGTTTATAATGAAAAGGAAGTGCTCACAACAATACGTGCTGCCAGGGAGGAAAAATAAATGATTTTTCTTTATATTGTGCTTGCTGCTGTTCTGCTTCTGATTGGGGCACTGATGGTGAACACTGCCGTTCAGGCTTCAAAGGCAAAGAAGCTGCAAGCGCCTGCTGCAAAGCCTTCCGATGAAGCAATCTCACACTACGCACAGCGCCTTGCAAAAATGATTCAGTGCAAAACGGTTTCCGTAAAAGATTCTTATGATGATACAGAATTTGCAAAGCTCAGAAATACGGTTGAAGCGCTGTTTCCCCTCATTCATGAAAAAGCCGAACGGTTTATTTTCAGCGATGACTGCTGGATTTATAGAATAGAGGGAAAAGACAAAACACGCAACATCATGCTTATGTCGCACCACGATGTTGTTGCGGCGGAGGGGGAATGGGAACATCCTCCCTTTTCTGCCGAAATAGGCGGCGGAAAAATCTGGGGCAGAGGAACGGTTGATACAAAAACACCGCTTTTTGCTGAATTTTCAGCACTGGAAGAATTGCTTGCCGAGGGCTTTTCTCCTGCCTGCAATGTTTATATCGGATCTTCCCATAATGAAGAGCTTGGCGGAAACGGCATTCCGACTGCTCTTGCATATTTCAAAGAAAAAGGAATTACTTTTGAAGTTATTCTTGACGAGGGCGGCGCAATTATAGACCCACCGCTCGGCGGAATGAAATGTGATAAATGTGCAATGGTTGCCGTTCATGAAAAGGGGCGTTACAGACTTGATTTCACCGCCCTTTCCGAGAATGCACATGCAAGCCTTACGGCAGCTTCAAAAGCCTCGCCTGTTGAAAGAATGGCAGGCTTTATCCACGAAACGGAAACCGGCGGTTTATTTATAAGAAAGCTGAATACACAGGTTAAGGCAATGTTTTCCAGCCTTGCTCCCTACTGCCAATTCCCGATGAATATTCTGCTCGGCAATATCTGGATGTTCGGTGGAATCATTAAAACGGTTATGCCGAAGCTGAATGCACAGGCAGGCGGTCTGATTGGCACCACCTGCACCTTTAATAAAATTGAAGGCAGCACGGAAAGCAAAATATGCACTGCTTCTGCTATGCTGCGCAGTGTAGACGGCGAAGATATAATGAAGGATATCGAAATGCTTAAAGCTCTTGCCGCAAAATATGAAATTGATGTAACAATTGCAGAGGATTCCGAATATCATGAACCGGCCGACATGAACGAACCTGCATTTGCTTACACAATGCATTGCATTGATAAGATTTTTCCGCAGTATCCCGCATCACCGTTTATTCTTCCTGCCGGAACAGATGCAAGAACCTTAACCGATATCTGCAAATGTGTGCTTCGTTTTGCTCCGATACGGCTTTCCGCACAGCAGCTTGCTTCCGTTCATTCCGAAAATGAAAACATAGATTTGTCATCTGTGGCAGAAGCTGTGCATTTCTATAAAACTTTCGTTAAGGACTATAAATAAATTCTATTATTATAAAAAGCAACAGACTTACCTTTTCATTCGGTAAACCTGTTGCTTTTTATCATCAATTCATAATAAATTCTTATACAGTTTCTTTTAAATTACTTACAACATAATCCATTTCTTCTTCCGATATTTCATGAAATGCTCTAATTCTGAATTTTCCTGATTGCTCCTGCTTTTTAAAACAAAGATACAAATCTGGAATTTCCGTTACCTTGTCAACTTTAACACTGTCTGAGCAGATATATACAAATTTGATTTGCGTAAACTGTTCGGCATTTAATATCTGATGACAAACATATAGAAAACTTCTTTTCCCTTGATACAATTTTTTAAATGTGTCTTTAAAATATTCCGAATATATAACATTGTCGTTATTGTCAAATCCATAGGGATACAAGCTGAATGGTTTTGAAACAGGCTTCACAACATACAGTAGTGCAATCAAAGGGCTATCGGCAAAATAAACATATACCTGCCCGTGTTCATATATTGACAGACTCAGTTCCTTTAATTCTCCAATCGGGCTTTCGTGATAAAAAATTGCTTTATTTAATGCCTGTTCTGCTGCAGACAAATTATGAATCATCACAAGCTTCCCTCTTATACTTTATTTCTTTTTCCAATATCTCATAAAAATATTTTGAAAACCATTTATTAAATATCACTATAATATTTAAAATACAGGGTTACTGAAAAACCATATTGCGTATCTATATTATACATATATACAAGACAACTTTCATAATATAAAAAGCAGACAAGCCTTGAAAATCAAAGACTTGTCTGCTTAAAAATTTGTCTGAAGAATACAAAAAAGATGTATTTTGCAATTTCGTGTATGGATTTGAACTATTGAATTAGTACATATTATTCCAAAATATGTAACAAACCTAATATTACATTGCTCAATTAATTACCACTAACAATTAAATTTTGCTTTTTCATTTCTTCATATGTTTGTGATATTTCATTATTAAGATCATCTATATATTCAGTATAAACATCTTTATATAACACTTTTGAATAATTTTGAACTATCGTTAGATTTAAATGAACTAATCCATTCTTTAACATATTTATTATCTCTAAAAATACTTTTTTCACCTGACCTTGAACCATACCTACTACGACACACTTTCTGCACTGACTGCCAGGCGGCAGGCGTACCAATCAATGTAGCAAAAGAATAATGGGACACAGTGATATTTCTGTAACTGCAAAAATATACACTCATATGGTAGACGAGGTGTTTGAGCAAAACAGAAAACGATTAGCTGAATACGCCAATCAGAAAGAACAAAAAGTGGTTAACGAATAAAAGTAAAAATGAGGTAGGACGCCCTGCATATTTTGCAGGAACCCTACCTCAAATTCTGATGACGAACAATATATAAATATTGTTTTATAAAAAATCACAGGCAACAGTTAAACGCTGTTGCCTGCTTTCACTATAATTATTTA